>NZ_FNDI01000002.1:0-559136 GCF_900100565.1 Paraburkholderia steynii | reverse complement strand
GAACGCTGACGCGAATCTCGCAACGGGTGTCTACGGCATGCAAATGTTCACGATACGCCGCGAACAGGGTCGGCTCGCCGAGGTAGCGCCGATCTTCAAGCGGTTTGTCGACGAGCATTCTGAGGACGCTACGTGGCGGCCAGGATTCATGTTGATCTGTAGTGATCTCGGCTTCGAAGCGCAGGCCCGCGACAATCTCGATCGGCTTGCGGAATCGGAATCCAGCATCCCTGTGGACAGCAGGCGGCTTGTCACGTTGACCTATCTGGCGGAGGTTGCTGCCCGCTTGCGGGACGTCGAACATGCCGAACGGATTTATGCCCTTCTCCTGCCGTTCCAGGATCAGGTCGTCACGGTTCCAGTCTTTACGCTTTGCTGCGGATCTGCGGCACGGTTTCTTGGCATGCTGGCCCATGCTCTCGGCGACTGGTCTGCCGCCGAACAGCATTTTGACTACGCGCTGCGCATGGATGAGCGCTTACGGGCGTGGCCGTGGCTAGCCCATGGCCGGCACGAATACGCGCTCATGCTGGCGGCGCGCAATGGCAGAGAAGATAGAGAACGAGCGCAAGATCTGCTCTCGATGGCGGCCGCTGCAGCCAGAAGACTCAAGATGTTCGCTCTCGTGGAGCGCATCGGTGGCGCGCAGACACAAGCTCTGCCCAAAAGTTAGTACAGTGTTTGACGCGCAACGAGCAGTCGCTACTCAAGGAGAATCACATGCCGCGTTTTATGATTGAACGTAATTTTGCGGAACAACTCGAGGTCACGGGTGAAAGTGCTGCAACTGTGAAGAGAATCAACGACGAGGAAGGCGTCGAGTGGCTCTTTTCGTTTCTCAGCGCGGACAAGAAGAAGACCTATTGCCTGTATGAGGCACCCAACGCAGACGCCATCCGCGCCGCTGCTCGTCGGGCGAATCTGCCCGCCGACGTGATCATCGAGGTAAGCGACCTGCGGCCGGAAATGTTTAACTAGAAGGTGGGGCACGGACGCAGTGTCTGATGGCTGAGCCGATCCAACGACAGGATTGCCGCCAAGGTATTCGGGCAGCGGCGGCAACCAGCAATCGACGCGTTCGAGTCTGCCTCGCAGCCCGTCCCTCCAGGCCAAAACTAACAATGGCTCAACGCGAGGACAGGGGCGAGCCGTTGAAAACACGACGCCGAAAGACGGGAGCGGGGCGCCCATATCACCGGCTCCAAAGGCGCGACTATGACCGGTGCATCTTGAAAGCGGCCCATAGCCGGCGCCGGGCTGACGGGCAGCAACAGGTCGGAAGTTCGCGTCCGACGGACGAGAGATGCCATTCGCGGTCGCTACGGCGCGAATGGCAGAGGAGCAACCTGAATCTGCCTTGCCAAAGGTGAGACGTTAACATCAGGTGAGGCCGAACTCGAGTCTTCCTACGCGGGAATCGGGCAAATTCAGTTGACGATCAGTAAGTTGCGCCGCGAGGCCAGGAGAATGGCAGACCTGCCCGGCTAGAGCGAATGCAATCTCACCTCGCTCCTTTGGATTGCAGGGCTAGATGCCGACGGGTTAGAAACGCGTCATGCCGGAAGAAGGCATCCCGGCGACTTCAATCACTTCGCATGCGTGTAACCAACGCGAGCAAGCGAGCACTCATTTCCTCGGCCGGCAAGTGTGCGAGCCAACCGTGACCAGGAAGCAGCCATTCGAAACGATACGCGGCCAGCTTGCCAAGCGATTCGGTGAGTTCGGTCCATGAATACCAGCACGCGTCCCTGAACGCGATGAGGTCCCGCTCGCGTGGGCTCCAGGCAAGCGAATCACCAGAGAAGAGCACGCGATCCTCGAGCAGGTATGCGACGCTACCCCGAGTGTGCCCGGGCAGAGGGATTGCGCGCACACCGGCCGCGATGCTCGCTGCTGACCGGTCGTCGAGCAGATCCGTAGCATAGGGGGCGGCCGACCTGTCCTCCCGGTGGATCCAGACGCGAGCACCGAACTGGCGCGCGTATTTGTCCGCGTCTGCGACGTCGTCACGATGCGACAGAAGGATGTGCGCAATACCACCGGCGTCGTCAAACCATTTCACCAGCTCCGTCGCATAGCGCGGTGAGTCGATCAGCAGATTGCCGTCCCGACGCGCCGCAAAATACGAATGTGCGCCAAACGACGACCGTGCGTTGAATCCGCAGCGCCATACACCCGATGTGATCTGCTGCGGAAAGATTGCGGCGTTCGGGCGAGGCTGCTTCGTTTCGCTGCGTACCGATGCCGTAGGACATACGAACACCGCACGCCAGGCAGCGAGTTGCTCGTCCGGCGTGATGGGCTGCCGAACGAAGACACTCTTGTCGTTTCTCTCGGCAATCAGCCCCGGCGCGACGTGACGCGATGCACCGCAATTGATGCACGCTGTGTCGATGTACCACTCCCCAGGGACGGAGTCGGTATTGCGTGATGGCTTCATTCGATGCTCGGGTTCCGACAAGTCATGGCGACCTCACGGTTCACTATGATAGATCGTTCAAACACCCGCCGCAGCCAGACGCGACTGTGGCATCCAACGAATAGCGGCTCCAGGCGAGCGATCTGTGGTTCGACCAGTCTCGCAATGCGGCCCTTTCGAGGAGAAACACGTTCTGGTGTCGACGGCGATGCGTGTCTTGCCGGATCAGGCGCGCTTACGCACCGGCTCGACTGGCGATCACGCGGCGCGACGCATGGCGATGTGACGGGCCGGTCGACGCGAATCGCACCTTTACGCGATGCGGTTGGCTGGCGATGACCGGGTGGCTGTGATGCGAACGCGTCGAGGCGTAGTACGGCCGAGGTACGGGTACGGGCGTTTCATCGCCGTTCACCCAGTTGCGGATCGTGGCCAGATCAGCGGAGCGGGCACCGGATGAACGTGCGCCAAGCAGCGCAATGATCACCGGGCCTCTCTGCATCGCGACGTCGACCACGATGCAGCGACCCGCCTCGCGCGTGTATCCGGTTTTGGCGAGCTGAACGTCCCAATCCGTCCAGCGGACAACGGGATCCGTGTTGCGATAGAAACGGGGCCGGCTGCCGATTGTCTGTTCGTACGCTGTCAGCGTGGTAAATGAACTGATCATCGGATAGTGCGACGCTTCGATTGCCAGTTTGACAACATCGCGAGCCGTCGAGACATTGTTCGGCGAAAGTCCTGTCGGATCCTCGAAATGCGTGTCGGACATGTTTAGCCCGCGCGCCTTCAGATTCATCTGCTCGATGAACGCCGATTGGCCCCCAGGGAACGAGCGCGACAGGGCGGAAGCCGCACGGTTTTCGGACGACATCAGTGCAAGCCGAAGCATCGCCTCGCGTTCGAGCGACGTACCGACGGGTATCCGGGAACCCGAGTGCTTGATCCGGTCGATGTCGGCCTCGTCAATGGTCAGGGTATCTCCCATCTCCTGTGCCTTGTCGAGCACGACCATCGCGGTCATCAGTTTGGTCAGCGACGCGATGGGTCGGAGATCGTCGGCATTCTTTTCCAGCAAGACGTCGCCACGCGTAACGTCGTACACGATCGCGCTCGGGGAGTAGAGCGACGGGGCGTCAGCACGCGCGCATAGAGACGTGGCCGCGAGAAGCAGTGCGCAGATCAATTTCTTCATGTCATTCTCACTTCGGAACTGCGAACCGCAATTCGGAGGCAGGGCCACTCCACGCGAAAAATCGTCTTCCTGCAATATAAATGTAGTCGCTTGAATCAGGATCGGGTGTGGGAAGGTGAACAGAATTTTTAAGGCCGTCGGACGCAATTCGCCGAAGCCCGCGGCGATGGTCAGAAGAGGGAAGGCTGATCAGCGGGAGCGATGTCGGGCGGCGCTTTTCTGAGCCGCTGCGCGGGGAGACACTCTTCCGTGTGCTCAGGTCGATAAGAGGTGAGGATTTCCAGGAGTCGCGCCGGTTCTAACCTCGAGATCCGGGCGAGCCGGGATGCTCGCGATGCGATGGATCGAACATCCTTTCCATCATCGTTTTTATCTCCACAGCCCTGAAGGCAACAGGGCCCCGCGCTATCGAATCCGTTTGTTGCAACCGGTGTTCGCACAGCACGAGAAGGTGAACTCGTCAGTCAGTGTACTGCCGCGCAAGTGGACTCCCCGCGAAAGGGTCGTCGCGCCAGTCGATCGTCTTTCGCTGGCTTTCCTGCACGGGTGACGCCGATGCCACCTCAAAATGTTCGAGTCTTTGTCCTGCGCTAATCGCCTGCTTCAGCCACTGGGGCATTTCCCCGTCACCTGTCCAGGTACCGCCCGTCGCATTTTGATACCGGGCTGGTTTCTGCGTTACCTGATCGCCCGCTATTGCCGACGCCAGGTCGTCCGGCTCAATGCCATATTCTTCCATGCGGCGGCGGAGATAGGCGATCATGCTGTCCCGCTTACGTTCATCCATTCGTTTTCATCCGTGAGTACCGTCCGACTATTTCTTTCACATGATCTGTGGACAACCTGTCTGAAGCGGATTTGATCTGCTCAATCGCGTTGGTCGGGGAGCGGTTGTCGCCGTTTTCCAGCCGAAGATTAAAGCAGCAGTTATCTCGTCAGCTCGCGCATTTGAGGTCGCGGTTTCGCCGGAGCTGAGTGACGCCGGGGGGCGGTCCGCCTATAGCCGCTTTCGTAGCGCAGCGATCGTCGTCGCTCATCCCTTGATCCTGCATTAACCAGATCTGACGAAGCACCGGGCTGAGCTTGAGCCTCTTTCAATTGTAGCGTGCCACTATCGACGTGCGTCTTACTTGCTGGCATAGTTCGGCCACTACTACATACAGAAAGAGGAAAGAATGGCTACGCTCGAAAACGTGCAGGCGAAAATCGCCAGGTTGCAGGCCCAGGCCGAAGCGCTTGCCGCGAAGCAGTCGTCCGGCGTCATCGCGAAGATTCGTGACCTCATGGAAAAGCATGGTTTGACCGTTGCCGACATCGAAGCACACACCGGCGGCAAGAAGCGTGGCCGCAAGCCAGGCGCCAAGACGATTACCAAACCAGCAGCATTGGCAAAGTACCGTCATCCGAAGACGGGTGCCACCTGGACGGGGCACGGCCGCGCCCCGGCGTGGATCGCGAGCGCACGTGACCGTACGAAGTTTCTGATCGACGGCAGCGCTGCACAACCGGCTATTGCGGCAAAAAAACCAGCAGCGGCGGGCAATTATGTGAAGGGCCCCCAGGCGCCGAAATACCGCGACCCAAAGAGTGGTGCGACGTGGAGTGGCCGTGGCCCTGCACCGGCATGGTTGGCTGGCGCCAAAGATCGTTCGAAGTTTCTGATTGTCGCCGCGGCAGAGGGCGCCTCGGGCTCGAAGGCCGTTTCGCCCAGGAAGGCAACCTTAAAGAAAGCCGCGACGAAAAAGGTGACAGGAAAAACGGTCGCCGCGAAGAAGGTCAAGGCAGTAACGAAGCCGGCACCGGCGAAGAAGGCAGTCAGGAAAACTGCGGCGAAAGAAGCGGTGGCAAGGAAGGCACCAGCAAAGCGGGCGCCGCAGAACCCGGTAGCAGCTGCACCAGCCAGCGATAGCGCCTCGGTGCCCGTCGCCGCCTGATTGACGCGACCTGATTGTCGGTGGGGTGACTGGTCATGAGCAGGACTTGTCCGTCCTGCTCGAACCAGTCCACCGTAATGCCAACCAATGCACAGACTCCTGACACGCTGAACCAAAAAATTTAACCCCATAAGGCGGGTTACCTGTCGGGACGATGTGCGCGCCAGTTAGACTGGCTTGATATTCGCGGCCTGTTTACCCTTCGGCCCCATCTTCACGTCGAAGCTGACTTTCTGGTTTTCCTGCAATGACTTGAAGCCTTCCGTCTTGATTTCGGAGAAGTGGGCAAACAGGTCCTCGCCGCCTTCGTCCGGCGTGATGAAACCAAAGCCCTTCGCATCGTTAAACCATTTCACTGTGCCAGTTGCCATTTATGAACCTGTAGATGTTGAAAGTCGCATTCGCGAACGCGGTACGGCACGAAGCGGTCACCCGCGAAGGAATACTTTTCGCACGATAGGATGAGGCCTGCCAATCAGCAAGTCGCACTCACTGGCGAACAACAACCCATCACTCATCGAGCAGGCGCTTCACTTGTATCGACAACGCGTGCGGCGCCGACAATTGCACCATCATTGTCCTCGAGAAGAACCACTTGATGTTCGCCGGCGACGGCGTCGGCACGCAACATGAGCGCTGTGCCGGACCACTGGCCGATTGCCACAATGCTACGCACGACGTTCGATTCAGTGAGCGTATGGCCTGCGTTCTCGCCGCGCCCGATCGCGGTGACGTGACGGGCGTCGTAGCCGACCAGCAGCACATGCGCGCGTCCGGTGCCCGGGCCAATGGATACCGAAACACCGCCGTCTACACGTGTAGCGAGAACCGTAGCGGCCGTCACCCCGGCGGACTTTGCGTGGTCAATGGCCGCGCTGGCCGCAGTACGATTAGAGCCTACCACCTCGGCCTTGCCGTCGATCACCATCTCCGGCGTGTACTCGAAGTCGCGAAACCGTTGCGCATACCGGGCCTGACGCGCATCGGCGCCCTCGAACGAAAACGGATCTTTCCAGCCGAGCTGATTCCAGTATGTGACATGAAACGCGAGGGGCAGAACGTCGGTGCGTGAGTCGCTCAACTCGGACAGAAAGCGATCCGCCGGCGGGCACGACGAACAGCCCTGCGATGTGAACAGTTCAACGACAACTGGGCGCGGCGCGGCAGCAAACGCATGCGAGGTGAGCAACGCCGCAGCGCTCGCTATGATGACGGTGAGAGAACGGGGCAGCATGTCCTGACTCCAGATATCGACAGTCATGGTAATTCGCTCGCCAGCACGAGCGGGTTACAGTTGAAGCGGACCCGGCGCGCACAGTGAATTCAGTCGATCGCTATCGCTGATGTCCCCGTCAAAGAAGCCCAGGTATGCCGGGGTGTGTGCCGGGCCGGATGGGTCCTCAGCACGCCCAGCGCTTGCTCCGATTGACTGCAGCGTCGCGAGTGTCGTCGAGCGATTCGTGATGAAGTGCCAAGGGTGCGATGAGCGCGGCTGCGGGTCGTCAAGCGCCGCACCGGATTGTTGCGCCGCCCGCAGTGCAGCTTCGAGGCGAAGGCGTGCCGGCGCATAGACCGCGAAACCTTCGTTGGCGAGGGCAGCGGTGTCGTACCCGAGCAGCGCACACAGATACGTCTTGGCGACGCGGTCGCGCTCGTCGGCTTCACGCGACTGCGCGATGAGCGCTGCCGTGTCGGCATTTGCGATCCGGCCCGCGCGCATGAGTGCCGGACCGGTGTGGGACCACGCATCGGAAGGACAAACCTTCGCAGCCGGATCGAGCGGTAAGAACGGATTGACCTCAGCGGGATAGATGCGGCACACACGCGGACGCCGATGGTAGGCGCCGCAGGACATGTCCGGGCGAAGGTTGGGGCACGGTCCCGCGAACGCGGCCACCAGCGTCACGGTTACACGTACTGGCAACCTCCCACTTTGCGCAGCGAATGAGCGGCGCCTTCGGTGTTGAGCGAGCGCGTCGGTTTCTAGCGGTTCCTGAGGCCAGACGATCGCATCGCAAAGCAGTTGTACCTCACCACCGCGCGCGATCCAGTCGAGCGCTTCATCAATGGCGAGTGGCAGGCGCAGATCATGGCAGCAACGGCCACACATGGTGCATGAAAAGTGAATCGACATTAGCAGGATCGGCGATCGGGTATTGGCTGGTTAACTTAGTTCGTCGGCCAGGTGGTGCCGGTTACAAGTCGGTGGCCCGGTATGTGAAAATAATTTTCGATTCGGCCGTCCGTTATATGGTTGTTCACGGCTTACAAAATCGATGTAAGCCCGCTCTCGATCGCGACGTCTGAGCAAGTTCGGCCAGTTTCATCCATTCGACATCATCTCGTGAATCGCTCGACAATCTAGGTTGCGAAAGCAGGCGGCAACCTGGCTGCCGCATTTTGACGGGACTTGCCGTTGGGCCGTGATGAAATGAACTGCGTTGAAAGCGCGTTTTGCTCCCACGCTTCGCCGACTGGGGTTCGACGGTTCTTTGCCGCATTTCCGACGCCAGCGAGGTAATCGGGTTGATCTGTTGACGGTGCAGTTCGATCGCCACGGTTGAGGGTTCGTGGCCCAACTGTATCAATGCGGCGCGGAGGGTGGAGAGAGGTGGTCACGCCCGTTCGGACGGTCTTCTGGGATTTCTAAGTTGAGCGTCCGGGGTGGTCCGGGGTGGGCATGCTGCCAATTTGATTGCAGGCCGGCTTTGAACGGCTGCTTCCGGAGTTTCCGACCGGCTCAACGGGTCGTCAACAGCTATTGGATGTGCTAATCAGAGCCCTTCCGTGACCGATGGATGTTCTTGCCTAGCTGCACCGTTTCGCCCGGCGTGCGGAGGGAGGTGGCCGGAATGACCCGTTTGTCGTCGTGACGTGGCCAATACTACGCAAAGAGATGAAGCCTCATGGCACGAGTGCGTCTAAGCGTTTCACGACACCTTCAAAATTGCCGGACTCGAACGCAATGACCAAGGACCGACCACGCTGGAACCTTCAATTCTATTCGCTTTGCTGTGACCAGCAAGCCGTCTGTTGTTTTGAACCCAACATTCGCGGTCGTCGCCCGGCAGGTTTGCTCTGGATATGCAACGATGGTCGTGCAATTCGCACCAGTCTGAAGACGCAAGTCAACCCAACGGGGAGGGTAGATGAGAGAAAATGCCGAGACGTTATTCGTTGCATCCGAGGACATTGCAACAGCGTTGGACCTGCTGGAGAGCATTGAGGTTGAGGTCGGGTTCGATAGCGAGGATCCGGAGAGCGTCGAGCAGGCGATTCTCGCCGTCGAGGAGGCAATCAATACTCGCCTGAGCCGCCATCGCGGCGATGCACGTATCGAATCGGCCATCCTTCGCGTCAAATTGGACTTTCGGTGCGCGATCCTTGATCAAGCCTCATCCGACGAAGACGCTGATGGGGCCATCAGCAGCGTCCACACCGTGCACTGAAATGTTCGGGTCCATATCACCCGATCGCCGATTGGGATCGGGTGCAGCAGATAAACTGATCCGTCAGCGATGTTGCGAATGCGGTACGTTTCAATGGTTGGATGTCATGTGCGTGCAAAACACGCATGAGAGTCTGTCGAAGGATTTTTCAAAGGCCAGCGTTGTCGACTCCACTAGCAGAGTTGCAACAAGCTCGTTGCAGCATCATGTTGCTTGATACGCTGGCCACCCTGCACAGGAGAATGATTTGACCGAGCGCTCGTCTGAATCTCGCGTTACTGGATATCCCGGTGACTCGTTCGAAAGATTGTTTATCGACCTGGGCGAACATTCGGCACACAAAGCGCTTCTTCTGCTCACAGACGCGATTCATTGCCAGCAGCGCGACATGAACGCGTACGACTGGCTTTCGGGTGCGCTCCCTGGTGCAACGTTGAAACCAGCATTCGCGTTCGGTACGGTTGGCGAGCTTTATCGCTCCTTTGTGAGGCCGACGGAGTTTGCACGTCTGAACGCCCTGCGACGCTCGTAGCCGATTTTCTGCCAGTCGAGGTGGCGATAGTCGAGAACGCGTCTGATAACTCAGCGCCTGACCCTCGGTGGCGCGTGCAAAATGCACTTTCGCATTCTCGCCTCAACCTTGCGGCTGGCATTGACCGGGTGGTACACCTCGACGCAGATATCTCGGCCGCATCGGACGAGCAGATGCGTGGCCTTGACCAGATCAACGGCGCGATGAGTCAGCTCGACGACGCCAGTAGCGCAACGCGGCATTAGTCGAAGAGGCAACGGCGGCAGAAACGATAGAAGAACAGGCCAATCAGCAATGCCACATGCTGATGGCGTTTCGTCTCAGCAGCAGGATGAGTGAAAGTGGAGAACGGCAAGAAGGGCGTCGGGGAACACCAGCAGACAGCAACTACAGTTGCGTCTCGGAAGAACTTCGGTAAAAAAGCCAGCACCCGTCGGCTTTAAGTGGCGTACGAGGTTTAGGCTGTTCGGGCATTTCGCTTCGACTGTTCCTGACGACTCTGGGCGACCCGCCCGCTACTTTCTTTGGCATTTGTACTTCCTCGGACAAACTATCTTTAAGAAATGGTTGCTTATCGACGTTCAGGGCAGAAGCCGGCTTAAGTGCTTCCGACTCGACGTCGGGTCCGTCATCGGTTTGAATGAAGTCGAGCGGTGACTTCAGGCGTGCAATGATCTCGGCCGCGAGCGCAGGATTGGGCTGGTCAAAAAAGCCATGCGGTAACCCAAGCGTGGTTTCCATGTGAAAGGCAGTCTCGGGCGTGAACCTCTCGCCCTTCATCAGTTCGCCCACGCGCGTCATGTTCGATTCAAGTGCTATCGCGATATTCTCCGCGCCTACCGCATCGACCAGAAACTGAAAAGATCGTGTTTTGAAGATGGAGGCAGTCTGGGCGGAGTCGCGGGGAGGCGCCTTCACATACGGTCGTCCCTGCCGGTTGGGCGGAGATTTTTTTCGTGGCGAGGTCGGCGTTGGCCGGTGTCCCGGGATCCCGCATATCGCCCGCGGGCTTGACTCATAAAGTAGGGCTCCGTGCGATGTTGATATTCTGAGTATCCTGATTATAGAGGAGGCGCTGCTGTCATCTGATGTGTCGGTCGCTACCTATGCGTCTCCGCCGGGCGTCCAGCGCCAAAACGGCCGTCCTCATGCTGTCACATTTCGACGTTAAGCTTTTCGCCCTCGGTATTAAATCCACCGTTGTGGGTCGTCATCGAACGCCAGTCACTGGAAACCTGACGACCTGCGTATCTCTCTTTGCATCCGGAGCATCACGTGTTGAGCGCCCACGAATTTGCAACATTGATGTGATGCTGGTCAGGGACTCCGCCGATCACATCGCCGATCGGGAAGAACTTGGTACGTTGCTTGAACAGCAACTTGTCGCGGAGCGACTTGCGGGCGGAGCAGTACGCCCTCGCATCACGGAGGACGGAGAGTCTCTTCTCCGTCACCTTGCCTTTATCCATTGATGAGAGAAATCCGTCGGGTGCCGCTCAGGATCTTCCACCCGCCCGACTCGCTGGCGGTAGGGCCTCAACGCAACGCTTCCAGACGGCGTTGGCAACGTTTGTCATCTCCACCGCGTCGATAGCTCTGCATGGCCTTTGTGCGGTCCGGGACAACGCTCCTGTCCTCTGCACCCCACACGCCCTCCCAGAAAAGTCCGAGATTGTGCGCTGAGGTTTTGTGCCCCAGTTCAATGGCCTGCTCGTACAGCGAGCGCGCACGGCTCACGTCCACCTGCATGCCCCGCCCGAGCCGTGCGCTGTCAGCGAGCGCGGCGGCGGCCAAGCCGCGCAGACGATCCTCTGCGGTTTCGTCCTTCATCACGTCTTCAAGGATCGCATTACCCCTCGCAAAGTCCGCCTCCCCTCCTGTGGGTGTGACGAGGGATATGGCCATTGCCGTTCGCCAGGCCGGATGGCGGTTCGCGCCAATGCGCTCCAGTAACCAGCGGCCCAGATACGGGGCATGGCTTAACGTGCTGGTGAGAAGGGCGTTTGCGATTGCGGCGAGCGACTCCGGTGACAGGAATCCGGTTTTGTTTGCCGCAATGACGTGGCGGGAGAATTTTTCGACATCCAGCGCAGGGTCGGCGCGACGCAACTGATGCCATTCGCGCTCGATTGCCCCGACCCAGCTTTCCATTTGCATGGTGAGCGATCCTGTGGTGAAGAATGCACCTTATTCTAGCTCACCTTTTGCTGAATGCAACCTGCGGATTTAGAAGTCCGTGGCGCCTGCCACCACGCAAGGCAGCATCAAGACTGTGCCACGATACGGGGGCCGGGATTTCATCTTGGAATAAGGATGCCTTAATTAATCAACGAGCAAAGCAGTGCGCAGGATCAGCAGTTCAATCTGCTTCAAAACTGCTCGTTGTTCAGACGCACGGGGTCGGTATGCGTTGTTGGTGTATTGACGCGGGAACAGCCAGACGCTCGGCCAACAATGGCGCGTGCAATGTAATCAACGCGATGGCGACGACCGGTGATGGCTTCAACTCGACGCCTACTTCACGCAGCGTGGTCAGCGCGGATGTGGGTATCGTGCATCGGTTCTGATGCCGGTTGAAGTTTCTGAAGCAGGACAGGGTGCTGCGATTGCGCCGCTTCGCAATTCATCCTCGTCGCTTGCGCACGCCCGGAAATTCGCTCTGGTCACTCTTTATTCTGCGAACGCCCGTCGTCCAGCGACTCAAGGAGTGCCCGATGCGCATCGAGTTCCAGGCCGAATGCGCTCCAGTCTCCTGCTTTTGGCCGTTCGAGCGCGCGGTTGTAGTGCGCGAGCGCCTCACGGGCGCGCGTGTCCGGTGTGCCTGACGACTTCGATGTGGCCGAGGTACGCGGCGATAACCCGCTTCAACTCCGGCAACTGCCCGGACGCTGCGCGCGGGTAGAGCCGCGAAGCGTAGAGAATCGAATTCTCGATCGGCACCACCACGAGATGGCCACGGATGACGCGTGAGCCCATCTGATTCCATAGTGAAATCTGTTGTGAGATCTCGGTATTTTGCTGATTCGCGCCTTGCTCTGGAATGGTCCGTAGACCAGCTTATCCTTCAGCAACGTGTAGACGATGAGCTTGCCCTGCTCGGACGGATCCCTACCTCGCAGCGCCCAGTTTTGCTGTCGCCGTTCTGGCTGCGAGAATGCTCCGGATGGTCGCAAGGGAATAGTCGGCGACCGGACTCGAGGTTTGTCGAAGCGGCGCGGAAAACGCCGGAGTTCTCACGCCAAGGCGTCTGCAAACTGTCGAGAGGTAAGGTTTGCCCGATCCGGCGCACTGCGCGACAGCGCTGACGATCGCGGCATCGCCAACGTGCTTGCGAAGCCATTCGAGGGTTTGCCGATCTTTCTCGTTATAGACCCTGACCAGGTGCTCCATTACGCCTCCCGAAGTGCTGTATATAAACACAGTACTGTAAATTTATACAGTTTCCAGGTAGATGGCAAGGACTCGTGGTTGCTTCATGCTAGCGTGCCACCGGATCGTAGGTACCATAGCGCCCACCCGTGCGAAATAAAGGGCGCTAACGAACGTATGTATTGACTTTGTATTCCGTATCGCGGGTTGTTCCGCTTTTCCTGCCATGGCATCCACGTGGGCATCGCGGGAGCCTGTTCATGCGCGTGGGTTGTACAACGGATGGTCGTTGTCGTCGGACCGATAATGGTCTATATTTGGTCCTATCAGACCAGCAATGGAGCACCGCATGCATATCGCCGATCACGTAAAACCAATCAGCTACCTCAAGAGCGAAGCGGCACAAATCGTCAAAGACCTGACCGATTCGGGAGAGCCGCTCATCATCACGCAGAACGGCGAAGCAAAGCTGGTTGTTCAGGATGTGCGGACGTATGAAGCGACGCAACAGACAATCGCACTCCTGAAGATCCTGGCCATCGGCCAAAAACAGATCGACCGCGCAGATCACATCGACGGCGACGAATTCTTTGCGGAGCTTAACGAACTCGACCGCCACGAAAAGCTTCGCTAATGTCAGCCCCGCTGTTGAAGTACCACATCCTGCCGACCGCCCGAATCAGCATCGATGAGTTGAGAAGTTACATTGTTCGAACATTCGGGTGGGAGACATGGAGACAGACGTCGGCGCAGCTTCAGGAAACTGTCGCGCACATCCGTCAGTTTCCTGAAAGCGGCCACGTCCCCGCTGAACTTGAGGGCTTCGTTGATGACAGTTTTCGGCAAGCCATTTCTGGCAAGAACCGGATCATCTATCAGGTGCGCGACGATACCATTTACATTCATCTCGTCGTCGACACGCGACGCGATCTGCTGGGCCTTCTCCAAAGAATCGTGCTGCGGCTGTTGTAAGCCACTACGACGTGACGCGACCGAAACGGGAGTCAGGGGTCCTTGACCTGAAGGACGAGTATTCCGAAAGCGAGCTCGAAGAGGCACCCATCCACCGCTCGAGGATTTTTTTCTTGAGCTGGGCAGCGCCTTCACGTTCGGTGGACGACAGCGCCTGCTCATCGACACGCCTGCGCGTCTGCTACCCGGCACCGCTGTGCGCAAACATTGAACTGGCCGCCGCGCGGACGTCATCCGAGTTGATCTCGGCGACCTGATGGCGCAAGACGCGCACTGCCGCAGCGTCAATTACTTTCTGCAACAAGGCGTCTGTATCTGCTGATCTGCCGGCGAGAACCTCATTCAACCGGTCCGGACACCGGGCATGATCACATATCGGGCGCCAGCCATCTGGCGCAGCCTCGAGACAATGTAGCGCTCGAGACGCGCTGACGTTGGTACGTCGAAGAAGATGCGATCGGAGAATCGTCCGCCACGAAGGACCGCCAGATCAATTGCGTCGACGTGGTTAGTAGCGATCTTGGTCCGCATATGGCGATGATTCTTCGCAATCACGGCTTGCTCGCAGTGGGCCGCAGCATTCCCGAAGCCTTCAACCAGATCTACTTTCTCGAACGCGCGTGTCAGGCGCAGGTTCAGGCGCTCGCTGGAGGGACGCGGCTGCGCTATCCGCACCGGAAGTATGTGAGTTAGCCGCGCGTCAGTCTGACGCCGAGATCGACCAGCAACTCGACGTGCTTGCGTGGTCGGCCGCACTCACACTGGTAGCGGATCAGGCCGAAGCGTACCGCCAATAGGCCGGTGTAACGGGACGCGACGGTGCGCGTTGCCGATACCCGACCCGGCGGTGCCGGTGCGCTGCCTCGCTTCGAATTATTGGGTCCGTACACTTGCTGTCGTTCTCCGCCGCGGTCACACGGTCACGCAGGCGGTCTGTAAACTTAAACAGCGGACCTTCCTGCCCGGCGGCAATACCGAGCGACTGATCGATTCGGATACCTGCCGTTGCAGTCTGAGGATCGACCGTCGGCTCCATGTCGATACCGCCTATTGGATTTCGCCGACTCCGGTCATTCAAGATAGCAAATCACGAGGGACCGAATGCTCATCAGTTAAGTATCATCCCCCACTTTGCCTTCACCAAACTGTCTATTTTGCTCGCTGTTGTTTGTTCGTTCAACTTATAAAGTTCCTCGAACATTGGTTGAGATATCGTGGCTATGTGTTGAGCACTTTCGATGATTTCTTTCTGGTTCCCATACTTCATCGATAGCGAAAGATTTTTCCAAGTATCGAACTTGCTTACTGTTTCCGTCTTCTCGAGCTTCTTATATTTATTGAGAATTTCGTCGTATGTCGGACCTGACGTTGGGGTTTTCGATGGGTCCTTCGCGCGCACACGGCCGTCCGGAAACGTCACCGCGGTATCGGCCAATCCTGTCACGTTGACCATGAGAGGTGGCTTGCAGTGCCGCGTGAGGTCATAGAGTTTAAGTGCTAGCTGGGTGCAGTACGGTGTCCCCAATTTATCGGAGCCCGATTTGCAACCGGATAGTTTTATCGCCGTGGTGTCGTAAGTCAGGTTCTTCCGGATGAGTTTGTCGGCAAGAACCTCAGCCGTCATGCCGCCGAACTCGGTCTCGTTCCCGTGTGATACGAGCACGAGCTTCTCGCCGGGAACCATGTCTTTAAGATCGATCCGGTCGAATACGTCAACTGCCACCAACCCGTTTCGTGTGCCTTTTCTGGAAGTGATCAGATTGTGAAGTTTCACCCACATCGCAATGTCAATCGGCGTTTTCAGAATGGCCAACATGGGAGTTCCTCGCTATTCGGAGTAAAAGGGCGACGCAACGAAATGCTAACTCCCGGCTTGATCGACCGCCAGATCTTATCTGAACATTGACACGGCCTCAGCCAATAGTTGCCGTTCGCGCAACACAAGAAGCCGTCATTCCAAAGGCCGGTTCACTTCGGAGCCTGCAGGAAGTCCGATGCGAACAACTCTGCCTCACCCAACGTTCAGGTGTCGCCGTCGGTGAGACATCAGGTTGCTTTGCTTCCATTTGGATTTTCGCCGCCGTGAATGTCAGGTTTCACTGTCAGCGCATGGGTGCTTGCGATGCACTTATGCCCTTCGACATGGTGTTAGCAGAACGGAGATTTACAACGGTACCGACTCGGAGCGGGCAGTCCAGCCTATACCGTCTGAATTATGTAAGCCGATTCTGGGAGCGTCGTCTTCTCAAACACCAGTACTTATCAAAGGTATTTCTGTATTCGCGAAATGGTTAGCATCGCAGTTACGCTCCATGCAAATGTGCGATCCCATACACAATGCCGAATTTGAGTTCGAAAGTATTCCGTAAGTTACCTATTCTGTTGATCGTCAAATCAATTGCCGTGTCGCTCCCTGGATACCTTGGCGCCGCCTCCGACGTACGATCGAATACCGCCGGGCGGTAAGGACGAAGTTAGGGTGCTTAACGACGGAGTCGAATTGGCAAGCAGCAGAAGTCCGCCCTGAGGCGCGGAGTAAAGGCGTTGCGCGGGGCCCGATGACTGCTTGCGTGGACGCCATACGAAATGGCGGGTGCGCCGCTCGTCTGGAGACGGTGGCGTTCGTGAAGGTGGCCATCGCACTTTGCGATGCCTTTGGCCGCAAGAGAGGCAAAACCTTCCGTTCGGTGATACCGATCCTGAGCCCAATCACAATCTTCATGGAACGAGAAATTTAAAGGAGCTTTCGACGCCGTGCATGAAAGGTTGCTCAGTAAGCTCGTTTCGTGTGGATGTCGAGGACCGGTGATCGGTCGGGACCATCCAGACTACGACAATGCGCGGCGGGTGTGGAATGGCCTTGTCGACCGCAGGCCCGCCGCCATATTGCAGGCGGAGAGCGTCGATGATGTTCGAAGGGCCATCGACTCGGCAGCCCAGAGCAATGCCCTCCTGGCAGTGCGAGGAGGCGGCCATAGCATACCGGGCCTGTCCACCTGTGACGATGGTCTCGTGCTTGATCTCTCACGGCTCAATTCGGTCGTCATGGATAAAAAGGCCGGGACGGTAGACGTTGGCGGCGGAGCCCTGTTGGGCAATCTCGATCAGGCGCTCGTCCCCAAAGGCAAAGTGGTCCCAGCGGGCGTGATCTCCCACACCGGTGTCGCCGGACTG
The DNA here is from genome assembly GCF_900100565.1 of Paraburkholderia steynii. Classification (NCBI taxonomy): domain Bacteria; kingdom Pseudomonadati; phylum Pseudomonadota; class Betaproteobacteria; order Burkholderiales; family Burkholderiaceae; genus Paraburkholderia; species Paraburkholderia steynii. The sequence continues at coordinate 542,092 of NZ_FNDI01000002.1, read as the reverse complement.
ACTCTGGGTGGTGGCATGGGACGGCTCAGCCGCGCGTTTGGGCTGACGATTGATCACCTTGCGGGAGTTCAAATCGTAACCGCGGACGGAGCGGTGAACTGGATCGACATCCATTCAGACCCAGAGCTATTTTGGGGGGTACGCGGGGGCGGTGGAAATTTCGGTATCGTCACCCGCTTCCGTTTCAAGCTTTGCCCATTGGGGCCGGTCATGGTCGGCCAATGGAACTACCCGATCAGACACGCAAAGGAGGCGATCGGCACCCTCGACGAGTTGGCTCGATCTCGACCGCGCGAATTCTCCGTTGCATTCACCCTGACGTCATCGAGTTTGAGCGTGACGGCGGTCTGGGTGGGCGATATCGCTCACGCGGAGCAAATGCTCGGTCCGTTTGGACGGCTCGCGCAGGCAGGACAGGGAAGCATCGCGCACCTGCCGTTCGTCCAGCTGCAAAGCTGCAACGATCACCACTTCGCCTGGTGCCGGCGGTACTATGCCAAAGGCGGTTTCTGGCGGAGTATCACGAGCAATGCGATCGATACGATGCTCCGGGAGGTTGAAGCGGCTCCCACTCCAGATTCGGAGTTTTACGTGTTGCAACTGGGAGGCGCGGTCGCAGACGTGCCTGAGGATGCGACCGCCTATTCCGGGAGACAAGCGGCATGCTATTGGATTGCCGAGCCCGTGTGGGACGATCCGGCGGACGACGAACGGTGCATAGCATGGGGGCGGGCTGCTGCCACAAGGATATCGGACCAGTACATACAGGCCAATTACGTCAACGAACAGGGAGATACCGCCATCGCTCCAGGTGCATACGGCGCTCGCAAATATGAAAGGCTCGCGCGTCTGAAAGCCCGTTGCGATCCGGCCAACCTCTTCCGCCTCAATCAGAATATCGTGCCCTTCCCGCGACCTGCCTCTGCGTGATTTTTTGGTGCAGCGAATGTCTCGTTTTAAGACTGTTGCTGCCGAACGACCTTGAGCCGCGAGAACGACGGAAAGAGCGTCCGTCGGTCTATTTGCGAGGCGGCGATAAGTGAAGTAAAAGAAATCGAGTGGCGGTACGGAATGACCTCTCCACTCAGATACCTGCCCTTGCAACTCCGAACGCTCGGCCGGCGGCAACGGGTCGCAAGTACGCATCCGCTTTCAATAAAAGCTGACGTACGCCTCCACCGAAGTGCGAATGTCGGCAGAGCGACTCACAGCCGCCTGACGGATGCCGCTGCCTGAGTGTCGGCAAAGGCCGATATCGAGTCAATCGGCTTTGCAGTTCACCAGCGGGATTGCCCTTGGCCGTCCACGCTACGAGCACTCGCCAGCAGACGACCGGTCGTAATGGGTTCGCTCTGAGCTGCCCGCACTGAAGGCGGCAAAGAGTTCGAATGTATTTAACGCCATGAGAGCTTCAAGTCTCAATCGCATGGGATCTTGTGGATCGGCACGCCCTCATTTTGATTGTTCGATTCCGGATATCGAAGTTGGAGCTGCTTGCGGCCTCGAGTGTTTGTGTCGCCATAGTGTTTGGCTGCGCGACGATCGAAGGTGACGGGGAAAGAGGTACCCCGATTCGTCGGCGTTGTGTGTGCAAAGTGTGATGGCGATACCACTGCGTTTTATCTAACGTAGAGTTGTTGTCGCCCGCGCACGCTCGTATATCGCGAGTTGGTTGTGATGTGCGAGGGCAGAGATTGCGGGTAGACAAAGCGACGCTGACCGAGCTTTGGCGTGGCTCTGCGGGAGGGCCGGCGACCTCTCGAATTATTGCAACGGCGAATTTCAGTGGTCGACCCTGGCGAAAGCGGTTGATACTTAAAATATTAAAAAAGCTTTCATTTTTCGGGGTCTATTGCACGGCCACTCAGTAGCGTTTCTGAGTCTATTGCTCAATTTTTGCGGTCTATTGTGCTGGGACAGCACGGTTGCGCTATCAGAGCGACGCGAATGCCGCGCGCCCGAGATTGCCAAGCACCGTATCATTTTGTGGCGTGTGAATGCGCGCGCAAAGCACGTCGCGATAATGGCGTTCGAGCGCGTTGTTGCGGCTCAAGCCCGGGTTGCTGCTCGCTTCGAGTGCGAACTCGACGGCTTCGATCGCGTGCTGGCTCACGAGGTATTTGATGGTTGGCGCTTCCGTCGCGCTTACATGGCCGGATGCGCCCGCATCGAGCAACACGCGGTTATTGAAGAGCAAGGCGTCGATGCGTCCGACCGTCTGCTGAAAACTGTCGAGGCTCGACAGCGGTGCATTCAGGCTCGACGGCACGCGTTGCGCTGTCCACTGCACGAACCAGTCGCGGGCCGCACGCGCGACGCCGTCATAGATCGAAGGCAACAGCACGTTCATCCAGAGACTGGTGACGGGGTCCATGCCGTTTGATGGACCGGGGAATTGCAGATCGACAGCGTGATCGAGCGGCACGCGCACGTTGTCGAAAATGACTTCGTGGCTGCCTGTCGCGCGCATGCCGAGATGATTCCACGGCTCGCCGAAGCGGATGCCGGGCGTGTCGCGATGCACGAGCCATGTGCCGACGCGCGGCGACGCTTCATCCGTTCGGCCCCATACAGCAAACCACGTCAGCCCGGGGCTGCCCGTCGAGTAGAGCTTGCGGCCGTTCAGTATCCAGTGGTCGTTCTCCTGTTTGCCGACGGTGCCGGGCAGTCCGCCGCGCGACGGTGAACCGAGTTCCGGCTCGACGCGCAGCGAATTGATCAGCGCGCCGCGCTCGACGGCGTCGCGCGCAATGCGTTCCTTGAGCGCGATCGGCCAATTGGGATTCGCCTGCAAACGCAGATGGTAGAGACATTGCATTACGACGATCAGCGCGGTCGAAGGCTCGCCGCGCGCAATTGCACGTATCACCTTCAAGGTCTGCGCGAGTGTCGCTTCGCGGCCACCGAGCGCACGCGGCACCGTCAACGCGAGCAACCCGGCGCGGCGCAGCTTGGCGAGATTGTCGTGTGGAAAATGCGGACCCGCGTCGAGCGCGGCGGCGCTGGCGGCGAACTCATCGGTCAACGCAGCGAGCCAGGTATCGGCTTGCGGACTGTCGAGGTCAGCGAGCGCCTCGAGGGCATCGGCCTCGCGCTCGGTATCGATGAATGCACTGTCGGGATGGCGGCGTGTCATATCGGACTCTGTGTGTCGATGGAGCTAGACAATGCGCGGCGCGAGATCACTGCGCATCGAGCGGAAACTGACGGTCGAAACTCGGCGCGACGTCGAGCCGCGTTTTGATGACGTCGGCGCGGTGATAGAGATCGGCGGTCTTTTGCTGTTCGGCGACCACATGGTCGTCGATGGCGATGGGATGCAGTTGCGCGCGCTGATAGACGATCTTCAACACTTCGGGCGGCAAGCCCGTCACACGCGATTGCATCGCGGCGACTTCATCGGGATGCGACAGCGCCCAGCGCTGCCCGGCCGCGACGCGCTTCAGAAAGTCGGCGATTTCCGCACGCTTGGCCTTGATCGAGTCTTCCGTTGCGGCCTGGAAGCTCAGACCCGACGAGAGATTCACGCCATTCGCGATGCTGCGGTCGTGATCGCGCTGTTCGGCGAGCGCGACGTACGGGTCCCACGTGGACCACGCATCGACGTTGCCCGACGCGAGCGCGGCCTTTGCATCGGCGGGCTGCATGAAGCGCAGCGACACGTCGGAGAGCTTGATGCCCGCGCGTTCCAGCGTTGCGATAGCGAGGTAATGGCCAATCGATCCGCGCGTCGTCGCGATGCGCTTGCCCTTCAGATCGGCAGCGCTTTTGATAGGCGATTGATCCGGGACGATGATCGCGAGGTCGATGGGCTGCGAGCGCGTGACCGCGACGGCGCGCACTTTCGCGCCGGCAGCGTAGGCGAAGATCAACGGCGCATCGCCGAGTCCACCGACATCGATCGCACCCGCATTCAACGCTTCGCCAAGCGGCTGCGCAGCGGGGAAGTTGAACCAATCGATCTTGTACGGCACGTCTTTCAATTGCCCGGATGCTTCGAGAATGCCGCGCGTCTGCAATTGCTGATCGCCGACCTTGAGGGTCGTGTCGGCATGCGCGGCGAACGGTGCGGCGGATAACGCAATGAGAAGAAGACGGGCAATCAGACGGTGCATGATGGGTCGTGATGGACGCGAGAGAGGATGAAAAACCTACGATACGCAGTCGCTTTTTATAAGGCAAACGCATTGTTCTGCTTTGCTAATATGCGAGATCGAAATGCGCGTTCGGCCTTGAACGCGATACGTCAATCACGTTAAGCTCGACACATCATTCGTCAATACTTCATCAAGTGGAAAGTACTCAATGAAACTCGATGAGATCGAGGCCTTTGTCGCTGTCGTGCGCAGCCAGTCGCTGAATCAGGCGGCCAATGCGCTGGCGCTCACGCAACCCGCCGTGACGCGCCGCATCCAGAACTTTGAAGAAGCGCTCGGCGTGGCCTTGCTCGACCGCAACACAAAGCCCTTGAAGACCACGCCGATGGGGCGCGCCGTCTACGAGCAATGCCGCGCGATCGTGCGCGAAGTCGAAGCCCTCAGGCATCTCGTCACCGACGATGCGCCGCTGGCAGGCGTGCTGCGTCTCGGCGTCGCGCAGACGGTCGCTGACGTCGCGATGCTCAAGGCCTTGCATGCGTTACGTGAAGCGCACCCGGACTTGCAGGCGCGTGTATTGACGGGGTGGGGCAATCCGCTGCTGCAAAAGGTCGAAGACGGTGAACTGGATGCGGCTGTCGTGCTGCTGCCCGTCAATCGGGTACTGCCGGAAGCGTTGGTAGGCGAGGCGCTCGGTCCGTTGAAGCTGGCGGTCGTCGCGCGCAAGGGCAGCATGAAAAAGCGCGTGCATACGCTGGCGGAATGCCAGGCATATGGCTGGGTGCTGAATCCCGATGGCTGCGGCTTTCGCGCGGGGCTACAGCATGCGCTGGCCGCGCAGGGTTACGCATTGAAGCTGAATCTGGAAACGCTCGGCACCGAGCTTCAACTCGGCCTCGTCGCGGATGGCGTCGGGCTGGGTCTCGTGCCGTTGCCACTGCTGGATGCAAGCATGCACGCGGCGACACTCGACGTGATTCAGCTTGGTGATTTCAAGCCTGAAATAGCGGTGTGGATGGTGCGCTCGCGCGCGCTTGGCAAGATGCAGTCGGCGTTGACGGTGCTGTCGGAAAGCATCGAAAAAAGCTTCAAGGCCGCGCGTTTGTCGCGCGCGGCTTGAGCTTCTCGACGACTCCCGACGAGCGCAGATCAGATCACGAAGAACCCATGCGTGCCGTCGCGGTCCAGTTGCGCGACTAAACCGTATTCCCATTCCAGATACGCGTTCATCGCTTCGCGGGCATTGTCGGTGCCTTCATAGGGACGCCGGTAACGGTCGATGCGCGGCGAAGCGAGATGCGCATCGCCACTCTCGACAGGCAAACCCGCGCGTACCCAGGCCGACGTTCCGCCATCGAGTACATGCACCGGCTTGCCCGTCAACGCCGCGACTTCCGGCGCGATGTACGGCGCGAGCGCGTTCGTTCCGCACGTGAGCACATAGCGCTTCGCATCGGGCAACGCGCGCAGATCGTCGAAGGCATTCGACAGACGCGAGCGCACGATCCAGCGCGCGCCCGGTATATGCGCCTTCACATGATTGGCACTCGACGTCACATCGAGTACGACTGTGCCGCTCGCTTCATCCGCCAGCAGCGCCGCGAGTTCTTGCGGCGCGAGCGTTTGCGTCGAAGCAGGCTGCGGCTTCGCGGCTTGCCACGGGCCGCTTGCCGTCAGGTCGTCCGGCGATGCGGCGTCCACCACGTAGGTGTCGATGTTCATCTGCGCGAGCCACGAAGCCGTCATGTTTGCGCGCACGCCGTCGTCGTCGAACAGCACGACACGCGCGCCGCGCACAGGCGCGAACATGTCCGTCTCCTGCACGAGCTGCCCGCCCGGCGCGCCCTGAAAACCGGGTGCGTGCGCGCGTTCGTATTCGGCGGGCGTGCGCACGTCGAAGCGATACGTGGTGCGCGACGAGTCGGCGGCCCATCGCGCGGCCTCGTCGAGCGTGGTGCGGTTCACGCCCGCACGTTGCGCGAGCGCGAGTGCGGCACGCTGCGATGCATCGATGTCCGCCGCGTCGAGCCCCGCTTGCGGACCGAAGCGCCGGTCGCTGCCATGTTCGAGTTGCTGGCCCGCGAGCGTCCAGCCAATCGTGCCATTGCGCAGCGCGGCGACGGGATTCGGCAGCCCGGCATTGACGAGCGATTGCGTACCGATGATGCTGCGCGTACGCCCCGCGCAATTGACGATCACACGCGTGGTCGGCTTCGGCGCAAGCGCGCGTGCGCGCAGCACGAGTTCTGCGCCGGGCACGCTGATGCTGCCCGGAATGTTCATCGTCTGATATTCGTCGAAGCGGCGCGCGTCGAGTACGACGACGTCGTCGCCGTTCTTCAGCAACGCATCAACGGCTTCCGCCGAAAGCGAAGGCGTGTGCCGCTGCGCCTCGACGAATTCGCCGAATGCCTTGCTCGGCACGTTCACGTCGCGAAACACTTCACCGCCTGCGTGTATCCATCCGTCCAGCCCGCCCGCGAGCAACGCGACGTTCGTGTAGCCGAGCGACGTCAGTGTGTCGGCGGCGCGTTCCGCGAAGCCTTCGCCTGCATCGAACAACACGATAGACACGTCGCGGCGCGGCAGTCGCGTCCATGCGTCGAGTTCGACGCGCGACAGCGAGAGATTCGCTGCGAAGAGCGGGTGACACTGCGCATGCGGATCTTCTTCGCGCACATCGAGCAGCGCGATTTCATGCCTGGCGAGCAGCGCTTCGCGCACGTCTTCATAAGTGCGCACGGGATATGACTTCATGAATGACGACGTTCCTTGCTGAGGTCCCACAGGTTCGGGATGGTTTCGTTCGAATAGCCGGAGATGAAGGGCTTGTTAAGGCCGTCGGGCGCGTAGGTCGAGCGCAGCACGGCGCCGATGTTCGCGCCATAGACGTGAATGCTGACGGACACGCGATCATCATACGCATTGCGCACGCGGTGAATATCGCCGATTTGCGGCGAGACTGATTCGACAGCGCCTTTTTCAAGGCGTATTTCGTCGCCGGCCTGGCGCAGTGTGCCGTCGCTGTCGCGGGTATAAGGCGCGGCGAGTTCCGCGCCGCGCAGCACGCCGATCAAACCCCACACCGTGTGATCGTGGATCGGCGTCTGTTGTCCAGGGCCCCAGACGAAGCTGACCACGGAGAAGCGTTGCTGCACGTCGGCATACAGCAGGTATTGCTGATAGCGCTCCGTGGACGGTTGCGCAAAGGCCTCGGGCAGCCAGTCATCGGCGTGGATCAGCTCGCGCAACGCGTGGCCGCCACGTTCGAGCAATTCGGGTTCAGCGGTATCGGCATCGACGAGCGCCGCGATCTCGCTAACAAAATGACGCAGTTTGTGAATCGCCATCAGTCGAGCAGCTCCCGTTCCTCTTCGACGAGCCCTTCGTACAGGCTCTCGAACGAGTGCAGTGCGCCGCCCGGACGGCCGACCTGCTGATGCGTCAACGCGGCCATGTCCTGCGGTATTGGTTGCGGCGTGCCCGCAGCTTCGGCGAGCAGTTGCGCGTGGCAGGCGTTGTCGAGCGCGATGTACCACCATGCAGCCGCTTCGACACTCGGCCCGGCCGTCAGAATGCCGTGGTTCTTCAGGATCACCGCCTTGTGCTGGCCGAGCGCGTCGGCGATGCGCGCGCCTTCGTCCGTATCGAGCACGACGCCCCTGAAGTCGTCGAACAGCGCGTGGTCTTCGTAGAACGAGCACGAGTCCTGTGTCAACGGATCGAGCTTGCGTCCCAATGTGGACCAGGCTTTGCCGTACAGCGAATGCGTGTGCGCAGCGGCGACGACGTCAGGCCGCGCTTCATGAATCGCCGCGTGAATCGCGAATGCCGCCTGATTCACGGGGCCATCGCCGACGACGATCTCGCCATGTTGGTTGACGAGCAACAGGTCCGACACGCGAATGCGGCCGAAATGCTTGCCGAGCGGATTGACCCAGAAGTGATCGGTCCATTCGGGATCGCGCGCGGTGATATGACCCGCGAGACCTTGCGCGAAGCCATAGCGCGCGAACAGGCGGAATGCGCCTGCAAGGCGTTCCTGCCGATGGCGGCGTTCCTGCGCAAACGTGCGTTGCGGCGCAGCGTCGTCGTCGAACCAGAACTTGCGCACGGGCGTCTGGTGAAGCGCGAGTGACGCCGTATCGTGGAGTGCAGTGCTCATGTGTTTATAGGCTCCCGGTCACGCGGCGCGGCGGATGCGGGCGGTCAACTCGCGCGTCGTGGGAATCAGCTCGCGGCCGTAGTCGATTGCATCTTCGAGCGGATCGAAGCCGCGAACGAGGAAGGTCGTCACGCCGAGTTCGTAATACTCGGAGAGCGTTTGCGCGACCTGCGCCGGCGTGCCGACGAGCGCCGTCGAATTCGAGCGTCCGCCGATTTCCTTCGCAACTGCCGTCCACAGCCGGTCGTCGGCGCGCACGCCGTCTCCCGATGCGGCCAGCAGGCGCTTCGCACCTTCGCTCTGCTGCGGGCCGCCGCGCGAAAAACCCTGTTCGACGCGCAGACGCCGTGTTTCTTCGAGAATGTGCTCGGCGCGTTCCCACGCGGCCTTTTCCGTCGACGCGAGAATCGGGCGGAACGACACCGAGAAGCGCACGTTGCGGCCATGCTTTGCCGCTTCGGCACGTACGCGCCCGATCAGTTCCGCGACCTGTTGTTTCGATTCGCCCCACAGCGCGTAGACATCGGCGTGCTTGCCCGCGACGGCGAGCGCAGCCTCTGAAGCGCCGCCGAAATAGATCGGCACATGCGGTGTCTGCTTCGGCTTCACATCGGAGAAAGCCTTTTCAAAGCGATAGAAGCGGCCTTCATGATCGAACGGTTGGTTTTCGGTCCAGACGCGCCGCAGGATCTGCAGATATTCGTCGGTGCGCGCATAGCGTTCGTCGTGCGCGAGATAGTCGCCATCGCGGCGTTGGTCCTCGTCGCTGCCGCCGGAGATGAAGTGGACGGCGAGACGTCCACCGGAGAAATGATCCAAAGTGGCCAGTTGCCGCGCGGCCAGCGTCGGCGCGACGAAGCCGGGACGGTGCGCGAGCATGAAGTGAACGCGCGACGTCACGCTCGCCGCATAGGCAATCGTGATGGTCGCGTCGGGGCTCGTCGAACTGTGCGGCACGAGTATGCGATCGAAGCCCGCGTTCTCGTGGGCCTGCGCGAAGGCGCGCACATAGTCGGTATCGATCGCGGGGCCTTGGGGCAGATGCGTTTCCGATACCTTGCGCTGCTGGATCATGCCGATGAATTCGACGCTCACGTTGGCTCCTTGCCGTATGTTCCGCTTCGACGGACGATTGGATGTGAAAGCAGACGCGTCAAGCGTCTGCGGGTCGAAATCAGGCTATCACTGCGTTATGCAGAATTTAAATAGTAAATTCAGATAAAGATATCGAGTGCGCATGTTAGACGTTGGCTCGACATGCGTGAATCAGAGCGTTGCTGGCAAGCGTTCCAGAAATTCCCACGGGAAAATGCCACGTTCGTGGCTGTCGCTGAACAGCAGTTGGACGCCGTATCCGGCGGGGCGAACGTCCAGCACGGCGATGTCGTCCGGGACGACGGGCTCAGCACCACGCAGGCGTAGACGCTTGCATTCGGCGCAAGGGCAAAGCTGCCGCAGCACGCGATGCGTGACACACTGTGTCGCGCCGTCGGGCCAATGCAGCGTCAACGTGTGCGCTGCTTGGTCGATCTCGATGTGCCGGGGCGTTTTCATCGCGCGCTTTGCCCGATCTGCTGCAACGCGATCCGCACAGCCTTGCGGACTTCGGGATCGGCGTCGTTGAGTGCGTGTTCCAGCGGGGGTATCACTGATGGGTCGCGCAGTTCGCCTAGCGCGAGCGCCGCTTCCTTGCGCAAGTTGCTGATCGTGTGTGGAAGAAGTGCGACGAGCGGCTGCGCGGCGGCGCGGTCGCCCAGTTGACCCAAAGCTCGCGCCGCGCGCAGGCGCACTTGCCAGTAGGCGTCATCGAGCGCGGCAATCAGCGTGTCGCGGGCGGATTGCACACGCAGCTTGCCTAGCGTCGTGGCGGCTTCTTCGCGCACTTGCCACGCGGAATCGGCGAGTGTGTGTAGCAGCGCGTCGGCTATCGCGGCATCGTCCGCTGGCGCGAAACCCAATGCGCCGACGGCCGCGCGGCGAATCTCCGCGCTGGTGTCACGCGTCGCGACACGTGCGAGCGGCACGAGTGCGCGTGCGTCCTTGAGCCAGCCGAGCACGCCGACGGCTTCGATGCGCACGCCTGCATCGTCATAATCGAGCGCGCGTACTGCGGTTGAAAACGCGTCGGCATAACGCAGTTCGCGCAATGCGCGCAGTATGGCCGCCTTCACGAACGGCTCGGAGTGATCGACCCACAGGCACAACACTTCGCCGGAAGACGCGTCCTTCAACGCCGACAGACTCGATGCTGCAGCCTCGCGCACATCGTGTTCCGCGTCGGTCAACGCCTCGCACAACGCCGCGACGATCTCCTGTTGCTCCCATGCGCCGAGCACGCGCGCCGCTTCGCTGCGCACGTCGGCGGATTCATCGTGCTTCAGCGCGGCGACGATGGGTTGCAGCGCGTCGGGGTCTTCGAGGTCGGCGAGTTCGAGCAGCGCGATGCGTCGCACGACGGCATCTGCATCCGTGAGACGCGGCAACAACGCCGCCGCTTCCGGCGCGAGTGTTTGAGGATCGTAGGTCAGAATGGTCGGGTCGGTCATGGACGATCAAAGTGTGAAGTTGCGCGGCGTCATGCCATCTCGCGCAGCAGTGCAAGGCATTGGCGCTTGATATCGATGAAGGCGGGGTCGAGCGTCGTATCGTCGCGCCGCGGGCGCGGCAACGGCACCGGAATATCCGCGACCACGCGCGCCGGGCGCTGCGACAACATCAGGATACGGTCGGAGAGAAACAGCGCTTCTTCGATGTCGTGTGTGACGAACACGATAGTGGTGCGTACTTTTGCCCAGATATCGAGCAACAGCGTCTGCATCATGCGGCGCGTTTGCGCATCGAGCGCGCCGAATGGCTCGTCCATCAACAGCACGCGCGGCCGGTTGATCAGCACGCGCGCGATCTCGACGCGCTGCTGCATGCCGCCCGATAGCTGCGCCGGATAGTGTGAGTCGAAGCCGCCCAGTCCGACGAGTTCCAGCAGTTCCGCAGCCTGCCTGCGCCGCTCGCTCGCGCCGAGTCCCTTCATCTTGAGACCGAACGCGACGTTATCGATCACGCGCTTCCACGGAAACAGCGTGTGCTGCTGAAATACGAGGCCGCGTTCGGGATGCGGACGGTCGACAGCTTCATCGTCGACGGCGATCATGCCTTGCGTCGCGGCGATGTGGCCCGCTATCGCGCCGAGCAAGGTCGACTTGCCGCAGCCCGAAGGGCCGAGCACGCAGACGAACTGACCGGGCGCGATATCGACGTCGAGGCCGTCGAGCGTCGCGATGCGTGCATGCGGCGGCCCGACTTCGACGGCCAGCCCGCGCACGCTGATGCTGGCCGCCGTGGTGGCGGCTTCAATGGCGACGCTGCTCATCGGCGGGTCTCCTGCAGTCTGTACCACGGCGTCAGCGCGACACCGAGACGTTTGACGAGCACGCTGCTGCCCATTCCGAGCGCGCCGATCAGCGCCATGCCGACGACGATATCCGGGTAGTTCTGCAACGTGTACGACTCCCACGTGAAATAGCCGATGCCGTATTGACCCGCGATCATCTCTGCGGTGACGAGACAGAACCACGCGGTCCCCATGCCGATTGCGAGGCCCGTGAAAATCGCGGGCGCGGCGCCCGGCAGTATCACTTCCGTATAGAGCGCAAACGGTTTCGTACCGAGGCTCCGAGCCGTCGCAACAAGCCGTGGATCGACGCCTTCCACGCCATGCACGGTGTTGAGCAGAATCGGAAACAGCGCGCCGATGAACGTGATGAACATCATGCTGAGTTCCGACGACGGAAACATCAGGATCGCGAGCGGTATCCACGCGACGGCGGGAATCGGGCGCAGCACTTCGAGCGCGGGCAGCGCGGTATCTTCGACGGCGCGGTAGCGGCCGATCGCGAGACCGAGGCCGACGCCGGCCACAGCCGCGACACAGAAGCCCGCCAGCACGCGCCAGATGCTTGCGGCCAGATGCATCGGCAGCTTCGGCGAATGCAGCAGCGACCACAGGGCGGGCAGGGCATCGGAAGGCGCGGGCACGTTCGCGAACGTGATGAAGCCCGCCGACAGCCTGAAGTACACGGCCAGTTGCCAGAGCACGACGCATGCGGCGAGCGACGCCGCGCGCCATACGCGACGTTTGGTCGTTGGGGCGAAGCGGGGCGCGCGCTCGCGTGTCGATTCGCGTCTGTCGCGGAGTTCAAAGGTGGCGGCCATAGACGTTTTCCCGATGTGGCGTGACGATGAAACGCGCTCAGCGCGACGCGACGGCTTGCGCCGCGCCCGTTTTCGCGGCGGCATAATCGACGACTGAGCCTGAAACCTGTTGCGCGTACTGGTCGGCGCCTGCTTTTAGCAGGAACGCGGTGATCGCGCCATGTGCGTCCTTCACGTACCACGCCTGGTTCGCGAACAGCTTGAGGCCGTTTGCGTGATCGTGAACGAACACGGCACGCGCCTTGCCGCCCGACTGCTCGATCTTGCCGAGCGCCGCGAACGCTTCATCCGCCGATGCGTAATTGCGGACCTTCGCTTCGTTGTCGAGCCACACCTGGGCGACGTCGTTGAAGTCGCGGATCGGCTTGCCTGTCACGGCGTCGTTGGCGACGAGCGGTTGCTTCGCGTAGTTCTTCAGCGCGGCGTCGTAGTCGAGACCGGACTCCTTGAACGCCTGGCGGATATACCGGTCGTCGATGAACGTGTTCACATCCAGATCGACGTCCGTTTTCTTCAGCAGCTTGAGCGTTTCGATTGCGGTCGCCGTGGCCTGCCGGTACTCCGGCTTCCATGTGAGGTCGCGTGTCTGAAGGCCAAGCGGGCCGTGATACAGATAATCGACGGGTGCTTCGATGCCCGTCGTCTTCTGGATCAGCAAGCTGTATTTCTCGGGGTCTTGCGCGATCAGACGGTTCGCCTCGATGGCGGCGCGCAGATACGCGACGACCACTTCGGGGTACTTCTGCGCATAGGCTGCATCGACGAGCGCGCCGTGATACGTGGGCACATGGCTTTGCGCGCCGTCGTAAATCTTGCGCGCGATGCCGCGATAAGGAAACAGATCCGCGAACGGCACGAAGTCCGCATGCGCGTCGATCTTGTTCGCCTTCAGCGCGCTGCCCGCCACTTCCGGCGCTTGCGTGATGATGTTCACGTCCGTTTCGGGATTCCAGCCTTGCGCCTTGATCGCGCGCAGCAGCATGCCGTGCGACGTCGAGGCGAAGGGCACGGAAATCGTTTTGCCCTTGAGGTCGGCGATCGAACGGATCGGCGAATTCTCAGGCACGACGATGCCGTTGCCGCTGCCCTCCACGCTGCCCGACAACACGGTAATGAACTCGCTCTTGCGGCCCGCTTTCTGGAACGCCGCACCGTTCAGCGAGCCCGGAAAATCCGCCATCACGCCGAAGTCGAGCTTGCCCGCGACCATCTCGTTCGTGATCGGCGCACCGGACGTGAAGTCCTTCCATTGCACGTCGTAGGTCACGTCCTTGTATTTGCCCGTATGCGGCAGATACTTGTCGAGCAGATTCAGTTCGCGGATCAGCAGGCCGCCTGTCGCGCAGTTGATCGTCGTGTCCTGCGTGCCGATGGCGACGCGGATCGTTTCAGCATGCGCCGAGCCCGCAGTGAATGCGAGGGCGAGGGAAGCAACGGAGATGAAGTGCGGTAGAGCGTAGCGGATGGTCATGATGTCGGCTCTTTCGTTGGTATCAAGGCAAGGACAGTGAGTGCTGAATGCTCGCGTCGTTTCGCTAGCGCAGCAGATAGGGAATATCGACTTTCACGGCGCCCGTCGGGCAATCCTGTTCGCATGGCATGCAGTACCAGCATTCATCGAACTGCATATAGGCCTTGCCTTTGCTGACGTCGATCGCGAGCAGATCGAGCGGGCACACGTCGACGCATACCGTGCAGCCTTTATCGGCGATGCATTTGCTTTCGTCGATCGTGACGGGTGCCGCGCTTCGATGAAGAATGTCGTGTGGGGTGAAGGACATCGCGGGTGCTCCTGTCAGGCGGTCACATCGGCGAGCGCCTGGGCGTTCGCGCGCGGATCGGGTTTGTCGTCGTGAATGCGCAGGTTGCTGTATGAGCCGCGTTCACGTTCGTCGAGCGGCACGATGTATGGCTCGACCGCGCGTTTCTCGCTGGTCATGCGGCCCGATGCATCCTTGCGCAGATGCGTATGGCAGAACCAGTCGGCGTCGTTGCGCTGCGGATAATCGACGCGATGGTGATACAGGCCCCAGCGGCTTTCCGTGCGATACAGCGACGCCCGCGCGGCCATTTCGGCGCAATCGCGGATGGCACGGACTTCGGCGGCGCGCATCAGTTCATGCGGATGCGTGGCCTTGATCGACGCGATGTCGTCGCCGATTTCCTCGAAGCGTTGCAGGCCGATTTCCATCTTTCGTGTCACCTTAGGCGGTTGAAGATAGTCGTTGACCATCCGGCGCAGCTTGTACTCGACCTGCGCAGGCGCAAGCCCATGTTCGCGTTCGAGCGGCGCATAGACGCGCGCGCGTTCGGCATCGATCTGTTGTTGATCGGGCGGCGCATGTTCGCGGCCCGCAACGAAAGCGGCTGCGCTCTGACCTGCAAACCAGCCATACGTGAACGCGCCGAGCATGTAGTTGTGCGGCACGGCGGCCATGTCGCCGGCAGCGTAAAGGCCGCCCACCGTCGTCTCCGCGTGCTCGTTGACATACACGCCTGACGCGCTGTGCCCGCTGCAAAAGCCGATCTCGGAGATATGCATCTCGACCATCTGCTGCCGGTAATCGGTGCCGCGTCCCGCATGAAAGCGCCCACGGCTCGGACGTTCGTTCGTGTGCAGGATCTGCTCGATGGTCTGGATGGTTTCTTCGGCGAGGTGATCGAGCTTAAGAAACACGGGGCCGTTGCCGCTCTGGAGTTCCTGATAGAACTCCCACATCATCTGCCCGCTCCAGTAATCGCATTCGATAAAGCGTTCGCCTTTACCGTTCGCCGTGAAGCCGCCCAGCGGACCCGTCACATACGCGCAGGCGGGGCCGTTATAGTCCTTGATCAACGGGTTGATCTGGAAGCATTCGAGATTCGCCAGCGCCGCGCCCGCGTGATAGGCCATCGCGTAGCCGTCGCCCGCGTTGGTCGGGTTCTCGTACGTGCCCATCAGGTAGCCGGAGGCGGGCAAGCCGAGTCGGCCCGCCGCGCCGCACGACAGAATCACTGCTTTCGCGCGAACCACGTAGAACTCGGCCGTGCGGCAATCGAATCCCATCACGCCATTCACATTGCCCTGCGCGTCGGTCAACAGCCGCGTCGCAACGATGCGATTCGTGATCGCGATGCGCGCGCGTTTCAGTTGCCGGTACAGCACTTTCTTGATGTCGTGTCCTTCGGGCATCGGCAGCACATACGAGCCCATGTGATGCACTTTCTTGACCGCGTAATCGCCCGTGCCGTCCTTTTCGAACTTCACGCCCCAACGGTCGAGTTCCTCGATGGTCTTGAAGCTGTGCTTCGCGTAGGCGTAGACGGCGGCCTGATCGACGATGCCGTCGTTGGCGATCGTGATTTCCCGCGTGTATTGCTCCGGTGTCGCGTGGCCTGGAATGACGGCATTGTTCAGGCCGTCCATGCCCATCGAGATCGCGCCGCTGCGTTTGACGTTGGCTTTTTCGAGCAGCAAGACCTTCAGGTTCGGATTGGCTTCCTTCGCCTTGACAGCGGCCATCGGTCCCGCCGTTCCACCGCCGACCACGACGATGTCGTATTCGAGTACATGAGTGTTCATCGTGCTTTCCTCGTTGCGTTGTGCTTCGCGTTTTTGCCCGCTTTTTCGCGGTCGATACGGAAGCGGTACTGAAACGCATCGCCGCGAAAGTACAGATGTTCGTAATCGATCGGCGTGCCTGCCGCGTCGTGCGTAAGTCGGTCGATGCGCAACACGGGGCTGCCTTCCTCGACCCGCAGCGCGTCGACGATTTCGTCGTCGGCGAGGATCGCGTCGATTGCGACATCCGCATGGCCGAGCGGCACGCCACAGTCGTTTTCGAGGATCAGGAAGATGTCGCGCGTGACGAGATCGGCATTCGCCAGACGCGTGCCGAGCGCTTCGGGAAGCCACGTCAGTTCGAGCGATACGGGCTCGCGGTTCAGCAGCCGCACGCGATGGATTTCCGTGACGGGCGCACCTTCTTCGAGGCCAAGGCGCGCGGCCACGTTGCGATCGGCTTCGACGACGCGAAAGCTGCGCAACTGGTTGACGATCTCATAGCCCATCGATGACATCGCTTCCGCAAAGCCCTGCAGCGAACTCACGTTCTGAAACGCCTTGGGTTTCGATACGAACGTGCCTTTACCGTGCAGCTTGAACAACAGGCCTTCTTTTTGCAGGTCGCCGAGCGCCTGGCGTACGGTGATGCGGCTCACGCCGTACATCGCGCAGAGTTCGTGCTCGGACGGCATCTGCGAATGCGGCGCATAGGTGCCGTCGAGAATCTGCACGCGCAGCGCATCTTTGATCTGCGCGTAGAGCGGAACGGAGGCGACGGGGGCGAGGGGGCTGGCCGGTTTCGACATGGCTCAACTTGTTATGACAAGATGAGTTGCAGTCTAGTGAGCGCAATCCGGCGGCCAAACCAACTATTTCTGCTATCTATTTGAGCAAACGGCGGGAATAGATCGCGTTATCCGGGTATTTACTGAAGCGCCCGCCGTGCAAAACGCGAGCGCAGCCAGACGCCGAGGCGGTCGACATACAGGTACACCACGGGCGTCGTATACAGCGTCAGTATCTGGCTCACGATCAATCCGCCGACAATCGAAATGCCCAGCGGCCGCCGCAGATCGGCGCCTTCGCTGCTGCCGAGCGCGAGCGGCAGCGCGCCGAGCAGCGCGGCGCAGGTCGTCATCATGATGGGGCGAAAGCGCATCAGGCTCGCGTGGTAGATCGCGTCGCGCGGCGACATACCCGAGCGCGACGCGTCGATCGCGAAGTCGACCATCATGATCGCGTTCTTCTTGACGATGCCGATCAGCAGAATGACGCCGATCAGCGACATCACCGTGAACTCGACGTGAAACAGCATCAGCGCGAGCAGCGCGCCGACGCCCGCTGAGGGCAGCGTCGACAGAATGGTCAGCGGATGCGCGTAGCTTTCGTACAGCACGCCGAGCACGATATACACGGAAAGCAGCGCGGCGGCCACCAGTAGCGGCTCGTCCGACAGCGACTGCTGGAAGGTACGCGCCGTGCCTTCGAAGCTCGCGTGGAGGGATGCGGGCATGCCGATGTCGATCATCGTGCGGTTGATAGCCGTCATCGCTGTCGAGAGCGATTCATGCGGCGGCAGGTTGAAGGAGATCGTCGTGGCGACGAAACTGCCCTGATGGTTCACGCCGAGGGCGGTGTGGCCGGGTTTGAAGCGCGCGAACGCGCTGAATGGAATCATCGTTTCCTGCGCGGTGCTGACGGACGTGCCCGCCGATGCGCTGGAATGGCCGCTTGCCGCGAGCGAATTGATCGCGAGGTTGCGGGCCGAGTCGGCGGCGACGGTCGCGGCGCTACTCGTTGTAGTCGAGGTCGTGCCGCTCGTACTCGTGCTGTTCAGCGCGGGAACGGCTAGCGCGAACGGCGTTGCGCCTGCTGTGGGAAGCGTGACGGTGACGTCGGATGCCGCGCTCGTGCTGCTGGCTGCATCGGCGCTCGTCGCGGACGTGGCACTTGTCGACGCTGCGATAGGTTCAGTAGGCGTCGCCGTGCCGCCTGGCGTCGTGACAGCCTGCGCAAATCCGGCAGCCTGCGCGGCATTCGAACTGCCTTGTGACGTGCTCGCGGCGGTCGGGCCGCTGACTGTACCCGCGACGAAGTTCGTCGACTGCGTGCCGCTCGGTGAGCCGCCCGACGTGCTGACATACAGATCGTTCAGCGTCTCCGGATGCTGCCAGTAACGCGGCGCGACTTCCATCACGACATAGTATTGGTTCATCGGGTTGTAGATCGTCGAGACGAGCCGTTGACCGTACGCGTCGTACAGCGTGTTGTCGATCTGCGCGGGCGTGATGCCGAGGCGCGCGGCCGTCGCGCGGTCGATATCGACATCGGCTTCGAGTCCGCTTTGTTGCTGGTCGGAGTTGACGTCTTCGAGTTCGGGCAGCGACTGCAACGCCTGAGTCAGGCGCGGCGCCCATTTGTACACGTCGGCGCTCGTGTCGCCTAGCAGCGTCAACTGATACTGCGCGTTGCTCTGCCTGCCGCCGACGCGAATGTCCTGCACGGGTTGCAGATAGAGACGCGCGCCCGCCACTTCGTTCAACTTGGGACGCAGCCGCGCGATCACTTCATCGGCTGTCTGGTTACGTTCTGACAGCGGTTTCAGCGACACGAACACGAAACCGGTATTGGTCTGACGTCCGCCTGTGAAGCCAACAACGCTCGCTACTGCAGGGTCCGAGCGGACGATTTGCATCAGATGCTTGAGCTTCGTTTCCATCGCCTGAAACGACACGCTCTGATCGCCCTGAATGCCGCCGATCAAACGGCCCGTGTCTTCCTGCGGGAAAAAACCCTTGGGAATCTCGATGTAGAGAAACACGTTCAACGCGATGGTGACGAGCAGCAACGACATCATCAGCAACGGATGGCGCAGCGACCAGTCGAGCGTCCGCGCGTAACCTTCACGCATGCGTTCCAGCGGCTGCGTCAGCAAATGCGAGAGACGTTGCATACGCGATGCGTTGCCGCCGTTATCGCGCTTTGTGCTCGCGAGCAGCCGTGAACACATCATGGGTGTAGTCGTGAGCGATACAGCGAGCGAGACGAGTATCGCAACCGATAGCGTCACCGCAAACTCCCGAAACAACCGCCCGATGATGCCGCCCATCAGCAAGATCGGAATGAACACGGCAATCAGCGAAATCGAAATCGACAGCACGGTGAAGCCGACTTCGCGGGCGCCGAGCAGCGCCGCCTGCATGCGCGACTTGCCCGCTTCGAGATGCCGCGCGATGTTTTCGAGCACGACGATCGCATCGTCGACGACGAAGCCCGTTGCCACGGTCAAGGCCATCAGCGACAGATTGTCGATCGAATAGCCGAGCAGATACATGACCGCAAACGTGCCGACGATCGACACGGGCACGGCCGCGCTCGGAATCAACGCGGCCCGCGCGCTGCCGAGAAAGAAGAACACGACGAGTATCACCAGCGCGACGGCGATCAGCAGGGTGGCTTCCGTGTCGCGCAGCGAGGCGCGGATCGTCGTCGAGCGGTCGGAGGCTTCGAGGATGTCGACATCGGCGGGCAGCGCGGGCTTGAGTTGCGCGACGGTCGCGCGGATGCCGTCGACGGTACTGATGATGTTCGCGCCGGGCTGCCGGTAAAGCATCACCAGCACTGACGGCTGATTGTCGCCGGCGAGGCCGAGATTGCGCAGATCCTCGACGGAATCGACGACTTCGGCGACGTCCGACAGGCGCACGGCTGCGCCGTCGCGATACGCGATCACGAGGTTCTTGTATTGCGCGGCGGTGCGTGCCTGATCGTTCGCATAGAGCTGGAAGCGCCTGCCTTCGCTTTCGATGATCCCTTTCGGACTGTTGGCATTTGCCGATGCGAGCGCCGCGCGAACGTCTTCGAGGCCTATGCCGTAGTGATAGAGCGCGGTCGGATTCAACTCGACGCGCACGGCGGGATTGGCCGAGCCGTTCACGTCCACTTCACCGACGCCGGGCAATTGCGACAGCGACTGCACGAGTATCGTCGACGCGAGATCGTAGAGCTTAGCCTGCGTGAGCGTGTGTGACGTGAGCGAGAGAATGAGGACGGGCGCGTCGGCGGGATTGACCTTGCGATAGGTCGGATTGCTCTTGAGGCTCGACGGCAGATCGGCGCGTGCGGCGTTGATCGCGGCCTGCACGTCGCGCGCGGCGCCGTCGATGTTGCGGTCGAGGCCGAATTGCAGCGTGATGCGCGTCATGCCTACGGAGCTTTGCGAGGTCATTTCGGTGACGTCGGCGATCTGTCCGAGATGACGTTCGAGCGGACTCGCGACGCTGTTCGCGACTGTGTCCGGACTTGCGCCGGGCAGACTGGCCTGCACGGAGATGGTCGGGAAATCGACTTGCGGCAGCGGCGCAACGGGAAGCCGGGCGAAAGCGAATATGCCTGCGAGCGCGATGCCAAGCGAAAGCAGCGTCGTCGCCACCGGGCGTTCGATAAAGGGACGCGAAAGGTTCATCAGCGGTTGTCAAAGGCGGCCCGTGCGCGAGGGCATGCGGCGGGCGGGGTGACAACGATGCTAGGGGGCGCCGCGTGACGGCGGGTTACGGAGGTGTAGTTTTGCGTTACCGCTTGTCGCGGTGGAAACAGATGTTAGTTTTGTTGTTCGGGGGAATGGGGCTGACTGTCTGCGACGCTTTCCCTCTGCTAGCCTTGTTTCGCTGATTAGCGGCTGATGCAGCAGCATGTGGTGCCCATGCGCGGCTTGTGTTGGACGTAAGTAGTCTTTATGGGTATTGCAAGCCGTGCGCTGGCGGTTCGTCAGAATTTATGTGGCACCTTCGCGGTGCAGGCGGTTTGGTTTTTTGGGTTTTCGCTGCTCTTAGGCGGAGTGGTGTTTGCTGCGCAAGCGGTTTGGTTGATCTGGCCTTTGCGCTGGCATCCGCGTTATGTCTTCGTGGCGCGGCTGGTTTGGTTTGCCTGTTCTTGCGCTGGCATCCGCGCTTCGTTAGCGTGCTTCACGCGTCGCCCCTGTGCGGGGCGGCACCTACTTTTCTTTGCCGCCGCAAAGAAAAGTAGGCAAAAGAAAGCGGCTCGCACCGCCAGTTCTTGTGTTTGCCTGAGGGCCCCCACAGGGTCTTACGCGTCACACGGCAATCACGTGACCCATGTTCGTTGCCAACGCATTGAAAGAGCGCCTCACCTGCTCCACGCGCCCGCGTTGCGGCACGCCGTGCCAGATAGTCCACCGCCGCCCAGGTGCCAAACTGTGTGTCGGCCGTGGTACTGCACACGCCTCACTCCGGACCGAATAGCGCAGGCGTTCCACCCTGTAAGAACGCCAAGCTGTATGCCGCGACAACCTACACACAGTTTGCCACCTGGGCGGCGCAAACCATTCGCTGCCGCTAGCCTGAGTACGGGTATTTGACGCGGGTGAGGCATTCATTCAAAGCGTTGGCAACGAGCACCAACCAGGGCACTGCCGTGTGAAGCATGGGGACGTTGGGGGCCCCTGGATAAGAACACGGGCTGGCGGTGTGAGCCGCTTTCTTTTGCCTACTTTTCTTTGCGGCGGCAAAGAAAAGTAGGTGCCGCCCCGCACAGGGGCGACGCGTGAAGCACGCTAACAAAGCGCGGATGCCAGCGCAAAGGCCAGAACAACGAAACCGCCCGCACAGCGAAGACCCAACCCGGATGCCATCGCAAAGGCCAGAACAACGAAACCACCCGCACAGCAAAGACCCAACCCAGATACCAGCGCAAAGCCCAAAACACCGACCAGCGTCGCAGACAAGAAACCTCGCGCTACACGACCACATTCACCGGCGCGCCGCCGACAAACCTCGCAATGTTATCCATCAACTGATCCGCCAGCGCCTGCTGCGCCTCATCCGATGCCCACGCGACATGCGGCGTCACAATCACATTCGGGCGACTCGCAATACGCATCAGCGGATTATCATCCCCAGGCGGCTCGCCAGACAGCACATCAAACCCAACGCCGCTAATCAGCCCTTCATCAAGCGCGCGCACCAGCGCATCCTCATCAACGAGCCCACCACGTGCCGTGTTAATAATGAGTGGCTTGCGCCTCATCGCGCGAAACTCTTCCATAGCGAGCATGCCGCGCGTTCGCGGCGTCAGCGGGCTATGAATCGTGATGATGTCGCTCGTCGCGAGCACCTCGTCCCACGGCGTATAAAGCGGACCCAGCCCATCGCGGCCCTTGTGCGCCGCAAACAGCGCACGCATGCCGAATGCCTTGCCGATCTCGGCAACCCGCTGCCCAAGCACGCCTTCTCCGATAATGCCGAGCGTCATGCCGCCGAGATCATGTATCGCGTGATTGAAGAAGCAGAACTGCCCGGACTTCTGCCACTCGCCATTCAACACGTCGTCGCGATACGCGATCAGATTGCGCCGCAGCGCGAGCATCAATGCGAAAGTATGCTCGGGCACGGTGTTCACCGCGTAGCCGCGAATGTTCGATACGCGGATGCCGTGCTTTTCGCATGCTTCCTTGTCGACGCAATCGGTCCCCGTCGCGGCGACGGCCACGAGCTTCAGCGACGGCAAGCGGGCGAGCGTATCGGCAGTGAGCGGCACCTTGTTCGTGATGGCGATGGTCGCGCCTTCCAGACGCGCGACGACCTGATCCGCCTGGGTATGGTCGTACTCGATGAACTCGTGTTCGAACGACGGCCGCGTGAGCCGGATTTGCGGCGCGAGCGTCGCGCGGTCGAGAAAGACGATCTTCTGCATGCTGGTTCCTGTTGATGTCCGATCGGTCAGAGATGACGCTTGGCTTCCGCGACGATATGCGCGGGAGTGATGCCGAAATGCTCGTACAACGCTTCCGCCGGGCCGGACGCGCCAAATCCTGTCATGCCGACAAAGCCGCCGCGTTCGCCGAGATAGCGGTCCCAGCCGAATCGCACGGCCGCCTCGACGCCGACGCGGACCGTGTCCACGCCCAGCACAGCGCGGCGATACGCGTCGTCCTGTTCGTCGAACAGTTCCCAGCAGGGCAAAGAAACGACGGCAGTCGGAATGCCTTCCTGTTGCAGACGTTCGCGTGCCGCAACCGCCAGCACGACTTCCGAACCCGTCGCGAGCAAGGTGACCGCGCGCTTGCCGCCTTCGGCTTCGGCGAGTACGTAGCCGCCGCGCGCGCACAGGTTGTCCGCGCTCGAACGCGTGCGCACGAGCGGCAAGGTCTGTCGCGCAAACACCATCGTGCTCGGGCCGCTGCGATGCTCGTACGCGAGCGCCCAGCACTCGGCGGCTTCGACGGCATCGGCGGGACGGAACACGCGCATGTTCGGCATGGCGCGCAACGAGGCGAGAATCTCCACCGGCTGGTGCGTCGGCCCGTTCTTGCCGACGCCGATCGAATCGTGGCTGAACACGAATTTCACGGGCAGGCCCATCAGCGCAGCCATCCGCATCGCGGGGCGTTCATAGTCGGCGAACGCGAGATAGGTGACGGCCAGCGGAATCACGCCGCCGTGCGCGGCCATGCCGTTCGCCATCGAGCCCATCACGTGCTCGCGCACGCCGCAATGCACGTATGCGCCGCTGCGATCTTCGGCGGTGAAGGCGTGCAGGCTGCGCTTGTGGCTCGTCGGCGCTTCGAGGTCCGCGCAACCGACCATGCGCTCGGGCAATTGCGCGAGCAGATCGTTGATCTCGGCGGAAATCATGATGCCCGCCTGGCCTTCACCTTTTTCGATCGCCTGCTTTTTATAGTCTTCCAGCACGCGCTGCCAGCCTTCGGGCAAGCGGCCCGCCTGAATGCGCTCGAATTCGGCGCGCGTGTCGTCGGGCAACGCGGCGAGACGTTCGTGCCACGCGAGGTATTCGCGTTCGCTGCGCCGGCCCGCTGCGCGCCATTCGTCGAGCACGTCGCGCGGAATGTCGAACGATGCGTGCGGCCAGTTCAGTTCGTTGCGCGCCGCGTCGGCGTCGGCTTCGAACAGCTTGCCGCTGTGACCACCGCGTTGTCCTTGCAGACGCGCGATGCCGCGCGCGATCACCGTGCGGCAGGCGAGCATCGACGGGCGCGGATCGCGTCTCGCTTCGGCGAGCGCAGATGCGAGTGCGTCGAGATCGTGGCCGTCGACTTCGATTACATGCCAGCCCGCGACGCGAAAACGCTCGCTCACGTCTTCGCTGATTGACAGCGTGGTGCTGCCGTCGTCGGTGATGCGGTTGTCGTCCCAGCAGAGAATCAGCTTGCCGAGCTGTAGATGCCCTGCAAGCGAGATCATTTCCTGCCCGACGCCTTCCTGCAGGCAGCCATCACCGACGAACGCATAGGTGTGGTGGTTGACGATTGCGTCGCCGAATTTCGCGTTCAGATACGCTTCGGCGACGGCCATGCCGAACGCGTTCGCGATGCCTTGCCCGAGCGGCCCGGTCGTGACCTCGATGCCGGCCGCGGTATTGAACTCGGGATGCCCCTCGCAATGCGAGCCCATTTCGCGGAACGAGCGGATCTGATCGATGCCAAACTGCGCGTAACCCGTCAGGTGCAGCAACGCATAGAGCAGCATCGAACCATGTCCGTTCGACAGCACGAAGCGGTCGCGATCGGGCCATTGCGGATCGGTGGGATTGAACTTCATGTGCTGCGTGAACAGGGCAGTCGCGATCTCGGCCATGCCGAGCGGCACGCCCTGATGGCCTTCGCCGGCGCGCACGATGGCGTCGATGGCCAGAAAACGGATCGCGTTGGCAAGCGGTCGCGTTTCGAGCGACGGCATGAGTGCGGACATGACTTCTCCTTGCCGCTGCGCGCATCGCGCGGCGGCTATCGCAAGTTGGATAGGGTAAAAAAAGAAGCGCGCTGCGTCGTGCAACGGACGCAGCGCAATGCGTCAGTGCAGGAACCCGATCGAGATCCACGGCACGGCGGCAACGACGATCAGACCGACGATCAGCGCCGCGATGTAGCCGACGATCGGCTTCATGCCTTCGTCAGGATGAATGCGGCTCACCGCGCACGCCGAGTAGTAGCCGACGCCGAACGGCGGCGCGAACAGGCCCACGCCCATCGACAGAATCACGACCATCGCGTAATGCACGTCGTGAATGCCCATTTGCCGCGCGATGGGGAACATCAGCGGGCCGAACAGCACGATCGCGGGAATGCCTTCGAGCACGCTGCCGAGCACGATGAACACCAGCATCGACGCGGCCATGAACATCGCGGCGCCGCCGGGTAAGCCGCCCAGCGTCTGCGCGAGCTGTCCCGAGAAGCCGGATTGCGTGAGCGCCCACGCCATGCCCGTCGCCGCGCCGATGATCAGCAGGATCGCGCCCGACAGCGCGGCCGTGTCGATCAGCATCGGCTTGAGCCGCGCCCATTCGAAGCGGCGATAGATCAGCAGACCCGCGAGCACCGCATACGCAATGCCGATCGTCGACACTTCCGTCGCGGTCGCGACGCCTTCCACCACGGCGAGCCGGATCACGAAGGGCAGCGCGAGCGCAGGCACGGCGATCGCGAGCTTGCGCAGGATTTCACCGCGTGTCGCGCGGCGCACGGCCGACAGATCGTCGCTGCGATAGCGCCACCAGACGACGCCGCACAACGTAATAGCGAGCACGATGCCGGGCAGCATGCCGCCCGTGAATAGCGCGGAGATCGACACGCCCGTCACCGAGCCGAGCGTGATCAGCACGAGGCTCGGCGGAATCGTCTCGGTCTGCGCGCCGGTGGCGGCGAGCAGCGCGACGAGGTCGCCGGGCTTTGCGCCGCGCGCCTTCATCTCGGGGAACAGCACGGGCGCGATGGCGGCCATGTCGGCCGCTTTCGAGCCGGAGATGCCCGACACCAGATACATCGCGCCGACCAGCACATAAGAAAGACCGCCGCGCACGTGGCCGAGCAGGCTGGCGAGAAACGCGATCATCGCGTTGGCCATGCCCGTCATTTCGATCAGTTGCCCGAGGAACACGAAGAGCGGCACGGACAGCAGGATCAGATGCGACATGCCTTCGTCCATGCGCCCGACCACCACGCTGAGCGGCGTGCTCGTCGTCAGTGCGAGATAGCCGAAGGTCGCGAGCCCGAACGAGAACGCGATGGGCACGCCCGACAGCACGCACAACGCGACAAGGCCGACGAAGAAAATCAGCAGGTTCACGTTGCCCAGTTCGTGCAGCAGCGGGCTCACCGCAACGAAGCCGCCCGCGATCGCCGCGACCAGCGCGAGCGCCGCAATCGTCATCTGCCAGTTGGAGGTGCGGATCAGACGCAGGCAAGCGACGGCCAGCATCAATGCGCAGCCGACTGGCAGGGCCGCGGCACGCCACGAGTTCGAGATTTCGAGCGCGGGCGTCGTGATGAAGCCTTCGTCCTGCGCGAACTCGACGGCGGGTCCGATCACCAGCAGCAGAAACGCCAAAGGCGCGGCGATCGCGACGACATCGAGAAACGCGCGCACGGCGGGCGACGCCTTGCCGACGAGCGCCGTCATCCGCATGTGCTCGCCGCGACGCAAGGCGATGACGGCGCCGAGCATCGCCAGCCAGAGGAACAGCATCGACGCGAGTTCGTCAGACCAGACGAGCGGCGTGTGCAGCAGATAGCGGCTCGTGACGCCGGCGAGCAGCACGAAGATCTCGGCGACCACGAGCAGCGCAGCCGGAATCTCGACGACGTGCGCGAGCAGGTTGTCGATCACGCTGACGATACGGCGCGGCGACGGATGCGGGAAAGAGATGGTGTGCATGGCGTTTACACCAGTTTGCCGACGTACTTTTCGAGCAGGCTCCAGCCCTGGTCGCCGTATTTCCCTTTCCAGTCGCTATAAAAGCTCGTTTTGCGCAGCGCGTCGCGGAACGCTGGGCGGTCCACGTCGACGAGAGTGACGCCCTTGGCCTTCAGATCGTTGCGCAGCGAGCCGTTGAGCTTCGCGATGTCCGCACGTTGCAGCATCCCGGCCGCTTCGAATTCGCGCGTGACGATCGCGCGCATGTCGGGCGGCAGTTTTTCCCACGCACGGCGGTTGCCGAGAATCCAGTAACCGTCCCACACGTGCGACGTGAGGCTGATCGATTTCTGCACTTCGTACAGCTTGGCCGTCGCAATGATGGGCAGCGCGTTTTCCTGTCCTTCGACAACGCCCGTTTGCAACGCCGAATACAGTTCGTTGAAGTTGATGGGGGCGGGGCCGGCGTCGAGCGCCTTGAAGAGCGACGTGAGCATCGGCGCCTGCGGCACGCGGATCTTGAAGCCCTTCAGGTCCGTAGGCGTCTTGATGACGCGCGTCGACGAACTGACCTGGCGGAATCCGTTGTCCCATACCTTCGATACGGTCACGATGCCCGTCTTCTCGATCTGCGCGCGGACATACGCGCCGAGGTCGCCGTCCATTGCTTTCCAGACGGTGTCGTAGTCGGGGAAGGCGAAGCCGGTGTTGACGATGCCCGCGGCGGGCGCGAGCGTCGCGAGAATCGACGATGCCTGGTTGAAGAACTCGACGCCGCCGCTGCGCACCTGCGACAGCAGATCGGTGTCCGAGCCGAGCTGGTTGGACGGGAATACCTTGATATCGAGCTTGCCGTTGGTCGCGGCGCGGATCTTGTCGCAGGCCTGTTGGGCGCGGACATTCACCGGGTGGGTCGGGTCCTGGCCCGTCGCGAGCTTGTACGAGAAGTCGGCAGCTGACGCGCGGCGGATCGACAGGCCCCAGAGCGGCCCCGCGGCAGCGACGCTCGCGCCGGCTTTCAGAAAGGTGCGTCGGTCGATGCCGCGGCGGATAGTCGTGCGGTTGCTCATGATGTCTTCCTCCAATACGGATGTGATGCATCGGTATAGTTGTATTCGCGGACAACGTGCTCTGCGGCGCGTTTGCCTGTGTACGGCGACTGCGTTGTCGCGCGCGGCTGGCTTGACCGGGCCGCGCGTCGGTGGGGGTTATCCGTGCGTCAGCCGTGGATCAGCATGCCGCCATTCACGTCGATGACGGCACCCGTGATGTACGACGAAATCGGCGATGCGAGAAACAGAAATGCGCCTGCTACGTCGTCGGGCAGTCCGAGCCGGTTTAGCGGAATACCGGCAAGAATCTCGCCGCGCTTGTCGTCGGGAATCTTGCCCGCGTTGATGTCGGTTTGAATCAGGCCGGGCGTCACGCAGTTCACACGGATGCCATCGGGACCGAGTTCGCGCGCCATCGCTTTGGCGAGTCCGAGCACGCCTGCTTTCGCTGCCGAATAGTGCGGGCCGCCGAGAATGCCGCCGCCGCGCTGCGCCGATACCGACGACATGCAGCCAATCGAGCCGCTTTTCTGCTTCTTCATCTGCGGCACGACGGCTTGTGACAGATACAACACGCCGCGCAGGTTCACATCGAGAATGCGGTCCCAGCTTTCGGAATCGATATCGAGCAGCTTCACGGCTTGCGTGATGCCTGCGTTGTTGATGAGCACGTCGATCGCGCCGAAGTCCGCGACGATCTGTTCAACGGCGGTTTGGCACGCCTGTTTGTCGGTGACGTTGCACACATAGCCGCGATGCTCGGGGCCGATCGACGCCGCTGCATCCCGTGCCGCCGAGGCGTCGAGATCGAGGATCGCGATTTTCGCGCCGTGCTGCGCGAACATGCGCGCGGTGGCCATGCCGATGCCACGCGGCGATGCGGCGCCGGAAATGACGGCGACCTTGCCGTCGAGAAGACGCGACTCTGACATGATGCTGTTCTCCTGAATGCTTGATTAGGGGTTGTGGTGTTGCTACAGGCTGTTAGCCGAGCCAGCCTTTGATGGTGTCGCACATCGCATCCGTCGAGATGCCGTAGCGATCGTGCAGCGTGGGCAGGGCGCCCGCATCGAGGAACTCGTCGGGCAGCGCGATCTGGCGGAACGGCGGCGTGACGCCCGCGCCCAGCAGCGTGCGCGCCACTGCTTCGCCGAGCCCGCCGATCACCGTATGGTTCTCCGCGACGATCACCATGCGTCCCGTGCGCTTTGCTTCGCGCAGGATCGTGGCGGTATCGAGTGGCTTGATGGTCGGCACATGCAGCACGCCGACGCCGATGTTGTCCGCTTCCAGCGCCTTCGCCACTTCGAGCGAGCGCATCGTCATGATCCCGGACGAGATCAGCAGCACCTCGTTGCCGTCGCGCAGCAGCTTCGCCTTGCCGAGTTCGAACTTGTAGTCGTATTCATCCAGCACGGCGGGCACGTTGCCGCGCAATAGACGCGCATAGACAGGGCCTTTGTGCGCGGCGATCGCGGGCACCATCTGTTCGATATCGAGCGCGTCGCATGGATCGATCACCGTCATGTTCGGCATGGCGCGCATCAGCGCGAGGTCTTCGGCGGCCTGATGGCTCGGGCCGTAGCCTGTCGTGAGGCCGGGCAGTGCGGCGACGATCTTCACGTCGAGGTTGTCTTCGGCGATCGCCTGATGGATGAAGTCGTAGGCGCGGCGCGTGGCGAACACCGCGTAGGTCGTCACGAACGGCTGTGCGCCTTCATGCGCGAGGCCAGCGGCTGCGCCCATCAATAGTTGCTCGGCCATGCCCATCTGGTAGTAACGGTCAGGAAACTCCTTCCCAAAGATGTGCAGGTCGGTGTACTTGCCGAGATCGGCCGTCATGCCGATCACGTTGCTCTTCGTGCGCGCCAGTTCGGCGAGCGCGTGGCCGAACGGCGCGGAACGCGTGACCTGGCCTTCGCCTGCGATCGAGGCGATCATCGCCGACGTTTTCAGCTTGGGTTTCCTGGCGACGGTGCTCATGCTTGTCTCCCGGCTTCGAGTGCTTCGAGCGCGAGCTTCCACTCGTGTGCGTCGACGCGGATGAAATGGTTCTTCTCGCGTTCTTCGAGGAACGGCACGCCGCAGCCCATCTTCGTATCGCAGACGATGATGCGCGGTTGCGGTTTGTCGTGATGACGGGCGTTGTCGAAAGCCTGCTTGACGGCGTCGATGTCGTTGCCGTTCACGCGTTGCGTGTACCAGCCGAATGCCTCGAGCTTCTCGACGAGCGGCTCGAAGGCCATGATCTGCGTCGATGGACCATCGGCCTGCTGGTTGTTGACGTCGACGATCGCGATCAGGTTGTCGAGCTTCCAGTGCGCGGCGGACATGACGCCTTCCCAGATCGCGCCTTCGTCGAGTTCGCCATCGGAGAATAGCGTGTAGACGAATGAGTCCGAGTTCTTGCGCTTCAGTCCCAGGCAACGGCCGACGGCAATCGTCAAACCGTGGCCGAGCGAGCCGCCTGACATCTCCATGCCAGGCGTGTAGCTCGCCATGCCGGACATGGGCAGACGGCTGTCATCGCTGCCGTAGGTTTCGAGTTCGTCGGCGGGCAGGATGCCGGCTTCGAAGAGCGCGGCGTACAGCGCAATCGCGTAGTGACCGTTCGACAGCAGGAAGCGGTCGCGGCCTTCCCATTCGGGGTCTTCGGGGCGGTAGCGCATGGCGCCGAAGTAGGCGACGGCGAGCGCGTCGGCAATGTCGAGCGCCTGGCCGATATAGCCCTGGCCCTGTACTTCGCCCATTAGCAGCGCGTTGCGGCGGATGCGGTAGGCGTGTTCCGCGAGTTGGGCGGTCTGCCCGGCTTCGCTCGTATTCACGCGTGTCTCCTTTGCGGCGTCAGGCTCGATGAAGGCCGGGCGCTCGGTGATTCATGACGGGATGCTTCATGCAGCTCGCAGATCCGGGTAATCCCTTGTTTGGTGTGTGCTGCGAGTAAGACAAGCGTATCGACTTGAAAGCATTGGCTCAAACGAATTAAAGTGGCTTATCGGTGAATTCATTTCATGTGGATATTGCTATGCACAACCGGGCCACACTCAAGTCGATACAGGCATTCGAGGCCGCTGCGCGGCTATCGTCGTTCGCGCTTGCAGCAGACGAACTGTTTGTGACGCCTTCCGCGATCAGCCATCAGATCAAGCTTCTGGAGGATCAGTTGGGCGTGCGGCTCTTTCATCGCGTGCATCGCGCGGTGATCCTGACTGACACGGGTCGGCAATATGCAGAGGAAATCGGCGCAGCGTTTGCGCGGATCGACAAGGCCACGCGGGACATTGGGCGTGTCGAGAAGAGCGACATTCTCACGGTGCATGCGACGCCTAGCATTGCGACGCAATGGCTGATGCCGAGGCTCGCGCGCTTCAGTGCGATGCATCCAGATATTGATGTGCGGCTCAATGCGTCGTCGGCGCCTGTCGATCTGATCAAGGAAGCGGTGGATATCGACATCCGGTATGGCGCGCGGCGATTGCAACCGGCGGGGACGATGGTGCTCGATTTGCCTTTGGAGACGATTGTGCCGTTGTGTGCGCCAAGGCTGGCGTTGGGCGAGCATCCGATTCGCGCTGTCGCGGATTTAAGGCATCACACGTTGATTCATAGTGAAGGGTGTCTCGTTGGATGGCGGGACTGGATGCGGTTGCATCGCAAAGTTGTGCTGGATATTACGCGGGGGCCAAGGTTTGATCGCTCTTTTATGGCGATTTCGGCGGCTGTTGACGGGCTGGGAGTGTGTCTTGAAAGTTTGTTGCTCGCGCAGAGGGAGTTGAAGGCCGGGGCCCTCGTTGCGCCTTTAGGTTTAGAAGGTTTGCGCGTGAATGGCTATACCATGAACTTGCTTAAGTCGCGGGCGGATTTGCCTAAGGTTAAGAGTTTTCAGGATTGGTTGTTCGGGGAATTGGGGTGAGGTTTTTTTTTGCCCTTGCGGCGTGGTTTTTGTTGGTTTTCTGGCTTTCGCGGTTTGGTTGTTCTGGCCTTTTCGTTCGCTGGCATCCGCGCTTTGTTAGCGTGCTTCACGCGTCGCCCCTGTGCGGGGCGGCACCTACTTTTCTTTGCCGCCGCAAAGAAAAGTAGGCAAAAGAAAGCGGCTAACACCGCCAGTTCTAGTTTTTTCCTGAGGGCCCCCAAAGGGTCTTACGCTTCACACGGCAGCATTTCTATTTGCGTGCGTTGCCAACGCTTTGAATGTGCGCCTCACCCGCTTCGAATACCCGTACTCAGGCCAGCGGCACCGAATGGTATATGCCGCCCAGGTGGCAAACTGTGTGTAGGTTGTCGCGTCGTATAGGGTAGCGCTCTTACAGGGTGGAACGCTTGCGCTATCGGTCCGAAGTGATGCGTGTGGAGCACAAGGGGCCGACACACAGTTTGCCACCTGGGCGGCCGTGGACTATCTGCCATGGCGTGCCGCAACGCGGGCGCGTGGAGCAGGTGAGGCGCTCTTTCAATGCGTTGGCAACGAGCATGGGTCACGTGGTTGCCGTGTGACGCGTAGGAACCTTTGGGGGCCCTCAGGCAAACACAAGAACTTGCGGTGTTAGCCGCTTTCTTTTGCCTACTTTTCTTTGCGGCGGCAAAGAAAAGTAGGTGC
The DNA here is from genome assembly GCF_900100565.1 of Paraburkholderia steynii. Lineage (NCBI taxonomy): Bacteria > Pseudomonadati > Pseudomonadota > Betaproteobacteria > Burkholderiales > Burkholderiaceae > Paraburkholderia > Paraburkholderia steynii. The sequence continues at coordinate 509,761 of NZ_FNDI01000002.1, read as the reverse complement.
CGCCCCGCACAGGGGCGACGCGTGAAGCACGCTAACAAAACGCGGATGCCAGCGCAAGAACAGGCAAACCACCCGGCACCGCCAGCACCAAAAAAAGCGACAACCCCACCAGCGTCGCAGACAAAAAACCTCTTACTGCGCTCCAAGCTTCTTGATAAGCACATCGAGTTGCGCCAACTCGTCTTCGCTCAGATCGGTGAGGGGCGCCCGCACAGGCCCAGCGTCATGGCCTACAAGCTTGGCCCCAGCCTTAACAATACTCACAGCATACCCTTGCCGACGATTCCGAATCGCCAGATAAGGCAAAAAGAACTCATCGAGCAGCTTGCCGGTAGTGACATGATCATCCGCAGCAATCGCGCGATAGAACTCCATCGCCGTCTTAGGAATGAAATTGAACACAGCAGAAGAATAAACGGGCACGCCCAGTGCCTTATAAGCAGCAGCATAAACTTCAGCAGTCGGCAGACCACCAAGATAAGAGAACCGATCGCCCATGCGCCGGCGAATGGTCACCATGCTCTCGATATCACCCACACCATCCTTGAACCCGATCAGGTTCGGACACTTGTCCGCGAGCCTCTCCAACGAATCCGCCCCGAGCTTCGAATTCGCGCGGTTATATACGATCACGCCCATGTTCTTCACCGCCTTGCACACCTGCTCGACGTGCGCGGCAATGCCTTCCTGCGACGCTTCCGTCAGATAGTGCGGCATCAGCAGCACGCCCTGCGCGCCATTGCGCTCGGCTTCCTGCGCGTATTCGATCGCGACACGCGTCGGGCCGCCCGCGCCCGCGAGAATCGGTACCTTGCCCTTGCAGGTTTCCGTCGCGGTGCGGATCACATTCGAATATTCCGACTTCGTCAGCGAGAAGAATTCGCCCGTGCCACCCGCAGCAAAGAGTGCCGTCGCGCCATACGGTGCAAGCCATTCCAGGCGCGCGGCATACGTGTCGGGACGGAAGTCGCCGTTGCTGTCGAAGTCGGTGACGGGGAACGACAGAAGGCCTTCGGATACGATCGCTTTGAGTTCTTGTGGCGTGGTCATGTTTGAGTTCACTTGGGTGTGTCAGTCAGTGTTGAAGTATTGGCGGCCACGCTGGCCGCGTCATTCCGGAATGGTTCTAGGCGTCAGAAGATCAACGTACGAGGCAAGGGCGCTTGTTGTCGAACTTCCAGTTCGGAATCAGGTATTGCATCGCGACGCCATCGTCTCGCGCGCCGAGTCCGTGCTCCTGATACAGCGCGTGTGCCTTCTCGAGCGCGTCCATGTCGAGTTCGACGCCAAGGCCCGGCTTCGCCGGCACCTTCACCTTGCCGCCGACGATCTGCAGCGGATCGCGCGTCAGATACTGGCCGTCCTGCCAGATCCAGTGCGTGTCGATCGCGGTGATCTTGCCCGGCGCGGCCGCCGCGACATGCGTGAACATTGCAAGCGACACGTCGAAGTGATTGTTCGAATGCGAGCCCCACGTGAGGCCCCAGTCGTTGCACATCTGCGCGACGCGCACCGAGCCCTGCATCGTCCAGAAGTGCGGGTCGGCGAGCGGAATGTCGACCGATTGCAACTGGATGGCGTGGCCCATCTGGCGCCAGTCGGTGGCGATCATGTTGGTCGCCGTCGGCAGGCCCGTCGCGCGGCGGAATTCCGCCATCACTTCGCGGCCCGAGTAGCCGTTCTCCGCGCCGCACGGATCTTCCGCATACGCGAGGACGTCGTGCTGGTCGCGGCACAGGCGGATCGCTTCGGCCAGCGACCACGCGCCGTTCGGATCGAGCGTCACGCGTGCTTCTGGGAAGCGTTCGGCCAGTGCCGTCACCGCTTCGATCTCGGCGTCGCCCGCGAGCACGCCGCCCTTGAGCTTGAAGTCGTTGAAGCCATAACGCGCCTGCGCGGCTTCGGCAAGTCGCACGACGGTTTCCGGCGTCAGCGCTTTTTCCGTGCGCAGGCGTTCCCAGTCGTCGCGTCCTTCGGCGCCGCTCGCGTACGGCAGGTCCGTCCTGTTCCGATCGCCGATGTAGAACAGATAGCCGAGCATTTCGACTTCGTCGCGTTGCTGGCCTTCGCCGAGCAGCGCCGCGACAGGCACGCCCAGGTGCTGGCCGAGCAGGTCGAGAAAGGCGGCTTCGAGCGCCGTCACGGCGTGGATCGTCGTGCGCAAATCGAAGGTCTGCAAGCCGCGGCCACCCGCGTCGCGATCCGCGAACTGTTTGCGCACCTTGTTGAGCACAGCCTGCAGATTGCCGATCGACTGACCGACCACGAACGGACGCGCATCGTCGATCGTCTTGCGGATGTTCTCACCGCCGGGCACTTCGCCGACACCGGTGTTGCCCGCGCTGTCGCGCAGAATCACGATGTTGCGCGTGAAGAACGGGCCATGTGCGCCGCTCAGGTTCATCAGCATGCTGTCGCGGCCAGCGACGGGGACGACGCGCAATTCGGTGACGGTTGGGGCGCCTTGGGTAATCGTAGACATGAGAGTCGGTCCTGGGGTTGGGTCCCAAAAGTGGCCTGTGATGGGCCTGTGAAATTCAATGAAAGAGGTTCGCGCTGCCGTGTCCGGCGTGAAGCGCTACGTCTGCGCGACGATCTCCACCCAGTTCGCGCCGCGTCCGCCTTCGCAGCGCGACACGGCAGAAAGGGCGCCCGAGTCGGCGTCGATCGCATACACAACGACCTGCGTGGACTTCTCGCCGCAAGCGACGAGAAAGCGGCCCGACGGGTCGATCCTGAAGCCGCGCGGTTGCGCTTCCGTGTCGGTGTAACCCGCGTATTCGAGCGAGCCTTCGCGGGTCGCGCGGTAGGCGATCAGACGGCTCGACGTGCGCTCGGCGACGTAGACGAAGCGGCCATCGGGTGTCACCTGCAAATCGGCGGCCCAGACGAGCGTTGCGGCTGTGGCCGCATCGATTTCCGCAGTGCGCGGGCAGCCATCGTTCAGATGCGCGAGCGACGGTGCGCGCGCCGATACGCTGCGGGCCGACAGCGCACCTGTTTCGCCATCGCGCGAGAACACGGCGACCGTCGCGCGAAATTCACTCGACACATACAGCGTTCTTTCATCGGGCGACAGGCGCAGATGACGCGGGCCGAAGCCCGCTTCCACGGGTACCTTCTGCACGAGTTCGAGCGTTGCGTCGTTTGCGTCATGGACGATGGCAAAACAGAACACCATGTCGGAGCCAAGCGACGTCGCGTACGCGAAGCGGCCATCCGCCGACGCGATCACCGCGTGTGCATGCACGAAGCCTTCGACCACCTGGCGCGGCCTGATTTCAGCACCGTCCAATGAGCTTGCGCGATACAGGCTCACGGAAGACTCGCCGTACGACGCGCCGAGCAGCCAGTCGTCCGACGGGGTCAGCGACAGATACGCGAGACTCGATTCAATGGACGCGGTTCGCAGATGCACAAGCGCGCCCGTGTGCGAATCGACCGAATACGTGACGATGCTCCGCTGCGCGCCGCGCGTGGCGGCGTGCAGTACGCGGCCATCGGCGGAGAGGGCGAGGGGCATCACGGTGTCGCCAGCCGGATGGCGCGCGATGCGTTCAATGCCGCCCGTCGAACCATCGACGCGGAAGACGGCGAGATCGCCATCCACCGCATTCGAGACGATTGCGAAAAACGTCATTTCGGCTGCTGTCCGATTTCGTGGTCGGCCAGATATTCAAGCGCGCGAACCATGCCCGAGTGGTCCCATGCCTTGCCGCCGTGCGCCGCGCAGGCGTTGAACAGCGCCTGGCAGGTCGACGTGGCCGGCAGCGAAACGCCGAGCGCTTGTGCTGTGGATAGCGCGAGGTTCAAGTCTTTCTGATGCAGCTCGATCCGGAAGCCCGGGTCGAACGTGCGCTTCGTCATGCGCTCGCCATGCACTTCGAGAATGCGCGACGAGGCGAAACCGCCCATCAATGCCTTGCGCACTTTCTCTGCATCGACGCCGGCCTTCGACGCGAGCAGCAGCGCTTCGCCCACGGCCTCGATCGTCGCGGCGACGATCACCTGGTTGGCGACCTTGCAGATCTGGCCCGCGCCCACTTCGCCGATCAGCGACACGTTCTTGCCCAACATGTCGAACATCGGCTTGACCTTGTCGAACGTGGCTTGCGCGCCGCCTACCATGATGGTCAGCGACGCGGCCTTCGCGCCGACTTCGCCACCCGACACGGGCGCATCGAGATAGTCCGCGCCTTTCTCGCGCACACGGGCCGCGAAGTCGCGCGTGGCGATGGGCGAGATCGAGCTCATGTCGACCACGATCTGCCCCTGGCGCAGCTTGCTCGCGACGCCGTTCTCGCCGAACAGCACGCGTTCGACGTCGGGCGTGTCCGGCACCATGATGAAGATCACGTCCGCTTTCGCGGCGACATCCGCAGGGCTCGCGGATGCCGTCACGCCCGCCTGCGTCAGTTCGTCGGGCACGCCGCTGCGCGTGAAGGCGGTGAGCTCGATGCCGTTCTTGCGAAGATTGGCCGCCATGGGCTTGCCCATGATGCCGAGTCCGATGAAGCCTGCTGTTTGCATTCGCTACTCCCGATAGTGTGATGTGAGGTGACGTCCGTGCGTTCAGGCCGCTAAGGCCAATCAGCCCGGCATGAAGTGCTGGCGGACATTGAGCGCGCCGCTGCGCAACAGGCCCATGTCGGCGCAGACGGAGACCAGTGTGGCGCCCATGCCGAGATAGCGCTCGGCGTCCTGCTGCACGTGCGCGAGGATGCCGGACGGCTTGCCCGCTGCCTTCGCGCGTTCGAAGACATGCGCGATGGCCTGTTGAACGTCCGGGTGACCGGCGTTGCCCAGATGACCATATGCAGCGGCGAGGTCGGAAGGACCGATGAAGACGCCGTCGACGCCTTCCACCGCGAGAATCTCGTCGATCGCAGCGACGGCCGCGCGGCTCTCGATCTGCACGATGACGCAGATGTTGTCGTTGACCACTTGCAGGTAGTCGGTCACCGCGCCGTACCGATTACCGCGCTGACCCACCGACACGCCGCGAATGCCGTGCGGCGGGTAGCGGGTCGCGGCGACGGCGCGGCGCGCGTCGTCGGCGCTGTCGACGAACGGGATCAGGAAATTGAAGAAGCCCGCGTCGAGCATGCGCTTGATGATGACGTTGTCGTTGGACGGCGGACGCACGATGGGTGCGGAGCGGCTGTCTTTCAGCGCCATCAGCTGCGGTATCAGCGTGAGTTCGTCATTGGGCGCGTGCTCGGCGTCGAGCAGGATCCAGTCGAAACCCACTGTGCCGAGCAGTTCAGTCGTAATCGGGCTGGCCAGTGATGCCCAGCAGCCGATCAGGCGCTCGCCGTTTTTGACGGCGGCGCGAAAGCTATTCGGCAATGCTTGATAGGGTTGATACGGTTGATGCGGTGACGACAAAGCCATCTCTTTCTCCTGGGGTGGGCGCTGCCTGCCCGGCGAAGTGCGTCTTGCGAAATATGGTATGTCATAGGACGTCCGAACACAAGATACGTTGTCAGTTGACTGCGAGAAAGGATGGTAAACCCTGAAAGCTTATGGCAAGCGCCGCGCCGCTTGAAGCGCGCATTGCGTCATCGTCGAAGTATGTTGTACGATGACCGATGTTAAACCAGCCAAATGGAGAAGAGACATCGTGCAATTGACGGGTGACATGCTGATCGGGCAGCAGGCAGTTCATGGCGCAGACAGGGCGCTGCGCGCATTCAATCCATCGACGGGCAAGGAGATCGACACGCCCGTGTTCGGCAGCGGCACGGTTGAGGACGTCTCGCACGCCTGCGAACTGGCCGCCGCTTTCGACACCTACCGGCATCTTCCGCTTTCACAGCGGGCCGAGTTTCTGGAGCGGATCGCGGATGGCATCACGGCGCTCGGCGATGCATTGATCGAACGCGCGCACGCCGAATCCGGGTTGCCGAAGGCGCGGCTGGAAGGCGAGCGTACACGTACCACGGGGCAGTTGAAGCTGTTCGCCAATGAAGTGCGCGCGGGGCAATGGCTCACAGCGACGCTCGATTCGCCGTTGCCCGAGCGCAAGCCGTTGCCGCGCTCGGATCTGCGCATGCAGAAGATTCCCGTTGGGCCGGTGGCCGTGTTCGGCGCGAGCAACTTTCCGCTCGCGTTTTCGGTGGCGGGCGGCGACACGGCGGCGGCGCTGGCCGCCGGATGCCCGGTCGTGGTCAAGGCGCATCGTGCTCACCTCGGTACGTCGGAGATGGTCGGGCGCGTCATTCAGCGCGTGGCGGCCGAAATGAACTTGCCCGAAGGCGTGTTCTCGATGATCGTCGGCGCGGGCAGCACGGTCGGCGAGGCGCTCGTCGCGCATCCCGCCATCAAGGCGGTCGGCTTCACGGGCTCGCGCGCGGGCGGCACGTCGCTGATGAAGGTCGCGGCGAATCGTCCCGAGCCCATTCCCGTCTACGCGGAAATGAGCAGCATCAACCCTGTGTTCCTGCTGCCCGTTGCTGTCACGGCTCGCGGCGAGGCGATCGCGCGTGGCTTTGTCGATTCGCTCGCGCTCGGCGCGGGGCAGTTCTGCACGAATCCGGGATTGGTGATCGGGATCGACGGTCCCGAACTGCGCGAGTTCACGCAAGCCGCGGCGCAGGCGCTCAATTTGAAGCCTGCGCAGACGATGCTCACGTCGGGAATTCATGCCGCGTATCAGGAGGGCGAGGCGAGGCTCGCTGCAATTGAAGGTGTGGAGCCCGTTGCGCATGGTCTCGACGCGACGGGGCCGACGCAGGCGTGCGCGGCGCTGTTCGTCACCGATGCAGCCGTCTTTCTGAAAAAGCCCGAACTGGAAGACGAGGTGTTCGGTCCCGCATCGACCATCGTGCGGTGCAAGGACGAGCAGGAACTTCTCGCCGTCGCGGAGCACTTCGCGGGACAACTGACGGCGACGATTGCAATGGATCGCGACGACGTGCAACTCGCGAAGAAACTGGTGCCGATCCTGGAGCGCAAGGCGGGGCGTTTGCTCGTCAACGGTTTCCCGACGGGCGTCGAAGTGTGTCACGCGATGGTGCATGGCGGGCCGTTCCCGGCAACGGCGGACAGCCGCGTGACGTCCGTCGGTTCGACGTCGATCGACCGCTTTCTGCGTCCTGTGTGCTATCAGGATTTTCCGGTTGAACTGCTGCCGCAGGCGCTGGCCGACGACAATCCGCTCGGACTCTGGCGTCGTCGCGACGGGCAGATCGTCAACGCGTGATCGTCTGACGCGATTGGCGTTGTAATGAAAAAGCGGCCATGTATTCATGGCCGCTTTTTCGTTTGATCGTTGTAGTGCTTTACAGCGCGCGTGTCGCCGCCGCTTCTTCCGCCTGTGCGCTTGCGCGGCGCAGACGCTCACGGCTGCTCGACAGATGCATGCGCATTGCCGCGCGCGCACCGTCAGGATCTTTGCGTGCAATCGCATCGAGAATATTTTCATGCTCGAGATTCACGCGCGCCATATAGGCGTTGGGATCGCTTTGCGCGAGCCCCGCCGAATCCACGCGATGCCGCGGAATCAGCGCCGTGCCCAACTGCGTGAGAATGTCGACGAAATAGCGGTTGCCCGTCGCGGTCGCAATTGAAATGTGAAAGCGCAGATCGGCGGCCGTGCTGTCACCGCCGACGCGGCTCGTTTCTTCGATGGCATCGAGCGCCGCGCGAATCTTCGCGATATCGCGTTCGCTTGCGCGCTGCGCGGCGAGCCCCGCGCATTCCGTCTCGAGGCTGATGCGCAATTCCAGTACCGACAGCACGTCGTTCAACGTGGTGGCGGGTACCATGTCCAGACCGAGTGGCTCGCGGCGCGGTTCCAGTACGAAACTGCCGATCCCGTGACGCGTTTCGATCACGCGATTGGCCTGCAGACGCGAAATGGCTTCGCGCACGACGGTGCGGCTGACGCCGAGCAAGGACATCAGCGTTGTTTCGGTCGGCAGTTGATCGCCCGGCTTTAGCGCGTGCGAACTAACCTGCTCGTTGACATAGGCGACGACCTGATCAGCAAGGCTCCCGCGTGCCCGCCGTGGGGTCGAACCTGGTGCTGCAGACGCGGCCATGTAACGCTCCTGGGGATTTTCGAGATTTATCTGCATTATACGTTGTCCTACAACGAAAGGCCGGGTTTGGCTTGCGACTCGTGGCGGCTGCGAAGCGCCTGTGTGCTTGCGTAGAGCGAATTGACGAGATCAGTCTGACCGGCTTGTCGGACATCGCAACGCGACCGCGAATGCTACGGACGACATCGCGTACACGTCCCTCACGCTGCAGCAGCCAAAACGTCGTTTCGTGTGCGGTCAACATCACGCGTCAGCAATATCGATCTGCTTATCCGCAGCAAGAAAGAAAGATTAGGAAACGCGTCATTGATGCTCACGCGTTGACTTCAAAAATCGCGTCACCTAGATTGGCGCCTGTCTGGAAATCGCTTCATATTCTCTCCTTCCACGCAGATGAATAATGATTCCGGGCTTCGGCTATGTGTATTCACATAGCCTTTTTTGCTTTATAAAAGGCAGGAAAGCTAATCAGTTGCATATAACCAACAAGTAATTTATCGAATTTTAAGCACCTGTATTCTCGCGATCGCAATACATTTTTAAACGAGTGATAGAGGAACAGATGAAAAGAACTGCAATTGCGGCTGTTGCACTCACGTTGAGCTCGATGACGATCGCGGCTCATGCACAGAACAGCGTCACGCTCTACGGGCTTATCGATGCAGGTATCGGCTACGTTCACAACGCCGACTCGAACAGCAACCTGACGGGCATGATCAACGGCAACCTCAGCGGCGACCGTTGGGGCCTGAAGGGCAGTGAAGATCTTGGCGGCGGCCTGAAGACGATCTTCGCGCTGGAAAGCGGCTTCGATGTCGGCACGGGCAAGATGGGTCAGGGTTCGCGCCTGTTCGGCCGCCAGGCTTACGTGGGCTTCCAGGGCGACAAGTGGGGCACCGTCACGCTGGGCCGTCAGTACGACCCGATCACGGATACGGTTCAGGGCGTCACCGCCGACAACTACTTCGGCTCCACGTTCGCGACGCCGGGCGACGTCGACAACAACGACAACAGCGCGCGCGTGTCGAACGCCGTCAAGTATGTGTCGCCGAACTACGCGGGCTTCCAGTTCGAAGGCCTGTATGCATTCAGCGGCGTGGCTGGCCAGACGGGACAAGGCTACACGTATAGCGGCGCGGCGACGTACTCGGTCGGCAACCTGTCGCTGGCGGCAGGCTATCTGCGCGCAACAAACAACTCCGCAACGGGCGGGCGCACGAGCTGGTCGAGCAGCACGACGGACTCGATCTTCGACAGCCACATCAACGACGGTTACGTGAGCGCGAAATCGGTCAGCATCGCTCAACTGGGCGGCCAGTATGTACTCGGCTCGGTGACGCTGGGCGCGTCGTACAGCAACACGCAACTGAAGGCCGATGCAAGCTCGAGCTTCTCGACGACCGAGAAGTACAACAGCGGCAAGGCATTCGTCGCGTACCAGGCAACGCCCGCTTTGATCGCCGGCGTGGGCTATGCGTACACGGCGGCATCGGGCGATACGTCGGCGCATTATCACCAGGTCAGCCTGGGCGCGGACTACAACCTGTCCAAGCGCACCGACCTCTACGCCGTCGCAGCGTATCAGCATGCCAACGGGACGCAGCGTCTGTCCGATGGCACGACGCAGGCAGCGCAGGCATCGATCGGCTCGTACGGCTACAACGGCACGAGCACGCAAGAGATCGCGATTGTGGGTATTCGCCACAAGTTCTGATGTATTGCTTTTGACGGTCAGCAAAACCCGTATGCGCAATTCGCGCATGCGGGTTTTTTTATGTCTTTTAAAAATATCCGGTAAGAAAGTTGAAGTAAGCGTAAATGGCATGAATGAAAGGTTTTTCGCTCTTAATTTTGCCGTTATCGAACCGTTAGAAAAGAAGCAACGCCGCGAATGAATGCATTTACAGGCTGGCGATGCAAAAGGTCTTTAATGGCAGTTATTGAGGAACGAGGAAGCGAATGCTGAACATCAACACCAACATCATGTCGCTGACGGCGCAGAACAACCTGTCGGGCTCGCAAAGCGCGCTCTCGCACGCGATCAACCGTCTGTCGTCGGGCAAGCGCGTAAATACCGCCGCCGACGACGCGGCCGGTCTCGCGATTTCGACGACGCAAACGGCGTCGATCAATGCACTGACGCAAGGGGCTGCGAATGCGAACAACGGCATTTCGATGGTGCAGACGACGAACGGCGCGCTGCAATCGATCGTCAGTAACCTGCAGCGTATTCGCCAGCTCGCAGTGGAGGCGGGTGACGGCTCGCTCGACTCGAACGCGCTGGCGAACCTGCAGTCGGAAGTGTCGACCCGCTTGACAGAAATCACGCGCGTCGCGCAACAGACCACGTTCAACGGCCAGTCCGTTCTGAGCGGCATCGGTACGATCGACTTCCAGATCGGTGCATTCGACAACCAGCAGATCACGGCCGACTTCGGCTCGCAGAAATGGGATGCAGGCAGCCTCGGCGTCAGCGGCCTGTCGGTTTCGAACGCATCGGGCGCTCAGGCCGCGATGAGCACGATCGATAGCGTTCTCACGAGCGTCAACACCTTCCAGGCAACGCTCGGCGCGACGCAGAACACGTTCCAGGCTGCCATCTCGACGACGAACACGCAAGCAACGAACATGAGCTCCGCGCGTTCGCAAATCACCGACGCGGACTTCGCGACCGAAACGGCGAATCTGTCGAAGGCACAGGTGTTGCAGCAGGCGGGCATCTCGGTGCTGGCGCAGGCCAACTCGATGCCGCAGACCGTGCTGAAGCTGCTCGAGTAACGGCGGCACGGGCTGAGGTATATTGCGAGGCTGTCCCGCAAGCGCACATGAAACGGATGATTTTCATGTCGCGTGCCCGCCCCGGAACCGTATGCCAGCCTTCGATCTTCGCACCGTCATTCTGATGTCGTCAGTCATGCCAGGCTTGATGGCGCTAGTCATGTTCTCGCTGGGGCGCGGGTTTCCGGCAAATATTCGCGGCGTCGGGCATTGGGCTTCGGGGGCGCTGATCGTGTCGTTGTCGGCGATATTGCTGGCGTTGCGCGGCGGCATCGGCGACTGGCTTTCGATTGTCGTCGCCAACGTCGGCCTGATTCTCGGCACAGGGTTGTGGCTGATCGGCAGCCAGTTGTTTTATGGGCTCCGTCCGTCGAGGCGCTTCATCGCGCTGCTGCTCGTAATCGGCGTGATCGCGATGAGCTGGATGACGTGGGTGCATCCTTCCGTGGCGGGACGCACGCTATGCATGTCCGCGATCCTCACAGCGACGTTCGGCATGAACAGCCTCACGATGCTGCGTTTCGGCAAAGGCAGCAACACGGCGCTCTACGTCGGCTCGATGCAACTGGTGCAGACGGTCGCGACGGCGGCGCGGGGCATCTCGATGTTCGTGCCGGCCTGGGCGAGCGCCGGACTGTTTGCTCCCGACTTCATCCAGAAGATCTATCTGATTACGAGCGCTTTGATGTCGCTGACGGTGACGGTCGGCTTGATGTTCGTCGCGATGGACAGATTGCGTAACCAGCTCGAACAGCAGTCGTTCATGGACCCGCTGACGGGGCTGCTGAATCGTCGCGCGTTTCTGAGTGCGCATCAGCAGGAACGCGAGAAGACGATGCGCACGGGCGGACTGCTGTCGCTGCTGCTGATCGATCTCGATCACTTCAAGCGGGTCAACGATACATATGGGCACGCCACGGGCGATCGCATCCTGATCGACTTCGCGAAGCGCGTCGCCGATCTGTTGCCGGCGCCGGGGCATGTCGCGCGCTGGGGCGGCGAGGAGTTCGCCGTACTGTTGCCGCGCGTGCTTCCCGACGAGGCGAGGGAACACGCCGAGCGTATCCGCCAGCGCGTCGCGCAGAAAGACGATGCGACGCTGCCCGGCTATACATGCAGTATCGGTGTCGCGTGCATGGCCGCGAGCGACGCGACCATCGAGCAACTGGCGAGAGATGCCGACGAAGCCCTGTATAACGCGAAACGCGGCGGGCGTAATTGCGTCCAGCTCAGCGACCACGTGATCCTGATCTAGAGGCGCCCGAGCGCCTGGGCGGATAGCCGCCGCTTTTCATCCAGCCGTCAGCGCGGCAAGATGGACGATAATATGGCATTCCAGCTTCAACGTTCGCGTTTCGCGAGCCGAGTTGGGCCTTCGTCCATTTCCTTACTGCTGCCTATGTCAGACCTCAGAATCGACCGCAACGCGAAGACGCTGCGCGAACTTACGCTCGACAAGCTGCGCGGCGCGATCGTGCAAGGATATTTTCGGCCGGGCGCGCGGCTCGTCGAACGGACGCTGTGCGATGAACTGGGCGTGAGCCGGACGGTGGTGCGCGAAGTGCTGCGGCACCTGGAGACGGAAGGGCTCGTCGAGATCGTCGCGCGGCAAGGGCCGATCGTCGCGCGGCTGGACCCGGCGCAGGTCGGCGAAATCTATGAACTGCGCGGTTTGCTTGAAGCCAACGCGGCACGCGCCTGCGCCGAGCAGTCGTCACCCGAACTCGTGCAGCAACTGCGCGACATCCGCAAGACCATCGAAGACGCCTTTGAGAAAGAAGACCTGCCGCGCGTGCTCGATTACACCGAACGCTTCTACGAGGCGATGTTCGAAGGCGCGCAGAAACATGTGTCGCTGACTGTCGTGAAGACGCTTAACGCGCGTATCAACCGGTTGCGCGCGTTGACGATTGCCGTGCCCGGTCGCGGTGGCGAGTCGAATCGCGAGATGAACAAGTTGCTTGACGCCATCGAGCGGCGCGATGGCGACGCGGCGTCGGCGGCGTCGTTTGCGCATATCAGGCGCACGGCGGAACTCGCGCTGAATGCGCTCGCGCAGCAGGACGAATCGACCGACAACGCCTGATTCGTTTCCTTTCTTCTACTGTCCCCAAGGCCGCCGGCATCACCGGCGGCCTTTCTTTTGAGGCGACGCGGCAATACCCGCTTCCGGGAGCCGTAGGCACGCGTTGTCGATCGGAATCTGGCCGCCCAGAAGGTCTTGACGGGCCGCAACTCCGTATACGGACTCATATGCATGGTGTCGGAGCGGGCGTGAGGTCTACCTGTCCCGATCGGTGCAAATCAAAAGATTCTGATTTTTCTGGTTTCGTCATTCAGAAAGCATAAATTTCTCCGCGTGCGCCACTTTCAGATATTTCTCATAGCGCGGCACGCCGTTGCACGTTCGAATCATCGTCGGCCCACGATGTCACCCAGACATCGGGATAATTCGGATATCAAACTATGGCTGAAGGTTTTGAAGGCGGTGGCCTGCGTCTCAATGGACTGACTGGCAGACAGCCCTTCTTTCTCGAAGTGCCGGGCAGTACAAGCGCAAGCGGGCTATCAGTAGTCTCCTTCGCAGCGACTGAGAGAATTGGCGAACCCTACTGCGTCACGATCCGGCTCACACACCCATTTCGACTGGCGCGTGCAGACTATCTCGGCAAGGATGCGACGTTTTCGATCGTTACGGAAGACCTCGACGGGCGCCGATTTTCGGGCTGGATCACCAGTTTTACCGAACTGAAGACGACGCGCGATTTCACCAGCTATGAAGTGGTGCTCGAGGCGCATTTTTCGAAGCTGGCGCGCGTGCATTCCAGTCGCATCTATCAGCACGTCACAGCGCCGGAAATCATCGAGAAGGTACTGAAACGACATGGCTTGCGGGGCCATCACTACCGTTTCCGGCTGCGCCGGCAGTACCCGCAGCACGCGTTTCGCATGCAGTACCAGATGGATGACCTGGCGTGGGTGCAACTGCTGATGAAGCAGGAAGGCCTCTACAGCTATATCACGGCGGGTGAGCATGGCGACGTGCTGAACGTCTGTGACGATATTGACCATTATGTCTATCAGCCGTCGCTCGATGTGCCGTATCGCGAACAGGCTGGTCTGGAGTCGGGCATCGAGGCCGTCACTTCGCTCGTCACGCGGATGCAGACCGTAGCGCAATCGTTCCAGGTTGCCGACTATAACGCCGACAGTGCATGGGAGCGAATCAGGGACGATGCCAACGTAGCAGCCGAAAATAAGACCACCTACGGCCAGCCCTATGTATGGGGCACGCATCACCCGGACGCACAGGCCGCGAAGTGGGAAGCCCAACTCAGGCACGAGGCGGCTGTCGCCTCCCAGGTCATCTATGAAGGCGAGAGCAATGTTCTTGCGCTGATGCCCGCGCGCGTCCTGCATATCGATGAAGCGCTACCTGATGCGCCGAACGGGCAGGTCATCGTCGAAGTGGTCCATCGTGGTGCGCGGGACGATGCCTACGCCAATACATACAAGGCGATTCCTTCTGACCGGCGTTTCCGACTCGCGCTGGATGAGGGAGCGTGGCCCAGGATTGCGGGCACACTCAGTGCCCGCGTGACGTCACCCGACCAGTACAAATATGCGTACCTGACCGCCGCCGGTTATTACGTCGTTCGCTTCGATCTGGATTTCGATGAATGGAATCCGGGCGGCGAGAGCGTGCCGCTGCGTCTTGCGAAGCCTTTTGCGGGTGCGTTGCAAACGGGTTTTCACTTCCCGTTGCTCGACGGCACCGAGGTTGCGATTGCTTTCCATGACGGCAATCCGAACCGGCCATACATTGCGCACGCGATGCACAACAGCCAGGCCGTCGATCACATCACGAGCGACAACCGCTGGCTATCGCGCAATGTGATCCGGACGCAGAGCAACAACAAGCTGCGTATGGAGGACTGGGAAGGTCAGGAGGGCATCAAGCTCTCGACCGAACATTCCGGCAAGACACAACTGAATCTCGGGTTTCTGGTCGATTCGAAGAAACAGAAGCGCGGTGAAGGCGCAGAGATTCGGACGTCCGGGCATGCCGCCGTGCGGGGCGGGAAAGGTCTGCTGTTCATTGCGCATGACAAGCCGGGTGCAACCGGACAGCAACTGGATATGGCGCCTGGTTTGGACCTGCTACGTCAGGCGTTGGACCAGAGTTCGGCTCTCGCGGAAACCGTAAAGACGGCACAGGCGATTGCAGCCGACTGCGCACGGCAGAAAGCACTTCTCGACGAGACAATCGATCAACTCAAGCGCTCGGGGATATTCGTGACCGCCCCGGAAGGAATCGCAATGGCTACGGGCGGTGAACTCCAGTTCAGCGCGGCGAAGAACCTCATTGCCACCGCTGGCGGCAACGCGGATATGAGCATCATGAAGCGCATCACGATGGCTGCGGGTGAAGCCGTGTCGGTATTCGCCTGCCGGATGGGAATCAAGCTATTTGCTGGAAAAGGAAAGGTCGAGATACAGGCGCAGAACGACGCCATGTCGCTCGATTCCGAGAAAGATATGACGATCCGGAGCGCGAATGGGCGTGTCGTGATCGAGGCAAAGAAAGAACTCATCCTCAAGTGCGGCGGGTCTTACCTGCGCATGACGATGACGGGCATCGAGGACGGCACGCGAGGGGACCGTACGTGGAAAGCTGCGTCGTTCTCGCGCCGGGGGCCGGCCCATCTTCCCGAAGAACTGCCTGTTCTGCCCAAGCCGGCCGCAACGCAATGTGCGCTGCGCGCGAGTCAGTCGGGGATGCCGTTCGCAAAGCTGGAGGGCTGAGCGATGTATCTCGACTTCGAAAACGGTATGCTTGCGCGCTTTCGTGCAATGCACGCAGAGCTGACGGCATCCGATCCAGGGGTGCGCCTATACGCACTTGTCGATATCGGCCGCATGGAAGTCCGGGAACGGGATTTTCTGTTCAACGACTGGGATAGCCAGCACATACCACTCTATTCGGGTTCCGGCTTGGACCACCTGGAGCAGACCGGCCCGACGCTTTTCGCAATGCCCGACATACAGGGGGAAGAAACCTACACGGCCAGCTTCCTCAATCAGCAGGTGAATCCGCTGATGGTCTTCTGGAAGGTATTGCAACTGGCTGAAATAGACGCGCAGCTTGTCTCGTGGGTCTGGACGTCGTGCGACATGGAGCCGTTTGTCGATCACCTGCAAACTCTGCTTCACGCGCGTCTCGGCCCTACCGAGGATGACGTTTGGTTCTTTTTCTACCAGCCATCGTACCTGCAGGTACTGCATCGCTCGTTACCGGACGAGACGCGAAGGCACTTGTTCGGTCCGTGTCATGCGTGGTGGACATTGAACACGCGAAAACGGCTAGTCGAACTGGCCGGTGAAAGCTGCACGATACCCCGCGCGTGGGATGCCTTTCCTATTCCAGCAAAGACCGTGACGGAGTTGCAGCGGGAGGTAATACCGCGACAGGTACTCGAATGGCTCGACAAGGCCACGCCCGGCCTCATCAAGTCCCGTCACCCCAACGAACGAATGGAGGAAATTGGGCCGTTTGTTACGCGTGCGCTGGACTATGGTCTTTACAGCAAAACCGATGTCGCGGCATTCGTCGCCTACGGACTTCATTACCTTCACAACTACGACACGCACCCGGTATTGCAGCAGATGCTTGCAGATCAGAGCGCATCGAGACTGCCGCTGATCGATCGATATCGTGCAATAGGCGGCGACGTATGGCAGGAACTGTTAACGACTAGACAACAACGAGTTGATGAAGAAAAGCGCGCAAATTGGCACAGCAAGCTACAGGAAGCGGGCCGCGTAAAGACGACTCTGCGTTTTGTGAATGCGAGAGGAAAAGACATTAACTTCGTCCGCTTTTGGTTCACGGATGACGAACACATCGAATATCAGAAAATACACGGCGGCATCAAGTGGAACCCTCGCTCGCCGAGTTTTATCGAACGTAATCATATGGAGGTTCCAGTCCCGGGTTTGCGGATGACGGTCTACTGGAGCGAGCCTTATGGGTGGTCGGAAAAG
This sequence comes from Paraburkholderia steynii, assembly GCF_900100565.1. NCBI lineage: Bacteria > Pseudomonadati > Pseudomonadota > Betaproteobacteria > Burkholderiales > Burkholderiaceae > Paraburkholderia > Paraburkholderia steynii. The sequence goes on along the minus strand of NZ_FNDI01000002.1, from coordinate 492,893 downwards.
CATGTGTTGACCGTTGAAGGCGATCTTCCAATTGACGAAAATAGCGGTGTACTGGAAGTCACGCTGATTAGCAAGAATCCCGAAGCCGTGATGCATTCCATCGATCCGCTCGATCTATCGATAACAAGGGAACAAAAATAACTGATGAAAATAGATATGGGAAAACGAATAGTACTCGCGATTTTCACAGCTGCTACACCGTTGCTTGGCTGCGCGAGCCTTTCACAAATCGGCTACGTGCCAGAGGTCGCTGTCTTTACCGCTAACTACACCGACAAGTACGTCTACTACAGCCTGGACGACGCCGATGACCGGCCGTTGAATATTGGGGGCAGCGTTCATCCATTCAAAAACGGTGGAACTGGCGGCACAGACTGTTGCAGGTCGATGCCGGATGCCGGGCAGAAAATCACCGTTCGGTGGCAGGAAGGGACCAAGGATATCAACGCGGACCAGACGCCCCTTCTCCATAAAACAGTCATAGTGAGAGGCTCGTCGCCTCCGTCTGGTGACAGGTTTAACTACATGATCGTTCGGTTCTTTTCCGGCCAACAAGTAGAAGTGGAAATTCTCTCTGATCCAAATGGACCAAGGGCCACGCGAAATCCAAGACGCGACCAGATTTTCTATGGTCAACGAGTGATGCGAAAAATTGGAGAATAGCGATGCAGGACTGGTTTACCGATAGTCACGAAGCGTTTGGGAAGGCGATCAAGACTCTCACTCAATTGCACGCGGAAGAGTTCGATACCTGTACCACTTGTGACCAACAGCCTTGGATCAGTTTCTTCTTCGACGGGACCGGAAACAACAAGAATGCAGACATCGCGAATGAAAAACTATCTAACGTTGCGAGACTTTATGAGGGGCACGCGAGCGACGCGCCTTTGATCGTCCGACACTACCTGGAAGGAATCGGGACACGATTTGATTCGAGTGACCCAAGCTGGATAGATGATATTAGAGATAGCGAGTTATTAGGTGGCGGAACAGGACTAGGGGGAGATGCGCGATTGAAACGAGCAATGCGTCTGCTCAACGATTCGTTATCCACAAATCATCGCGTTACGCGTATTGACGTAGCCGTTTTTGGCTTCTCGCGCGGCGCGACGTTGGCGCGCGCCTTCGTCAACAAACTGCTCGATAAGGTTGAACGCATCAATGGCATACCACACTGGCCCTGTCCGACTGCTGACGATGGCAAGAGCGCGCCGCTGCATATCCGATTTCTCGGACTCTTCGATACGGTCGAGTCAGTCGGAATGCCCGCACATGACTTTAGCGATATGTTGATGCGTGTGCCGAACGAAGTAGAACAGTGTTTGCACCTTGTGGCCGGACACGAAGTCCGCTCAGCATTCCCGCTTACGCGACTGGGAGTGATGACAGCTACACATCGTGAGTTTGTCTATCCTGGCGTGCATTCCGACGTGGGCGGCGGATACAAACCGGGCGAGCAGGCGCGCATTGACACGCTTGCACGTATCCCGCTTAACAGAATGCGCCTTGAAGCTGCGATAGCCGGAGTTCCCTTCACACCACCCGCGCTTCTCGACAAGAAGACCTCAGACCTCTTTGACTATGGCGCAGACTTGAAAGCAGCTTTTGACGAGTTTGAGGCTGCGGCGGATATCGGAACCACTTTAGACGCCAAGATGGCTGCACACATGCGTCTTTATTACGGGTGGCTGAAAGCCCGGTATCAGACAAACCCATGTGATGTGTACAAGGGCGTTTGCGGCGCAAATTCACAGAGCGAAAAGGACCTTGAGAGAATCAGGTCTTCCCATACAACGATCACTGCGCAGATGGACTCGCTCAACTGGCGGCGTTACTGGATGGAGGTTGAGAAGACAAACCCGTGCGAGTGGCACGACCGCGCAAAAAACGGCGGCGTACCACCGAAACTTTCCGCGGAAGAGCAGGCTTACTATGAAGCCTGGCTCAACCCGCCAGTACTTTCCGACAACCTGATCCGTTTCTTCGATCAATATGTTCACGACTCGCGAGCTGGATTCGAATCGTTCATCGGCAAGGGGCTGTATCTGACAGCGCGGGAGATCATTTCGCCGTCCGGAGAACAGACCAATGTCGTCAAAAATCCTCCCACCATAGCCGGAACGGACTCCATTTCCTCGAACCAGCTTACGCCCCTCGGAAGCACACATGTTCAGGCCACGCCGTCAGTCACGCGATAACCCGCTGTCTGGCGGACTACAAAATTCCCGGTCGGTGACGATTGCCGACGCTCACCTCATCTTCAATACACGATCAGCAACTTTCACAATACCGTGTCTCACGTCGTGCCCTTCCTTAACAAAGGAACGCTCGGTTATTCGACCGATCTTGCGGGGCGGATTCGCGATTGCAATTTTCGAAACCTGCAAGGCACAGTCAGGCGCGGTCTTCTCACTGTCGGGCGCGGTGAGACACCCAGACTACTTGCATTTGGAAAGAGTGTTGACGACAACAAAATCCAGGACGAGAGCAATTGACCATACGCTATGACATCAGGGACGGCGACTCTACGACCGCGTGTGGAATCGTCTTCTCGCCCCGTCGAGGCGACACACTGGACGGCAAAGAGATCGCGTATGAGCACGACATGGTCAAGTGCTTCGCCTGCGGTACGACCGGTTATATCGTGTGCGTCGGAGCGCATCCCCACGAAACAGGTGCTGGTGGCAAACACAGTGCGTTGAGCGATGACCTCTGTGTGTGCAAATGCGATCCATCGCCCAGGTTGGTCGCTTCGCAGCATCGCAGCGGATGCTGATTGTTATATAGCCAGTAGTTCTCACGCGGCTCGGACGTGTCCAAGGCACGAACCCACTGCCAAAAAAACGCAACCTTTCGATGATTTCGGATTGGCGTACGGCGGAACTGGGCGTTGAATGCGCTGGTGCAGCAGGACGAGTCAGCTGATAACGGCTGATCTGGTTCAAAAACAAGGCCGCCGGCGTTGCCGGCGGCTTTTCTTTTTTGCGCCTTCCCATCGGGATGCTGCGTCGCACAAGTCGTCGCCTTATGCCCAAACCGTGCCTGAAGTCACCGCATCCGTATCATGGTATTCCATAATACTTTGGTCCTTGGTGCGGACCATAAGATGGAATACCATAATCTCAACAAACGACATTCACGGCCTAGGCCCCGTCAGGAGAAACGATATGAAGCTGGAAGTGCGCAAGCTGGTCACGTACGTCGAAGAGACCTTTATCGAAGGTGGCAAGGCTGCGGCCCGGCCGCTGAAGCTGATCGGCGCGGCGGCCGTGCTGCGCAACCCGTGGGCGGGACGCGGCTTCGTCGAAGATCTGAAGCCGGAGATTCACGGCCTGGCGCCACAACTCGGCGAAATGCTGACGGCTGAAATGCTGCGCGTCGCCGGTTCGGGCGATGCGATCGAAGGGTATGGCAAGGCGGCTATCGTCGGTACGTCGGGCGAGATCGAGCATGCGTCCGCGCTGATCCATACGCTGCGTTTCGGCAACTACTATCGGAAAGCCGTCGGCGCGAAGAGCTATCTGAGCTTCACGAATCTGCGCGGCGGCCCGAACTGCCCGATCGCCATTCCGTTGATGCACAAGCACGACGAAGGCATGCGTTCGCACTATCTGACGGTGCAGTTTTCAATCGTCGATGCACCCGCACCCGATGAACTGGTGATTGCGCTCGGCGCATCGATTGGCGGCCGTCCGCATCATCGGATCGGCGACCGCTATCAGGACCTGAAGGAGCTCGAGTCCAATGAAGCGTGAGCATGTCTCCGGGCGCACCGTGTCGCGTGGCGAGGCTGCGGGCACTAGCTACAGCGTCTACGCGCCGCAGTCGGCGGATGCACCCGAGACGGTGGTGCTGGTCCACGGCGTCGGCATGAACCAGAGCGTGTGGGCACCGCAGATCGATGCGCTGACGGCGGCGTATCAGGTCGTCGTGTACGACATGCTCGGCCACGGCAACAGCACACTGCCGACGCCCGCGCCGACGCTTGACGAATACGCGGCGCAACTCGAAACGCTGCTCGATGCGATGCAGATCGAACAGGCGCATGTGGTCGGGCATTCGATGGGCGCGCTCGTCGCACTCGAATTTGCGCTTGCGCATCCGCAACGCACGCTGAGCGTCGTCGCGCTGAACGCGGTGTACGACCGCACGCCCGCACAGCGTGAAGCTGTGATGACGCGCGCCGCGATGCTCGGCGATGCGCCCACGGAGAATCCCGCCGCCGCCGGCGTGGACGCCACGCTGTCACGCTGGTTCGGCGATCCGATTCCCGTACATCTGACGCAATCGGCGCAGGCCGTGCGAGATCTGTTGTTGTCGGTCGATCCCGTCGGCTATGCGCGCACGTACCGGCTCTTCGCCAGTTCGGACGATGCGCATGTCGGCCGCCTTGCAGAACTCGCCGTACCCGCGCTGTTTCTCACGGGCGAGTTCGATCCGAACTCGAGCCCGTCGATGTCGAGCGCGATGGCGGAGGCCGCGCCATTCGGCCGCGCGGAAATCATCGCCAACGAACGTCACATGATGAACGTCACCGATCCGGCGCGCGTCAACGAACGGCTGCTCGCGTTTCTGACGGAAACCTCGGCGCAGCGCGCCGCGACAGCAGCGAACGCGCTGCACGGATCGATCTCTGGAGAACGCCATGACTGATGCCGTCAACGAACTGCCCTTTGACATCGCCGAATTTCGCCGCGCGCTCGGCGCGTTCGTGACGGGCGTGACGGTCGTCACGACGATCCAGGCCGACGGTTCGCCACGCGGCTTCACGGCGAATTCGTTCACGTCGGTGTCGCTTGATCCGCCGCTGATCCTCGTCTGCATCGCGAAGACGGCATCGAGTTATCAGGTGTTTTCGCAAGCGCCTCAGTTCGCGGTGAGCGTGCTGGCCGAAGACCAGAAAGCGGTGTCGGGCGTGTTCGCATCGAAGGCCGCCGACAAGTTCGCACAAGTCGCGTGGAGTGCGCGCGCAACGGGTGCGCCCGTTGTCGACAACGCAGCCGCGTGTTTTGACTGCACGACGCACGATGTCGTCGATGCTGGCGACCACATTATATTGATCGGACGCGTGGTCGATTTTCTTCATACCAGCTCGTCGCCGCTCGGTTATTGCCGGGGCGCGTATGTGAACTTCAGCCTGTCGCAGGACGCACTCGCAGCGGCCGGTCCGCGCGCGCAGGTCGGCGCGATTCTCGAACATCGCGATGGCATCGTGCTGCTCGATACGCCCAAAGGTTTGCAACTGCCGACTGGCAACAAACTCGAACCCGCAAGCGATGCTGCCAGTCTGCGCGGCGTGCTGGCAAAACTCGGCCTCGACGCGCATCTCGACTTTCTGTTCGCCGTATTCGAATCGGGCAGCGGCCAGGCACCGAGTGTGCAAGTCTATTATCGCGGCCGCGTGATCGACAGCGGCGCAGCGTGGATGGACAGCGCGATCCGCATCGTGCCGTTGGCGCAGATTCCGTGGGATGAATTGCACGACGACGCCGTGCGCTCGATGCTTGAACGCTATGTACGCGAACGCAGCGAGGATGCCTTCGGCATCTACGTCGGCGACACGGAAGCGGGCACTGTGCAGACGTTAGCGCTGACTCAATGAATGCTTTGCATGAGACGAGAGTAAGCGCTAAAGCGCTAACTCTCGTCGAGAGCCTTGCATGGGACGAGAGTAAGCGCTAAAGCGCTAACTCTCGTCGACACAGGAGACTGAACATCATGAAGTTTTCACTATTCCTGCACATGGAGCGATATGACGACACGACGTCGCATCGCGAACTGTTCGATCAGATGACCGAACTCGTGCAGATGGCCGAGCGCGGGGGCTTCGAGACCGCGTGGATCGGCGAGCATCACGCGATGGAATTCACGATCGCGCCGAACCCGTTCGTCAATCTGTCTTACCTCGCGGCGAAGACGGAGCGTATTCGACTGGGCACGGGCACGGTGATCGCGCCGTTCTGGCATCCGATTCGTCTCGCAGGCGAAGCGGGCATGGTCGACGTCGCGAGCAATGGCCGGCTCGATCTCGGCATCGCACGCGGCGCCTATTCATTTGAATATGAGCGCCTGTTGCCCGGCCTCGATGCGATGAGCGCCGGAGCGCGGATGCGTGAACTGGTGCCCGCGTTGCGCAAGCTCTTCAACGGCGATTACGAGCATCAGGGCGAATTCTGGTCGTGGCCCAAAACGACGCCCGTGCCGCGCCCGATTCAACAACCGCATCCTCCCATGTGGCTCGCCGCGCGCGACCCGAACTCGCATGCGTTCGCGGTGGCGAACGGCTGCAACGTTCAGGTGACGTCGCTGGCTTCGGGCGATGCCGAAGTCGTGAGCCTGATGGAGCGTTTCAACGCTGCGTGCTCCGCGCATCCCGAGGTGCCGCGTCCGCAGGTGATGATGCTGATGCATACGTTCGTCGGCGCGAATGCGGCGGAAGTGGATGCAGGCGTGGAAGATCTCGCGACGTTCTATCGCTACTTCAGCAAGTGGTTCAAGAACGAACGTTCCATCGAACAAGGCTTTATCGAGCCACTGACGGATGCCGACGTCGCCATGTTCCCGCAATACTCGTCCGAGTCGATCCGTAAGAACCTCGTGATCGGCGAACCGAAACAGGTGATCGCGCGGCTCAAGGGCTATGAGGAACTCGGCTACGACCAGTACAGCTTCTGGCTCGACAGTCATATGAGCTTCGAACGCAAGCGCAAGTCGCTGGAACTGTTCATTTCCGACGTGATGCCTGCTTTTGCAACCCGCTGACGTCACGCGCTAACAGACAACGGAGTGGCTGACATGGTCCAGCGGTTCCAGCAATACATCGACGGTGCATTCGAAGAGGCGCGCGAGCATTTCGACAGCATCGATCCATCGACGGGCGACGTCTGGGCGCAAATGCCCGCCGCGAGCGCGGACGATGTCGACCGCGCGGTGCGCGCCGCGCATCGCGCATTGAACGACCCGGCGTGGGCAAACCTCACGGCGAGCGCGCGCGGCAAGCTGCTGTACAAACTCGCCGATCTCGTCGCGCAACATGCGCCGCGTCTTGCCGAACTCGAAACGCAGGACACGGGCAAGATCATTCGCGAGACGCGCAGCCAGATTGGGTATGTCGCCGAGTATTACCGCTATTACGCGGGCGTCGCCGACAAGATTCAGGGCGCGTGGCTGCCCGTCGATAAAGCCGATATGGAAGTGACGCTGCGGCGCGAACCCGTTGGCGTCGTGGCGGGCATCGTGCCGTGGAATTCGCAACTGTTTCTGTCGGCTGTCAAAGTAGGACCGGCACTCGCAGCGGGCTGCACGATTGTCCTCAAGGCATCGGAAGAAGGTCCCGCGCCTTTGCTCGAATTCGCGCGGCTCGTGCAGGAAGCGGGCTTTCCGAAGGGCGTCGTCAACATCGTGACGGGCTTCGGCAACGATTGCGGACGCACGCTGACGAGCCATCCGCTCGTCTCGCGCATCGCCTTCACGGGCGGACCTGAAACGGCGCGTCACGTGGTGCGCAATTCGGCGGAGAACCTCGCGGCGATGTCGCTGGAACTCGGCGGCAAGTCGCCCGTGCTCGTATTCGACGACGCCGATCTCGACAGCGCATGCAACGCCGTAATCGCGGGCATTTTCGCGGCGACGGGGCAAAGCTGCGTGGCCGGTTCACGGCTCGTCGTGCAACGCGGTATTCACGATGCGCTTCTCGAACGTCTCATTGCTAAAGCGCAAACGATCCGCATCGGCAACCCGCAGGACATGGCAACCGAAATGGGACCGCTGGCGACGCGTCGTCAACTTGAACATATCGAGAACGTGCTGCGCGCGAGTGTCGAAGCGGGCGGGCGCATCGTAACGGGCGGCAAGCAGCCGGACGGTATCGGCAAGGGCAATTACTTCTTGCCGACCATCGTCGATTGCCCGAATGCGCAGGTGCCGAGCGTGATGGAAGAACTGTTTGGACCGGTGCTGAGCGTCGTCACATTCGACACGGAAGCCGACGCGATCGCCCTTGCGAACGACACACGCTATGGCCTCGCATCCGGCGTCTTCACACGCGATCTGACGCGCGCGCATCGGCTCACGCGTGCGTTGCGCGCGGGCATTGTGTGGGTCAACACGTATCGCGCAGTGTCGCCGATCGTGCCGTTCGGTGGCTATGGTTTGAGTGGGCTTGGACGCGAAGGCGGGCTCGAAGCGGTGCTCGAATATACGCGCACGAAATCGGTCTGGATTCGCACATCGGATGAACCGATCGCCGATCCGTTCGTGATGCGTTAAGGAGCCCGCATGTTCTACGAAATCCGCACGTATCGCATCAGGACGGGCGCCGTGCCTGCCTATCTGAAGCTGGTCGAAGAAGAAGGCATTGCGTTGCAGAAGCGCTATCTGGGCCAACTGATCGGCTACTTCTTTTCGGAGATCGGTCCGCAGAATCAGATCGTGCATATCTGGGCCTATCCGAGTCTCGACGAACGCGAACGCCGACGCGCGGCGCTCGCTGAAGACCCCGCATGGCAGGCCTTCGCGCCGAAGATTCAGGCGCTGATGGAAGAGATGGAAAACAAGATCATGAAGCCAGCGCGTTTTTCGCCGCTAGCCTGAGAGAACGCATTTCGACGGGCCGCCCGCTGTACGAATCCCATCGCATCGACACAAGACATATTCCCTGGAGACAGACATGAGCAGCAGAAGCACCACGTATTTCGCGCCGCTGATCGCGCTTTGCGCGGCGACGCTCGCGGCAACGCCGGCACTTGCCGCGGACCCGATTGTGTTCACGAGCTGGGGCGGCACCACGCAATCGTCGCAGCAGAAGAACTGGGCGGCGCCGTTCACGCAGGCGACGGGCATCAACGTGCTGATGGATGGCCCGACCGACTACGGCAAGCTCAAGGCGATGGTCGACAGTGGCAACGTGAACTGGGATGTCGTCGATGTCGAAGGCGATTTTGCGTATGCGGCGCAACAGGCCGGCCTGATCGAACCCATCGATTACTCCGTCGTAAAGAAGGATGAGCTGGACCCGCGCTTCGCGACGCCGGCGGCCGTAGGCAGCTTCTACTATTCGTTCGTGCTCGGCTACAACAAGGCGAAATACAAGGACGCGCAGCCGTCCACCTGGGCCGATCTGTTCGATACGAAGAAATTCCCCGGCAAGCGCACGCTCTACAAATGGTCGGCACCTGGTGTGCTAGAAATTGCGCTGCTCGCCGATGGCGTGCCGCCGAACAAGCTCTATCCGCTCGACCTCGACCGTGCGTTCAAGAAGCTCGACACGATCAAGGGCGACATTGTCTGGTGGAGCGGTGGCGCGCAATCGCAGCAATTGCTCGCATCGGGCGAAGCGCCTATCGGCATGTTCTGGAACGGGCGCCTGCATGCGCTCGAACAGACGGGCGTGCCCGTCGGCATTTCATGGAACCAGAACCTGACGGCGGCCGACATGCTCGTGATCCCGAAGGGCGCGAAGCACAAGGCTGAAGCGATGAAGTACCTCGCTGCTGCAACGAGCCCGCAAGCACAGGCGAAGTTCGCAACGGACACGGGTTATGCGCCTATCAACGTGAAGTCGGCCGCGCTGATGTCGCCCGCCATCGCGAAGACGCTGCCCGACCAGTACAAGAACTCGCAGATCAATCTCGACATGAAGTACTGGGCCGAGAATCGCGACGCGATTGCGAAGCGCTGGTACGCGTGGCAGTCAAAGTAAGCGTGCTGCACGACAGCGTCGCAATCGTTATCGGAGTGGATGGGAGACACCATGCCTAATGTCCTGAGTACCGTCGCGCATCCGCCCGCGACGGCCGCGCGCCGGCGGCGCGACTGGCGCAGCGTTCGCCTGCTGATACCCGCGCTGCTGCTGCTCGTGATCTTCTTTCTGCTGCCCGTGCTGTCGCTGCTGTTGCGCAGCGTGCTGGAGCCGTCGCCGGGTTTGCACAACTACGCGCAACTGGTCGGCTCGACGGACTATCTGCGCGTATTCGGCAACACGTTTCTGGTCGCGACGGTCGTGACGCTAGCGACGCTCGCGATCGGCTTTCCGACTGCGTGGCTGCTCGCCATTGCGCCGCGCAAGCTGAGTTCGGTGTTCTTTGCGATCCTGCTGCTGTCGATGTGGACCAACCTGCTGGCGCGCACCTTCGCGTGGATGGTGCTGCTGCAACAGACGGGACCGATCAACCGGATGCTGATGGCGCTCGGGATCATCAGCGAGCCGCTGACGCTCGTGAACAACCTGATCGGCGTGACCATCGGCATGACGTACATCATGCTGCCATTTCTCGTGATGCCGCTGCATGCAACACTACGCGGCATCGATCCGTCGACGCTGCGAGCGGCGGCGATCTGCGGCGCGAGCCGGTGGCAGGCATTCTGGCGCGTGCTGGTGCCGCTGGCAATGCCCGGCGTCGCGTCGGGTGCGTTGATGGTGTTCGTGATGGCGCTCGGCTATTTCGTCACGCCTGCGTTGCTTGGCGGCGCGTCGTACATGATGCTGGCTGAACTCATCGCGCAGCTCGTGCAGCAACTGTTGAACTGGGGTCTCGCTGGCGCCGCCGCTTTCGTGCTGCTCGCCGTGACGCTCTCGCTGTATGCGCTGCAACTGCGCTTTACGGGCAGTGCGAGTGCAAGTTTGGGAGGTCGCTGACATGTTGCTCGATTTCGATCGTCTGGGCGCGCTGCGCTGGGCATTGCTCTCTATCGGCGCCGCCGTCGCGCTCTTTCTTCTGCTGCCGATCGTATTCATCGTCGCGCTGTCGTTCGGCGATTCGCAATGGCTGATATTTCCTCCGCCTGGCTGGACGCTGGAGTGGTATCGACAGCTTTTCACCGACGCCGGCTGGATCGACTCGTTGCTGACGAGCGCGAAGCTCGCGGTGATCGTGACGGTGCTCTCGGTATTGATCGGCTTTCTCGCGTCGCTTGCGCTGGTGCGCGGCAAGTTTCGGGGACGCAATGCCGTGCAGGCGTTCTTTCTGACGCCGATGGTGCTGCCCGTCGTCGTGCTCGCTGTCGCGTTGTATGCGTTCTTCCTGCGCATCGGCCTGAACGGCACGATCACGGGCTTCGTGATCGGCCATCTGATCATCGCGTTGCCGTTCTCGATCATATCGATCAGCAACTCGCTCGCGAGCTTCGACACGGCGCTTGAAGATGCCGCGCTGATCTGCGGCGCGTCGCCGCTCGAAGTGAAACTGCGCGTGACATTGCCCGCGATCCGGCTCGGCATTTTCGCTGCGGCGATCTTCTCGTTCCTCGCATCGTGGGACGAAGTGGTGGTGTCGATCTTCATGGCGAGCCCCACGTTGCAGACCTTGCCCGTGCGTATCTGGGCGACGCTGCGGCAGGACTTGACGCCCGTCGTCGCGGCGGCGTCTTCGCTGCTGGTCGGCTTGACGGCTGTATTGATGCTTGCGGGCGCCGTGCTGCGCCGCGCGCGATAACCAAGGTGAACGACATGACTGCATTCCTGCAAATCCAGCGCCTGCGCAAGACTTACGACGACGTCGTCGCTATCGACCAGGTTTCCCTCGACGTGCGCAAGGGCGAGTTCATGACCTTTCTTGGGCCGTCGGGATCGGGCAAGAGCACGACGCTGTATATCGTCGCGGGCTTCCAGGAGCCGAGCGAAGGACGCGTGCTGCTCGACGGCAAGCCGCTGCTGTCCGTCGCGCCGAACAAACGCAATATCGGCATGGTGTTCCAGCGCTATACTCTGTTCCCGCATCTGACGGTGGGCGAGAACATCGCGTTTCCGCTGCGCGTGCGCCGCCTTCCCGACGCGGACGTGAAGGCGAAGGTCGAGCAAATGCTCAAGCTCGTGCATCTGTCCGAGTGCCGCGACCGGATGCCCGCACAACTGTCGGGCGGACAGCAGCAGCGCGTCGCGATTGCACGGGCGCTGGCCTATGATCCGCCTGTGCTGTTGATGGACGAGCCGCTGTCGGCGCTCGACAAGAAGCTGCGCGAAGAAATCCAGCTCGAACTGCGCCGCATCCATCAGGAGACGGGCGTCACGATTCTCTATGTAACGCACGATCAGGAAGAGGCACTGCGTCTGTCGGACCGGATCGCCGTGTTCAACAAGGGGCGTATCGAACAGGTCGGCACGGGCGAGGAACTCTATTCGAACCCGGCGTCGCGTTTCGTCGCGAGCTTTATCGGCAATTCGAACTTCCTGCCGGTGCGCGTGACGTCGCACAGCGATGGCCGTATGAACGGCGTGTTTCCGAACGGCCATGAAGTGGCGTCCGGCAGTTTCAATCCGGCGCTCACGGCAGGCGACGACGGCACGCTGATGGTTCGCCCCGAGCAGATGCGCATTCAGTCACTGCGCGACGCGAGCAGCGCGACAGGCTTGCCCGTTACCGTGCGCGACATCACGTATCTCGGCGACGCCATGCACTACGCGGTCGCGACGCCGTGGCAGCAGGAGATTTCGATTCGCATGCCGGCGGGGCATCGGCATGACAGCGGGTTGTCGATCGGCACGCAAGCGCTCGTCGATTGGGATACGCGCGATGTGCGTCTCTTTGCTCAGGCGTGAGCCCAGCCATGAGTGACGCGCAGCCTTCGCTGAAAGTCGAACGTCGCACGACGACGTTGCGCGAACTCGCGCTGGAGAAAATGCGCACCGCCATACTCGAGGCGCATTTTCATCCGGGCGAGCGGCTCGTCGAGCGTTCGTTGTGCGAGGAACTGGGTGTGAGCCGGACGGTGGTACGCGAAGTGTTGCGGCACCTGGAGACGGAAGGACTCGTCGATTCGATCCCGAACCAGGGGCCGATCGTCGCGCTGCTCGATTCGGATACGGCTGCCGAGATCTACGAGATTCGCGCATTGCTGGAAGGCGATGCTGCAATGGCATGCGCGCTGCGCGCCGACGAAGCCGTGTTCGCGCGGCTTGCCGATTGCATCGCGAGCATTCAACAGGCATTCGAGCGGCATGAGCATCAGGCCGTGCGCGAACTGACGACAATGTTCTATGAGCAGATGTTTCATGGCGGCGGCAAGAAGGTCGCATGGGAGATCGTGCAAACGCTGAATGCGCGCATCAATCGCCTGCGTGCGATGACGATTGCATCCGACGATCGCGGCCGGCAGGCCGTGCAGGAAATGAACCGCATACTCGATGCACTTCGTGCCCGTGACGCGCAACGCGCCCGCGACGCAGCGACCGCGCATGTGGCGCGCGTCGCGGACATCGCAGCGGAGTTGTTGCGTCAAACGGTGGGGGAAGCGTCGGCTTGAGCGCATTCAACGCCTCACACCGCATCACACATACCGAACCTCGAAATAGCCGCCGTGCAAATCCAAAAACCACCACACTTCCCGACATGACGACGACTCGCATTTGCGAATAATGACCTACACCGTCACCATTCACAAAGAGAGAAGTCGATGTCCAGCACTACCGAAGTCCGTCCGCCGCTGCCGCCGTTCACGCGCGAAACCGCTACTCAGAAAGTACGCCAGGCCGAAGACGGCTGGAACTCTCGCGACGCCGCAAAAGTCGCCTTGGTCTATTCCACCGACACATGGTGGCGAAACAGGGCCGAATTCGTTCAGGGCCGCGAGGAAGCGCGCGCATTCCTTGAACGCAAATGGAGCAAGGAATTCGAGTACCGTCTGATCAAGGAACTGTGGGCCTTTACGGACAACCGTATCGCGGTGCGCTTCGCCTACGAGTGGCGCGATGATGCTGGCAACTGGTTCCGCTCATACGGTAACGAAAACTGGGAGTTCGGCCCCGATGGCCTGATGCATCATCGTCACGCGAGCATCAACGACCTGCCGATCAAGGAAAGCGAGCGCAAGTTCCACTGGCCGCTCGGCCGCCGCCCCGACGATCATCCAGGGTTGAGCGATCTGGGTCTTTGATCTGTCGTTCTGACCCGGAATCTTTCATCACCTTCTGCCAGCCGACATCTGCATGTCGGCTAGGCGCGCTTCCATTCCCAGTTGCACGCACAACCAACACTCGTTGCATCTGCACCGATACAGTGCGTACGTGCGTAAGCACACTGAACTTGTTGTTCCTTACGGGTAACTCCGCATAGTGGCAAAAAGCTTACGATTTCTATACTAGGTTGCCGTTTCGTATGAAGGCGATATAAAGCACGCCATTTTACGAATCAGGCGGTGTCGGGAGACAGCCCGCGCCCGTCGAATATAAAGAACATGCTACGGAGACGAACATGGTACTTCGCCTGAAGAGCGTTGTTGCTGCTCTCGCATTGTGTGTGGTCGCAACGGGGGGCTATGCGGCCGAACCCATCAAGATCGGTGTCGATGGTCCTTTCACAGGCGGTTCATCGTCGATGGGCGTCAGCATGCGCGACGGCGTGCGGCTTGCGGCTGCTGAGATCAACAAATCGGGCGGCGTGCTGGGCCGGCAGATCGAACTCGTCGAGCGCGACGACGAAGCGAAGAACGAACGCGGCGTGCAGATCGCGCAGGAACTCATCAACAAGGAAAAGGTAGTCGCCGTGGTCGGCTACATCAATACGGGTGTCGCGCTCGCATCGCAACGCTTCTTCCAGGAAGCGAAAATCCCCGTGTTCAACAACGTCGCGACGGGCAGTATCGTCACGAAGCAGTTCGCGGATCAGCCGGATAACTACGTGTTCCGCAACTCAGCCGCCGACCGCATTCAGGCACCGATGATCGTTGAAGAAGCCGTCACCAAACGCGGCTTCAAGAAGGTCGCGATTCTCGCCGATTCGACCAACTACGGACAACTCGGCCGCGAGGATCTGGAAAAGGCGCTCGCTGCGAAGGGCGTGAAGCCGGTTGCCGTCGAGAAGTTCAACATCAAGGACGTCGACATGACGGCCCAGTTGCTGAAGGCGAAAGACGCGGGCGCGGAAGCCGTGCTGACCTACGGTATCGGACCCGAGCTCGCGCAGATCGCCAACGGCATGGCCAAGCTTGGCTGGAAGGTGCCGCTGATCGGCAGCTGGACGCTGTCGATGGCGAACTACATCGACAACGCCGGCTCGAACGGCGAAGGCGCGCGTATGCCGCAGACCTTCATCCAGGAACCCAACACGCCGAAGCGCAAGGCCTTCATCGAAGCCTACATGAAGGAATTCAAGCCGAAGAACAACCGGATCGATTCGCCCGTGTCAGCGGCGCAAGGCTATGACTCGGTCTATCTGCTTGCCGCCGCGATCACGCAGGCAGGCACGACGGATGGGCCGAAGGTGCGCGCCGCGCTCGAAAACCTCAACACGAAGGTCGAAGGCGTCGTGATGGTGTACGACAAGCCGTTCTCGCACGACGACCACGAGGCGATCAGCCCGAACGTACCCGTCGTCGGCGAAGTGAAGGGCGGCCGCGTGATCTACGCATACGACAACGACAAGAAAGGCGGCGGGCAACTGCGCAGCAAGCAGGCATCCGCAAACTGAGCACAGCATGAAAAGCGAAGCCGCGCCCGCCAGACCGGCGGGGGCGGCTTTGTGCTGCGTGGCTCACGGCATCACCTACGGGGCGTTGCGATCGAGGCAATTGGACTATGGCCATTCTTCTTCAGCTCATCTATAGCGGCATTGCGCTCGGCATGATCTACGCCGTGATCGCGTTCGGCTACCAACTCACGTTCGCGACATCCGGCACGCTGAACTTCGGCCAGGGCGATGCGCTGATGCTCGGTGCGCTCGTGGGTCTCACGCTTGTCACGCTGGGCGTCAACTACTGGCTGATGATTCCCATCGTGTGCGTATTCGGCCTGTTGCAGGGCGCGTTCGTCGAACGGATCGGCGTGCGGCCCGCGATCAAGATCAAGTCCGAGTTCGGCTGGATCATGTCGACCATTGCGCTCGGCATCATCTTCAAGAACGTCGCGGAAAACGTCTGGGGCCGCGACGACCTGCGCTTTCCGTCGCCGCTGCCCGAAGCGCCTATCAAGGTGTTCGGCGCGAACGTGCTGCCGATGGAACTGCTCGTCGTGGGCGGCGCATTGGTGCTGATGCTGGCCGTCGAGTTCTTCAACCGGCGCAGCATCTTCGGCAAGGCGGTCGTGGCTACCTCGAACGATCGCGATGCCGCTGCGCTGATGGGTATCAACACGGGTCTCGTCATCACGTTCTCGTATGCGCTGTCGTCGCTGACGGCGGCCTTCGCCGGCGTGCTGATCGCGCCGCTCACGCTGACGGGCGCGACGATGGGCGCAGTGCTCGGCCTCAAGGCGTTCGCGGTGGCGATTATCGGCGGATTGTCGAGTGGTCTTGGCATCGTGGTCGGCGGCGTGATACTCGGGATCGCCGAGACCACAACCGGCTTCTACATCTCGACGGGCTATAAAGACGTGCCCGGACTCGTGCTGCTGCTGATCGTGCTCGCGCTGCGTCCGGCGGGTCTGTTCGGTAAAACCGCGATCAAGAAAGTTTGAGGTCCGCCGTGAAAAAGAAAAACCTCATCGGCGCGCTGCTCGGGCTGGTCGCGCTAGCGGTCTTCCCGGTGCTGTCGGGCAACCCGTACTACATCCACCTGGTCGAGACGATCATGATCTACGCGATCCTGCTCTTCGGTCTCGACATCGTGGTCGGTTACACGGGGCAAGTGTCGCTTGGACACGCGGGGCTGTTCGGCGTCGGCGCTTACACGGCGGGCGTGCTGTTCATCAAGCTCGGCATGCCGTTCTATGTGACCGTGCCGATGGCGATCGTCGTGACGGCGGCGTTCGGCGCGATTCTCGCGCTGCCCGCACTGCGCGTGTCGGGTCCGTATCTCGCGATGGTCACGCTCGCGTTCGGCACGATCATCCAGATCCTGATCAACGAAATGGATTTCCTTACCAGCGGGCCGATGGGCATCAAGATCACGAAACCCGTGATCGCGGGCCATATGCTCGATGAAACCCAATACTATTGGGTGGTAGCCGCGTTGCTCGTCGTGTCGCTTGTGGTCGTGCATCGCGTGCTGAAGTCGCACCTGGGCCGCGCATTCGAAGCGCTGCGAGACAGCCCGATTGCATCCGACTGCATGGGCGTCTCGGTGTACCGGCACAAGGTCTACGCGTTCGTGATCAGCGCGGGCTTTGCCGGGCTCGCGGGCTGTCTGTATTCGTATTCTGAGCAGTACATCTCGCCCAACACATACAACTTCGAGCTGACCATCCTGTTCCTGCTCGCGATCATCATGGGCGGCCGCAAGACGCGCACGGGCGCGCTGATCGGCTCGACGATCATCGTGCTGCTGCCCAAGCTGCTCGACGACATCTCGATGTTCCGCATGGTCGCGACGGCGCTCGCCGTCATCGTGGTCGCGGGCGCGCTGTTCTCGATTGCGCGCAAGAGCGTGACGCCGCGCAAGGTCGCGATTCCGATTGTCGGCACGGTTGGCCTCGCGGTGTTCTCGTACTGGATCGACGCGCTGACCGACTGGCGGCTGACAATTTTCGGTTTGATGATTCTGCTGGTCGTCTACTACCTGCAGGACGGCGTGGTCGGCTTCGTGCGCAAGTTCTTCACGCATGGCCGCATGCGTACCGTGACCGTCAATACCGAAAGGCCCGCGGAAATCACCGCTGATGCCGTGCTCGACGTGCAAGCCAAAGGCCACGAAACGATTCTCGATGTGCGTGGCGTACTGATGCAGTTCAGCGGCCTGAAGGCGCTGAACAACGTAAACCTGAACGTGCGGCGCGGCACGATACATGGTCTGATCGGACCGAATGGCTCAGGCAAGAGCACGATGATGAACGTGCTGACGGGCATCTATATACCGACGGCGGGCGCGATCGAGTATCGCGGCGAATCGATTGCAGGGCGAACGTCTGCTGCGATTGCGCTGTCCGGCATCGCGCGTACGTTCCAGAACGTGCAGTTGTTCGGCGAGATGACCGCGCTCGAAAACGTGCTGGTCGGTCTGCATCATACGTTCCGCTCGAACTTCGCCGATATCGGCCTGATGACTGCGCGCTATCGTCATGAAGAACGCGCGGCACGCGAGCGCGCGTTCGGCATGCTGCGCTTCGTCGGTCTGGAGAACGTCGCGGCGGAAGAGGCGCGCAATCTGCCGTACGGCAAGCAGCGTCTGCTCGAAATTGCCCGCGCGCTGGCACTCGATCCACAGGTGCTGTTGCTCGACGAACCCGCCGCGGGTCTCACCGCGCCCGACATCAAGGAACTGGTGCGCATCATTCGCAAGGTTCGCGATCACGGCATTACGGTGGTGCTGATCGAACATCACATGGACGTCGTGATGTCGGTGTGCGACACGGTATCTGTGCTCGATTTCGGGCAGAAGATCGCCGAGGGCAAACCGTCCGAGATCCAGGAAAACGAAAAAGTCATCGAAGCGTATCTGGGCGGCGTGACCGCTTGAGCACACGTTTCGATCGAACGACAACGGCATGAATGGGGAACACGCGATGTTATCGATCCGCAACCTGCATGCGGGCTACGGCAAGGTTCAGGTACTGCACGGCATTTCGATGGACGTGCCGAAGGCTTCCGTCGTCACGCTGATCGGCTCGAATGGCGCGGGCAAGACCACGACGATGCGCGCCGTATCCGGCATGATCCGTCCGAGCGAGGGCGAGATCAGGATGGGCGAAGGCGCATCGGCCAAACGCATCGATTCGCTCGATTCGCACCGTATCGCGCGTCTGGGTCTCGCGCATTCGCCCGAGGGCCGGCGCGTGTTCTCGACGATGACCGTCACCGACAATCTGTTGCTCGGCGCATTTCCGCGCCTGACGTGGGCGCGTCCGCGCGGCGACATCAACGCGGATCTCGAACGCGCGATCGATCTGTTTCCGCGCCTCAAGGAGCGCCGCAATCAACTAGCGGGGACGCTGTCGGGCGGCGAGCAGCAGATGTTGGCCATGGCGCGCGCGATCATGCTGAATCCGGATCTCGTGTTGCTCGACGAACCGTCGATGGGACTCGCGCCAATTCTCGTCGACGAGGTGTTTCGGATCATCGAGCGACTGAAAGAACAGGGCGTGACGATGCTGCTCGTCGAGCAGTTCGCGGCCGCCGCGTTGAACGTCGCCGATTACGGCTACGTGCTGGAAAACGGCCGCATCGCGACGCATGGAACGGCGATGCAGTTGCGTAATGATCCGATGGTCAAGGCCGCTTATCTGGGGCACTGAGCCGGATGCGCCGTTAATGACGGCGCACATTCCATTCATTTCTTTAAGGTCGTTGAAAGCTTTAATTCAGCGACCCGCCCGCACTCATTCCTCTCCAATAGAACGTAACGCGACTGCTTGTGCAGTTCGCCGACTCGTTACGCATAGCTGTGGCAGAATCTCGCGCGCATCCAACGAACAATTGAACAAGTGCCGGAGACGTCGTGATTCAAGGTATTGCCCGCTTCTTTACGCAGGTGGTTCATCGCTTTCTGCCTGATCCTCTTATTTTCGCGCTGCTTCTAACGGCGATTACCTTTGCGCTGGCATTGGGCCTCACGCCCCAGTCACCCGGCGATCTCGTCTTCATGTGGGGCAGCGGTTTCTGGAATCTGCTCGCCTTCACGATGCAGATGGCGATGATCCTCGTGACGGGACATGCATTGGCGACGTCGGGTCCCGTCAAGCGCGTGCTGTCGGCTCTTGGCGGCGTGGCGAAGACGCCTGCACAAGGGACGATGCTGGTCGCATTCGTGAGCGGCGCGGCATGCGCGATCAACTGGGGCTTCGGTCTCGTGCTCGGCGCCATGTTCGCGCGAGAAGTGGCGAGGCGTGTGCGCGGCGTCGATTACCGGCTGCTGGTTGCGGCCGCGTATATGGGCTTCCTCACCTGGCACGGCGGCCTGTCGGGCTCGGTGCCGCTGGTCGCGGCGACCAAGGGCAATCCGATGGAAAAGGTGATTGGCCTGATTCCCGTGTCGCAGACGCTCTTCACGGGATACAACCTCTTCATTACCGCCGCGCTGATCGTCGCATTGCCGCTGCTGGTGCGCGCGATGATGCCGCGAGCCGAAGATGTCGTCTCCGTCGATCCCGCGCTGCTCGTCGACGAACCCGTGATGGAACGCAAGATCACGGCGCAATCCACGCCGGCCGAACGTATCGAAGAGAGCCGCATTTTGTCGATTCTGGTCGCGCTGCTGATCGCCGCGTATCTGGTGATCCGCTTCACGAAGAAAGGCTTTAGCCTCGACATCGATACCGTCAACATCGTTTTCCTCGCTGCGGGCATTCTCCTGCACAAGACGCCGATGGCTTATGCACGTGCGATCGGCAATGCGGCGCGCGGCACAGCGGGGATCATGATCCAGTTTCCGTTCTATGCGGGCATTCAGGCCACGATGGACCATTCGGGTCTGGCGGGCGTGATCACGAACTGGTTCATCGAAATTGCGAACGTCCACACGTTCCCGCTGCTGACGTTGCTGAGTTCGGCCGTCATCAACTTCGCGGTGCCGAGCGGCGGCGGCCACTGGGTCGTGCAGGGTCCGTTCGTGATGCCCGCGGCGAAGGCGATCGGCGCGGACCTCGGCAAGTCTGCGATGGCGATTGCCTATGGCGAAGCGTGGACCAACATGGCCCAACCGTTCTGGGCGCTGCCTGCTTTGGCGATCGCCGGGCTCGGCGTGCGCGACATCATGGGCTATTGCGTGACGGCGCTGCTGTTCTCGGGCGTGATTTTCGTCGCGGGACTGTATCTTTTCTGACGTCGTTCGCAACGCGGTGTCGCAACGGTAGACTGTGCGTTCCTTTCTGCGGCGTACAGAACCATGCAAACTATCTACAGTAGCGATCACCGCTTGCATCAAGGCGTCGAACTCAAGGACGGCGCCGTCTCCGATTCTTTCGAAAAGCCTATCCGCGCAGAGACCGTGCTGAAGCAGGTCAAAACTGCGGGCTTGGGCGATGTTCTGGCGCCGAACGTCTATGAGCGGTCGTGCTATGTCGGCGCGCATAGCGAACGTTACGTTGAGTTTCTCGCATCGGCATGGGACGAGTGGGCCGCAACGGGCCGCGCATGCCAGGCGTTGCCGCTCGTATGGCCCGTACGTGGCTTGCCCTCCACGGCGATGCCGCAATTCATCGACGGCAAGCTCGGCTTCTTTTCGATGGATGCCGGTTCGCCCATCAACGCGGGAACATGGAGCGCGGTATCGTCGAGCGCGAACTCGGCGTTGACAGGAATCGATGCGCTGGCACGCGGCGACAAGGCGGTCTTTGCGCTGTGCCGTCCGCCGGGTCATCACGCAGGCCGTGAGTACATGGGCGGCTATTGCTATCTGAACAATGCCGCAATCGCCGCGCAACGTTGCATCGCGCAAGGCGCGAAGCGCGTCGCCGTGCTCGATATCGATTTCCATCACGGCAATGGCACACAAGATATTTTCTACGACCGCAAGGACGTGCTGTTCGTGTCGATACACGGCGATCCCGCCGTATCGTTTCCGTACTTCTCGGGCTTTGCCGACGAGCGCGGCATGGGCGAAGGCGAGGGCTTCAACCTGAATCTGCCGCTGCCGAAGGGAACGGCAATGGAACAGTACGGGCCTGCGTTACAGCAAGCGGGTTCGGCAATCGCGAATCATGCGCCCGACGCGCTCGTTGTTTCGCTCGGTGTCGATACGTTCGAGGGCGATCCCATCAGCCATTTCCGTTTGCGCACGCCGGACTACTTGCGCGTCGGTGAAATGCTCGCGGGCTTTGGTTTGCCGACGCTCTTCGTGATGGAAGGCGGGTACATGGTCGATGAGATCGGCATCAATGCCGTCAATGTACTGTTGGGTTTTGAAGGCCGGGCATAAACCGCCGCGAATCTGGCAGCTTCGTCATACTTATGCCAGCATTGCGCCACTCTTGAAGCGTAGAGTTAATACAGCCGTTGCAGACACCGCGAGCCGTCTGCGACGACTGTATTCGCTGCACAGTCTCTCGCGATCAAGGAGCCTTGAAATGAAGCAACTTCTTCTCAGTCTCGTGGTAACGGCGGGCGTAGCAGCCATGTCGAGCGCATACGCGCAGCAAATGCCGACCGATCAACCGATGGACCAGACCCAGGCGCAATCGGCAGCGCCAGCGGACACGGGTCAGGGCGGCGTCAATTGGGGCAGCGCGGCGCAAGGCGCCCGTAATGACCCGGAGACGCGTCAGGACGTGCGCCAGCAATTGATACAGTCCGAGCGTGACGGGCAACTGCAAACGCTCAATCGCACCGTTTACAATGGCAATTGATCACGCACCACATGCCTGACAATCAGGGCTTTGGAATACGGATGCGGCTGATCATCAGCGATCCGGAAATGCCATAGACCAGCGTCAACGGATGCAGCACATGACCTGCAATCCGCCACTCGCCGAACCATAATTGCGGACCGAGAGCCCCCTGCCACGCGGCGATGGCAAGTAGCAGCACAATTGCGAACGATGTCGGAATAGGCGTGCCCTCGAAGTGGGTCACTTTCCCCGTCCCGCCCGACATCGTCTCAGCCGTCACGTTGTAGCGCGCGAGCCGCGACACGCCGCACGCCACAAAATACGCAAGCAGAACGCGGTCATACAGGCCCCGCATGCCACATCCATAGCCGATGATGGCGGGCGCCACGCCGAACGAGATCACGTCGGCTAGCGAATCCAGTTCCTTCCCGAGCAGCGAAGCCTTCTGCCGCCAGCGCGCGATGCGTCCATCCAGCACGTCGAACACCAGCGCCGCAAATACGAGCGCGCTGGCGAAGTACACGTGCATGACGTTCGCGCTGCCGATGTAGCTCATCATCGAAAACAGTGCGCCCGTGCCGCACACGGCATTGCCGAGCGTAAACCAGTCGGCGAGATGAAACTCGCGAATCATCGAAAAACGCTTCATATGGGCCTTTTTGTCGGGCAGTGGAACGAGTATAGCGGTCGCGATTGCATGCGATGCCTGCAAGGCACGTGCCGCAAAAACGCGCTCACGCTGAAACAGACGGTAATACGTGCATGCACGACAAATAGCATTCAAAGTCGAAAATGGCAAAACTGCCATTTTGGCGCCATCAGTTCGTTGGGCCTTGCGCACTAGCATTTACACCTGGTTGCCGCGGACGCGCAGAAAGACACTGACGCCGCTGCCTCACGTCACACTTGCGCGCTTCTTTCGGATACCAACACCTGTATGTGGATCGTCAATCTCGCATTGAAGCGGCCGTACACGTTCATCGTGATGGCCATATTGATCGTGCTGGCGACGCCATTCGTGCTGTTCACGACGCCCGTCGATGTTCTGCCGGAAATCAACATTCCCGTCGTTAGCATTATCTGGAACTACACGGGTCTGTCCGCCGAGGACATGGCGAACCGCATCACGTCCGTCAACGAGCGCAGCCTCACGACGACCGTCAACGACATCGAGCACATCGAATCGCAATCGCTCGCGGGCATCTCGATCATCAAGCTGTTCCTGCAACCGAACGCGAACATTCAAACAGCCATCGCGCAGACCGTTGCCGTCGAGCAGGCGCAATTGAAGCAAATGCCGCCCGGCGCGACGCCGCCGCTCGTCATCAGCTATTCGGCATCCAGCATTCCCGTGATTCAACTGGGATTGTCGAGCCCGCGTCTGTCCGAGCAGGATCTGAACGACACGGCGCTCAACTTCCTGCGTCCGCAACTCGTGACGATTCCCGGCGCAGCCGTGCCGTATCCGTATGGCGGCAAGAGCCGCCTGATTTCCGTCGATCTCGACACGCGCGCACTGCTCGCCAAGGGACTGACGCCGCTCGACGTTGTCAACGCCGTCAACGCGCAAAACCTGATTCTGCCGACAGGCACCGCGAAGATCGGACCGAAGGAATACACGGTCAACATGAACGGCTCGCCGACCACCGTCGCGGGTCTGAACGACATTCCGGTGCGCACGGTCAACGGCGCGACGACCTATCTGCGCGAAGTGGCGCACGTGCGCGACGGCTTTTCTCCGCAGACGAACGTGGTGCGCGAAAATGGCCGACGCGGCGTGCTGATTTCGATTCTGAAGACGGGCAGCGCGTCGACGCTCTCGATTGTCAACACGCTGCGCGGGCTCTTGCCGAGCGCAGAGGCCGCGCTTCCGCCCGATCTCAAGGTCACGCCGCTATTCGATCAATCGGTGTTCGTGAAGGCCGCCATTCAGGGCGTGGTGCGCGAAGCCTTGATCGCCGCCGCGCTGACGGCCGCGATGATCCTGCTGTTTCTCGGCAACTGGCGCAGTACCTGCATCATCGCCATTTCGATTCCGCTGTCCATTCTGACGTCGCTGATCGCGCTGCATGCGCTCGGCCAGACTATCAACATCATGACGCTAGGCGGCCTCGCGCTCGCGGTGGGGATACTGGTCGACGATGCAACCGTCACTATCGAGAACATCGAGCGGCATTTGCACATGGGCACCAATCTGCACGACGCGATTCTCGACGGCGCGGGTGAGATTGCTATTCCCGCGCTCGTGTCGACGCTGTGTATATGTATCGTGTTCGTGCCGATGTTCTTTCTGACGGGTGTCGCGCGCTATCTGTTCGTGCCGCTCGCGGAAGCCGTGGTGTTCGCGATGCTCGCATCGTACGTGCTGTCGAGAACCCTTGTGCCGACGCTCGCGATGCTGCTGATGGGTCACGCGCACAAGCGCGACGAGAATGCACGGCCCAATCTGTTCATGCGGATGTATCACCGTTTCGACCGCGGCTTCGAGACGATGCGGGCCGCGTACATCATGGTTCTCAGCAGCCTGCTGGTGCGGCGTCGGATGTTCGGCACGTTGTTTCTCGGCTTCTGTGTGGTGTCCTTGGGCCTGGCATTCGTGTTGGGCGAAGACTTCTTCCCACGCGTCGATGCCGGCGAGATACGCCTGCATATGCGCGCGCCGACAGGCACGCGGATCGAAGAAACGGCCCGGCTCGCCGATCAGGTCGAGAAGGTGGTGCGCGAGGTGATTCCGCCCGACGAACTCGGGACTGTGCTCGACAACCTCGGTTTGCCCTATAGCGGCATCAATCTCTCATACAGCAACGCCGGAACGATCGGCACACTCGACGGCGACATCCTGCTTGCGCTCAACGAAGACCACAAGCCGAGCCTCGGCTATGTCGACCGGTTGCGCGCGATATTGCCGCAGCGTTTTCCGGGCACCGAGTTCTTCTTTCAACCAGCCGATATCGTTACGCAGATCCTCAACTTCGGCTTGCCCGCCGCCGTCGACGTACAGATCGTCGGCGCGAATCAGGAAGGCAATCTGGACATCGCGCGCAAACTGCTCAAGCAGATCCGCGCCGTTCCAGGCGCCGTCGATGCGCACATCCAGCAGAAGCTCGACGAGCCTGTCATCAATCTGCAAATGGACCGCACGCGTTTGCAGCAGCTGAATCTCAACGCAAACAATGTCGCGCAGAACGTGTTGATCTCGCTGTCGGGCAGTACGCAGACGTCGCCGGGATTCTGGTTCAACCCGCGCAACGGCGTCGAATACAACCTCGCCGTGCAGACGCCGCAATATCAGATCTCGTCAGTGGATCAACTGTTGCGCACACCCGTATCGGCATCGTTGACCGGGCCGACGCAACTACTCGGCAACCTCGTGCAGGTCTCGCCGCAGACCCAGTTCGCGATGGTCACGCATTACAACATCCGCCCCGTGATCGATGTGTTCGTGAGCGTCGAGGGGAGCGATCTCGGCAGCGTCGACAGGCAGATCGAAAAGCTCGTCGATCAGGCGCGCGCGACGCTGCCGCGCGGCAGCCAGATCGCGATACGCGGCCAGGTCCAGACGATGCGCACGTCGTACTTCGGCCTTGGCATCGGCGTGGCGATGGCGATTGTGCTCGTCTATCTGCTGATCGTCGTGAACTTCCAGTCGTGGATCGATCCGCTGATCATCGTCAGCGCGTTGCCGGCCGCGCTGGCGGGCATCGTGTGGATGCTGTTCCTGACGGGCACGCATCTGAGCGTCCCCGCGCTGACGGGCGCAATCATGACGATGGGCGTCGCGACCGCGAACAGTATTCTGATGGTGTCGTTCGCGCGCCAACGCCTCACGGCGGGCGCGCCGCCGCTCACGGCAGCGCTCGAAGCGGGCGCGAGCCGGATCAGGCCCGTTCTGATGACGGCGTTCGCGATGATCATCGGCATGATTCCGATGGCGCTCGGACTCGGCGAAGGCGCCGAGCAGAATGCGCCGCTCGGGCGGGCGGTAATCGGCGGCCTGCTGTTCGCGACGGTATCGACGCTTTTCTTCGTGCCCTTGCTGTTCGCGGGCATTCACAGCCGGCTCGCGCATCGCAAGGCAATACGCGAGCACGGCGAGCAACAGCACGGTGACGCTCATGGATGACATGGCCGAGACGACGAGCACGGACACAGCCCGAACACGGACGATTGAGATGACTGAAAAAACGCATTCTTCGCTAGCGATCCCCGCACGGGAGACCCAGGACGGGCACGCGCTGCCGCCGCGCCATCGCGAATGGCGCCGCGCGAAGATCGCGGTCGTGATCGTGCTGATTCTGCTGGCGATCGGCGCGTTGCGGACTGTCGTGGCGAACATCATCCAAAGCCGCTCTGTCGCGCAGACCACGCAGCAAAACGCCAAGCAATACGTCGATGTGGTGACGCCGAAGCAGACGGATGGCAGCGCGGGCGTCACGGTCCTGCCGGGAACATTGCGCGGCTACGTCGAGTCGCCCATCTTCGCGCGCGCAACGGGTTATCTGCTGCACTGGTATGCCGATATCGGCGCACGCGTACAGGAAGGGCAGTTGCTCGCCGAACTCGATACGCCTGAGATCGATCAGGAACTTGCACAAGCCGTTGCGCAGCGCGACCAGATGCAGTCGAGCCTCGGCCTCGCAAAGAGCTCGTACGAGCGCTGGCAGCAATTGCGTCAGCGCGACGCCGTCTCGCAACAGGAACTCGACGAACGGCAAAGCACATACTCGCAGGATGTCGCCAATCTCGCCGCCGCCGAAGCGAACGTGAAGCGCTTGCGCCAGCTCGAAAGCTTCAAGCGCATCGTCGCGCCGTTCGCGGGCGTGGTCACGCAACGCAATGTCGATGTCGGCGATCTGATCGACGCGGGCAGCGGCACGAGCCGCGCGCTGTTCGCGCTCGCGCAGTCGGACCCGCTGCGCGTCTTTGTGCAATTGCCGCAGGCCTACGCGCAGAACATCAAGGTCGGCGAGGATGTGGTCGTCACGCAGGCAGAACTGCCGGGCCAGCAGTTCCATGGACGCATCACGCACATTTCCGGCGCGATCGACGTGCCCACACGTTCATTGCAGGTCGAAGTGACACTGCGCAATCCCGACGGCAAGCTGAGGCCGGGTGCCTACGTGCAGGTCGCGCTGCCTTCGGGCGCGCGCGCGCAGTTGTCGGTACCGGGCAATGCGTTGCTGTTCCGCGCGGAAGGGCCGCGCGTTGCCGTGGTCGACAACGATGGCGTCGTGCATCTGCACAAGGTAACGATTGCGCAGGATCTCGGGCAGACGCTTGAAATCGAAAGCGGCGTCGAGCCGAACGACCGCGTGATCATCAACCCGAGCGATTCGATCGAGGACGGCGACCATGTCGTAGTGACGCGTCCGCAATCGCAGCCGCAGGCGAAGAACAAGGCGGCGTCGTGAATACCCTTATCCTTGCCGCGCGAGCGAGTACGCTGGCCCTTGCGGCCACGTTGTGCGCGTGTACGGTCGGCCCCGACTACAAGACGCCGATGACGGACGCACCGCCTACGTGGCGCACGGATTCGTACTGGCGTCTTGCGCAGCCCTCACATGCGCCGCTCGCGCCAGACTGGTGGAAGGCGTTCGGCGACGCGACGCTCGATACGCTCGAAACGCAGGCGCTTGCGGAAAACCAGACGCTCGCCGCCGCCAGCGCGCATTACGCGCAGGCGCGCGCCACGCTCGCCAATACGCGCGCGCAACTGATTCCCGAAGTTGATCTGTCGGCCTCGGCGGCCCGCCAGCGCATTTCGAAGAACCGGCCCGCCACGAGCTTCACGGTGCCGAACCAGTCGATGGTGCAAAACGACTTGCAGATCGGCCCGACGATCAACTACGACGTCGATCTGTTCGGCCGCATCCGACGTGAAGTGGAGGGCGCGCGGGCGTCGGCGGAACAGTCGCGCGACGACCTCGCGAATGCGCGGCTCGTGCTCACCACCGATCTCGCCACCGACTATTTCTCACTGCGCGAGCTCGATGCGGAAATCGACGTATTGAACCGCTCGGTGCAGTTACAACAGAAAGCGCTCGACTACGTGACGACCGAGCACGATCTCGGCGCCGTTTCCGGGCTCGACGTGTTGCAGCAGAAGTCGCTGCTCGATCAGACGCGCGTTCAGGCGCAGCTTCTCGTCACACAGCGCGAGGCGTTCGCGCATGCGATTGCCGCGCTCGTCGCGGTGCCCGCGCCGCAGTTTTCGATCGAGCCGAAAGTGGTCGAGTATTCCGTGCCTGCGATCCCGCTTGGCCTGCCGAGCGATGTGCTGCAGCGTCGCCCGGATATTGCGTCGGCGGAACGCGCGATGGCGGCGGCGAATGCGCAGATCGGCGTCGCGAAGGCAGCATTCTTTCCGAGCCTGACGCTGACGCCGGGCATCGGCTGGCAAAGCACGGACCTCGCGAGCCTGTTTAGCGCGCCGAGCCTGGTGTGGACACTAGGCACCGCGGTGAGCCAGGTCGTGTTCGACGGTGGGCGGCGCGCGGCCAATGTCGATTTCGCTAGCGAGGGCTACAAGGCTGCGCAGGCCAATTACCGCCAAACCGTGCTGACGGCGTTCCAGCAGGTGCAGGACGGTATCACGGGGCTTTCCGTGCTGGATAGCGCCGCGTCCCAGTCGCACGATGCCGTGGCCGATGCGCAGCGGCTGCTGTCGCTCGCCAACGACCGCTATTCGGGCGGACTCGTCGCCTATCTGGATGTGATCACCGCGCAGCAATCACTGCTGACGAGCCAGCGTACGGACGTGCAGATTCACGGCCAGCAGATGACGACATCCGTCGCGCTCGTGAAAGCGCTCGGCGGCGGTTGGGACGTGCAGCAAGCGGATGCGCAGCGCATGCCGGGCGATGCAGCAAAAGATGCATCGAATGATGCAGGTGCATCGAGTACGCACCCACCAGATTGAAAGCAAACTGTAAAGGACGGGCTGAACAGGTTTGAAAAGCCTACTTATAATGAAGAGGACAATACAAAAGGAGCGCCCATGAAGCTGCTCATCGTGGAGGATGAATTCAAGGTCGTCGATTATCTGCGCCGTGGGCTGACGGAGCAGGGCTGGGTGGTGGACGTCGCGCTGGACGGCGAAGAGGGCCTGCATCTCGCGTCCGAGTTCGACTACGACATCATCGTGCTCGACGTGATGCTGCCCAAGCGCGACGGGCTCAGCGTGCTCAAGGCACTGCGCATGCGCAAGTCGACGCCCGTCATCATGCTGACCGCGCGCGATCACGTGAACGACCGTGTCCGCGGCCTGCGCGAAGGTGCCGACGACTATCTGACCAAGCCCTTTTCGTTTCTCGAACTGGTCGAGCGGCTGCACGCGCTCGCACGGCGCACGCGCGTGCAGGAATCGACGCTGATCTGCGTCGGCGACCTGTATGTCGATCTGATCGGCAGGCGCGCGACACGCAGCGGCGTGCGGCTCGATCTGACCGCGAAAGAATTCCAGTTGCTCAGCGTGCTCGCGCGTCGGCAGGGCGATATTCTGTCGAAGGCGATCATCACGGAACTCGTCTGGGACGTGAACTTCGACAGCCACACGAACGTCGTCGAGACGGCGATCAAGCGGCTGCGCGCGAAGCTCGACGGCCCGTTCCAGACCAAGCTGCTGCACACCATGCGCGGCATGGGCTATGTGCTTGAAGTCCGCGAGGAAGCGGAGGCATCATGACTCGCTCGACCCGTTCCATCGCACGACGTCTCGCGCTGCTGTTCGCGCTCGTCGCGCTGTCTGTTTTTACGCTGGTGGACACGGGGCTGTTCCTCGTGCTGCGCTCGCAACTGGAGCAGCGCCTGCGCGATTCGCTCGATAGCCGCACGGAAGTCGCGCGGATCATCGTGCATCACGCGATCAACCGCGACAAGTGGCGCATCGCGCAAGAGAAGCTCGCGGACATGACGCCGCGCGACGGCACGAGTGCCTATTCGATTTCGAGCACGAATCCGCTGTTCAATTACGGCCACGCTGTGACGGGTACGATTGCGCAGCAATGGCGCGGCGACTATGCACGCGTCACGAATAACGGCACCGACCATGACTTGCTGACGCGCACGCTGACCATTCCGCCGAACGGCGAGCGTCCGCAGGTGCAGTTGCAGGTGGCGACCAGTTACGCACCGACTGAGCAGGCGTTGCGCGAATTCGGCCTTGCACTGGCTGCGTTGTCGGCGCTGGGCGCGCTCGGCGCGTCGCTACTGAGCTACTGGGTCACGCGCATCGGCCTCGCGCCCTTGCGCAGACTGACGGTGGACGCATCCGAAGTGAGCGCCGATAACCGCTCGCAGCGGTTGCGCACCACGGAACTTCCCTTCGAGTTGAACGATCTCGCCCATTCGTTCAACGGCGCGCTGGAGCGATTGGATCAGGCGTACGTGCGCCTCGAGTCGTTCAATGCCGACGTTGCGCACGAGTTGCGCACGCCTGTGACGATCCTGATTGGGCAGACGCAAGTGGCGTTGACCCGCAACCGTTCGGTCGACGATCTGCGCCGCACGCTGCAATCGAATCTCGAAGAGTTCGAGCGGATGCGCGGCATCATCAACGACATGCTGTTTCTGGCGCGGGCCGATCAGGGCGAGCGGGCGACCGAACTGGTCGAGGTCTCGCTTGCAACGGAAATTGCGCGCACCATCGAGTTCCTCGAAATGCCGATGGAAGAGGCCCAGGTGCAGGCGCAATTGCACGGCGATGCGGTGGCGCGCGTCAATCGTTCGCTGTTCGGCCGGGCTTTCGCGAACCTGCTGATCAACGCGATCCACCATACGACGCCCGGCGCGATGATCCAGGTGACGGTGTCGCGCGAAGCGGGCCGCGTGTGGGTCGCTGTCGCCAATCCCGGCGAGCCGATCATGCGGGACGTGCTCGATCACGCGTTCGACCGCTTCTATCGTGCGGAACTGTCGCGCACGAACAGCCGCGAGAATCACGGCCTCGGGCTGGCGATCGTCAAGGCGGTCGCCGATATGCACGGCGGCGTGGTGTTCGCGCGCAGCCTGGACGGCGTGAACACCTTCGGTTTTTCGATCATGAGCGCCGATACGGCGCGCCCGCCGAAAGCCGAGCCGCCCGCGAAGGACGCGCAGCCGCTTGCGTCACGGCCCGTGGTGTCGGCGCCGCTCAAATCGCCGTGAGGCTGCCGGTAAGGTTAGGCGTCGAAACAGGTAAATTGATCCGCTTCATGGCCTCTGTTCAGGGGAATGACGGTCAAATTGACTGGGTACGCTGATGTTGTCGCTACAGAGCGTATCCGGCAAGGAGAACGAGGTGGATCTGATCGAAATGGCTAAGAAGTCCGGCATGCAGGTGTTGCTGGACGCGCAGATCGGCAGTCAGATGTATCACAGCGTCTGCGGGCCACTTTCAGCGTTGCAGCGATTCGCGGATGAGGTCGGTAAGGCGCTGGCTGCGGAAGCGGCGGCGCAGACTGCGGATTCGGTTTCCGAAACCTGACCTGCCGCCGGCGCGCTGCAGCGTTCAGGCGCGTTATCTGCTTCACGATTGCCGCGAGGGCGGGTGCGTTTTGGTGCGCCTGCTCCGGGTGTATTTCGATCGTGGAGGGCTTACCGGTTGACCGCTTGGCGATCCAACGCTGACATGTGTGGACTGCGGCGCGCTCGCGCGCTGTGTAGTCTGCTCGCTGCGGGCGCCGCACTCTGTACCGTTTCGGTGACAGTCGATGCCGCGCCGTCCTCCATCGTGTTGCTCGACTGCGTCGTGATCGACGACAACGCGGCGTACAACGATGCCTCCGTCACCCAGTCGCAACAGGCGCGCGCCGAGATGGCAAGCACTGAGTTGCGCGCGC
Source organism: Paraburkholderia steynii (assembly GCF_900100565.1). NCBI lineage: Bacteria > Pseudomonadati > Pseudomonadota > Betaproteobacteria > Burkholderiales > Burkholderiaceae > Paraburkholderia > Paraburkholderia steynii. The sequence continues at coordinate 460,949 of NZ_FNDI01000002.1, read as the reverse complement.
GTGTCGACCAGCGCGGCCTGTACAAGGTCGCGGACAATCGTCCGGCGGCGGCGCTGATCGACGGCTTCACGAAGACGCAGGACCTGAGCGCCTGTAACGGCTGCGAACTGGAGATCGGCCGAAAGCTCGGCGTGCAACGCGTCGGCGTGTGCTGGGTGCAGAAAATCAGCAACCTGATCCTCAACATCAATCTGCGCATCGAAGACACGGCGGGCGGGCAGGTCGTGTTCCAGCGTTCCGTCGATATCCGCGGCAATACGGACCAGTCGTGGCGGCGCGGCGTCGATGCGCTGGTTGGCCTGCTCGCGTCGGAACCGGAAGCCGCGCATTGAGCCGCTCGCATCCATCGATTTCGGGAAAAACTCCCGGCCTTCCATGCTGTCATCCCGACGCGCGATGCGCTAACTTGAGCGTGGGTGAATCTGCCCTTGCGGCACAACGAACATGGCTCGCGCGATCCGACGCGGGCCCGTCGAACAACACTCCGCAGGAGACATCGATGCATTGCACGACCAGACATACACGCATGGCCGTATCCGTCGCGCTCGCCGTGCTGCTTGGCGCGGGTATCGGCCAGGCATCGGCAGCGTCCGTCGCGTACGTGACGAGCGAGACGAACGGCGTCGGCGTGATCGACCTCGATCAGATGACGCTGAAGAAGACCATCGCGCTTGGTAAGGACGGCCCGCGCGGGCTGAGCCTGACGGCGGACGGCAGCAAGCTGCTGGTGGCGAACAAGACGGGCGATCTGTCGGTGATCGATACGTCGACGGACGAGGTAGTCAAGCGCGTGAAGATCGGCAAGAACCCGGAGTTCGTGCGCGTGCATCGCGGGTTTGCTTATGTGACATTTGAACCAGGCGAGAGCGGGCCGCCGCCGCAGGCGCTGGCGGCGAATCAGGGCGCTCAGGGCGCGGGCAAACCGGAAGGCAAGCCCGAAGGCAAGCCGGAAGCCGGCGCGGGCGGCGGCCCGGGGAAAGGCCACGACGACGATGACGACGCGAACGGCCCGCCCGCCGAAGTCGCGATCGTCGATCTGAAGACGATGAAGGTGGTGCGCTCGGTGAAGAGCGGGCACGAGACAGAGGGTGTGGAATTTTCGCCGGATGGGCGTGAACTGCTCGTCACCAACGAGGGCGACGATACGGTGTCGGTGTATCGCACCGGCACGGGCAAGCTCGTGCGCACGGTGAAGATGGACAAGGGCTCGCGGCCGCGCGGCATCAAGGCGTCGCCGGACCACAAGCAGTATGTGGTGACGCTGGAGAACACCAACAAGTTCGTCGTGCTCGACGCGGCGACGTTAAAGACACTGAAGACGGTCGATACGAAGATGGGTCCATACGGCGTCGCGTTCGATCCCGAGGGCAAGCATCTGCTCGTCGCCGCCGCGCGCGACAAGACCTTGCAGGTGTTCGATGCCAAGACGTACGAGCACGTGACCGATGCGCCTGTCGGGCAGCGCTGCTGGCATTTCAGCTTCACGCCGGATGGGTCGAAAGTGCTGATGGCGTGCGGGCGCTCGAATGCCGTGTTCGTGCTTGATGCAAAGACCTATCAGACGGTCGGGCAGATTGGCGACTTGCCGCTGGCGTGGGGTATCGTGACGTCGCCGCCGAGTCAGGGGTCGATTGAGTCGCGGTGAAGAGAGGGCGGGGACCGTCGGGGCGTCGGTCCCATTCAGGTGTAACGCTTTGCACAATGGATTCCGGAGTGCATTCGTTGCTCTAGAACTGGACCGTCGCCTGTACACCTGCCGTGACGCGTGCAGTCGGAAATCCCGATGGTTTGTAGATGGGCGTGCCCGCGAACAGGTCATACGAGAAACCCGCGTACTTCGCCGGGATGCCGCCACGAATGCCAATCACCGCGCCTGCGAGTTGGGTACACGCCAGAATCGCCGTGTTCGGGCCGAACACGCGCCCGTAGTCGATGCCTGCGTATATCGTCTGTCCCGTCTGGAATACGGGCCATTGCAGTTCGTTGCGCCAGTAAAAGCCTTTCTCTGCCGCGAGCATCGTTTCGCCGTCAAAACCGCGCACCGTGTAGCGGCTGCCGATGGTCAGGTCGTCGATGTAGAACAGCAGATCGTTGGTGAACTGGCCGTGAAAGGTCGTCACGTAGCGGAAGTTCTGTGACGCGACGGCGAACGGTATCGACAGGTTTGCGTCGAGTACCGCCATTTTGTACAGGTACGTCGGGCGTGTCTTGCTCTGTGCGGTCGGGTCATACAGGTTCGGGTCGGGGTCGCCCGTCGCGCCGAGGCCGTGAATGCCCTGACGGTACGCAAGCGTGCCGTAGAACTGTGCCGCGCCGAAGAAATGACGATCCGTTGTGCCCGCTTCAATGAAGGTGTTGTTGCGGTCCTGAATCGGGATCGTCGTGCCTTCGATGAAGCTCTCGCCGAAGCGCTTCGATAGCTGGACGTATGCGCCGAGCACGTCGCTCTGGCTGCGCGAGAGCACGCGTGCGAGCCTGAATGCGGCCGTCTGCGAGTTGCCGCTGGACACAAACGTCTGGTTCACGCCTGCGACGTTCTGATAGTAGGTATTGGTGTTGCCCGAGAGCGTTGCCGTCCAGTAGCCCCACGGTACGGAATACGAGCCGTTGAAACCGTGCGAGCCGAGTGTCTTGTTGCCGAACGACAGGTCCTGGTTCGCGCCGACCATGAATACGTCATTCAGGCCGAGTGGGTTATCAATGCCGAGGCTGATGTTGCCTTGCCATTTACCCGTTGCGTCCGTGCCCGAGTTGTCGGCTGAGACGACGAACGTCCAGGGCTTCGAGCGCTTGACGTTGAGCATGACATCGCTTTCGCCTGGCGCGTCCGTTGGTTCGATCTTCATGTCCACGTCCTGCGATGCGACGCGCTTCATTTGCTCCAGCCCCTGTTCAAGATCGCGCAGGTTCAGCAGATCGCCGTCGCGCGCGGGAAATGCTGACTTCCATGTGCCGCGCGTGTCAGGGTTGGCGAAGCGCAGATGGCGCACGACACCCGGTACGAGCGCGACTTTCAATGTGCCCGTTGACAGGTCCTGTTCGGACAGCAGAACGCGCGTTGTCACGTAGCCGCGCGACAGGATTGTCTGCTGCAATCCCTTCGTCAGTATGTCGAGTCCGACCTTACCGATGCACTCGCCTTTGTAGTGGTCGAGCCATTCGCGCGCGAACCAGAAAGGGTCAAGCGGGAGATTGGACGTCCCATGCTTGCGCGCGATATCGGGCAGCATGGCCGGTACGTCGAGCGCGAAAGTATCGATGCGAAAGCACGGCGATTCGCGCCGAAGGTCGGGATATACCCCGGCCTTCGGCACGGTCGAGCGCACGGCGGGCGCGTTGACGGTCTGCTCGCGCTGCTGCGCGTCGTGTTGCTGCTGTAGCTGCTGGTTCTGTTCTGCGTTCGCGCGTGCTGCCGCCGCTTCGTCTGCCGGCGAAGGTGCGCGTTGTGCGGACGCGAGTGTGACCAGGGCTGTGAGCGGCAGCGCCGCCAGCCTCTTTCGAATTTTCATACGCGAATTATTTTGACGGGCCTGGAGGCAAGCCCATCGTTCAAGAAGCAGTGATGCTCAATTACCAGCCGATACGCTTGCGGTCGTAGAGCCAAATTCCTAGGCCGGATACGATGGTCGCGAACGGAACAAGCTTGCACCACGCGTAGATGCGTGACATGGACGGCCAAAGGTAGCCGTCGTAGTCGTGCAACCAAGCAATAAATGGAAGCCAAACGAGCTCGATGACCACTCCGCAAAGTGAATAGGTAATAAAGAAGGTCAGCACATAGCTGACAAAAGCCCTGATGCTTCGGGAGCGACGTGTGTTCATTTTTTCTTCGGAGTTAAGTTGGGGACGGCATTTACACCCGCGCTCGTCGATTCTGATGAGATCGCACCCGCCATAGTTCCGGCAATCGAAGGGATTGCGCTCGGCGGAACGTACTTCGACACGCCGTTACCAATATCAACCCATTCTGCCCTGTACCAAGGATTCACACGGTTGCCTATGGTGCTCTCTACCTTTCCACCAATGCCGTAACCCGTAAGTGTTCCAGCAGCAGCGCCAGCCATGCTCATGTTCGGGTTGTCGCCTTTGATTGCGGAGCCAGCGAGCGCACCGCCTGCGTTTATCAAAAGACCCGGAAGCAACCCAGTTCCGAAAGTCAGAGCGCCGGTTATCCCGGCCATTGCCGTATCGACCACGCTGATCTGTCCATTGTTGAAAACATATTGAGCGCCTGTATTCACACCAGCGCCTATTCCTCCACCCGTAAGCATTCCCGCCGCCGATGGAATCCCGCCAGCCACCACACCGCCCAAAGCGATCATGCCCGCGCCCGCGATAGCTGTGCTTACCGGATTGTTCTTGACATTGTTCTTCACCATGTCGTTGTACGTGACGCCCTTGTCAAGTTGACCCTGTCCAGCGTCATACGCTTGCTGATTGCTCGAAATGTACTGGCTGTTGTAGTTGTGGCTGGCGTACTGCGGATCGTTCTTGTAACCATCGCAGTTGAGGTTCTGACAGCCAATAATCGCGCGCACATCGTAGTCGTGTACGCCGCCCGAGGCGTCGGCCGTCTGCTTGTCCGAGTTGCGCAGCATCTCGGCAACGATGCGGCCTTCCGCTTCCTGTTCGCTGATGCCAAGTTGCTGTGCGACAATCTTCGCGTCTTTCTTCGCAAGCGCATACTGGTCGACGTGCAACTGCCGGTTGTAACGGTCAACGTTATAACCGGAGAACGCGCCCGCACCGCCGCCCACCGCCGCGCCCGCGCCAGTAGCAATCGCGTTCGCCACGATGTTGCCGAGTGCTTCGTTCATGCCTGCGTTGCCGGTCGGGTTTGAACCGGCTATCGCGCCGCTCAGTTCGTTCAGCTTGCCCGCAGCAATCGACGCAATGCCTGCACCAGCGGCGCCGCCGAGCGCATTCCCGCCGGCGAGACCCGCGACGAGCGCTCCGCCTGCCGCCTGCATTTCCGCGCGCGCCGTCCCGCCTTCCTTCCACGCGTCCATACCTGCCTGATCGCCCGCATCCTTCGCTTCCTTATATTTCGAATCGGCGAAGTCGCCGACGCGCCGCGAAACGGCTTCACCCGCCGCGCTCGCCGCCGCCATCATGTCGGCCTGGTTGTTCAGCAGGTTGTTCACGTCCGGCAGCTTCGCGACCGTGCCGTTTGTATTCGACGTGTCGCGATTCAGGCTCGCCACGTCCTGCGTCTGATGCGCGCTGTCCGTGACGTTGATCGTGCCCGCGCTGATACCGCTGCGCGTGGTGGCGCTATCGCTGCCGCTGTCGTTCTGGCTCAACATCGGCGCACCGCCGCCCGCATTCTTGCCGGACGTGGGGCCATGCGTGCTGTAGTTCGAACCGCCGTCGCCCGTCGTTGCGCCTGCGCTGAACCCGCTCGAATGCGCGTTGTAGCTGGACTGGTTCTGTATGTCGGAGTACGTCAGCGTACCCGTCGACAGGTTATTCTTCGACGCGTCCGCATCGCTCGCGATGATCGCGCCTTTCAGGTCCGTGTTCCCCTTGACGTTGACGTTGAATCCGCCGTCGCCCGCGTGGATGCCTGCCTGTTCATTCACGCCCGCATAGTTGCCGCTCGCGTTACCGTGCTGCGAACTGAAACTCGCGCTGCCGCCGCCCTGACTGATGCTGAATCCACCGCCCATGCTTTCCTGATGCGCGTTGCTCGCCATCGTGTCCTGGACGCTCGCGATGTTCAGGTTGCCGCCGACATCGGCATTCACCTGAGCGCCGTTCACGTTCGCGCCGATGATGTTCGTATCGCCGCCCGAAATGATGGTCGCGGTGTTCGCCGCCGTGACATGGGTATTGTTCTGCATCGTCGCGTCGCTGTTCGCGTTGCCGTGCGCCTTCGAAGCTGACGCGTCCACGCCGAATCCCTGCGTGCCATACGACACGCCCACGCTCGCGCTGCTCGACTGGTTCGTGCTGCGCGTCGAATCGGTGTCGGTCGTGTTGACAAGATTGACCTGGTTTTTCGCGGCAAGAATCACATCGTTCGCGTTCACGTTCGAACCCGTAATCGTGACATTGCCGCTCCCGGCCTGACCGTTGCCTGTCGCGACGAATGCGGCCGTGCCACCAGCTGTCACACTCGAACCCCGGTTCGTCGTACTGTCCTCCGTGTACGTGCTCTTGCTATGGCTGCTGCCGTAACTGAGTTCGATCTTGGCGGACGGTGTCTGACCGTTTGCGAGTTGACCCAACGCCGCACCTGCTGCGCCAAGCGAATCGACTGCGCCGCTGGCCGCTGCCATACCGTGCAGCGCTGCCGCACGGTCGTCCTGACTGCGACTTGCCGCGCGCGCCTGGTCAACCGTGTTCGAAACGGCGTCGATCACAGGAGCCTTGATCGCGAGCGTGAAGCCGCTTTGCTTGACCTCGTGCGTCTCGTCGTGGTGCATCGTGTCGAGCGCCGAATCAATCGTCACATTCGCGCCCGTGCCCGTTACGTTTTTCGCCGCAACCAGGTCGCTGCCCGTGACGTGCAGATCGTTGCCCGCGACGATGTTCAGGCTGCCGTTGAGCGAACCGACCGTGCTGCCGTTGTTCTTCATCGTCGCGTCATGGGTCGTATCCGTCTGCGTCTTGCTGCCGACCGATATGCCAATACCGCCGCCTGTGCCGAGGCCCGACTCGTGCTTCTGGTAGTAGCTGGACGCGTTCTTCGTATCCTGCGACGTGGTGATGTTGACGTTTCCGGCCGCATTCAGGGACACGTCGTTCGTTCCCGCGACAGTCGAGCCTTTGACGGTCAGATCCTTACCCGCGCTGACGTTCACCGTATCGGCCGACACCGTACTGCCGACCCCGATGTTGGCCTGCGTGTCCTGCATCTGGTTCGTCGTCGAGCCATGCACGAAACTGCCGCGCTTGAACTCGACGGCCGAATAGCTGGCGTGTTCCTCGCGTGCCTCGTTGATATCGACGTTGCCCGTGGCCGCAATGTTCGCCGCGCCCGTACCCGCCGAGAGGGACGAACCCGAGAGCGTCACGTTACCTTTCGACGCATCCGCACTGAGCGCAGCGAGTGTGCCGTCGCCGCCCGCGCTGAACGACGTTCCCACCGCCTGCTCGTCGTAGCTGCGAACTTCACCGCTACGGGTCTTGTCGCCGCGCGTGACATCGTCACGGCTGGCCGTGTTCGTCACCGTTGTCGCCGTCAGGTTGCCGCCTGCCACAACCGCCATATCGCCGCCGGCACTGACAGACGCGCCCCTGAACGTCATGTCGTTGCCGCTTTGCATCGCGAGACTGCCGCCTGCACTGATGCCGCCCGTCTGGTTCAGCGTCGTATCGGCGTGCATGAAGTTGTCGGCGTTCTTCGTGACCGACTGCGACGTGTGCGACTCGACCGTGTCGACGTTGATATCGTGGCCCGCTGCAATCTGCGCATTGCCGCCCGCCGCGATGCTCGCACCATGCACGTTCAGGTCGTTACCCGCCACGATCACCATGTCACCCGTCGACGCAATCGTGCCTTGCGCGCCGATCAGCGTCTGGGTCACCTTGCTGTTGCCCGCCGTCGAACTCACGCCTACCGTATCGACGAGCGTCGTATTGAGGATATCGTGACCCGCAAGCACGGCAACCCGGTTGCCCGTGATGCGGCCCGATGCGTTCACGACATCGTTGGACGCCGAGAGCACGGTCGTGCCGTTGCCGGTGCTGCTGCCAATCGAGCCACCGCGATTGACGATGTTCGTTGCGCTGATGACAGTCTGCGTGCCGCCCTTGATGACGCCCGAGTTGGTCGCGCTGCCCGTCGCGTGAATCTCGACATCGTCGGCGGAAATCAGTGCGCCCGTCGGTTGCAGGTCGTTCGCGTGCGTGTGAGCGAGATAGACGACAGGCGCGAGCACGTTCTGCGTGCTGCCGTCCGGCAACGTCACGGTCTGGTTCACCATCCACACGATATCGCTCGTAAGCGCGTCCATCTGCGCGGCCGTCAGCGTCATGCCGGGTTCCAGGCTGAATTCCTTCGCGACATTCACGCCGTTGTCCATCAGCGCGCGATACTCGTCCTCGTTGTTCGTATAGCCTTGCAGGTACACGCGGCCCGTCAGTTGGGTAATCTGGTTGCGGATCAGCGTCGTCTCATACAGCCCGTCACCGAGGCGCTTCTCGACCGTCGACGGGTCGTAGCCGAGTTGCCTGAGCATGTAGTCGCTCGAAATGAAGCTCGTGTAGCTGGTCAGGCGCGCATCGGTTGCGATCAGATACGCCGCGCCAGGTGCCGTGTTGAACGTGTAGAGGCCGCTTTTGGGCAATGCGATATTCAGCGAACCTGTCGGCCCCGTGACCGATTGCGGCGCGTTGATGGTCTGCGTCTGTCCTGTCGCGAGATTCACGGTCTGTGCGCCGCCGCCCGTGATGCCGGCCACCGTTCCGTTCGCGCCGAGCGTGCCGCCCGTTGCGCCCGTGGCCGAGTTCGCCGCCGTGACGTTCGTATTATTGATGTCGGTTGCGTTGATCTGCACCGCGTTGTTCGCGATGATCGTGCCGCCCAGGCCACCGATGGCGACCGGCGTCAGGATAACCGTGGGCTGGACCACCGAACCCACGTCGCGCGAAATGTCCTCGTTCCACGCATAGGTTGAGACGATGTCCTGCTTCTGGTACTGGTACAGCGTCTGTCCGGTATTGTTGACGGTCGTCCCGCCATAGCTGCCGCTCTCCACGCCGCCGTCCGCCTGGCTGCTGCCGATCTGGATCGAGCCGCCCGCGCCGATGGCGCTAAAGCTGTTGTTCAGCGTGCCGACATTGGCGAGCACCATGTTGCCGCCCGCCATGATCTGCGCCTGTTGCGCCTGTGGTCCTGCGACCTGGTCCTGCTGCGTCGTGGTCGTCGTGTCACGCGCGGATTCAATGCGCTGGTAGTGGTGGTGCGCCTGGTTATCGCCGGGGTACTCGGTTGCGGGGTCGTAGTTGACGTGCGGATCGTAGTCGTCCCAATAGGCGACCGTGACCGTGCCGTCACCGTTTGTCGTGAGTGAGTTGTAGTAGATGGTCTGCTGCTGACCGTTGACATTCACGACAAGCACGCGGTCTACCGCATTCGGGCCGCTGGCGGTCGACACGACATCGGCATTGCTGAACATGGCGTTTAGTGGGTTCTTGTAGCCGTTGTCCCACATGTCCTGCGTGCAATAGCCCTTGTCGCCATTGGTCGGCGTGCAGGCCATGTACTTGTCGCGTTTGGTCTGGTGGACGGTCTCGACATCGGTCGTTACCGTGTCGACGGCAGGAGCGGGGCGCGTGTTGGTCAGCGTCTGCGTCGCGATTTCGATGTTGCCCTGGGCGTCGATGGTCGACTGGTCGTTCGTCACCGAGTTCGCGCGGTTCGCGAGCAGCCCGTTGCCGTCGCGCGTGGCGTCGGCCACGATGTTGATGTCGCCGAGGCTGAATACGTTCGCGCCGCCCGTGATTGAGATATCGGAGCCGTACAGGTTGACGGCCAATGCTGCGGCAATGGCTGCCGCCGCGCCCGTGTTCGCAATGGAACCTGCGTTCAATGTGACCGTGTTACCAACGATCGTCGCGATGTTCGAGAGCGACGCGCTGCGTGTCGTGACGCTCTCGCCTTCGATGCGGCCCGCGTTCGTGATCGCGTTGGCGGCGTTGACCGTCGTGTTCGCAGAGTTGATATCCGCGCCCGCCTGGTTATCGACGTTCGCCGCGTTGACCGTCAGTGCATTCACTGCGCCAAGCGTGCCCTGGTTTGTGAAGCTGCCCGCCGTTGTGAAGGTGAGGTTGTTGTTCGCCTGAATCCGGTTTGCGCCCGTCAGCGTGTAGTCGCCGTTAACGGTGACCGTACCGTCGTTGCCCGCGAGAATCCGGCCGTCGCCCGTGAGCGTGCCTGCCGTGACGTTCAGGTTCTGGTCGCTGCCGATTGCGCCGTTCTGGTTCGCAAGTGCGCCCGTGGTGATACCGATACCCCCGCCGCTGCCCGTATCGTTGCCGATGCGTCCGTTAGTGTTGTCTAGCGTCGACGTGTTGAGCGTGACCGCGCCGTTACCGTGGATCGAGCCGCCCGCGTTGATGACGGCTGCGTTCGGGCCGTTGAGCGTGACGTTGTTCGCACCCGAGAGTGTCGCGTTCGTGTTGTCGCCAAGCTGCGCGACGTTCAGCGTCAGGTCATGGCCCGCGACGAGTTGCGCGCCATTCGTGTTCGACAGCGTCTGCGCACTGACCGTGACATCGCCGTTGCCGCCGTTCGTGCCCGCGCCCGCGACACCGCCCGTATTGCTGTTCGTGATGCCGCTGGCGCTGATCGTCGTCGCGCCGGAACCCGTGTTTGCGACGCGCCCGTTCGTATTGTCGAGCGTCGCGCCGGTGACGGCGAGTGTTGCGTCTGTGCCATCGGCCTGGATCTGTGCGCCCGTGTTGTCGATTGCGCCTTGCGCCGACACCGTCGCGCTGCCCGTGCCCTGGATCATGCCCGCACGGTTGCCGAGCGTGCTGCCGGACGTGACGGATACCGCACCGCCCGCCGTGACCATGCCGCCCGAGTTATCGACGCTGCCGCCCGCGACCGATACGCCACCATTGCCGCCAATCAGGCCGTTCTGCGTGTTCGTGACCGTGCCCGTCGCCGTGACGCTCGTCGCGCCCGTGCCACCGTTCGCGATTGAACCGCCGCCGTTGGCGACCGACTGCGCGGACATCGCGAGCGTATCGTCCGCCTGGATCGTGCCGCCCGCGTTATTGAGTGCGCCCGCGTCCGTGACCGACACCGTCCGCGCACCGATGTAGCCCGCACTGTTATCGAGCGATGCAACCAGCAGCGTCGCGCCTGTCTGCGCCGCGAGCGTGCCGCCGCGATTCGATACCGCGCCCGCACGCACGTCGAGCGCGCCGTTCGTCGCAATTGTTCCGCCGTTGTTCGACAGCGCGCCCGTTGCAACCGACAGCGTTCCCGTCCCAGCGCTGACAATCGTCCCGTTGTCGTTCGTGAGCGCGACGGGGTCGAGTGTGAGACTGTCGGCATTGGTCTGGAGCGTGCCGCCCGTATTGTCGAGCGTGCCGGTTACATCGACGGTCGTCGAGGCCGTGCCTGTCTGCGTGATGCTGCCGTTGTGGTTGACGAGGTTCGCCGCGCGCAGCGTGAACTGATCGGCCTGTGTCGTGCCCTGACTGTTGTCGAACGTCGCCGCCGTGATGGATGCCGCGTTGCCTGCCGCAATGGTGTTCGTGTTCGCGAGCGTCGTACCGGCTGACAGCGTCGCGTTGCCGTTCGCCGCGAGCGTGCCGCTGTTGAACAGGGTCTGCACAGCCGTCGCAATCAGGTTCTGGACGGCCGCAATCGAACCTGCGTTCGCGATCTGTCCGGCCTGCAACGCAACGTTCCCATTGCCGCCGATGCTGCCGCTCGCGCCGTTGTTCAGCAGACCGCTCACCGAGAGACTCAGGCCGTCCGAATTGAGCGACGCAATGTGACCGCCCGTGTTGTCAACCGAACCCGCGTGCAGCGTCTGAGCGCCTGCCGCCTGAATCGTGCCGCCCTGGTTCGAGACAGCGCCCGTGACAGCTGTAGTCAGCGTCGAGTCAGAATCAATCTGCCCGCTGCGGTTCGACAGTGCGCCCGCCGTGATAGTCTGCGCGCCGCCCGACGACATCGCGCCGCTATCGTTCATGAGCGTGCCGGTTGCGCTCGCGTTGAGCGTCGTGCCTGCAATCGTGGTCGCGTCGGAGAGATTCAGGTCGCCGCTGTTTGCCGCGAACGTTAGCGCGCCTTTGGCAGAAGTGTTGCTGTTCGCCAGATCTAGCGATGCGCCACTTACATTCGCGTTGCCACCCGCCGCATTGCGGCCCGTCGCCGTGATCGTGCCGATAGCCGATACCGACAGGTCGCCCGCGTTGGCAATTGTACCGTCGCCATTGACGCCCGCGCCAAGCGTGCCCGACGATGCGACACTGCCCGCGTTGATGCTAGTGTTCTGCTGCGCGGCGAGTGTGCCGCTATTGTTGAGCGCGCCCGATGTGTTCGTACTGACGCTTTGCTGCGCGTAAGTCGTGCCGCTGTTGTCGATGCCATCGCGCGCGCTCACCATGATATTGCCGCTTGCGTTCGTCTGACCGGCCAGCACCAGCTTGCCCTGTGTCGTCAGGATCAGGTCGCCTGCCTGCGCCGCCAGCACGCCCTTGTTCGACACGCCGACACCGTTCTCCGTACCGACGAGCACAATGCGATTTGCATACATGCCGCCAAGGCCGCTCACGTCGATGGAGACACCTGGCGCGGGGCCGCTGCCCGCGATTGTCGTTGCAGCAAGCGTGCCGTAATCGACAGCATTCGCGCCCGTCACGACGTTCAAGTTCTTTGCATAGATCGCGGCATTGGCCTGCACGGCGCGCGCGAGCAGATCGACCTGATTGACATTCGAACCGTTGAACCCCGCGCCCTGCACGGTGATGTTCCCGCCCGACACGTCAAGACCCGCGAGCGATCCGTCGGCCGCGAAGTTGGGCGTGCCTGTGGTGAGTGTCGCGCGCGACGTGTTGATGAAACCGCCGCCGTCGACAAGCAACCCGTTCGGATTCGCGACGATAACCTGCGCGCTCTTGCCCGCGACTTCCAGATACCCGCGCAACTGCGAAGGCGAACTGCTGTTGACCTGATTGACGATCACGCGCGCCGCATCGTTTGGCCCGAAATTCGGATTGCCGTTGATGTAGCCCGCCTGCTGCGTATTGACGATCGTGGGCGAGTTGTTCAGGATCGCGCCGTTCTTCTGAACGTCGAACTGGTTGTAGGTGTTCATCGACACGCCCGAACCAGCGGGCTTGTTGATGTTGACCTGTGGAATACCGTTCTGCGTCGTGACAACGCCAGGCGCGTGCGTGCCGCCCGGTACGATCTGCGCGGACGCCATGATCGGCGAGAGAGCAAGCAGCGCGGACAGCGCAAGCTGGCCCAACGACAGACATATCGCCAGCGCACGCGATGCGCGGCCCGTCGCGCGTGTTTCTCCTGCCTTGCCCGCGGCTGTGGCGGTTTCCTCGACGGCGACAAGCATTCCTCTGAACCGGCTAAATACGAGCCGATATGCCTTCTGATTCACTTTATTCGTTTTGCTTATTATTGGGGTCGTAAAAATACCGTGAATCCCGCCGAAAATCCGTTGATAACTGTCAAGGTGAGAACGAAAACAACAGAACCAGGTAAATCAGTCTTATCTGATTGCGGGCGAAAAAAAGCCCGCTGGCAGCGGGCAGAAAAACCGGTAAGCAATCCAGCGAAACGCATTCACTTCCACGCATACCTCAACCCAACCCACACCCCACGCGGGGCGCCGATCCCAAGAAACTGCTCATTGGTGACGCCGCCCGGATCGAACGTATGGTTCGGTCCGTTGAAGAAGTTCTCACCGAGAATCGCAAAGTTCGCATAGTGCTTGTTCAGCAGATTCTTGACGGTCGCAAACACCTGAAGCTGCTTCGTCACGTTATACGTGGTGTCGAGATCGATCAGGAAATAGCCGGCAACCGTGCCATTCACATCCTGATTGTTCTCGTCGCCGCGCGCGTAGATGCTGCCGCGATACGTGAGGTTCGTGCCGATATTCCACGCCGCGAACGGCGTGTAGTCGATGCGCAGCTTCACCGTGTTCTGCGGAATGCCGGGAATATGGTCGCCGGGCTTCACGGTGATGTTGCCGTTCGCGTCCGCGCTCGAATTGCTCGCGCTGCTCTCGGTCCACGTCGACTGATACGTCGCGTCGATATAGCTATAGCTCGCGCTCACGCCGACCGGACCATACTTCGTGCGGCCCGCGACTTCGAAGCCTTGCCGGCGCGTCTTGCCGACGTTCTGAAAGAACCCGAGCGAGCTCGCTGCGCCATTGCTGCTGATGAACTGGATATCGTCGTCGAGCGTCGTTCGATAGAGCGCAGCGCTCCACGTCGTATTGCTGCCGATGCGCCCGCGCGCGCCGATTTCGAATGTCTTCGAAATGACGGGCTTCAGCGACGGGTCCGCAATGAAGTCGTTCGGCAGCGAGCAGGGCGCATCCGGGTCCGCGCACGCCAGTTCGATCGATGTCGGCGAGCGCATGCCTTCGTTGTACGTGAAGTACGCGGTGAGCGTATCGGTCGGATTGTAAGTGATGCCGACAGCCGGATTGAAACGCGAGAACACATGACGTCCATCCAGTAGCGGCTGCACGCCGCTCTCGTCGCCGATCGTCGTGCGGGACCAGTTGTAGCGGCCCGCGAACGTCAACGCCCATTGTTCGGTGAACGAGAACGTGTCGGTGAAATAGACGCCGTAGGTTTCGTTGCGCGTCTTCGCATCCGTCGTCGATACGAACGGACCGGTGCCGATCGTCGCGCGCGTGTCGGTGAACGTCGCGTCTTGCGAGGATTGCGTGAAGTGCGAGTTCGCCAGATCGGCGGCGACGCCGAGCGTCAGTTCATTGCGCTTGCCGAACAGGTTCTGCAACAGCGCCAGTTGCAGGCTGCCGCCATAGCTCTGGGTGAACACTGTTGACTGCACGTTGGTGGCGGGCGGTGCATCGTCGGGGTCATCGGGATCGAAGTCGTCGTTCACGTTGCTGCTGACGTTCTTGTTGCGATAGTGGCGATAGTAGAGCGTGCCGCTCAACTGCACATTGGGCGTGAAATAGTGCTCGCCCGCAATCGTCAGATAGCCGACCGTGTTGTTGTTCTGATCGGGAAACGTGTACGCCTGTTTTCGGTTGTCGAGAAACGAGCGCGGAATCGTCTGCGAGCCGTCGAGTGTGTTGTCCGCGCCGCCGCCGGAGATCGACAGCGTCGTGTCGGCATCGTGATAGCGCAGCTTGCCGAAAGCCTGGCGCAAGCGGCTGCCGTTGTGATCGGCCCAGCCGTCGTCGTTGGCGGCGTTGGCGGTGAAGTAGTAGTCGAGGTTGCTGCCTATCACACCGCCTTGCTGGATCTGCGCGCTCTTGCGCCCAAACGATCCGCCGCTGATCTCCGCTTCGCCCCCCGGAGAATTACTGCCGTTCTTCGTCGTGATCGCGATCGCGCCGCCGAGCGTGTTGAGGCCGAAGGTCGGATTGGAGCCAGGAATCAGCTGGATCGTATCGATCGCGGCCTGCGGTATCAGGTCCCAGTTGACGACGTCGCCAAACGGCTCGTTGATGCGCACGCCGTCCATGAACACCGACAGCCCTTGCGGCGTGCCGAGCAGCGGCGAAGCCGTGAAGCCGCGATAGCTGATGTCCATCTGCGACGGGTTGCCCTGTGCGTCGTTGATGTCGACGCTCTGCAGATTAGTCGCGAAGTAGTCGGTGAGCGTGTTCGGATGCTGCTGGTCGATCTCCCGGCCGCGGATCGTCTGCACGTTGGCGGGCACCAGTTCGATCGCGGTGCCGATGCCGATCAGCGGCGTGGTCCCGATCACGAGAATCGACGGCATTTCGGCTTCCTGCGTCGTGTTCTGCGCGGTCTGCTGCACGTCGGCGGACGGTGTATCGGCGGGCGGCGGCGCGGCCTCCTGTGACCAGGCTGCCGCGCACAGACTGGCCAGCGCGCTGCTGAACATCAGTTGGAAAGCGCGCTTGCGAGGGTGCAGACGGACGCGTCGTGATTTGCGCCGTGAGGGTTTCATCGTTGTTGTCTCCAGCAGTTTGTTTTAGCCTTGTTTTGACGGCGCTTTCGCGAGCGGCGCATGCCTGTCTCTGTGTCGCTTCGCCGTTGATTGAAGCGTCGCATATCAAAGGCGCGTCATGCCCGGGAAGCTTTCCCGATTCTTTCGGGAGGCCTTCCCAAACCTGCAAAAAGCAACACGAAATGCACCCATTCGGTGAGTAGAATGAGTGACCGCTCCCATCGATACGCTCATGCCCGAAGCTCTCTCCTCAGCCAGACCGGCAGACCCCACGCCGGACCAGCGGCAAGCAGCAGACAGTCGCGCGGATGCATCGGGCGCGGCAGACCCCTCGCGCGCGCCGCAGCGGCCCGCGGCGGGTAAAAGCGCGGCCCGCGCCACAGAGTCGCGCTCGGTCGCGTGGCGCGACTTCATGTGCGTCGTCGTGCTGACGGTGATCGTCGGCGCGCTGTGCTCGACCTTCGATGTCTCCGAGATCGCATACCGCTGGAGCCGCCGCGCCGAGCGCTATCAGCTCGACGAGTTGCCCGTCACGCTGTTCGTGCTCGCGGCGGGGCTGGCCTGGTTCTCGTGGCGGCGCTATCGGGATTCGCAGAAGGAATTGCGGCGCCGCCGCGCGGCGGAAGAGGAAGCCGCGCGGCTGCTCGCCGAAAACCGGCGGCTCGCGAGCCAGGGCATCGAAGCGCAGGAGGCCGAGCGCCGTCATCTCGCGCGCGAACTGCATGACGAACTGGGGCAATACCTGAACGCGATCGCACTCGATGCCGCGCGGATTCGCGACCTGTCGACGCAAAACGACGAGGTGCATCGCGCGTCGCTCGCCGTGATGCAAAGCGCGGGCTTCGTGTATCGGCAGATTGGCGGGATGATCCGCAAGCTGCGGCCCATCGGTCTCGACGAACTTGGCCTGCCGAGCGCGCTCGAACATTGTGTGGAAGGCTGGCGCGAACGGCTGCCCGACGCGTCGTTCAAGCTGACCATCGACGGCGACTTCGACGGCTTCACCGATGCGCTCAACATCACGCTCTACCGGTTCGTGCAGGAAGCGCTGACGAACGTTTCGAAGTTCGCGCGCGAATCGAATGTCGAAATTTATCTGGTGAGAGCGCCTGCCAGCCGCGAGCGGGTTGAAGAGATCGTCGTCACGGTCGCCGACGACGGCCCCGGCGTCGACCTGTCGAAGCCGCGCATCGGGTTAGGGTTGATCGGCATGCGTGAGCGCGTTGAAGCGCTGGGCGGCGAGTTTCATGTTGCGAGCGAGCCGGCGCGCGGCTTTCTGCTTTGCGCGCGCGTGCCGGCTCAGCTCGGGCTGCCAGAGCCGAGCGCTTCCATCGATCCCGCTGAACCGAAAAGCTCGTGAGGCGCGGCAAGCTCGGAGAACTGCAAACCGAGGCGCTGCGCGATCTGCACGAGTTGGACGCCGTTGTTCGCGCCGAACTTCTGCCGGATCGCGGACTGATGATTGGCGATCGTCTTCTGGCTCAGGCCGAGCCTTTCCGCGATCACGGGCAGCGTAAAGCCTTGCACGAGCAGGCGCAGCACTTCGAACTCGCGCGCGGATAGCTGCCGTCCGGGCGGTCCTTCGCTGAACATCGTCCGTAGCGCGAGCGCGTGCGAGACATCGGCGCTCAGATAACGCACGCGCCGCGCGACCGCGCGCACCGCTTCGACGAGTACATCGGGCGCGCTCGCTTTCGTCACATAACCGCAGGCGCCGGCATCGAATGCACGACGCACGAAGAGCGTCTCTTCATGCACGCTGAAAATCAGCACGCGCGCTTCCGGCTCTCTCGCGAGCATGCGCCGCATCGCTTCGATCCCGCTCGCGCCAGGCAATGCGAGATCCATCACGACGACATCCGGCTGCAACGCGCAGAAGCGCTGATAAGCCTGCGTCGCATCGGCAGCTTCGCCGGCGACGCGCACATCGGGGCTTAGTTCGAGCAGCCTTCGGTAGCCTTCGCGCACGACGGCATGATCGTCGACGAGAAGCACGGAAATAGCGGGCGTCGTCATGATCGCGTTCTCTCGGTATGAGGCATCGCTGTCATCTCGCGCGCGTCGGCGCTGAGGCGTTTCGAGTTCGCGTCGTTGCGGAACGTGACGGGCTGTTCGTTCGGCGCAAGCGTCGCCGGACGTTGGGCCGCATCGCGCACCACGCGCACGACCTGCTCGTGATGCGGAGACTTGTCGCAGACGGGATCGGCGTTGGCGGCGTCGAGCGTCAACAGATACGCCTGGCACCGGCAGCCGCCGAGGTCGTTGGTTTTCTCGTCGCAGCTTCGGCAAGGCTCCTTCATCCATTCGAAGCCGCGAAAGCGGTTGAACGCGTCGCTGTCGTACCAGATGTGCTCGAGCGGCGTGTCCTTCACGTTCGGAAACGTGAGGCCAGGCAGCGAGCGCGCCGAATGGCAGGGCAGCGCGGCGCCATCGGGCGCGACGCCGAGAAACACCGAGCCCCAGCCGTTCATGCAGCGCTTGGGCCGTGTTTCGAAGTAATCGGGCACGACGAAGAAAATCTTGCAGCGGTTGCCGATCTCCTTCCGGTAACGTTCGACGACGGCTTCCGCTTCTTGCAGCTGTTCGGCAGTCGGCATCAGTTGCGCGCGGTTCGCGTGCGCCCAGCCGTAGTACTGCGTGTTCGCAAGCTCAAGATATTCGGCGCCCATCGCCAGCGCCATGTCGATGATCTTGTCGACATGCGGCAGGTTGTAGCGATGCAGCACGCAGTTGAGCACCATCGGAAAGCCATGCGCCTTGATCGAGCGCGCGACGCGGTTCTTCAGGTCGAAGGTGCGCGTGCTGCTGAGGAAGTCGTTGAGTTCCTGGGTCGAGTCCTGAAACGACAGTTGAATGTGATCGAGCCCATTGGCCTTCAGCGTGTCGAGCCGCGCATCCGTCAGCCCGACACCCGACGTGATGAGGTTCGTATAGAAGCCGAGGCTGTGTGCTTCGGCGACGAGTTCTTCGAGATCGTCGCGCATCAGCGGCTCGCCGCCGGAGAAACCCAGTTGCGCGGCGCCGAGTTTGCGCCCCTGTCGCAAGACGTCGATCCATTGCGCGGTGCTCAGCTCGTCGCGATGGCTCGTGTAGTCGACGGGGTTGTAGCAGAACGCGCAATGCAGCGGGCAACGATAGGTCAGTTCCGCCAGCAGCCATAACGGCGGACCCACGCCGTTGCGCGCGGCTTGTTGCGCGTGCTCCTGTGCGGGTGTCGAGAGGTCGGTCATGCTGTTACTCCAGCCAGCCACGCGAGCGCGCGTGGTCGACGAAGGCTTCGACTTCCGGCGTCAGTCCCGTCGCATTGAACGCCGCTTCCAGCTCCGCGACGAGCGTCGGGATGTCGCGCGTGCCGTCGCAACGCAACAGGATTTGCGCAGCGCTCTGATTCAGCTTCACCATGCCTTCGGGATACAGCAGCACATGCGCGTCCTGTGCCGGTTCCCATTGCAGGCGAAACAGGCTGTTCAGTTTCGGGCCGCGTTTTTCCGTGTCTTGCGCGTTGTCGTGAGTGTTCATGCCGGGAACGCCTTTTCGATCGCGTCAAGCATCGTCCAGAGAATGTCGAGCTTGAATTGCAGAATGTCGAGCGCGCGTTCCTGCTGCTCGCGCGTGCGGAAATGATCGAGCGTGACGGCAAGGCCATGCTCGACATCGCGTTGCGCGAGCGAGATGCGCGAACGGAAATACGCCAGGCCTTCGGGCTTGATCCACGGGTAATGCTCGGGCCACGTCGAAAGCCGGTCTTTGTGGATCTGCGGCGCGAAGATCTCCGTGAGCGACGAGCACACGGCTTCCTGCCACGGCGCGCGGCGCGCGAAGTTCACATAGGCGTCGACGGCAAAGCGCACGCCGGGCACCACATGTTCCAGCGACCACAATGCATCGCGTGACAACCCAACGGCATCGCCCAGTCGCGCCCACGTTTCGATACCGCCTTCATCCTCGCCATAGCCGTCGTGATCGAGAATGCGCAGCACCCAGCGGCGGCGCGTTTCGCGATCAGGACAGTTCGACAGGACGGCGGCATCTTTCAGCGGAATGTTGATCTGGTAATAGAAGCGATTCGCGACCCAGCCGCGAATCTGCTCGCGCGAGCATCCGCCGCTGTTCATCTTCACGTTGAACGGGTGATGGATGTGATACGCCTTTCCCTTCGCGCGCAACTGCGCTTCGAATTCTTCTCGGGTCCATGCCGGGCCGATGTCGCCTTTGAAACTCATCGATCGCGTCTCCGTATCAGTGGTCTGCTTTTGCGTTTGCATGTGCGCGGCTCATAGCTCGAACAGCATCCCGTCGTGCGCGACTTCGATGCCGTGCTGCGCCAGCGTGCGTCGCTCGGGGCCGTCGTCGATCAGGATCGGGTTCGTGTTGTTGATATGTATTAGCACCTTTCGCGCATTCGGCCTATCGAGCGAATCCAGCACTTCAATCATGCCGCCCGGACCCGTTTGCGCGAGATGGCCCATGTCGGCGGCTGTCTTTTTCGACAGGCCGAGTTCGATCATCTCGTCGCTGGTCCACAGCGTGCCGTCGACGAGCAGCAGATCGGCGCTGCGCATCGCATCGCGGATGTGCGGCTCGAGCACGCCGAGGCCGGGCGCATAGAACACGCGCTTGCCCGAACCGGGCGCCGTGATCAGCAGGCCGATGTTGTCGCCCCGCTGCGGCGCCGCGCGATGCGGCGAGTAGGGCGGCGCCTTGCTCGACAGCGGCAACGCCTCGATGCGCACGCCCGGCAAGGCGGCGATCTCGAACGGACCCGCATCGAGTGCAATGGTGTGGCGTTCGACGCCGCAGTAGTGCGACAGAATCGATACGACGGGAAAACCCGTCGACAGGTCTTGCCAGACGGCCTCCGTTGCATGCAGCGGCAGCGGCGCGCTGTTTTCGCGCAGCATCAGCAGGCCGGTTACGTGATCGATCTGCGCGTCCATCAGCAACACGGCTGCGATACCTGTGTCGCGCGCGTGGCGCGCGGGCTGCATTTCAGGGTTCGCAGCGATCTGCGCGAGGATATCGGGCGATGCGTTCACGAGCAGCCACGCAATGCCATCCACGCTCACCGCAATCGACGACTGCGTGCGCCGCCGCGCCGTGATCGTGCCCTTGCGTACACCATCGCAATTGCGGCAGTTGCAGTTCCATTGCGGAAAGCCGCCGCCCGCCGACGAACCGAGCACCTTGACCTTCATTGTCCCCTTGCTCCCGAAAGAACTCGCAAAAACGCCATTGAAACAGGCCTTGATTGATGAGCGCCGCGCATCACGGCAATATCCTGCGCAACAGTCCGTCGCGGTCGATCAACTGATGCTTCAGCGCGCCCGCCACATGCAACGCAATCAACGCAATGAAGATCCATGCGGTGATCTCATGAATGGTGAACCAGAAATGGCGCAACCCTTTGTCATCCCAGCCCCACTTCGGCAGCAGCAGTCCCCAGAAACGCGTGCCGTAGGTGTTGAACGACGAGCCCAGATAGCCCGTCACCGGCATCACGATCATTGCAGCGTATAAAAGAACCTGCGTAGCGCTCGCGGCGGCGCGTTGCCACGCTCGCATCGGCGGCAACGGCGGCCTGCCGGATACCATGACAACTCCGATGCGCATCAGCACCAGCAGGAAAATCGTCAAGCCAAGCGACTTGTGAAAGTTGATCAGCACGGCCTTGAACGGCAGGCCGCGCGGCAGTCCGACCATATAGAGGCCGATGCCGAGCATCGCGATGATGCAGACCGCGATCAGCCAATGCAGCACGATCAGCGCCATCGGGAAGCGCTCGGGCCTCTCTCTGCCGCTGCGCGCGATATCGGTCGAGCGTGTCGCGTTCATGTCGGTTCCCTCGATCATTCGCCGGCGACGATCAGCAGTTCGCCGCGTCCATCGACTGCAAGATCGCCCGCGTAGCGCTGCGGCGGCGTGCGGGCGTCGAGTGCTGCAAACGGCTTGAG
Source organism: Paraburkholderia steynii (assembly GCF_900100565.1). Lineage (NCBI taxonomy): Bacteria > Pseudomonadati > Pseudomonadota > Betaproteobacteria > Burkholderiales > Burkholderiaceae > Paraburkholderia > Paraburkholderia steynii. Next base: position 439,382 of record NZ_FNDI01000002.1, on the reverse strand, counting down.
GCGCTGCGCCATGGCGGTGCTTGCGGCAGACGCCGCATCGCATTCGGCCTTGAACGCTCGCGTGAACAGCGACCAGAACACGTCGAAGCCGCGGCCACCCGTCGTGAACGTGGGCGGGATGCGCTCAGGCCGTTGCAACATCAACAGCGTGCCGCGCCGCATGCCGTAACCATAGTGTGCGCCGACGCGGCCCGCAATGCCGATCGTCCCGGCGACGATCCGCGAGGCCGCGTAATCGCCCGCATCGCCGCCTATCAGTAACGTGCCGCGCCGCATCCGGTCGCCAAGGCGTGCGCCTGCATTGCCCGCTACGATTAGCGTGCCGCCTGTCATGCCTTCCATGCCGCCGGGCAGTGCGCCTGCTGCGAAGTCGCCGCAATTGCCCGCTACGACGAGCGTTCCACCGCGCATTTCGCAGCCTGCGAAATGGCCAGCGTCGCCGGCTATGTCGAGCGTGCCGCCCGTCATGCGCAAGCCTGCGTAATCGCCGGCGCTGCCGCTGATTTGTAGGCGGCCTGCGTCGAGTTGCGCACCAAGCCGGTCCAGCCAGCTTGCGTCGCCTTCGATCACAAGACGCGCATCGTCGCCACTCGTATCGACGGCTACGTCGAACAGATCGCCGATTACGCAAGCTTCGTTACCCGCGGGCAGCATCCGATGCGCAATCTCCGCGCCCGATAGCGCGGACAACGCGGACGGCAACAGTGGCGAGCCATCCACACGAAAACCCGGTGCGGCTTTCACGCGCAACGTGATCGTGCTCATGTCGCGCCGTCCGTGGTGTTTTTTGGGCGCTGCACAATGCCCGCGGCCAGTTCGCGCAGCTTGAAATGGTAGGGCCCGAGCTTGCCGCCATAGTTCCCAGCGGAAATACGCACCACACCCTTGCCCGCAGCAGAGGCCGCCTCGATGCCCGCCGTCATTGCTGCGCCGACGTCCGCATCCGTCAGTCCGTCGATCACGATCTCCAGCACGCAGCCGGTTTGCGCGTCGAGTTCGCTGCGCTGCGACAAACCGGTGAGCGTCGGGCAGAACGCGTCGTTGGTCGACGCGACGGCGCCTTTGTATTTCGAGCCGATCTTCGATCCCGAGCGCACGACACCGCCCGGAAACGGCGTAATCACGTTCGCAAGCCGATGCATCGCGGCGACGGCGGCTTCCGCGCCTGCGAGCGCGCTGTCCAGATCGCGCGCAAGCAGCAGCAGGTTGCCGCCACCGACGGCCTTGACCGTCTGCACCGATTCTTCGCAGACGAATTCGCCGTCCATCACGGGCACGCGCCAATAGCGCACACCGCCGAGCATTTTCGATATCTGCCAGCCGTCGCCAAAGAAACGCAGCGACCCGCCAAGCGGCGCGACATCGGACAACGGCGCGCGCGTCGTCGCGGGATCGATGCCGTTGTAGACGGCCGTGGTCGGGCAGGTCAGCACGCATTGCCCGACGCGCCGCGCGATCTGCTTCACCAGTTCCTTCGACGACACCGCAAAAATCAGCACCGAAATGCCGGGACGTCCATCGGGCGTCGCGTCTGGGGCGATCTCGTGCTCGATGCCCGCCTCGCAGCCGCAGTCGATCACCGACGTCGCGAAACCCGTCAGCGAATCGGCTGCCGCGCGCGCCCAGCGCGGCGTGTGCGCGGTGATGACGAGGCGCGTCGCCTTCATCGGGAAGGCTTCCGCGAAGGTGTCGTCGATCAGGGTGTCGTTGATCTGCATCGCGCGTCCGCCTTCATGCTCGCGCGAGGCACGCGACGGGCAACAGGCGTCCGCCGCGGCAGCATGCGCAAATTTCGTCGTCGCTGATCGCGGCGTGCGCGAAGTTCGTGGCCAGGTTCGCTTCGCTGTACTGGCGCAAGGTCTTTTCGATGCTCCTGTCGTAGTCGGGCGAGACGAAGTGGATGCCGCCCGTCGGCGTCGACACGAGGTTGCCGTCGCGCGCGACCAGTTCGCCGTCCTTGAACACATAAGCGGGCGAGGTGAACATCCGCTCGCGGTCCGCGTCGTCGCGATACACGGCGATGTCGGCAGCGGCGCCCGGCGCCAGATGGCCGCGATCCTTAAGTCCGAGCAGGCGCGCGGGGCCGGCGCGCGTGATGATCGCGATGTCGTATAGCGAGAACTCGCGCTTGAGTTCCGGCAGCGCGCTCGCGACCTTCGCTTCCGGATGCAGCCGGTCGATCTGCGCGTCGCGGAACGGCTTGTCCATCAGCAGGCGAATCAGATGCGGATAGCTCGTGAACGGGCCACCGTTCGGATGATCGGTCGTCATCGACACGCGCCACGGGTCGTCCACCAGCAGGAAGATTTCGAGGCCGATGATCCATTGCAGCGCATTCACATAGCTTTGCTCGCGATAGCGGAACGGCACGATGCCGCATCCCGCATCGCATTCGATATCGCCGACGATCCACTTGTGCGGCCGCGCGAGCGGCGCGTTCTTGAACTGCATCATCGTGTCGCCAGAAGCGGTTACGGTTTGCCCGAAGATGATCTGCCCAACGTCGATCGACACATTCGGCCGAGCGTTGACGGCATCGGCAATCGCACGCGCACCCGACGAAAACTTGCGCGGGCCTTCCGTGCCATAACTATGAAACTGGATGTGCGTGAGATGAATGGGCAGGCCGTCGGCGGCGTCCATTGTGGCGATCGTCGAGTCGATATTGCCAGGCACGCCGAGGTTGCTCGCATGCACATGCAACGGATGCGGCACGCGCAACTCGGTCAACGCGCGCGTGAGCGTGCGCAACACGTCGCGCGGCGTGATGCCGTAATGCGCGTGCGCTTCGTCGACATCGAGCGAACGCTGGTTGAACTTGAACGCCGAGATGCCACCAGGATTGACCACCTTCACGCCGAGCGCGCGGCTCGCGTGCATCGTCCAGCCGACGTAGTCGCGCACGCGCTCGAAGTCGTCTTTCGCGGCGAGCATCTGCAACAGCAGTTCGTCGTTGCCGAGCATTACGTAGGCGCCATGATCGATGATCGGCGTGTCGCCCATTTCCAGATGCGCGTGACGCGCGTTCGACGCGATCATCGCCGGCTCGAAGGCCGCCGTGTAGCCCATTTCCGCGTAACGGTAGCCGGTGGCGAGCGTGCCCGGCGTGCAGATGCCGCACGACGGCATGCGCAGATAGCGGCCCCGTTCGTCCTGCACGGCTTCGTACGATGCATCGCGCGGCGCGTCGTCGCGATGATCTTCGGGCAACAGCAGCCGCGACAGGTTCGTCTTGCCGCCGCCGATGTGCGAATGCAGGTCGATGCCGCCCGCCATCACGATCATGCCTTGCGCGTCATAGTCGCGATCGACGGCGCCGCCCGGGGGCGCATCGACGATGCGGCCATCGCGGATATAGACGTCGCGCTGCTCGCCGTCGACGCCGTTCGCGGGATCGTAGACGCGGCCGCCTCTGAGTCGCGCGATGCTCATGCCGGGCTCCGTGTCTGCGCGGCGCGCGTCGCGAGCGCGTCGGCTAGATGCGTCGCGATGGATGCAACCGTTGGCAGCGCAACATGCCGCGCCGCATGCAGTGGCACGACGACGGACGTATCGACGCGAAACAGGTGGCCATCGCTGTCGATGGCGGGCGTCGCGATGGGAATGAAGATCGTCTTCGCGCTGCGCGTTTGCTGCGCGAGCGCGGACCCGAGCGCAGGCGTGCCGAGCACGATCAAAGGCGTGTTCGCGTCGAGCGTCGACGGCGGCGGATGCGGGTCGAAGCTCGCCGTCCACAGCAACGCATCCGCTTCGCCCGCAGCGAGCAGACGGTCGGTGCGATAGCGATACGGATCGTGGTCGAGCGGCGGCGTGCCCGGTGGCCGGTCGGGCTTCGACACGCGCGTGCGCAAAGGAAAGCCCGACAGCCACGTGATCGTCTGGTTGACGCTTAGCACGCCGTCCGCGCCGCCGAGCGTCAGCACGCCCGCGCGGCTCGTGCGGTTGATCGACTTGACGATCCGGTGCAGCGCTTCGATCAGCAGCGCTGCGTGCGGGTGAGGCAGCGCAGCCGGCTCGATCACGAACGCCGTGTAATGCGCTTCGGCGATGCGCGCCATCAACGAAGCGAGCGCCGTCGCGATGCCCTTGGCGTCATTGAGTGATTCGGGTTTGCGGCCTTCGGCAATCGCCGACCAGAGCGCGAGCACGTCGTGCGGCGAAGCGTCGGCGAGTATCGAAGCGGTGCGCGCGTCGCTGGCCTGACTGGCGGCGGGATCAGTGTCGCAACAGACGAAGCGGATTTCGCGCTGCATCGACGTGCCGCTCGCAATGCGCTCGTAAAAGCGCGGATGCCGGGCAGCAGGTTCGCATGAGAAAACCACCAGCAGATCGGCGCGCGAGCGCACTTCGGACAAGGTCGTGAAGAACGCGCCGCGATCCTGCAGCGCGAGCGTCGAGGCGCTCAGCGCGTCGCCATGCAGCGAATCGAGAATCGCGCCACAGCCGGCAGCGAGCGCATAGAGCGCGCGTGCGCCAGCGATATCCGTTCCGCAACCGCCGAAGAGCGGCCGGCGCGCCTGCGCGAGCACGGCGGCGGCGGCATCGAGTGCGATATCGAGCGAGACGGGGGAGCCGTCGATGCCAGGCGAGCAGACGTTGTCGCTCGCGTCATGGCGGGTCAATGCATCGGCGAGCCGCGCGCATTGCGTGTCGGGCGCGGCGAGCGTCTGAGCACCGGAGAGATGGGCTTCGATGTCGTCGCACAGCAGCGGGCAGAACGGGCAGGTCCAGTCGTGGGTTGTCGAAACGGATGGCAATGGCCCATCGGCGGCCGATGTCGCGTTGACATGCGTGACGGGGGACGTGGACTCGTGCATAAGACCCCGACCAGCAAGGTCCGTGCCGATTTCGCTGTTGCCGCGTGGCAGCCTTGCGCCAGCACGGTCGGCGGCATTTCGATGTGAGCGCGCGGCAAACGACTCGCTGCGTCGAACGTGAACACCTCATGAGCGGCCCGATACGTCTCGCCGCGCGACAGGCCACGCGCAGAACAGTATGTGCTTCGCGCTGCAACAGTGTGTCACTTGAGGACAGTGCGCGGCCCACTGTGCATGCGAGCCGCGCCGTTGCTGCAGCGCGGATCGCGTGGCATGGATATTGTTTCGCGGATCAGGTCGCAGCGTCTGAGCGCGTCGTGTCCGTGGTGCGAAGCCTGCCGTCGTGAAGCGCCGATGCGATGAGCCATGCATGCGCGCCGCTGCGTGCCGCTGCATCGAGATCGTCGCGATGGCGGATGCCGCCGGCGCCGATGATCGAACGCTGGCCCGCCTGCGCCTGGATCAGGTTGAACGTATCGAGGTCAGGGCCGGCGTCGGCGCCGACCTGATCGAGCGTCATCACGATCACGCGCGACGGCCACGACGCAGGAGAGCGTAGTGCCTGCGCGAGTTCGGGGGCCGCGATCAGCTGACGGCCGCGATGATCGAGCGACAGGATGGGCGCATAGCCGGCCGCTTCGGCTTTGCGCAGCGCGTCGAGCGAGTGCAGCGATTCGGAGCCGAACACGGGCACGATGCGCGCGTGTGCGGAGCCGGTTGCAGCGGCGATGCGCGACAGATGGGCAAGCATCGACGGGAAGTCGGCGAAGCCCGCGTCGAGCCAGATTTCGAACGGGCCGCCGTGTGGCTCGAAATGCGCATGCGAATGCGTGAGGCTCGCGGCGAGCGCGGCCAGCGTCGACGGATGGGCTTCGCGCGACATGATCGCGCCGAGATCCGCGACGTATAGCGCAGGCGCGGCTGTCGCGGCAACGAGCGCGCGGGCGACGGCAAGCGGTTCGCTCGTTGCGCACAGCGATGACTGGATGGGCCGATAGTTCGCGCGGGCGCCGCGTATCGCGCGCACCGCGTGGCCGTCGAGCAGATCGAGAACCGGGATCACCTGCATGCGGAGACGTTCCTTGATGAAGCTCTGGGTTTATGAGTATCTCACTGGCGGCGGCATCGACGCGCAACTCGCGGGCAGCAGCAGTCTCGCGGATCTGAGCGCGCTGGTCGTGGAAGGGCGCGTGATGCGCGATGCGATTGTCGGCGATCTGCTGCAGCTCGACGGTGTGCAGGTCAGCTTTGCGAGTTCGCGCTTCGAGCATGTCGATGAAGGCGTTGCGCATTGCCGCGCGAAGCCGGGCGAATCGATGCTGGAGTTCGTCTCGCGTGCCGCGCGCGAGCACGACTACGCGTGGATCGTCGCGCCCGAATGTGATGGCCTGATGCTCGATCTCGCCGACGCCGTCGGTCCCGCGCGCTGGATCGGCTGCACGAAGGAAGCGATCGCGCTCGCGTCGAGCAAGCGCGCGACGGCGGCACGGCTCGCGTCGTGCGGTATTGCGGTGACGCCTGCGCTCGAACCGGCGCAGGTCGATCCGCGCACGCAGCAACGCTGGGTCGTCAAGCCCGACGACGGCGCGGGCGGACTCGATACGTTCGTGTTCGACGACGCCGACGCGGTACGCGCCGAATATGCGGCGCGGCGCGCGGCAGACCGTGAAACGGTGTTGCAGGCGTGGGTGGACGGCGACGCGCTGAGCCTGTCGCTGATCTGCGATCAAGCGGGCGCGACGTTCGTCAGCATCAACCGGCAGCGGATCGACGTGGCGGCGCCCGTGGCGGGCCATGCGGGACAGGTGGTCGGCTTCGACGGCGTGGATATCGACCGCATTGATCGCGACAGCGCGCAAGGCCGCACGCTCGACGCGCTCGCGCAGCAGGTCGCGGCGTCGCTGCCCGGCTTGCGCGGGTTTGCCGGTATCGATGTCGTGTGGCATCCGGCGCGCGGCCCGGTCGTGATCGAGGTGAATCCGCGCGCGACCGTCGCGTATGCCGGATTGTCCGCGCGGCTCGGACGCAATCTCGCTGCCGACGTGCTTGCGGCGCACGGTCTGCAGGTCGCGCCGCGCGCGCGTGATTCGGAGTCCGGCGGCGCGACGGGAGCGAAGCTGTCCGCTTTCGGAGCGGGATCATGAGCGCGTCCGTGTCCACGTCATCAATTGCCGGGCCTGCCGTTTTCGGCTGGGACGTCGGCGGCGCGCACGTGAAGGTGTCGCGCGTCGACGCGGACGGTGTCGTCACCGATATCGCGCAATGGGCGTGTCCGCTGTGGCAAGGGCTCGACCATCTGCATCGCGCGATCGATTCGGCGGCTGAGCGCTGGCCCGAGCTTGGTCATGCACAGGCGCGCCACGCGGTCACGATGACGGGCGAAATGGTCGATCTGTTCGCCGACCGCGAGCATGGCGTGCGCGCGCTCGTCGATGCGCTGGCCACGCGGCTCGGTGCCGATACGGCGTTTTTCGCAGGCGCTTCCGGCTGGCTGGATGCCGCGCAGAGCATCGCGCAATGGCGGGCCGTCGCGTCGGCGAACTGGCTCGCGACGGCGCAGCATGTCGCGACCCGTATGCGCGATTGCGTGCTGATCGATATCGGCAGCACGACGACGGACATCGTGCCCGTTGCCGACGCGCGTATCGCGGCACGCGGCGTCAGCGACGCAACGCGGCTCGTGACGGGCGAACTCGCGTATCACGGCGTGGTGCGCACGCCGTTGTGCGGCATCGCGCATCGGATCGCGTTTCGCGGCGAGACGGCGGGCGTGATGAACGAGTGGTTCGCAACGAGCGCCGACATTTACCGGCTGACGGGCGAGCTATGGCCGCCGCACGACCAGCATGCGAGCGCCGACAACGGACCGAAGACGATCGCGGCAAGCTGCGCGCGGCTCGCGAGAACGATCGGCCGCGATGCGGGCGACGCCACGGAAGACGAATGGCGCGAGTTCGCGCACACATGGCGCGATGCGCAATTGCGTGCGATCGGCGCGAGCTTCGAGCAGGTGTGCGCGGCGCATCCGACGCTGGCGCGTGCGCCCGTCGTGGGCGCGGGTTGCGGGCGCTTTCTGGCGGCGGCGCTGGCGAAGGCCCACGCGCGCGATTACGTGGATTTCGGCACGTTTGCGCAGATAGCGGGCAACGCGCCAGCGGATGCCGCCGAATGGATCGCGACGTGCGCGCCGAGCGTGGCCGTCGCATGGTTGATGACGGCGAGGAGGCGGGAACGGCGCGCCGCATGAAGCGGCCGGCAACGGGCCTGTGACGCGCGAGGCGCAGCACCATCGATGCGTGCGCGGTGCGGGCAGCGCAGACTCGCGATGGGGCGGCGAGCGCAGGGCGGACGCGGACCGGGCGGGCCGTCGGGTATGCCGCCGTGAGGTCGAACGAGAGCGAGGTAACGGACATGTGGGTGGTGAAGATCGGGGGCAGCCTGAGTCACGACCCGTCGCTGCGGGACTGGCTCACGCAGTTGTGGGAGGTTGGCGGCGGGCGCGTGGTGATCGTGCCGGGCGGTGGGGATTTTGCGGACAGCGTGCGCGTGTATCAGCAGGAATGGCAATTCGACGATCTCGCCGCCCACAACATGTGCCTGCTCGCGATGACGCAGTACGCGCTGATGATGCAGGCCGTGCTGCCCGACCTGGTGCTTGCGACCAACGAGGAACTGATCCGGCGCGCGCTGCGCAAGGGCAAGGTTGCCGTGTGGATGCCTGTGAGCCTGATGCGCGTCACGCCCAACGCGATGACCAACTGGGACACGACCTCCGACAGCCTTGCCGCGTGGCTGTCGACGTCGCTGAACGCCGAGCGTCTGATGGTCGTGAAGTCGTGCCCGGTCGGCGCGAACGTACCGCTTGGGACGCTCGCGTCGAATGGCGTGATTGACGCGAGCTTCGTCCACTACGTGAAAGAGGCGAATTACGAAGTCGAGCTGTTCAGCAAGACGGATGTCGCGCTGGTGCGCGAGCGGCTGTTGAATGCATCGGCCGTGTGAGCGCGCGATGGCGCGCTTTTTACGCTGCGGCCGTCGACGCGACGGCGGCAGCGTGATGCAACGCGTCGGCCCATTGCGCGACGCGGCGCGGATCGAGGCGCGAGGTGCGGCCGTTCTCGCATAGCGCGGTGCGAAAGCCGGCGACATCGGGTGCGAGCGAGCGAATCGCGTCGAGTTGCGTCCAGCCGAGCGATCCGGCGATGCACGCCATTGCGCCCGACGCACGAATCGTCGCGATGTAGCGGGCGAGCGTTGCGCGGTCGATGCAATCGAGCAGCGTGCGGCCCGACTTGCCTGCCGTATCGAACACGACGCCTGCGAAGCCGAGCGAGACGGCATGTTCGACGAGTTCTGCATCGACACCGTCGTCGCACAACAGCACGGGCAACACATTGGCGTGCAAGCCAGCGATGCGTGTGAGGCACTCGCGCGCATGCGGTCCCGGAACGACGCCCACTTTGACGAAATCCACGCCTGTCTCGCCGACTTCATCGACGCGTGCTGCGATGGCGTCGAGCGCATCGGGCGGCAGGTCGCCGATCGTCGCGCTGATGGGTTTCACCGGGTAGCGCGAGCGCAGCGTGCGCGCGATGCGCCAGATGTTGTCGATCGACACGCCGCCGAGCGCGCCTTCGAGGGGTTCCTTCAGATCGATGAGGTCGGCGCCGGCGCCGGCTGCGTCGAACGCTTCTTCCGCCGAGCGGACGCTTGCGAGCAATGCGGTCATCTAACTCTCCGTCAGGACGAGTGCGGTGCGGTTTTTTTGTCGGCTGCGTCGCCGGTTGTGCGGAAGCGTTCTACTGCTGCTGTGATCCATTGCCATGCGATGAGTTCGTCGGGGCCGGCGGTTTTGTCGATGGCGATTTGAAGGTAGGCCATTTCGCGGTCGATCTTGTCGGCGGGCAGCATGAAAAGCCGGCTCACGAGGATTGCGCCTTCTATTACCGCCGCCTGGGCGCGGTTGAAGCCTGTGAACGGGGCGTGGGTTTCCGTATGCACGCAGCGCATGTGCAGGACGGGACGCTGGGGGTCGTCTTCTGTGAAGTGGTCGAGGGTTAGCTCGGTGTGGGCTAGTGATTCTTTCAGCCTGAGGCTGGGGACTTGGGTCGCAGGGCTTGTCGGCCAGTCGCGTTGGGTGCCGGTTACGCAGCCGGCGAAGATGCGGACGTCGGTCGTGAAGTTGATTACCGCTGCGCGGGTGGCTAACACGTTGTCCAGGGTTTTCGATGGCCTGAAAGGGGCCAGGATCGTCAGGCCGTTTTCGTCGTGACGGATGCCCATCGGGGCGGTGTGGGCGACACCGTCGCTCGTGCATGTTGTGATGATGGTTTCGTGGATCATCATTTGGGTTTTTTGCCTTTGGCGGCAAGCGGTTTCGTGGTTTGTTTGTTCTTGCCGTGGTGTTCGCGTTCCTTGCTGGTTCTTTTGGCTTTGCGATGGCATCCGGTTTGGTTTTTTGGGCGTTTGCGCTGGCATCCGCGATTTGTTAGCGTGCTTCAAGCGTCGCCCCTGTGCGGGGCGGCACCTACTTTTCTTTGCCGCCGCAAAGAAAAGTAGGCAAAAGAAAGCGGCTAACACCGCCAATTCTAGTTCCTGCCTGAGGGACCCCAACCGGTCCCACACTTCACACGGCAATCACGTGACCCATGTTTGTTGCCAACGCTCCGAATTAACGCCTCACCCGCTTCACGCACCCGCGTCGCAGCAGGCCGTGCCAGACATTCCTCCGCCGCCCAGGTGGCAAACTGTGTGTAGGCTTTCGCGCCATAGGCGCATCACTCCGGACGGGGAAGCAAGACTGGTGTTTCTGGTAAGAGCACTAACCTGTACGGTACGACAACCTACACACAGTTTGCCACCTGGGCGGCACAAACCATTCGCTGCCGCCAGCTCTTGTGCGGGTATCTGAAGTGGGTGAGGCATCGATTCGAAACGTTGGCAACGAACGCGAACAGAAATGTTGCCGTCTGAAGCGTAAGACCGGTTGGGGGCCCTCAGGCAAGAAGAAATGTTGGCGGTGTTAGCCGCTTTCTTTTGCCTACTTTTCTTTGCGGCGGCAAAGAAAAGTAGGTGCCGCCCCGCACAGGGGCAACGCGTGAAGCACGAAGGCATAGCGCGGATGCCAGCGAAAAGCCAAACACACCGACCAGCAACACCTACGCCGCGAAAGCAAAAAACCGAACCAAAAAACCAAACCCGCTTGCGGCATCGCACAAAAAACAAACGGGGCCGGCCCGGCAAAAACCTCACCGAAACCAGCCCCGCACGGGCCACTTCACCTTGTGGCGATATACATCGTAATTTCAAACCCGAAACGCATGTCGGTATATCCAGGGGTAGTCCACTGCATGTTCGTCCTCCTTTAGCGATTGAAGAAAACAAAACGGCGGTCCCATTGCGAAAGACGCCCGCGTGCGTACACGCAGCACACCAAATCGCCTCGGCCCATGTTGCTGACGCAACTGTCGTACCAGTTACAGCCCTACGGGGAAGGGCGCGCCGTTTACGCGCCTTACTGTAGCGGAACCGCAGCAAAGTGTTCCACGAGCCGATAACCCATTGTGGACGCATTTCACGCTCCATGCACGCGTGTTAACGGATCACTTAAGCCTGCTGAAAAAAATCGTGAATTCACTTCATCCGGCCCGAAGCCTACATTGACCTCCAAGGCCGGCGACTTTCGATGCACGCCAGCTCCCACCCCCAGGCGTGCGCAGCATCAGAGGCGCGCCGCGATCCATATCGAGGCAGCGCGATGAACGATTTCAGCAAGGAAGCCGTGAAGCCCGCAGGCAGCGAAAGCACCCAACAACGCTCGCGCTATTCGGCGGGTGTCCTCAAATATCGCGAGATGGGCTACTGGCAGCCCGACTACACGCCAAAAGACACCGACATCATCGCGTTGTTCCGCATCACGCCACAGCCCGGCGTCGAGCCGGAAGAAGCCGCCGCCGCCGTGGCGGGTGAATCGTCGACGGCCACCTGGACCGTCGTCTGGACCGACCGCTTGACCGCGTGCGACATGTACCGCGCAAAAGCGTTTCGCGTCGACCCCGTGCCCAACGCCAGCGAGAGCGAGCCGCAGTACTTCGCGTTCATCGCCTATGACCTCGATCTGTTCGAGGAAGGATCGGTCGCGAACCTGACGGCCTCGATCATCGGCAACGTGTTCGGCTTCAAGCCCCTGAAAGCGCTGCGGCTCGAAGACATGCGCATTCCCGTCGCGTATCTGAAGACCTTTCAGGGCCCACCGACAGGCATCGTCGTCGAACGCGAACGGCTCGACAAATACGGACGTCCGCTGCTCGGCGCAACCGTCAAGCCGAAGCTCGGGCTGTCGGGTAAGAACTACGGACGCGTCGTGTACGAAGGCCTCAAGGGTGGCCTCGACTTTCTGAAGGACGACGAAAACATCAACTCGCAGCCCTTCATGCACTGGCGCGACCGCTATCTGTTCGCGATGGAAGCGGTGGCCCGCGCGCAAGCCGAGACGGGTGAACTGAAGGGCCATTACCTGAACGTGACGGCAGGCACGATGGAGGACATGTACGAGCGCGCCGAATTCGCAAAGGAACTCGGCTCGTGCATCGTCATGATCGATCTGGTGATCGGCTGGACGGCCATTACGTCGATGGGACGCTGGGCGCGCAAGAACGACATGATCCTGCATCTGCATCGCGCCGGGCATGGCACGTACACGCGGCAGCGCAATCACGGCATTTCGTTTCGCGTGATCGCGAAGTGGCTGCGCATGGCGGGCGTCGATCATGCGCATGCGGGCACGGCCGTCGGCAAGCTCGATGGCGATCCGCTGTCGGTGCAGGGTTACTACAACGTGCTGCGCGAATCGCACAACCCCGTCGATCTCACGCGCGGTCTCTATTTCGATCAGCCGTGGGCGGGCTTGCGCAAGGTGATGCCCGTCGCGTCGGGTGGCATTCACGCGGGCCAGATGCATCAGTTGCTCGATCTGTTCGGCGACGACGCGATCCTACAGTTCGGCGGCGGCACGATCGGCCATCCGTCCGGGATTCAGGCGGGCGCGACGGCGAACCGCGTCGCGCTCGAAACGATGGTCAAGGCGCGCAACGAAGGCCGTGACATCGCCAACGAAGGCCCCGATCTGCTCGAAGCGGCCGCGCGTCACTGCACGCCGCTCAAGCAGGCGCTCGATACATGGGGCGACATCACGTTCAACTACACGCCGACCGATACACCCGATTTCGCCGTCACGCCGAGCGTGGCCTGAGCCATCGAGCGCCGTACCCGTCGAATCCGAACAAGGAGCCAGCCATGCGTATCACCCAGGGAACGTTTTCTTTCCTGCCCGACCTGACCGACGACGAAATCCGCATGCAGATCCAGTACGCGCTGAGCCAGGGCTGGTCGTGCTCGGTCGAATTCACCGACGATCCGCATCCGCGCAACACGTACTGGGAAATGTGGGGCCTTCCGATGTTCGATCTGCGCGATGCAGCGGGCGTGATGATGGAAGTGACGCGGTGCCGCGAAGCGTATCCGCAGCACTACATCAAGGTGAATGCGTTCGATTCGGTGCGTGGCTTCGAGACGATGCGGCTATCGTTCATCGTGAACCGGCCGGATGTCGAACCGACCTTCGTGCTGGGACGTCAGGAAGACCGCTCGCGTGTGCAGCGCTATTCGCTCACTACGGTGCGCGCCGCGCCACGCTAGCGGCGGCACGGCGGTCTAGCGAACCAGAACACGAACAGGGAGACATCGTCATGAACGCCGTCGTAACGGAGCCACTGGCGCAAAACGAAACGCAAGCGCCGCGCGTCGATCTGCTCGCGCTCTTTCGCGAGTCGGGCATCGCCGATGTGCTCGACGAACTCGACCGCGATCTGGTTGGCCTCGCACCTGTGAAGACGCGCATCCGCGAAATCGCCGCGCAACTGCTGGTGGGCCGCGCGCGTGAGGCGCTCGGCATCGAGAGTGGCGCGCCGACGCTGCACATGTGCTTCAGCGGCAATCCCGGCACGGGCAAGACGACCGTCGCGCTGCGCATGGCGGACGTGCTGTTCCGGCTCGGCTATATCCGGCGCAATCATCTGGTTTCGGTGACGCGCGACGATCTCGTCGGCCAGTACATCGGCCACACCGCGCCGAAAACACGCGAAGTACTCAAGCGCGCGATGGGCGGCGTGCTGTTCATCGACGAAGCGTATTACCTGTATCGCCCGGAAAACGAGCGCGATTACGGCCAGGAGTCGATCGAAATCCTGCTCCAGACGATGGAGAACCAGCGCAACGATCTCGTCGTGATTCTGGCCGGCTACGCCGCGCGGATGGACACCTTCTTTCGCAGCAATCCGGGCTTTCGCTCGCGGATTGCGCATCATCTGTCGTTTCCCGACTATGCACCCGACGAACTGCTGCTGATCGCCGAGCGCATGCTCGACACGATGCACTACCGGTTCGACGCCGACGCGCGCCGCGCTTTCGAGGACTACCTCGCGCGGCGCGTGCGTCAGCCGAACTTCGCGAACGCGCGCTCGGTGCGCAACGCGCTCGACCGCGCGCGCCTGCGCCAGGCCAATCGGCTGTTCGCACACGCGCTGGGCGGCGGCGCGAGCGCCGACCCCGCCGCGCTGACGCTGCTGAGCGCCGCCGATATCCGCGCGAGCAGCGTGTTCTCCGAATCAGGCGGCGCCGGGACGGAACCCGGCGCCGCGCCAGAATTCCCCACTTCGTAGGAGAGCATCATGCGTCACGCAAACATTACGCTCACGAGGTTCCTGGCCGGCGACGCGGATCACCTGATGTCGACGCGGCCGCCTACCGCGTTGCAGGTCGTGCTGCATGACGTCGCGGCATCGGTGAAGACCATCGGCGCGGCGCTTGCGCGCGGCACACTGGGCGACAGCGCACAGGCGGATTCGGTGGCGGGCGGCGCGGTGCTCGCGTATTCCACGCGACGCCGCAAGCTGGCCGAGGCGGCAGTGCGCAACGGGCGTGCCGATCATGTGGACAATGCGGCGACGCCCGAGTACCAGCTTGCATTCGATCCGCTGAACTGCCCGTGGAATGCGGACATCAACGGCACGGCGGGTTCGATCTTTTCGGTGATGCGCGTGCAGTCGCAAGGCAGCGATGTGAATGGCGGTGACGCGCGAGCCGAAGCCTACGGCGAACTCGACTGCGAATCCTATGGCGAGGCCTACGGCGCGCCGCTCCTTCAACCTGGCCGCGAACAGGCGGCAGCGGGCTACACGATCTACGGCCCGGCGACGATGCTCGTCATCACGCTCGGCGAGGGCACGCACGGCTTCACACTCGACGGCCAGACGGACGAGTTCATGCTCACGCATCCATCGATCCGCATTCCGGAAGAGACGGGCGAGATTGCCGTCGACGCATCCAACGAGCGCTTCTGGGAGCCGCCCGTGCGCCGCTACGTACACGAGTGCCGCGAAGGCCGCGCGGGCTGCCGCGAGCGCGATTTCAGCCTGCGCTGGAGCGACGCGCTGGTGCCCGAAGTGCATCGCATCCTGATGCGCGGCGGCCTGTTCCTGATGCCGCGCGACTACCGGACGCGCTCGGCGATGCGCGGCCGGCTGTCCGCCGTCTACGATGCGAGCCCGCTTGGTTTTCTGGTCGAGCAGGCGGGCGGCATGGCGACGACGGGCCGCGAGCGCGTGCTCGACGGCGCGCCGCGCACGTTCCATGAGCGCATGCCGCTGATACTTGGCTCATCGAACGAAGTGACGCGGATTGGCCGGTATCACCGCGAGCACGATCTTGGTATCGACATGCCTTTCACGTCGCCGCTTTTTCGTGAGCGCTCGTTGTTCCTTCCGGAAACCTCGGTCTGACTCTTGACCTGTAACAAGGAGACTGCGCATGTCAGTCAGACATCCGATCGTTGCCGTAACGGGGTCGAGCGGCGCGGGCACGACCACCGTCATGAGGAGCTTCACGCACATTTTTCGCAGGGAGAAGATCAATGCGCAGATTGTCGAAGGCGATGCGTTCCATCGGTACGACCGGCTCGGCATGCGCGAGGCGCTGCGGCAGAGCGAGCGGGACGGCGTGCGCAACTTCAGCCACTTCGGGCCCGATGCGAATCTGCTCGAAGAGTTGGAGCAGCTGTTCGCGAGCTACGGGAACTCGGGCGGGGGGAAGTTCCGGCGCTACGTGCATGATGAGGCGGACGCCGTGGTGTACAAGCAGGACCCGGGGACTTTTACGCCATGGGAGGATATTTCGCCGGGCACGGACATGATGTTTTACGAAGGGCTTCATGGTGCGGCCGTGACCAGCAAGGTCGACATCGCACAGCATGCGGATCTGCTCGTCGGTGTTGTGCCGATCATAAATCTGGAGTGGATCCAAAAGCTGCATCGTGACCAGACGCTGCGCGGTTATTCACATGAGGCTGTCGTTGATACGATTTTGCGGCGGATGCCGGATTATGTGAATTACATCTGTCCGCAATTTTCGCGTACGCATGTCAATTTTCAACGTGTTCCCACTGTTGATACTTCTAATCCTTTTACTGCTCGGGAGATTCCTCAGCCTGATGAGAGTTTTGTCGTTATTCGGTTCTCTAAGCCTAAAGGTATCGACTTTCCTTATCTGCTTACGATGCTGCATGACTCTTTTATGTCGCGGCCTAATGTTATTGTTGTGCCTGGCGGCAAGATGGGGCTTGCCATGCAGTTGATTTTTACGCCTATGATTTTGCAGTTGAGGGATAGGAAGTCACGTGCGTGACCGGGCTTTGGGTTTGGTTTTTTTGCCTCTGCGCTGGCATCCGCGCTTAGCGCTTCGCGGCGCGGGTGTTGGTTTCGGTTTACTTGTGTTTGCGCTGGCATCCGCGTTTTGTTAGCTTGCTTCACGCGTCGCCCCTGTGCGGGGCGGCACCTACTTTTCTTTGCCGCCGCAAAGAAAAGTAGGCAAAAGAAAGCGGCTAACACCGCCAGTTCTAGTGCTTGCCTGAGGGCCCCCAAAGGGTCTTACGCTTCACACGGCAGTGCCCTGATTGGTGCTCGATGCTAACGCTTTGAATGAGCGCCTCACCCGCTTCGAATACCCGTACTCGGGCCAGCGGCAGCGAATGGTATGTGCCGCCCAGGTGGCAAACTGTGTGTAGGTTGTCGCGTCGTTTAGCCTGGCGCTCTTACAGGGTGGAGCGTTCGCGATCGGGTCCGAAGTGAGGCGCGCGAGGCACTACGACCTACACACAGTTTGCCACCTGGGCGGCCGTGGAATATCTGGCACAGCGTGCCGCAACGCGGGCGCGTGAAGCGGGTGAGGCGCACCGCAAGAGCACTGGCAACGAACGCGAACAGAAATGCTGCCGTGTGAAGTGTAAGACCCTTTGGGGGCCCTCAGGCAGGCACAAGACTTGGCGGTGTTAGCCGCTTTCTTTTGCCTACTTTTCTTTGCGGCGGCAAAGAAAAGTAGGTGCCGCCCCGCACAGGGGCGACGCTTGAAGCACGAAGGCATATCGCGGATGCCATCGCAGAGGCAAGCACACAACAGCAACGCCCGCGCCGCGAAGGCGCCAAGCGAATGCCCGCACAGGGGCGACGCGTGAAGCACGAAGGCATAGCGCGGATGCCAGCGCAAAGTCTGAAAAACCAAAACCAAAACCAAAACCAAACCGTTATTTCGAACGTTTCCCCTTCGTCGTGCCAGGGGCACACCAGACCTCCAGGTCTTCAGCGCTACGCTCAACCTGACATCCCCAATCCAGAACCTGATCCTGATCAAATCGTTTGCCCAAATGCCAGGCAATCTCAGCCCGTGCAGTCTGCACGCCCATATAGAAAGCATGCCCGCCATCATTCTCGAGCTTCAGATACGGATACAACGCAAAGGGATCAACTTCAACCACATGCAGATCACGGTTATAAACATGAATCCCATCCGTAGTGACCTGAACACGAAAATTCGGATCCCGCACCTGTGCAGCAAACGCAGCGATCTCATCAGCGTCATAGGGAAAAGGCCGCTTGGCATGCAACGCAGACAGGTCAGAATTAATCCCTTTAGGCAGCACCTGCGCCTCAAAAGCCGCATGCATGACACGCCGAGCGACATCAGCCTCACGCACAGCACGCCGCGCATGCAGGCTAACGGAAGTGGTCAACACGGCAGAGACACGCAACTCAGCAGCAATACCAAGCAGCACTGCATTAATGCCACTAGTATCAGCTTCAGTCAGCTCAGTAAGATTCCCAACACCAAGCATGATGGCAACATCGGGATACCGCTCCCGCAACGCGACATACCGCGCAATGGAAGCAGCAAAGCCAAACGGAATCGGATCAAGAATAGGATCAGCCAAAAACGACCTACCACGCGCAACGAGCGCATCAATCGCCTGATGCAAAGAAGCCATATCATGCGGCTCGCGCGCAACGACAACCGGCGTCGACGGTACTTCATCAGCGACCCACAACGTGTCCACGTTGAGACTCATCAGATAATCGGCTCCCGCGCGCCCGCCGCGCAGAAGTTCATCCGTCACCATCGAATCAACGCTCACACGATACCCGCCAGCCTTGAGCATCCGCACAGCATCCTCGAGATGCGGAAACGGCGTATCAGGCAGACAGCCGACGTCAATCACATCCGCACCTTGCTCCGCATAATGCTTAGCCCGCGCCGCGATCCCCTCGAGATCGAGTCTCGGCGCATCGACGATCTCCGCAAAAATCTCCGTCGAGTAACGCGACAGATCGAACTTCCGCGCGGCCTGCCCGAAATGCAGTGGCAAGTCCTTCGCCTCCTCAGGACCGCGTTCAACAGGCAAGCCGAAATGCTCGCTCAACGCAGCAAGATCACCCCGACAGCGCCCCGGCACAATCATCCGATCCGCGCGCAGCGGCAACGTCACCCGCCGCCGGATCATATCGGCCGTCATCAGCGCGGCAACCTGCAAGCCGATCTCGCGCACTTCCCACGTGAACGGCGCGTTCGCCATGCCCTCCAGCACCTGCACGACGCTTTTCTCGGCGAGCCTGCCAGTCAGGAAGACGATGTGTTCCATGCGAGCCCGAGGTTCGATAGCCGTTCGCTCAATGCCGCGCGCAATTCGTCGAGCGAGCGCGCGACGGTCGTGTATTCGATGCGTGCCAGCCGTTCGACATTCTCCAGCTCGATCGCGCGCGGACGCACTTCGACCCATTCGTGCGGGCTCTGCGTGATGACGCTCGGCTCGGTGTCGCACGCGAAAACGATGCCGGGCACACATTGCTTGCCCGCCTGCGCATAGAGATTGGTCGGCAGCGTGTCGGAGATGCCGAACGCGCATTTGGCAACCGTGTTGCTGGTCGCAGGCGCAATCACGACAGTGTGATAAAGGCCCTCGTACAGCATGCCGACGGGCACGCTGCTCGCGCTGTTGTCGCGCAACACGCGAAAATGCTCGCGCAGCTTCGGCACGGGCCAGCCGTAAAGCGGCAACACTTCTTCGCCAGCGGCGGACAGAAACAGATCGGCGCCCGGCAGCGCAAGCGCGATGTCGATCGATTCTTCCAGCATGTGTCCCGAGCCCGTGATGCACCACGCGAAGCGCGCGTCGGGGCGAAAAACGCCAGGGCGGCGGGCGGGCGTCGGTGCGCTCATGCGTAGGTCATCTACGAATCATGTGTGAGTCACTTGCCACACGCGTCGTCGACGGATGCCTGTGCGGCGTCGTGCGACAGCCGGATGTGCAGTCTGTGCATCTTCCGGTACAAGGTGTTGCGGCTGATGCCGAGCGTCTTCGCGACGTTGCTCACGTTCCAGCGATGCTCGTCGAGCATCGCGAGCACCGTTTCGCGCTCCTTGACCTGGATCGCGTTGAGTGCCGACAGATCGGCCTCGTCGTCGAACGCCGCCGCCGCTGCGTTTGCCTGCTGCGCCAGCGGTCCCGCCGCCGAAGCGCGTGCGGGCGAGCCGCCCGTGCTACGCGTCTCATCGACGATTTCCGCCGGCAGATGCGCGCAGCGTATTTCCGGTCCGTCGCACAGCGCGATCGCCATTTGCAGCACGTGCCGCAACTGGCGGATGTTGCCGGGCCACGCGTAGTTCGCGAGCGCTTGCCGCGCTTCGGCGCTGAGTTCAGGCGGATCTTCGGCTTCGCTTTCGAGGATGTGCTGCACGAGCGGCAGCAGATCGGCGCGCTCGCATAGCGGCGGCAGGTTGATCTCGATGCCGTTGAGCCGGTAGTACAGGTCTTCGCGGAACAGGCCGCGCTGCACGAGATCGAGCAGGTTGCGGTGGCTCGCGCTGATCAGCTGGAAATCGACCTTGATCGTGGTTTCAGCGCCAAGCGGCGTGACCTCGCGTTCTTCGATCACGCGCAGCAGCCGCGCCTGCAAGGCCATCGGCATGTCGCCGATTTCATCGAGGAACAGCGTGCCGTTGTTCGCCTGCACGATCTTGCCGCGCCGTCCTTCGCGCTGCGCGCCCGTGAACGCACCGGCGCGATAGCCGAACAGCTCGCTTTCGATCAGCGTCTCGGGCAGCGACGCGCAGTTCACCGCGACGAACGCGCCCGCCGCGTTCGGACTGATGCTATGCAGCGCGTTCGCGAACACTTCCTTGCCCGTGCCCGTCTGGCCTCTGAGGATGATCGGGATTTTCCGCTGGATCACGCGCGCGGCCAGCTGGCTCTGCGCGGCCATACGCGGATCGCCGAATTCCAGATGCGAGAGCTTGTCGAGCCCGGCCGCTGCCGGCTTTGCCTCGCGCGTTTCGCGTGGGCTTTTGACGCGCGCAGTGGCATTGCGGTTGATCGACACGTCGCTCCACTGTCCGCGCGCGCTCGTCGCCACCTGATTCGCGTTGCCGAACGACGTCGCGTCGCGCGGCGTCTGCGCGATCACGAAGAAGCGGTTGCTGGCGTGTGCGCTGTACACGGTGATCGGATGGAACGAGCCGCGAATGCTGCGCGCGATCATGTCTTCGAGCGTCGCGCTGAACGCTTCTTCGATGCGCTTGCCGCACAACTGGTCGGGCGAGCGCAGATCAAGCTGGAACAACGCGCTGCGATTGGCGGCGAGCACGATGCCGTCGTCGTCGACAGCGAGCTTGCCGGCATGCAGCGTGCCGACGAATTCGGGGCGGCTATGGAAGTGGACCGTGTTGGCGCGCCGGTAGCGCGAGTCGATCAGCCGGTTCTCGATCATCTGCCGCGACATGCCGACGAGCACGAGCGAATGCTGCTGCAGCATCCGCGAGCGGCTCGTCACGTCGAGCACGCCGACTATCGCGCCGCGTTCGTCGAAGATCGGCGCGGCCGAGCAGGTGAGGGACATGTAGCGCGGATAGAAATGCTCATGCTGATAGATCGCGAGACATTCGCGCTCCGTCAGGCACGTGCCCATGCCGTTCGTACCCGCTTCCTGCTCGCTCCACACGGCGCCGGGACGCAGGCCATCGGCGGCGACGGCCTCGCCGAACGGCACCGACGAAACCTGATGAACGATTACACCGTTTGCATCGACGAGTATCACCGCAAGTTCGGGGTCGGCGAGTTGCTGATAGAGCGTGGTCATTTCCAGCTTCGAGCAGGCGATCAGATCGCCCGCCGCCTCGCGCCGCACGTTCAGTTCGTGCTGCGTCAGCACGGGTGGCAGCACGAAACGTCCGGGGTCCAGGCCGAACTCGACCAGACAGCGCGTCCACGATTGCGCGACGGAATGGCTCATCGAACACGATGCGGGCTGGTTGTTGACGATGTTCAGTACATCCCGGACATGCGAATCGATGTCAACGAGCGATGACATTAGGGGCGTCTCCGATGCGTTCGGCTCGGTGTCCATCCAGTTGCCGATGGGCCCGGCCTGCGCTGTATGTAAGTGTTTCCCCGTGTGCTTCCCGATGTGCCGCGCATCTGTCGCGCGCGTGGCAGAACAGCTGATATGTCGTTTGAATCCGTTCCAGAGCACTCAGCAAACACTGTACAACTCGTGTCGCGATACATCAATAAATAGTCGTACGAGTGTAGGCGAGTGCGCCTGCTTTTTGCTTCGCATCGTCAGATTGCCGCAAAAACCGATGCGCTGCTCGCGCGCCCCAATGTGGAGCCCCTACATGGACCGTTTCAACCCAGGAAGCAGTCCCATCCATTTTACTGTCGTGCTGCCGTCGAGCGCGCGCCCCACGCGGGAGCCGGTGGAGCAGGCGCAGCATGCCGCCGCGCTCGATATCGTGTACATCGAGGGCTTCGTCGCGCAGACGGTGATCGGCATCGACGCCGGCGAACTGCACGAGCCCCAGCCCGTGCAACTCGATCTTGCAATCGGCGTGCCGTCGCTGCGCGCCTGCGAGACGGACCGGATCGACGACACGATCAATTACGCTGCCGTGCGCGCCGAGCTGCACACGCTGCTCGCGACACATAAGGTGCAGCTGCTCGAAGCGCTGGCCGAGCAGGTTGCCCGCCTGTTGATCGACAGATTCGGCGCTCAGTGGGTGCGCGTCAAGTTGTGCAAACCCGCAAAGTTCGACGACGTCGCCGCTGTCGGCGTGATCATCGAGCGGCAGCGCGAGCGCTTTGCCTGAGACGCGCGTGTATCCCGCGGGCCCGTCGGGCTGACATGTGTACGTCAGCGCGGCAGGCCTGGTTGGCAGGCTTTACTTCGCCGCGGACGGCGTGGCTTTCGCGAGCCCGCACGCCTGATACGACTCTTGCTGCAACGCACGATACTTCTTTGTTTGCGCGCGCGCCCGGTCGACGCGGAATTCATTGCCGCCTTCGCCGCCGAGTGTCGCGTACTTCGCGAATGTCATCTGCTCGACGTAATCGTCATACGGTAGGGCGGCCGCAATCCTGTCGATTACGCACGAGCACTTGTAGACATTGGCGAAATCGTGGCCATTGTCGTCCATGCAGCCGAGCACGTATTCGACACGGCCTTGTGTCGGGTAGTCGTAGCCGCTGGCGGGGGCCTTGTCGCCGGCGGGATCGGCCGCCAGTGCGGCAAGCGGAAGCACTGCAACGCACGCGAACGCCGCGACAGCGAGGCGCGCGCGACAACGTGAGGTCATGTGGAAGCCTTTGACGTAGGGTTCTGCATCCATCGGTTAAACACGCGCGGCGCAACGCGCGGCGGACCTTTGCGGCCCGCCGCGCGTTGCGCGCGCGACACTGCGTGTCATGCATACGCCGCGCCTAGTTCGGCGCAAACGGGTGGGCAGCCGTTGCCTTCTTCGATACGACTTCAGCGGCGCTTGGTTCGCCCGCTACCGCGCGCTGGAGTGCCTCGCGTGTTGCCTTGTAGTTGAACTCCTGGATCTTCTTGTCGTCGTCGGCTTCCCAGTGGATGAAGACGCCGACGCAGATGAACAGGTCGTCGGCTTCGTCCTTCGGAATCGTGCCGTCTTCGACGCAATCCGCAACGGCAAGCGCCACCGCGTGCTGCGCCGGGCCGAACATCTGCACGGCCTGCTTTGCGCCCTTGATGGTCACCTTGTTGAACAGCACGGTGTTGGGCTTGGTCAGCAGATTCGGCGCGACGACGGCGAGCAGCGACGTGAAGCCGTCCTTGTTGTTGGTGAGAGCGTGGCAGAAAGCCGATTCGGCTGCTGAGCCTCGCGGCCCGATGATCAGATCGATGTGGGCGACTTCGTTGCCCTCGCCGATAAGCGACTCGCCTACCATTACGCGGTTGATCTTGGCCATGCTGTTCCTCCAGTGAATTGGGTCTGTCGACGTGTGACGAACTCGCGACGCGTGGCGACCAACCGCGCGTTGTTTGAGGGGGACGCACCGCGTTTCCGTGTAACAGGAACCATGCCAATTGATCTCAGGCACGCTCGCTTGCGAAGCGCAGAGGGTCGAGCAAGGTGGCGACAAACAGCGTCGCGACGCTCAGATCGGCGCTCGTGCCAGGGTTGACGCCTTGCGCCTTCAGTTCGGCGTCCCATGCATCGAGCTGCGCGGCGTGCGCGGGAGTGTCCGCGCCGAGCCATTGCGCGTGGCGTTCGCGCGCCTCGCGCGTGACACTTTGCGCCACCGCCACGCCATGCTTGCGCAGTATGTGCGAATCGGGCCACGCGCCGAGGAAGGTGAGAAAGACATCAAGCGTGATAGCGGTCGGCGTGCTGCAGTGCGATTGCGCGATCGCATCGAGGCCCACGCCGAAGATGTCCGCGAAGCCGTTCGCGTATTGACGCGCGATGCTGTCGCGTTCGGCGGCCAGCGACATGGCCCCGCGCAGATCGACAGTGGGCGGCGCATGCACCGATTGCTCGGGCGCGTCGCCCAGCCCACCGGGATTGGCGAGCGCGATCGCGCGATAGGCGGCGCGCGCGTCGTCAACGTCGAGGCGCGACAGCACGTTGTCGACGGATGCTTGCCAGCGCGCGGCGTCGAGCGGCGCGGTGTCGTCCAAGGGTTCTAGCGCGGCGGCAAGCGGCGCGACCAGCAACACGATGCCGAGATTCGTATTGCATCCGGCGACCTGCTGCGTGCGCGTCACGGCATCGAGAATGCGCGTGCCGACGCGCGCGCCGCGCGTGAACAGCGCGGGTGCGGCGGCCTCCGCGCTGTCGATGAACTGCGCGGCCTGCATCCCGTGTCCCGCGCTCGCGACGCTGACATTGCCCGGCTTCGCCGTTTCGACATCGAGCCGGCATGCGCGCAGGAACGCGTCCGGCGCGCGAGAGAGGAGATCGCTAGCGCCCATGGAGCGGCACGGCGGGTTGCAACAGCGTCGATGCACGGCTCGCCGCGAGCTTGCGGTCGAGCAGATCGTCGACCAGCGCCGCAGCGATATCGACGGTCGTCACCGATTGCAGCCCACGCCACGCCGCGACACCGTTCACTTCGAGCACGAGCGGCGCGCCTGTTTCGCCCGGCATCGACAGGTCGGGGATCAGGTCGACGCCCGCGTAATCGAGCCCGAGCGCGGCCGTCGCGCGCTCGGCGAGGCTCGCGAGCGTCGGGTCCAGTTCGGCCGGCTCGCAGCGCGCGCCACGCGCGACGTTGTGAATCCACCCGCGCCCGCCCGTTCGCCGCATCGCAGCAACCGCGCGCGAGCCGATCACGAGCACGCGCCAGTCGTACGCGCCAGGCCGCGCGCGCGCACTGCCGACGAAGCGCTGCAGATACGCGACCTCGCGATAGCTGCGCAGCGGCGGCAGCGGCGTCAACGCGCCGTTCGACGCGTTTGCGCCGAGCCGCCGCAAGCCCTTGCCCTGCGAGCCGAACAGCGGCTTGATCACGACCCGGCGCGCGGCCGCCGTCTCGCGCATCAGCACGCGCTGCGCGAAGGCCGCCGATTCCGTCGCCCACGCGGGTGGCGTCGGCACGCCCGCGCGATGCAGCAGGAAGCTCGTCATCGATTTGTCGACGCTGCGCTCGATGGCACGCGCGTCGTTGTAGACGGGCACGCCGCACTCGCGCAGCGCGTGCAGGATGCCGAGGCGCAGCGTGACCTGCTCGAACGTGCCGCCCGCGATGCCGCGCACGAACACGGCGTCGGGCAGGTCGCGCGCGAAGCCGGGAATGGCGAGGCCATACGGCGACCAAGACGTGTCGATACGGCAGGCGGCGAGATCGACGCAGCGCGCATCGACGCCGCGCGCGCGGAACGCTTTCTTCAGCCGTCCTGTGTGCCAGCCGGTTTCGTCCGTCATGATCGCGACGCGCAGGCCGCTTGCCGCCGATACGTCGCTCATGGCGCCCCCGGACTGGTAATGCCCGGCGTGCCTGGCTCAGCCGCCGCCGGTTCATCACTTCCAGTAAACGCCTCCCCTTGCCAGAGTGCATGCAGCAGCGCGCCGTCGAGCCGTCCGCCGCGATAGGTCGCGCCGCTTTCGAGGCTGCTGACCCACACCTCGGCGGGCGCAAACAGCGACGGGTCGATCTGATAAAAATCGTGATTGAACGACGCGAAAATTTCGGCGAACGGCCGCCCGTAGTCGCGCGAATTTGACGACGGCAACTCGGCCGCCAGCCGCCGCGCAACGGCGTCGCGCGTCACCGTCAGATGCACGCGACCGCCGTAGAGAATCGCGTCGTTGGTGCGGCCCATCGCGGCGAGGCCATCGGGCGCGGGCGGCGGGAGCGGCGCCGTGCCGCTCGCTTCGACGATTTCGCCGAGCGGCACGCCGAGCACATGCGTCTTGTGCAGCGCGACCTCGACCACGCGCGCGACGATCTGCACCGTCCCGGCGACAGACTGCGTCGGCGTGACGATCACGGTCAGCTTGTCGGGCGCGAGGCCGCAGTCGCCGACGATCTTTTCAAGCACCGCTTGCGGCGGCGGCTGGCCGACTTCCATCACCAGCACGCCAGCGTCGTGCGCGTCGCGGTAGCCTAGCTCGTCGAACAGCGTCTCCTTGCCGGCCAGCGCGCGCGCCGGTCCCGAGCCGAGCGAAAAGAACTTCTTGCCGTTGTTCTGTTCCTTGCTCGCGGAAAGGCTCCAGCCCGCGTACTGGCTGCCGAGGCAGGCGAGCACGGGCGACGCCGTATGCACCTCGATCATCGCGGGCCAGAGCGGCTCCTGCTCGGCGCTGATGCGCGTCTCGATGCGGCCGAGGCCACCCATGCAGATGCGCGCGATCATCACGCCTGCCTCGACGCAGCCGGGCGCGGCGATGCCCGCGTCGACGATCGTCGGTCCGAACGCGTGGCGCGTCGATGCGACACGCAGCCGCGCGGCATCCGCGAGCAGTTGCGCGACGAGCGGCGCGGCGAGCGCGTTGACGCTGGGCGCGTCGCGGGCGATGGGCGGCGGCGCGTTGCCGTTATGGTCAGCCGTGTGAGTCGACGAGTTCATGGCAAGGTTCGCTGCTGGTTTCGATGCGTTGTAAAAGTCGTTGCGTCTGGTGTTGCAGGTCGCGTTGCAGGGCGGTGCGGCCATCAGACACCTGGCCCGTCACGAGCACCGTGCAGACGGGCTGGCCGGCTTCGATGCGCGTGCCCGGGTTCGGAATGTCGTGACAGACGGGATCGACGAAGAGGGCATCGCTGAAGCGGCGCGTCACCGTGAAGGCAGCGGGCGCGAACACGACCTGTTGTGCGACGCGGCATTGTGGCGCGCCCGCGCGCTCGGGCGGCAGACGGCCATGCAGGCACGCGTCGATATGCGCGGCGAGCAAACCACGCGGCCACGCGTCGTGCCACGCGCGCTCGTACAGCGCCATCGTCGACGACGGGCGCGCGTTGACTTCGAGCACGCGGATCGAATCGCCGTCGAGCAGAAAATCCAGACTGTTGAGTCCGCTCAGATTCGCGCGCGCGGTTATCGAGCGCACGGCGGAATCGATCTGCCGCGCGATGCCCGCAGGTAGATCGACGGGGCCGAGCGAACCCGCGTGCAGATATGGCAGCGTACCGCTCGTCACGCAAAGCTGCTCCGCGTAGCCGATCACGAAAGCTTCATGCTGCGCCGCGAGAAAGAGCGCCGACATCGGCAGTCCTTGGTGTACGCGCTGAAAGTAGCCGTCGCGCGTATCCGCGTTCTCCGCTGAGCGGATATGCGTGCCGCCGCAGCCATCGGCGGCTTTGTGCAGCCAGCCTTCGGGCCGCTCGGGCGGCAAGAAAGCAACCTCGGGATGCGCGATGCGCAGTTCATCGAGCAACGAGAAAAAGCGCCTCGGATCGCGCACGGCCGCCGTCGCGTCGGCGTCGTTGCCGATCAGGCGCGGCAGTTTCGCCGTCTGTTGCAGCCAGCCGATGTGCGGCTCGATCCCGCTGCCCACCACGTAACCGATCAGCTTGGGCAGTCGCACGACGCGTTCGAGCGCAGCCTGCAGCTTGTCCCGATCGATCGATAAACCGCTGCCGCCCGTATCGAGCCACAGCTTTGCGTAACGGCGCGTGTCGCGGTCGCCGAACAGGTCGAGCGCGGCCACCTGATAACCGGCATGCGCGGCGGATTGCGCGAGCATGCGCGCCGACAGGCCCGCCACTGCGACGAACGGCACCGATGTGGAACGGGATGCGCTGAAAGGCATCGCGTCGCCTCGCTTTCGTTCGTGCGTTCGTGCGCTAGCTGCGCTCGGCGACGACCGCGCGCGCTTCGT
The DNA here is from genome assembly GCF_900100565.1 of Paraburkholderia steynii. Classification (NCBI taxonomy): domain Bacteria; kingdom Pseudomonadati; phylum Pseudomonadota; class Betaproteobacteria; order Burkholderiales; family Burkholderiaceae; genus Paraburkholderia; species Paraburkholderia steynii. The sequence continues at coordinate 411,567 of NZ_FNDI01000002.1, read as the reverse complement.
CGAACGCTTCCGTGAAGCCGAAATACGCAGGCTTGCCCGCCGTACGCATCCGCGTGAACAGGCGATGCTCGACCTGATACTTCACGTTGCCGATTGCGAGTGCGCCGATGCCGATTGCATCGGGCCGCACGGCGCCGCCGAGCGGCTTGCCGTCGTCCATTACGTTGACACCCGCGATGCCCTCGGGCGGCACGGCGTTGACGTCGGCGGCGATCAGCAGGCGCGGCGCCTGCGCGAGATCGGCGGCGCTCATCACCTGGACGCCCGCGGCCGCCGTCGCGAACACGATGTCCGCATGCGTGAGCGCGGCGTGCAGCGTCTGCGGCGTGCCCGTGCCGACGCCCGAGGTCTTGATGCCGAATCGTTCGTCGACGTCATGGCTCGCGCGCTCGGCGCGCGCTGCGTCGGAATGGCTCGCGATGGTCACATGCGCGCCGAGCGTCGCCGCGATGGCGGCCGTGACGCGGCCCACGGCGCCCGTGCCGCCGAGTATCAGCACGTGCTTGTCCTTCAGCTCTTCGCCGTGCTGCACCTTCAGATGACATTCGACCAGCGCGACGAGCGCCCCTGACGTCGTGTACGCGCCGCTTGGGTCGGCAAACACGGAGACTTCGAACGGCGGCACCATTGCCTCGCGCGCGCGGTCGAGCATATCGGCGGCGAGCATCACGTCGCGTCCGCCTATAAAAATGCCCGTGCGCGACACGCCTTTCGGGCCGCGCGAAAAGATCGCGTCCTGGGTCAGTTGCACGACGTTGCGTACGTCGACATCGCAATACGGCACGACGATCTGATAACCGGCGTCGGCGGCCATGTTGACGTCGAACGGGCTCATCTGCGGCGTCGGCGTGAACATGTGCAGGATGTAAGGCCTTTCTGTGGTTTGTGACATGGCGTCGGCTCTTTCGTAGTCAAAAGCGGGGCTTGCGCGACCCTGGATGGGCGCGCAGGCATTCGATCGGTCGGCGGATTTCGGGCATCCGGCTCATTGCGCGTCGATGCCGAAGCGCGGTTGCTGGACGGCATAGAAGCGCGCGCCGCAATTGCGGCCGCGCGTCACCGAGCACACGATGCCGGGGAATTCGCGCGTCGCCGCGCGGGCTGCCGCGAGCGCGTCGTCGGCGTGGCGGGAGCTTTGTACGAACGCGAAGCCCGTCGGGCCCCACGAGCTTTGCCCGACGCCCGCTGTCTGGTTCGCCGCGACGGCCTGCAAGGCCGCCGCGACGGCGGGGCTCGAATAGACGCCGCCTTGCACTGGCGCGAAGTATTCGCCGATCGATTGCTGAACCTCGCTGACGCCGGCGGCGAACGCGTCGAAGTCGCCTTGCGCCATGCCCGGCAGCACGCGCATCAGCAGTTGATGGCAGACGTGCGCGGCGAGTGTCTGCGGGAAGGGCGGCAGCGCGGCGAGGCCGCGCTTTTCGTCGTCGCCGTGCAGGCCTTCGCGCGTGGTGTCGTCGATCAGCACGATGCGCCAGTCGTCGGGAAACGGCTGGCGCGCAAGCAGCGGCGGCAAGGCGGCGCGCGTTGGCACGCCCGCTGTCATGCGGCCGGGTCCGCCATCGACGAGCAACCCGCCATGATCGAAACCGAGCACGCCGATGCCGGAGCGCGCGCCGCGTCCAAGCCGTTGCGCGAGTTCCGCCGTCGTCGCCGTGATGCCGACCAGCCGCGCGTACGCGGTGCCGACCGCGAGCGCGAGCTGCGTGCCCGAGCCGATGCCGCAATGCGCGCGCGCCGCCTGTTCCACTTCGACGGAAACGGGCGGGCCGCCATAGGCGTCGTGCAGCAGCGCGAGATAGCGCTCGATGCGCTCGCGTTGCGTGTCGGTGGTGGCGCCTTCGATCTGCGCGTCGTCGGCGGGCCGCGCGGTGACGCGCGTGCCGCATCCTTCGATGACGACGCCTACGCTGCCGAACGCGCGTCCAAGCGATCCGTTGGGATCGAGAAAGCCCATGTGCAGCCGGCCGGGCGCTTCAACGGTGATCGCCGAGATGGCAGGCAGTGTCGACGTGCGTTCGGATGACATCCGCATGCGAGAGCTTCCTTGTCGAGTCGTATGGCCGTGGGGCGAAGCGTTTAATGGCGCAAAGCAGCGCGGAACAGCCGCAGCGGCGCGGTTCCGGAGTCAGGCAAGAGCCGTACCACGCGCGACACGGCGCGCATTCGCACGACCGCCGCGCGTGTTCGCGCGAACGGTGTCAGCTCTTCGGCGCGTCGTACTTGATATAGCGGAAGCGCTGATCGTCGGCGGGCGTGCCTTCGAGCGGGCCGCCTTCCTTGCCCGGCTGCCAGCCGATCACCTCTTCGATCTTGCGCGCGAGCGTGAAGTCCTTGTCGGTGATGCCCTTGGCGGAATGCGTCTTCAGCTTCACGACGACGAATGCATACGACACCGTCAGATCCGGGTGATGCCACGCCGCTTCGGCAAGATGGCCGACGGTGTTGACCACCATCAGCGTGCCTTTCCAGCTTTCCGTGCGGTACTTGCGCCGCAGCCAGCCGTCTTCGAGATACCAGTGCTGCAATGGGCCTTCGAGCTTCTTCTGGATTTCCTCGTCGGAATACACCTGTTCGCTTTGTGCCATGACGGACCTCCGCTGGTGTCGGGATGGTTGCTCATATAAAGAGCTTAGCGCCCCTGTGCGCTTTGCAAAGCCCGATTGCCGCCGCTTGCCTATGTATGGGGCCTCGGGCGCGGCCCGTTGGTTTGCGTATCTGACACAGAATGTCCCGCAGCAGGCGGCGAAGCGGAACATGTTGACGCCGCGAAGCCGTGCAGCGGCATGTCAGTGCGTGTTGTAGCGACCGGCATGGAATATGCGATCCGCCGTCATACGCATGGGCTGGGCAATGGATCCGGCGCAGCAAAGACGTTACCTGCATCCAGCGGCGCGGCTGGGAGCGACCCGGTAGCGTGTCATCGGTAACTGGACGGTTTCAACCAGTATCACCCAATCTGGAGGAGACATGAACGTACGCACCCTGGTTCTCGGACTGGCGGTGTTGGTTGCGACGGCGCTGAACTCGTTCCTGGCTTATGCCGATCCGCAGCTGGACTCGCTAATCAAGAACCCATCTAACTGGGCGGCGCAGGCAGGTGATTATTCCAATCACCGGTACAGCCCGCTCAAGCAGATCAACGAAACTAATGTCGGCAAACTGCAGGTCGCCTGGACGATGTCGACGGGCGTGCTGCGCGGTCACGAAGGTTCGCCCCTCGTGATCGGCGACACGATGTATATCCACTCGCCGTTCCCCAACAAGGTCATCGCAATCAACCTGAAGGATCAGACCTTCATCTGGCAATACGAGCCGAAGCAGGACGCCTCAGTAATCTCCGTGATGTGCTGCGATACCGTGAACCGCGGGCTCGCATACGGCGACGGCAAGATCTTCCTGCAACAGGCCGACACCAAGCTCGTCGCGCTCAACGCGAAGACGGGCGAAGTGGTCTGGAGCGCGCAGAACGGCGACCCGAAAGCGGGTGAAACCAACACCAACGCGCCGCACGTATTCGGCGACAAGGTGCTGACGGGCATCTCCGGCGGCGAGTTCGGCGTGCGCGGCCGTCTGATCGCGTACGACATGAAGACGGGCAAGGAAGCGTGGAAGGCCTATAGCACCGGGCCCGACAACGAGATGCTGCTCGATCCGCAGCAGACGATGACCTGGGTCGACGGCAAGATGCAGCCCGTCGGCGCGGATTCGTCGATCAAGAGCTGGAAGGGCGATCAGTGGAAGCTCGGCGGCGGCACCACGTGGGGGTGGTATGCGTGGGATCCAAAGCTGAACCTTGTCTACTACGGCACGGGCAATCCGGGCACGTGGAACCCGACGCAGCGTCCCGGCGACAACAAGTGGTCGATGTCGATCTTCGCGCGCGACCTGAATACGGGCAAGGCGAAGTGGGTCTATCAGATGACGCCGCACGACGAATGGGACTATGACGGCGTCAACGAAATGATCCTCTCCGACATTTCGATCAACGGCAAGAAGACGCCCGCCATCGTCCACTTCGACCGCAACGGCTTCGGCTATACGCTGAACCGCGAGACGGGCGAACTGCTGGTCGCGCAGAAGTACGACCCGGCCGTGAACTGGGCGGATAGCGTCGATCTGAAGAGCGGCCTGCCGATTCGCAACGCATCGTACTCGACGCAGAAAGCCGGTCCCGATCACAACGTAAAGGGCATCTGCCCGGCGGCGCTGGGTTCGAAGGACCAGCAACCGGCCGCGTTCGATCCATCGTCGAACCTGTTCCTCGTGCCGACCAACCACGTCTGCATGGACTACGAGCCGTTCGATGTCGACTACGTGTCCGGCCAGCCATATGTGGGCGCAACGCTGTCGATGTATCCCGGTCCGAACGAGAAGGGCGCGATGGGTAACTTCATCGCGTGGGATGCGGCGAAGGGCAAGATCGTATGGTCCAAGCCGGAACGTTTCTCGGTGTGGTCGGGTGCGCTGGCGACGGCAGGCGGCATCGCCTTCTACGGCACGCTGGAAGGCTACATCAAGGCAGTGCGGATCAAGGACGGCAAGGAACTGTGGAAGTTCAAGACGCCGTCGGGGATCATCGGCAACGTGTTCACGTATGAGTATCAGGGCAAGCAGTTCGTCGGCGTGTATTCAGGTATCGGCGGCTGGGCGGGCATCGGCATGGCAGCCGGCCTGCAGAAGTCGACGGAAGGCCTGGGCGCCGTGGGCGGCTACCGCGAGCTGGCGAAGTACACCGCGCTCGGCGGCACGCTGTTCATCTTCGCCATTCCCGGCGGGAACGGCTGATCCGGCCTGAAGCGTTGCAGGAGTTTCGCAGCAGCAGTGACGTAGCCGAAGACGCCCGTATGCGGTCTTCGGCTCCGAACAGAAGTGGCGCCCGCGGCGCGTTGCAGAAGCGATGTGCCGCGCGGCTGCCCGGTTATGCCCGAAAAGCAGCTTCAATCGAAATGATAGGGAGACGAACGCATGAAAGGCCGTGTTGTGCTGTCGCTTGCAGGTGCGTTACTGGCGTTGAGCGCTTTACCTGTTGTCATGACCAATAGCTGGGGACAATCTGCGGATGCACCCCCGGTTCAGAAGGTCGCTTACAAAGTGGTCGACGGCAACAAGGTCGACAGTGATACGCTGATGGGATGGAAAACCTGGCGCGCGCTCGCCTGCGAACGCTGCCACGGCGCGAAGCAGGAAGGCCTCGTCGGTCCTTCGCTGATCGATGCATTCAAGACGCTCGACAAGAACGAGTTTCATCGCACGGTGTTCGGCGGACGTGTCGACAAGGGCATGCCCGATTTCAGTTCGAGCCAGATGATGCAGAAGAACTGGGAGAACCTCTTCGCCTACCTGAAAGGCCGCTCCGACGGTACGATCAAGCCGGGCGATCTGCAGGCGATCGATGCGAAGTGACGATAAAGTCGTGCGATTGCCCGTGACGTGCCGCGATGCAATGCATCGCATCACGCCGCCCGTCGCATGACGCCAACCCGGGAGACCTCGATGACCGATCGCAGAAGTTCCGCCGTCCATGTTGTCTGTGCGATGCTGGCGCTGTGCTGGGCCTGCGTCGGAGCGCCATCCGCCTACGCGCAAGGCGCACCCGCGCCAAATCTGCCAAACAATGACGGCGCGGACAACGTTCTGCGCGTGTGTGCCGATCCGAACAACATGCCACTGTCGAACGACAAGGGCGAGGGCTTCGAGAACAAGATCGCGGCCGCGATGGCCAAAGATTTCGGCTACAAGCTCGAATACACGTACTTCCCGCAGCGCATGGGCTTCGTGCGCCACACGTTGCGTGACAAGGTGGACAACAGCGATCAGTTCAAATGCGATTTGATCATCGGCGTGCCGCATGGTTACGACATGACGTCGACGACACGGCCGTGGCTGCATTCCACCTACGCGATGGTGTTCATCAAGCGCCCCGAGTTCGCGAACATCAATACGCCTACCGATCTGTTGAAGTTGCCGCCCGATCAACTGAAGAAGTTGAAGCTCGGCATTTTCTCCCAGACACCCGCTGTCGACTGGCTGCTGAATAACAACCTGATCGACCAGGCCGTGTCGTATCGCGCGCAAAGCGGCGACCCGAATGCGTTTCCGGGCGAGATGATCCAGCACGATCTGGCGCAGGGCAATGTCGACGTCGTGTTCGTCTGGGGACCGATTGCGGGCTACTTCGCGAAGCAGGCAAGCGATCGCGTGAAACTCGTGCCGTTCCCGCCGCAGCCGGGCATCCGTTTCGATTATGAAATCTCGATGGGCGTGCGCTACGGCGAGAAGGCATGGCACGACAAGGTCGACCAGTGGATCGCCACGCATCAGGACACGATCGACAAGATTCTCGTCAGCTATGAAGTGCCGCTCTTGCCGCTGGCGAGCGCGCCGGTTGCATCGGATGCGCCGAAATGACGGGCGCAATGGCCGCGAACGCACGCGTAGGCGCGCGTGCGTTTGCGATGCGTGGCGCGGCCGCGGTGGCGGCGCTCGTGTTGTCGATGACCTCGCCGCACACGGCGCGCGCAGCCGATGCGGCTAGTGGAGCCAGTGGCGCGACGGCGCCCATTGCACCCGCTGAAAAGCTGCTGTTTCTCACGCCGCATTTGCAGGGCGTCGCGTCGCAGACGGAGCTCGACTATTCGCTCGTCGTTTCCGCGCCGCCTGAGAAGCAGACGGACAGGGTTCGTGTACTCGTCGCGAGCGCGGGCAACGCGAATAGCGACGCCACCGTCAGCGATGCGAGCGGCAAGGTGCCGTTGCCGGACAATCTGCCGTGCAACCCTGTGATCCTGTATTTTCTCGAGCGCGATATCGCCGGGATGGAGCAGGCGACGGGCGGCCAGCGGCGCTATTTCCAGCAGCGCTTGCGGCTTGCGCTCGCGGCGTCGCCAGCTATCACGGACGCGACCATACAGGTTGAGGGCAAGCCCGTGAAGGCGCGCAAGATCGTGATCCAGCCGTATCTGCACGATCCGAACGCGCAGCGCTTTCCGAAGTTCACGAGCAAGCGCTACACGTTCGTGCTCGCCGACGGCGTGCCTGGCGGCGTGTCGTTGCTGCGTACCGACGTGCCTGGCGACAACGACGATTTCGCGCATCCGTTGAAGACGGAGTCGTTGAGCTATGAGGGTTCGCTGCGCAAGCTGTCGCCGCCTGCGCACGGCACGCCGACGTCACCTGCGGCGCCACCTGCCGGACCGCGCGCGAGCCGCTGAGTTTTCGATGTCGTTGCGTGGCGGCAGGCGCCTGCCGCCCGTTGTCACGCACATGGAAATCGCCACATGAACCTGATCCGCTCGCTGACGCTCAGGCAACTGCAGATCTTCGTGATCGCTAGCCGGTTGCCGAGTTTCGCGCGCGCGGCGGAAGAATTGCATTTGACGCAGCCGGCCGTGTCAATGCAGATACGCCAGCTGGAGGAGGCGATCGGCATGCCGCTGTTCGAGCGGATTGCTCGGCGCCTCAGTCTGACGGAAGCGGGCGAGCGTCTGTCGCATCACGCGAGCCGCATTCTCGGCGAGATCAAGGATGCTGAAGACACGATGATTTCGCTTGCGCAGGCCGATAGCGGGTCGATCACGGTCAGCATCGTGAGTTCGGCGACTTACTTCGCGCCGAAGCTGCTCGCGCAGTATTCGAAGCAGTATCCGAAGGTGGATGTGCATTTTTCTGTTGGCAATCGCGAGACGTTGTTGCGGCTCTTGCAGGACAATGCGACGGACCTTGCGATTATGGGTAGGCCGCCGCCTGAGTTGGGCACGACGGCTGAGCCGCTTGCTTATCATCCGCATGTGATCATTGCGCCCGTTACGCATCCTTTGCGCGATGCGCGGCGGTTTGATTTACAGGAACTGGCGGGGGATACGTTTCTGTTGCGTGAGCCTGGATCGGGGACGCGGGCTGTGGCCGAGCATACGTTTCGGCAGCATCTTTTCACACCTTCTCGGTGTGTGACGCTTGGGAGCAATGAGACTATCAAGCAGGCTGTGATGGCCGGGATGGGGGTGAGCCTTATTTCGTTGCATACGCTTGGGCTCGAATTGCGAATGGGGGAGATTGCGTTGCTCGATGTCAACGGGACGCCCGTCGAGCGCACGTGGCAGATCGTGCATCTCGCTTCTAAGCAGTTGTCGCCGACTTGTGTCATGTTCAGGCGGTTTTTGCTTGAGCATGCGGAGCCGTTTCTTGAGCAGGAGTATGTGGAACTGGTCAGGGGGTTGTCGTCGGGGACGGCGCGGCGCGGGCGGAGTGCGAAGGCAGTGGTTTGAGGGGTTTTTTGTCTGCGACGCTGGGTGGGGTTTTTGCGTTTTTGCTTTTTGCTTTTGCGCCTTCGCGGCGCGGGCGGTTTTTGTGTTTTTGCCTTTGCGCTGGCATCCGCGATTTGTTAGCGTGCTTCAAGCGTCGCCCCTGTGCGGGGCGGCACCTACTTTTCTTTGCCGCCGCAAAGAAAAGTAGGCAAAAGAAAGCGGCTAACACCGCCAGCCCGTGTTCTTGTCCACGGGCCCTCAACGTCCCCACGCTTCACACGGCAGTGCCCTGGTTGGTGCTCGTTGCCAACGCTTCGAATGAATGCCTCACCCGCGTCAAATACCCGTACTCAGGCTAGCGGCAGCGAATGGTTTGCGCCGCCCAGGTGGCAAACTGTGTGTAGGTTGTCGCGTCGTACAGGGTAGCGCTCTTATAGGGTGGAACGCATGCGCTATCGGTCCGAAGTGATGCGTGTGGAGCACAAGGGGCCTACACACAGTTTGCCACCTGGGCGGCCGTGGACTGTCTGGCAAGGCGTGCTGCAACGCGGACATATGAAGCGGGTGAGGCGCAGCGCAAGAGCGTTGGCAACGGACATGGGTCACGTAGTTGCCGTGTGAAGCGTAAGACCCTGTGGGGGCCCTCAGGCAAACGCGTTGGCAACGAACATGGGTCACGTGATTGCCGTGTGAAGCGTAAGACCGGTTGGGGGCCCTCAGGCAAACAGAGCCTGGCGGTGTTAGCCGCTTTCTTTTGCCTACTTTTCTTTGCGGCGGCAAAGAAAAGTAGGTGCCGCCCCGCACAGGGGCGACGCGTGAAGCACGAAGGCAAATCGCGGATGCCAGCGCAGAGGCAAGCACACAACAGCAACGCCCGCGCCGCGAAGGCGCCAAGCGAATGCCCGCACAGGGGCGACGCATGAAGCACGAAGGCATAGCGCGGATGCCAGCGCAACCACAAGCAAACCAAACCAGCCGCGCCACGAAGACATAATGCGGATGCCAGCGCAAAGCCCAGAACAACCAAACCGCCCGCGCTGCGAAGCCGCTGCACAGAAGCCATCGCAACAGCCCGCATCCCAACAGCGTCGCAGACGAAAAACCAACCCTTCTAACAACACTTCCCAGCGCCACCGGCATACCTAGCCGCCTGCCGCTCCCGAAAAAACTCCTCATAAGACATAACATCACGATCCGGATGCGTAGCACCCATATGCGCGACATAAGTCTCATAGTCGGGCACACCGACCATCAACCTCATGGCCTGCCCGAGATATCGCCCAGCGTTGAGAACATCATCCCGAAGTCCTGAGAACATGGCGCGCTCCGTTTATTGCGTACCGCTTGCACGCTGCCCGGAAGGCAGAATCTCAAACGGCGTCTCCCGCACAGTCGGCCGATCAGCGCGTCGCGCACGAACCACCGCAAGCACGCCATAAAACACCACACTAACGACCACAAAAATGAACAACCCAGCCAGCGCAGCATCAACGTAATCATTGAACATGATCCGATGCATCTGCTCGATCGACTTGGCGGGCGCGACGATCTTGCCTGCATCGGCAGATGCACCGAGCTTCGCAGCATGCGCCAGAAACCCAACCTTCGGATTCGCGTCGAAAATCTTCTGCCAACCCGCCGTCATCGTACAGATCAGCAACCAGACGGTTGGCACGAGCGTGACCCACGCAAAGCGCTCACGCTTCATCTTGAACAGCACCACCGTGCCGAGCACCAGCGCAATCCCCGCCAGCATCTGGTTCGAGATACCGAACAGCGGCCACAGCGTATTGATGCCGCCAAGCGGATCGATCACGCCCTGATACAGGAAGTAACCCCACGCGGCAACGCACAGCGCAGTAGCGATCAGGTTCGCCGGCAGCGATTCCGTGCGCTTGAGAGCAGGGTGGAACGTGCCCAGCAGATCCTGCAGCATGAAGCGTCCCGCACGCGTGCCCGCATCGACGGCCGTCAGGATGAAGAGCGCTTCGAACAGAATCGCGAAGTGATACCAGAACGCCATCATCGCCTGGCCACCAATCACCTGATGGAGAATCTGCGCCATGCCCACGGCCAATGTCGGCGCACCGCCTGCACGCGCGACGATCGTCGTTTCGCCGACAGCCTTCGCGGTTTGCGTCAGCATGTCCGGCGTCAGCATGAAGCCCCATTGCGATACGGTCTGCGCAACCGCATCCGGCGTCGTGCCGAGCACGGCAGCGGGCGCGTTCATCGCGAAGTAAATGCCCGGCTCGATCACGGCAGCCGCCACCAGCGCCATGATCGCGACGAACGATTCCATCAGCATCGCGCCATAACCGATGAAGCGCGCGTTCTTCTCATTGTCGAGCAGCTTCGGCGTCGTGCCCGACGAGATCAGCGCGTGGAAACCCGATACCGCGCCGCAAGCGATCGTGATGAACAGGAACGGGAAGAGATTGCCCGACCACACAGGCCCCGTGCCGTCGACGAACTTCGTCAGCGCAGGCATCTTCAGTTCCGGCGCAACGACGAGAATGCCGATCGCGAGTCCGAGAATCGTGCCGATCTTCAGGAACGTCGACAGATAGTCGCGCGGCGCAAGCAGCAGCCACACAGGCAGCACCGATGCGACAAAGCCGTAGCCAATCAGAATCCACGTGAGCTGCGTGCCGCTGAACGTGAACCACGCGGCGAGCGCGGCATTGTCATGCACGCTCTGACCGAACACGATCGATGCCATCAGCAGCACGAAGCCGATCACCGACACTTCGCCGATGCGGCCCGGCCGGATGAAGCGCGTGTAGACGCCCATGAACAGCGCGATAGGGATGGTCGCGGCGACCGTGAACGTGCCCCACGGCGAATTGGTCAGCGCCTTCACGACGATCAGCGCGAGCACGGCAAGGATAATCACCATGATGAGGAACGCGCCGAACAGCGCGATCACGCCGGGCACCGTGCCAAGCTCCATCTTGACGAGATCGCCGAGCGAGCGGCCGTCGCGGCGCGTCGAGATGAACAGCACGATGAAGTCCTGCACGGCGCCGGCAAACACGACGCCCGCGAGAATCCATAGCATGCCGGGCACGTAGCCCATCTGCGCGGCGAGCACCGGGCCGACCAATGGGCCTGCACCCGCGATCGCCGCGAAGTGATGGCCGAACAGCACGTACTTGTTGGTCGGCACGTAGTCGAGACCGTCGTTGTGCCGCACGGCGGGCGTCATGCGCTGGCCGTCGAGTTGCAGGACGTGATTCGCGATGAAGCGGCTATAGAAGCGATAGGCGATCAGATAGACGCAGACGGCGGCGATCACGACCCAGAGGGCGCTGACCTTCTCGCCGTGCGCGAGCGCGATGGTGCCGAACGCGAATGCGCCTAGAAGCGCGACCGCTGTCCAGATCAGTAAACTGGATGCCCTGTTCATGGGAGTCTCCATAATTTTGTTTGCATGCCCGTCAGCGCCTGCTGGCGAGACCTCTGCGACGCACCAGAGGGAGCGCCGCGCATGGTCGAAGATGTGCCATGCTCATGGGCGTGTAGTATTCGTGTTCGTCGTGTGCGCCACAAGCGCACAACTACGTAAGCGCGCTACGTAGAATTACGTAGGCAGTCCGACCGGTTTTCCGCAGATGAAACTCAAGGCAAAGATCTTTCTACTCGCCCTCGTGCCGTTTCTGGCCGCGATCGCGGGCATTGCGCTCGGCGTGCGCCATCAGGCCACCGCGCTCGCGAGCGCGCAGCACGACACAACGCAATCGGCCTACATGGCGAGCAAGGAAATCGAACTGCGCCACTACGTCGATCTCGCGACTAGCGCGATCAAGCCGCTCTACGACGAAGCGGGTGTCAACGCACGCGACGACGCGATCCTGCGCAACCGCGCGCTCGCGATGCTCGAAAAAATGGACTTCGGCCAGGACGGCTACTTCTTCGTCTACGACATGCATGGCCGCTCGCTGATGCATCCGCGCGAGCCGGATCTCGTCGGGCGCGATCTGTGGACCTTGCGCGATCCCGCGGGCTCGCTGACCATCCAGCAACTCATCAAGGCGGCCGCCGAGGGCGGCGGCTATGTGCGCTATGTGTGGCATCGTCCATCGACGGGCAAGCTCGCACCGAAGCTTGGCTATGTCGTGCCGCTGCCGCGCTGGGGCTGGATGCTCGGCACGGGTATCTATCTCGACGACGTCGACACCACACTCGCGCGCATCGACCAGCGCGCATCCTCCGACATCGAGCACACCATGCTATGGATCGGCGCCATCGCGCTCGCGGGGCTGTGCGTGATCGCCGTCTGTGCGCTGGTGCTGAACGTCAGCGAATACCGCAGTGCCGACGCAAAGCTCAAGCGCCTCGCACAGCAGGTGGTCGAATCGCAGGAAAACGAACGGGCGCGGCTGTCGCGCGAACTGCATGACGGCATCAGTCAGATGCTGGTTTCCGTCAAGCTGCTGCTGGAGTCGGCGCTCGCGCGCTTCGAACTGAGCGAGCCGCGCGTGCAGCCGGCGGAAGCGGCGCTATCCACCGGCATCGGGCGACTCGGCGATGCACTGCGCGAAGTACGGCGCATCTCGCATGCGCTGCGTCCTTCGATGCTCGACGACCTCGGGCTGGCAGCAGCGCTCGAACAACTGACGCGCGAACTGAGCACGCAAAGCCATCTCGCGATCGGCTTCACGCAGATCGTTCACGATCATGCCGCGCAACTACCCGACACCGTCAAGACCGCGCTGTTCCGCGTCGCGCAGGAAGCGTTGACGAACATCTTTCGACACGCGCAGGCGACGCAGGCCGCCGTCTCGCTGGAAGTGTCTGCGCGCCGCGTCACACTGTCGATCAGCGACGACGGCCGCGGCTTCGACGTCGAACGGGTGCAGGCGGACCCAAGCGCGGGCGTTGGCTTGCGCAACATGCGCGAGCGGCTGGAGGCGCTGAACGGCGAGTTGCAGTTCGTGTCGCGGCCGGGCCATACGCTCGTCACGGCGACTGCGCCGCTTTTCGCGCGGGAAGCGCTTCATATCGAAATGCAGGCAGACCCTTCATGAACAGTCCCGCGGGCGCGGCGCGCCTTATCCTCGTCGACGATCATCCCCTCGTGCGCGATGGCTTGCGCGCGCGGCTCGATACCGTGCCGGGTTTCGCCGTGGTCGGCGAAGCGGGTAACGCCGACGAAGCGCTGGCGCTCGCGGCCGCGCACGAGCCGGATCTCGTGCTGATGGACGTGGGCATGCGAGGGATGAACGGCATTGCGCTCGCGGCGCTGTTTCATGAGCGCTTTCCGGGCATCCGCGTGCTGATGCTGTCGATGCACGACAACGTCGAATACGTGACCCAGGCGGTGCGCGCGGGCGCGAGCGGTTACGTGCTGAAGGATTCGCCGGGCGCGGAGATCATCCGTGCGATCGGCGCTGTGCTCGACGGCAAGACTTATTTCAGCGAAGGGCTCAGCGCGCGGCTGATTCACGCGTCGGCGATGCGCGATCCCATCGAACGGCTGACGCCGCGCGAGCGCGATATTCTCGATCAACTCGCCGAAGGGCTGTCAAGCAAGCAGATCGCGCAACGCAATGGTCTTTCAGTGCGCACCGTCGAAACGCATCGGTTGAATCTGAAGCGCAAGCTCGAGATCGAAGGGCAGGCCGAGCTGATCAAGTTTGCGGTGGAGCATCGGCGCACGGGGTGAGGCGGGCAGCAGAGGGCTGTCCGCCCGCCGCTCACACCTTCCTGACGAATTCCGACTTCAGACTCATCGCGCCGAAGCCATCGATCTTGCAATCGATATCGTGATCACTGTCCACCAGCCGGATATTCTTTACCTTGGTGCCCATCTTGACCACGCCTGCCGAGCCTTTCAGTTTCAGGTCCTTGATGACGGTGACGGTATCGCCGTCCTGCAAGACGTTTCCGGCTGAATCGCGATAGACCTTTTCGGCTGTTTCGGTCGGCATCACTGACTGCGCCGACCATTCATGCGCACATTCCGGGCAGATATAGACGCCACCGTCTTCGTACGTGAACTCGGAATTGCAACTCGGACAACGGGGTAGCGTGCTCATAAGTATTCCTTGATGCCTGGCGTCAGCAGTAAAAGCGCGGAAGTATAGCGCCATGTGACGTCCGGCTTTCCTGGAAACTGTGTCAATCGCTCGTCGCGTCAACGGGCGCTTGCGCATCGCTGCGTTTCGGCCTGCGCACAGCACGCAGTGTTCCGCTGTTGCCACCGCCGCAGAAGAACTGTTCAGCACCATCCGATTCGACGCCCGACACACGAACGCCTTCCGGCATATCGAGCATCTCCAGCACTTCGCCCGTGCGCGGATCGACGTGCCGCAAATCGCTCTGGTCGCCTTCCCACGTACCGTGCCACAACTCGCCATCCACCCACGTCACGCCCGTCACAAAACGGTTCGATTCGATCGTGCGAAGTATCGCGCCCGTCTGTGGATCGAGTTGATGGATCTTGCGTTCCTGATATTGCCCGACCCACAGCGCGCCTTCCGCCCACGCGAGCCCCGAATTGCTGCCCGCAGGCGCGGGAATCGTCGCAAGCACGCCGCCCGTCTGCGGATCGACCTTGCGAATCTGGTCGCCGGCGATCTGGTACAGGTGTTGTCCGTCGAACGCCGTGCCCGCCGTTGCGGGAACCTCGATAGAACGCACCGTTTTTCCGCTCGATGGATCGAGCGCGTTCACCGCTTCGCCCGAGGCGAACCACACGTGCTGGCCGTCATAGCTGACGCCATGCACGTTGTCGATGCCTGGAAAAGGTCCATATTCACGTACGATTTCAGCAGGTGAGCGTTTCATGCTTGCGTCCTCGTCGGTGAAGTGTCGAGCCTTACATGCTAATCGATTGGCAGCGCGGCGGGGAGTAACAAGACTGTCGCGAAACCCGGCATGGGTGGCATCATCCAGCGGCGCGCGCGGCCCTGACCGAACGACTGCACCTTGGCCGCCGACGCGAGTGTATCGAGCGCGCGCTGCACGGTTCGTTGACTCGCGCCGAGCGCAAGCGCGAGCGCAGAACTGGACCACGATTCGCCGTCCGCCAGCAAGGCCAGCAACGACGCGTGTTCTTCCTCGACGGGCCGCGCCAGCACGACGACTTCGGATGCGCGGCGCGGTGTCAGCGCGAAGCCGCGTTTCGTTGCATCGATATCGGCGAGCGCGCCGAGCATCGTGCGCAGCCGTCCGATCTCGACACGCAGGCGCGCGCGATGCGTTTCGTCCGCGTGCTTCATCCGGAATGCGCGCTCGATCAGTGTGTCGCGTGGCACGTCGTTGGGCCAGGCTTCGGCGAGCATTCGGGCCAGCGTGAACAGCACGGGGCGCGTGGCGAGCGGCACGACGTGGTCTCCGTCGCGCACGGCGTAACGGCAAGCGTCGATGACGAGCGCTTTCGATGCCATCAATGCTTCGACCTCTTCGAGCAGCAGAAGCCGTTCGTCGCCGCCTGCGATCAGACGCGCGGCGGGCGTAACCAGCAGGCGCGCTGCGCTTTCCACTTCCGCCGCGAGACCGGGAATACCTGCATGGCGCGCGGCGCGCCCGGCTCTCACCAGCGCTGCGCGCGCGGTCTTCGTGCGCAGACGCCGCATCGCGATGCCCGCGACGATCAGCTCGTGCGCGGCGCTCGATGCAGGCGGAAAGGGCGCGGCATCGAGACCGTCGAGCAGACGTTCGGCCTCGTCCAGATGCCCGATCAGCAGCAGACGGCGCACCTGAAGATTGCGCGCGTGCGCGGCGTTCAGACGGTCGTCATGCGCTTCGAGCGTCTGGCGTGCGGCTTCGAGCGATTTCGCGGGCCAGCCGAGATCGCGCGACGCAAGCGCAATCTCCGCTTCGGCGACGATGCATCGCGCGCGGGCAACGGCTTCCCTCGGACCGAACGCGCGCGCCGCGCTGCGAATCAGCGCCTTCGCGCGCGCGAGGTCGCCGAGTTGCGCCATCGCGATGCCGCGCAGCGCGAGCGCAGGCGCGTCGTCGCGCAACGCGACGCGGTTCAGCGCGCCGAGGGGATTACCCGCGGCGAGCGAGCGCGCGGCGGCTGCGAGGGTTGCGTCCATCTGAATCACGCCACACTTGTCACTCCCGTCCATTGGATGTCCCGCACTAATCTAGCACGACACGTTTCATCGACAGCACGCATTGGACATTCAACGGAGGGACGAACGATGAGCAAGCATACGGTCGCCACACGCGACGCATGGCTGAAAGCACGCCTCGAATTGCTGGAAGCGGAGAAGGCATTGACGCGGCGCAGCGACGAACTTGCGAGGCAGCGTGAGGCGCTGCCGTGGGTGAAGATCGACAAGCCGTACCGTTTCGAAACGGACGAAGGCAGCGCGACCTTGCCGGATCTTTTCAGGGGACGCTCGCAACTGATCGTCTATCACTTCATGTTCGGTCCCGACTACACGGCGGGCTGCCCGTCGTGCTCGGCGATCGCGGATGGCTTCGACGGCGTCGACGTGCATCTCGCGAATCACGATGTGACGCTGATGGCCGTGTCGCGCGCGCCGCTCGTGAAGTTGCAGGCTTACAAGGAGCGGATGGGATGGAAGTTTCCGTGGGCATCGGCGGACGGTAGCGATTTCAACTTCGATTTCAGCGTGTCTTTCACGGAAGCGCAGCAGCGCACGGGCGACATCGAGTACAACTTCGAGCGGGCGGGGCATGCAATGGATATGACGCCCGCGCCGGAACCCGTCGTGCGGTTCGCGGCCAGTTGCGGCACCGACGTGCCTACATATTCGCGCGACCGGCCGGGCATCAGCACCTTCGTGTACGAGGACGGCGTCGTGTATCACGCGTATTCGACCTACGCGCGCGGTGTGGATGGACTGTGGGGCATGTATCAGTGGCTCGACCGCGCGCCGAAAGGGCGTAACGAGCAGGGCATCTGGTGGCGGCGTCACGACGAGTACGCACGGCGCTGAGGTGGATCGTGGATTTCGCTGGCGTTTTCATGCGCACGGACACCTTGGAGGCCGTGGCGAATCCGCGTGCGTCGCGGCGCGCGTTCTTCGGAGTTGCGGCGCTGATCTTCGTGGCTTCGGCTGCGCTGACGGTTATCGGGTGCATGTCGATGTCGTCGATGAGCGAACTGCCGATGCCGGGCGGCTGGTCGCTGTCGATGACATGGGCGCCGATGTGCGGACAGAAGTGGCCACGCGTCGCGGCAACGTTCATCGGCATGTGGATTGTGATGATGGTCGCGATGATGCTGCCGTCGCTCGCACCCGTGCTGTGGCGTTATCACGAAGCCATCGGCAGAACGGGCGTGATGCGTGCGCGCTGGATGACTGCGCTCGCGGGCGCGGGCTACTTCTTCGTGTGGGCTGTTCTCGGCGTGATCGTGTTCGTGCTGGGCGTCGCATTGATGACGCTCGCGTTGCGAGTGCCGTCGCTGGCTCGCGCGATGCCCGTCGCGGCGGGCTGTGTCGTGCTGCTCGCGGGCATAGTGCAGTTCAGCGCATGGAAGTCGCGTTATCTGGCGTGCAGCCGCATGCTGACAGCGACGCGCAGCGCAAGCGAAGCGTGGACACAAGGCACACGCCTCGGCGTGCATTGCATCTTGTGCTGCGCGGGATTGACGTCGGTGCTTCTCGTCAACGGCATGATGGATCTGCGCGCAATGGCATTCGTGACGCTGGCGATCACGGCTGAACGTCTCGCACCGTTTCCCGATCGCATTGCGCAAGCGATTGGCGTTGTCATTGTCATTAGAGGCTTATGGATGCTCTTGCAAGCATCTTGACGAACGGCCGGCAAGCGAACCCACCGCTTGCCGGCCGCGACCTCAAATCGATTTTACTTCTCCGCCATCCATGCGCAGCGACGATCCCGTCATCCAGTGCGCGCCCGGCGACACGATGAACGCCATCAGTTCGGCAATTTCCTCGGGCTCGCCGTACCGCGCAATCCCTGCTTCCTTGGGAAACTTCGCCGTCGCTTCTTCGACAGTCATGTTGTGCAACGGCGCCCAATGCTCCAGATACGACTGGCGACGCCCCGTCATCACCGGGCCGGGCAACACGCTGTTGACCTGCACGCCGTCTTCGATGCCGCGATCCGAGAACGCCTTCGCCAACGCGACGATCGCCGCGTTGATCGTGCCGACGGCCGCATACGGCGCCTTCGGAAAAAGCGCGGAGTTACCCGACATCAGCACGACCGACCCAGACGCTGCCTTCAACGCGGGCCACGCTGCAATCGTCAGACGCCGCGCGCCGTGCAGCTTCAATGCAAGGCCGTGCTCCCACTGTTCGTCTGTCATATCGAACACGTCGATTTGCGGCACCGCGCCTGCAATGTTGAGCAACGCGTCGATCCGGCCAAACGACGCGAGCGCCTGATCGACGACTTCCTGCGCGGCATTCGGCAGCGACAGGTCGATGTCGATCGCGAGCGCCTTCGCGCCCGCATCGATCACAGCCTGCGCCGTTTCGTCCAGGTTCTCGCGATTGCGCGCGACCAGCACCAGCGCGCCGAAGTCCTTCGCCAGTCTGATTGCCGTCGAACGGCCGATCCCCTGGCTCGCGCCCGTGACGATCGCTACTTTGCTTGACATGTCTGTTCTCCTGGTTGGATGGGTCAACAGGGTTTAGTGGACGACGACCATCTTGCCGCCCGCTTCATTCGCTTCCATCACGCGGTGCGCTTCATGGATCTGATCGAACGAGAACACGCGCGACGGCTTGGCCTTGAGGCGGCCAGCAGCAACATCGGCGGCGATGGCTTGCAGCGGCACATCGGACAGCGGAAAGCCCGGCGTGCCGAACACGAAGCTGCCGAAGAACGTCAGGTACACGCCGCTCGCCATTTGCAGCAACGGATTGAAATCCGCGATCGGCGCGAGGCCGCCCAACCACCCGGCGAGACACGCGCGGCCGCCACGGCGCAGCATCGCGAGCGAATCGAGAATCACGCTGTTGCCGACCAGATCGAGCACGGCGTCGATCTGCTTCGCTTCTGCGATGCGCTTCGACAGATCGGGGCCTTCCAGTTCGACGCGTTCTGCACCGAGTGCTTTGAGCATGTCGAAGCGCGCCGCACTGCGAGTCGTCGCGATCACCTTCGCGCCCGCATTCACCGCGAGATTCACGGCGGCCTGTCCAAACGAAGAAGTCGCGCCGCGAATCACAACGGTTTGCCCTGCCTTGAGTTCGAGGTTGCGGAACAGGCATGTCCACGCCGTCGCGTAGGTTTCGGGGATTGCCGCGAGTTCGGCCCAGGGCAGATCCGATTCGATCAGCGCAACGTTGGAAACGGGTGCCCGCGTGTATTGCGCGTAGCTGCCGTTGATCGTGCGCCCGAGCCCACCCATCAGCGCGGCGACTTTCGCGCCGACGGGAAACTCGCCGCCGGGACACGACTTCACGATGCCCACGCATTCGATACCGCTCACCTTCGCCGCTTCGGCCCATTCGCCGCGCCGCATATGCATTTCGGCGTGGTTGATGCCGAACGCCTTGATTTCGATGACGACGTGACCTTCCAGCGGTTCAGGTTCCGGCAGTTCCGTATAGACGAGGCTGTCGATACCGCCGAACTTTTCGAGCACGATTGCACGCATGAGGATTCTCCTAAGGGGGATGGCGCGTCGGTCGACGCAGTGTGTAATCGGGCGAACCAGCGGTTCGCCCATAGGTTTCAGCGAGTCAGAAAGCCGGTGATGGCGGCGGCGATGTCAGTCGCATGTGTTTCGAGCGCGAAGTGGCCCGTATCGAAGAAACGCACGTCCGCGTTCGGCAGATCGCGCTTGAACGCTTCGGCGCCGGGCGGCAGGAAGAACGGATCGTTCTTGCCCCACACCGCGAGGAACGGCGGCTGGTGCGTGCGGAAGTACTGCTGGAACGCCGGGTACAGCGCGACGTTGCTTTGATAGTCGCCGAACAGGTCGAGCTGGATTTCGTGCGCGCCCGGACGGTTCATGTAGTAGTTGTCGAGCGAATAGCCGTCGGGCGAAACCTGCGTCGCGTCGCTCACGCCGTGCGTGTATTGCCAGATCGTCGTGTCACGGGTCAGCATGGCCCGCAGCGCGTCGCGGTTCGCTTGCGTCGGCTCCCTCCAGTACGCCTGAATCGGATTCCAGCCTTCGCTCAGTCCTTCCACATATGCGTTGCCGTTCTGCGAAATGATCCCCGTGATGCGCTCGGGGTGCTTCAGCGCGAGCCGAAAGCCCGTCGGCGCGCCGTAATCGAAAACGTAGACGGCGTAGCGGTCGAAGCCGACCACTTCCGTGAACCGGTCGATCACATTGGCGAGGTTATCGAACGTGTAGGCGAATTGGCCGCGCTCCGGCATGTCCGACTGGCCGAAGCCCGGCAAATCCGGCGCGACGATATGAAACCGGTCCGCGAGCAGCGGAATCAGGTCGCGGAACATATGGCTGGAACTCGGAAAGCCGTGCAGCAGTAGCAGCTTCGGCGCGCCGGCGCGGCCCGCTTCCCGATAGAACACGTTGAAACCGTCAACGTCGGCGCGGCGATGGGCAATCGTGGACATGGCGTTTCTCTCCGTAAAGATAAATTTCACTCGACTCAATCAACGCGACTTGTGCCGCGCCTTGCTTCAGAATCGCGCAATTCTGTGTAACCGTTCAGAGCATGTTTTATAGGTTACGAATTGACGATGTAACTTGTCAAGTGCTTTTTTAGTGGTTACGATGGAGTCATCGTCACCTTACATTTGTCATAGCAATGGACTACCGCCAGATACCGGCCATGTTTTTGGCCGACGCGCCGGGGCTCGATTTCCTGAATTCGATCGCGACGCCCGTCGATGTCCCCGTCGACTGGATCAGCGACGGCGAAGGGCTGCTGCGTTGGCTCGAACAGGCCGGCATGGTGCCGCCCGAAGCGCTCGCGTCGATCCGCTCACGCGCGACGCCCGCCGAACTCGACGAGATCGCGGCGAACGCGCGCGAACTGCGCGAGTGGTTTCGGGGCTACGTGAAAAAGAGGAAAGGGCATGCGCTCGCGGCGACCGATCTGCGCGAACTCAAACCCGTGAACGCGTTACTCGAGCGCGACGAGCAGCATGGCGAGATCGTCGCGAACGGTTCGGACGCGCCGACCGCGTTTTCGTTTCGCACGGTGCGGCGCTGGGAGTCGGCGGAGTCGTTGTTGATGCCGATCGCCGATGCGCTGGCGAAACTCGTCTGCGAAGAGGATTTCACGCAGGTGAAAGCGTGCGAAGGCCCGGCATGCACGCTGCTGTTCGCCGATCACACGCGAGGCCATGCGCGCAGATGGTGCAGCATGGCCGTCTGCGGCAATCGGGCGAAGGTGGCCGCGCATCGGGCGCGGCTCAAGGAGAAGAGTCGGGAGTAAAGCACGTGCAGTGCTTCATATTTTTCTGGAGGAGAACGCGGTATGAATCACATCAAGGCCATTGCATTCGACCTGTACGGCACGCTGTTCGACGTGCATTCGGTTGCCGTCCAGTGCGACGAGCAGTTCCCTGGACGCGGCCAGGAAATCAGCAACGTATGGCGGCAGAAGCAACTCGAATACACCTGGCTGCGCAGCCTGATGAACCGCTATATCCTGTTCGAGCACGTGACGGAAGAAGCGTTGCGCTTCACGATCCGGCATCTTGGGCTGGAGCTTGACGAACGTGCGTGCCGTTCGCTGTCGGATGCGTATCTGCGTTTGCAGGCTTATCCGGAAGTGCCCGATGCGCTGCGCGCGTTGCGGGATCGCGGACTGAAGCTCGCGATCCTGTCGAACGGCTCGCCGCATTCGATCGACGCCGTCGTGACTAATGCAGGGCTTCGGAACAGCTTCGACCATCTGCTGAGCGTCGATCCCGTGCGCGTCTACAAGCCGGACAATCGCGCTTACGAACTCGCGGAACAGACGTTTGGCGTCGGCCGAAGGGAAATTCTGTTCGTGTCGTCGAATGCGTGGGATGCGACGGGCGCGCGCTACTTCGGTTTTCCAACCTGCTGGATCAACCGTGGCGGCAAGACGTTCGAGGAAATGGGACAGCGGCCGGACTGGGAAGTGAACGGTCTGGATCGTCTGGTGACGTTGTTCGCTTCGGCCGCTGGCTGAAAGCGCGCGATTGGCGTCTGTCAGCCACGCGCGCGTCGTGCTGTGTTTCCAGCGTCACGATGCGCGCGCGCTACGCAGACCTTCGATTCGCCACTTCAGATAACGCCGCTTACTGCGGCTTGCCCGACGCAAGCTGCTGATTGCGGTCCGTCAAAAACCGCAGCAGTCCATCAATGCCGCTCTGCTGGATCGTTTCACCGAACTGCTGCCGGTACGTCTGCACGAGCCACGCGCCCATCACATTGAGGTCGTACACGCGCCAGCCTTGCGGCGTCTTGCGCAAACGGTAATCGATCTCGACGGGCTGCGCATTGGTAGAGGCGATCGTGCGCACGACGGCGTCGGTGTCCGTCGGCGCGACGCGCATCGGCGGATAGTCGATCTTCTGATCCGGCTTGAGCTGCGCGAGCGCGCCCGAATACAGATGGATCAGCAGCATCTTGAACTGTTGCACGAGCTGTTGCTGCTGCGCGGGCGTGGCCGTGCGCCAGTAGCGGGCCAAGGCAAGCTGCGTCGTATGTTCGAAGTCGATATAAGGCAGGATGTCCCGGTTCACGATGTTCATGATGCGCGGGATATCCGATGGGTCGATCGCCTGCGTGTGGACTTCGTCGAGCACCTGCTGCGTCACTGACTTGATCAGTATCTGCGGATCGGAGCTATCGACGGTCTGCGCCGATACCGTGTTGCCGAAGGCAAACATCGTGAAGAACAGGACGGCAACAAAAAATCGCGATCTGATGTGGGCAATGTTCATGATGTAAATGCGTTGTCTAACAACACCGGCGAGGGGTTTCGCCGTGGCCACAGCTATTGTAGGGGCGTTGCAAAAAATCGGCAGCGAGGGTGTCCGTCATCGTTGAAACCTATGACGGGCAGAGCAATCTGGTATTTGCGTTGAGGCAGGGCAGGCTTTCAAATAGAGGCTGCTAACGAAGCTCAGGCTCGTGATTCTTCTATAAGTGGAGACGCCCGTGAAAGTGCTGGTCCCTGTTAAACGAGTGGTTGACTACAACGTGAAGGTCCGCGTGAAGTCGGACAACACGGGAGTCGATATTTCGAATGTGAAGATGTCGATGAATCCGTTCGATGAAATCGCTGTTGAAGAGGCGGTGCGGTTGAAGGAGGCGGGTGTTGTCAGCGAGGTTATCGCTGTGTCTTGCGGTGTCGCGCAGTGTCAGGAAACGCTGCGCACGGCACTGGCGATCGGCGCGGATCGCGCTGTGTTGATCGAGTCGAATGAGGAACTTCAACCGCTGGCTGTCGCGAAGTTACTCAAGGCGCTGGTTGACAAGGAACAGCCGCAACTGGTGATTCTCGGCAAGCAGGCGATCGACGACGACTCCAATCAGACTGGGCAAATGCTCGCTGCTCTGGCGGGGCTGCCGCAGGCGACGTTTGCATCGAAAGTTGTGGTGTCGGATGGCAAGGCGACGGTGTCGCGCGAAGTGGATGGCGGCGCGGAAACGTTGTCGCTTACGCTTCCGGCTGTGATCACGACCGATCTGCGCCTGAACGAGCCGCGCTACGTGACTCTGCCGAACATCATGAAGGCGAAGAAGAAGCCGCTCGAAATCGTGAAGCCCGAAGATCTAGGCGTCGATGTCACGCCGCGTCTGAAGACGCTGAAAGTCAGCGAGCCGCCAAAGCGCTCGGCTGGTGTGAAGGTGGCTGATGTGTCTGCACTGGTCGAGAAGCTCAAGACCGAAGCCAAAGTTCTCTGAAGTACAGGAAAGAACATGACGATTCTGGTAATTGCTGAACACGACGCCCCGAAGGAAGCCCCCTTGGGGGGCAACGCGGCGCTGAAGGCAGCGACGCTCAATACAGTTGCTGCTGCACAGAAGATTGGTGGCGACATTCATTTGCTGGTGGCGGGGCACAACGCGCAAGGCGCGGCTGATGCGGCTGCGAAGGTGGCGGGCGTGTCGAAGGTGTTGCTCGCCGATGCGCCGCAACTGGCAGCAGGCCTCGCGGAAAACGTCGAGGCGACGGTGCTGAACATCGCGAAAAATTACTCGCACATCCTCGCACCGGCGACGGCTTACGGCAAGAACATCGCGCCGCGCATCGCTGCAAAGCTCGACGTCGCGCAGATCAGCGAGATTACGGCTGTGGTGAGCGCCGATACATTCGAGCGCCCGATCTACGCTGGCAACGCCATCGCCACGGTTCAATCGCACGATTCGATCAAGGTCATTACGGTGCGCGCAACGGGGTTCGACGCCGTTGCAGCAGAAGGCGGCGATGCATCCATCGAGAAGATCGATGCAGCGCCTGACGCAGGCATCTCGCATTTCGTGAGCCGTGAAGTGACAAAGCTCGATCGTCCGGAACTGACGTCGGCGAACGTCATCGTGTCGGGCGGTCGTGGTCTTGGCAGTGGCGAGAACTACACGCAAGTGTTGGAGCCGTTGGCAGACAAACTACAAGCCGCGTTGGGCGCATCGCGCGCAGCCGTCGATGCTGGCTATGTGCCGAACGACTATCAGGTCGGTCAAACCGGCAAGATCGTCGCGCCGCAGTTGTACATCGCGGTCGGCATCTCGGGCGCGATCCAGCACTTGGCGGGCATGAAGGACTCGAAGGTCATCGTCGCGATCAACAAGGACGAAGAAGCGCCGATTTTCAGCGTCGCGGATTATGGCCTCGTCGGCGATCTGTTCAACGTTGTGCCAGAACTAACGGGCGCGCTGTGACGAACATACTTGTCAGGAGTCGAGATGTCACAGCCTGTTGATCGCCAGCATCGCTCGTTTCTGTTCGTTCCGGGCACGCGTCCGGAGCGCTTCGAGAAGGCGCTAAGCAGCGGCGCGGACGCCGTCATCGTCGATCTCGAAGATGCCGTCGCACCCGACGACAAGGACCGCGCCAGACAGGCCGTAGCCGCGTGGCTCTCGCCGGAGCGCCCCGTGTTGATCCGCGTGAACGCCGTCGGCACGCCGTGGTTCGAGCAGGACGCCGCGCTGGGCAAGCTGCGCGGCGTCGCGGGCATCGTCTTGCCGAAAGCGGAGCGTGCAGCCGATGTCACCACGCTCGTTTCGCGGACCCGAAGCACGATGCCCGTCTTCCCATTGATCGAAAGCGCGAAGGGCATGTGGAACGTGCTCGAAGTCGCGAACGCGCCTTTCGTGCATCAACTGATGTTCGGCACACTCGACTTTTGCGCCGACATGGGCATGGCATCCGATGGCGAGGAACTCGATACGTTTCGCGCGAAGCTCGTGATGATTTCGCGCGTCGCGGAGATACGGCCGCCCATCGACGGCGTGACGCCCGCCATCGACGATACGCAACTACTCGAAGCCGAAACGACAAAAGCAAAGCGCTGGGGATTCGCGGGCAAGCTCTGCATTCATCCCAAACAGGTTTCCACGATCAACGAGTGCTTCGCGCCTGGCGAGGCGGAAATAGCGTGGGCGAAGAAAGTGCTCGACGCGTTCGAGCGCGCGAACGGCGCAGCCGTGGCGGTGGACGGGAAGATGGTCGACCGGCCCGTTATCCTTCGCGCGCAAGGCATTCTCGACGCAAGCCGTGGCGTGTAGAACTGCATCGCACGTCCATCGAGCAAGCGGCAGTATAAAATGGGCTCCCAGCCCAAGCGCCCTAGCACGTAACGACAAACCGAACGGCGCTCATCACACAACTGCTCACACCTTCAACCGCTCATGGACGTTCGCCAGCTCCGTTACTTTGTCAGCATCGTCGATTACGGCAGTCTTGGCAAAGCGGCGGAAAAGCTCTTTGTCGCGCAGCCTTCACTGAGTCAGCAGATGGCGCGTCTCGAAGAAGAACTCGGCGTGTCGCTGCTATTGCGCAGCAATCATGGCGTCACACCGACGGCTGAAGGCGATGCGCTCTATCGTCATGCGCGGCTCGTGCTTCGGCAGATGGAACAGCTCAAACAGGAAGTGACGAAGGGCGCGGGCAGCGAGTCGGGAACGGTGGCAGTCGGCTTGCCGACGACTATGGCATCGGTGCTCGCCGTGCCGCTCTTCGAGCGGATTCAGGACCGCTATCCGGGCATCCGTCTGCAGTTCTTCGAGAGCATGAGCGGCTATCTCAACGAGTTGCTCGCGAACGGCAGACTGGACCTCGCGATCCTGTTTCGCGAGTCCGATACGCCTGGAATATCCGCGTTGCCCGTGCTCGACGAGACGCTCTATCTGCTCGGCGAACCAGGCGGCGCGGTCTCGCCGCGTTCAACTACCTGTCCGCTCGCGAAGCTCGCGGGCGTCAAGCTGGTTGCGCCTGGTGTGTCGAATGGCTTGCGCCTTCTGATCGAGCGGACCTTTTCGAGCGAGAAGGTCGAGCTGAACATCATCGCTGATATCGATTCGTTGCCGTCGATGCTTCTGATCGCCCATTCGGGCCGGGCCTGCACGATTCTGCCGTCGTCGGCGCTCGCGCAACTCGATCAAACCCGCATGCCGAAGATGCGCAAGATCGTCGATCCCGTCATTCGCCGTCCTGCCAGCATCTGCTGGCCGAACGGCGTGCCGATGCATTCGGCGACGGTGGCCGTGCGGCAAACGCTCATCGAGTTGATTGCGGAGCAGGTCGAATGCGAAACATGGCAGGGCGTGACGCTGCGCAAGCAAGCCACGCCCGGTTGATTTCGATCTGCGCTCAAGCGTGTTCCGCCGCGTGCGCCGCGTCGCGGTCCTGGGCGGCAGAGGTGGCGTCGCTGGTTCCCGGCGCGACATCTTCGAGCGCATGCCGGCTCGTCTCGACGCGAAGAATGCAGATCGCGACGCACAGCACGGCAAAGATCACGCTCACCATCGCAATGACACCGGACACGCCGACACGCTGATACAGCAGCAGCGCCAGATACGGCGTCGCGATCGACGCGGCGCGTCCGCATGTTCCCGCGACGCCCGTGCCGCGCAGGCGCACTTCCGTCGGGAACAGTTCGGGAATGTAGCCGAACAGCCCAAGCGTGGTGATCGTATAGATCGTCGTGACGAGACAGAAGCCGACGATGATGATGTGCGCAGGCTCGCGCAACGTCACGTAGATCCACCCCAACACGATGCTGACCAGCGCGGCGAGCACGATGCCTTTCGCGCGGCCGATCCGGTCCGCGATCAGATAACCGACCAGGCCGCCGACGGGCGAGCCGATCGACATCAGCATCACGAAGCCGAGCGACTTGACGATCGACAGGCCTTCGCTGACGAAGAAGGTCGGCAGCCACGCGATGAAACCGTATAGCCCGATGTTGACGGCAATCGCGGTGAGCGCCGCGACGCAGGTGCGCCCGCGCATGCCCGGCGCGAACAGCGCGCTCAGCGGCACCGCGCCGACGTTCAGGTTGATTACGCGTTGCACGGGCGGCAACGTACCCACGCGCGCTTCGACTTCACGCTCAATTGCGGCGAGCGTCGCTTCCGCTTCGTCGAGCTGGCCCGTCGATTCGAGCCAGCGCGGCGATTCGGGCATCCGGTGACGCAGGAACCAGACGATCAGCGCGCCGACGCCCGCGATCGCGAACATATAGCGCCAGCCGAGGTTCGGGATGATCCAGTAGCCCGCCGCGAGTGCCGCGAACAGCCCGCTGTTGATGATGATCGCGAGCAGGGATACCCACTTGCCGCGCGTCGCAGGCGGCACGAACTCGGCGAGCGTGCCCGCCGCGACCACCAGTTCGGCGCCGAGCCCCACGCCCATGATGAAGCGCAGCACGATCAGCCATTCGATGTTCGGCGCGAAGCACGCGGCAATCGAGGCCACCCCGAAGATGCCGAGATTCAATTGATACGAGTAACGTCGTCCGAGCCGGTCACCGATGTGGCCCGCCGCATACGCGCCGATCATCATGCCGACGAAGGTCGCCGAGACGAACATCGCGCCATGCTGGAGATCGGTGAAACCTTCCTTCACCATGGCTGCGACCGAGCCGTTGGCGAGATAGATATCGAACGCGTCGAGAAACGCGCCACCGGCGATCAGGCCGAGTATCTTCCAGTGGAAACTGCAAATGGGCAGACGGTCGAGCCGACCGGCGGCGTTGACGGACATGGTTGTGTCTCCTGGTTGGGTTGCCTCGCCACATGCAGGGAGAGGGCAAGGCGGGGCGCGATTGTTTTGAAGTGATTGCCCGATTCGTAAAACAGCTAGACGGCATGGGATGCGCGCAGCGCGTCCACCTCCGCTGCACTGAAACCCAGTTCACGCAAGATCGCGTCCGTATGCGCGCTGAGCGCGGGAACGGCGTCCATGCGAGGCTCGTCTTCGGCGGTCATGCCGGGCGGATAGAGCGCGGGGATCGCGCCCGCAGCCGTCTGCACATGCGTCCAGCGTTGCCGGGCCTGCAACTGTTCATGGTTCCAGACATCGTGCATGTCGTTCATCCGCGCGTTCGCGATGCTGGCCTTCTCCAGACGCTCGATCACCTGCGCCGCCGTCCACGCCGAAAACGCGTCGACGATGACGCGCGTAAGTTCCTCGCGATGCTTCGCGCGGCCGCTGTTCGACGAGAATCGCTCGTCCGTGAGCAGCTCGGGACGCTCGATCACCGACTCGCAAAAGTTCTTCCATTCGCGCTCGTTTTGCAGGCCGAGCATCACCGTCTTGCCGTCGCCGGCGACGAACGGACCATACGGAAAGATCGTTGCGTGAGACGCGCCCGCCTGGCGCGGCGGCGTCTGTCCATCGATCGAGTAGTAGAGCGGGTAGCTCATCCACTCAACCATGCTTTCGAGCATCGACACGTCGATATGCTTGCCGCGCCCCGTCTGCGCGCGCTCCAGCAGCGCGGCGAGGATGTTGGTGTAGCCGTACATGCCCGCCGCGATATCCGCGATCGAGCAGCCTGCTTTCGCGGGCTCGCCTTCTGAACCCGTGATGCTCAGAAATCCCGATTCGCTCTGGATCAGCAGGTCATAGGCTTTCTTGTCGCGAAAGGGACCATCCAGTCCATAACCCGAGATATCGCAGACAATCAGCTTCGGATACGTCACGCTCAGCGTCGCGTAGTCGAAGCCGAGGCGCTGCGTCGCGCCGGGCGCAAGGTTCTGCACGAACACGTCGGCATCGGCGAGCAGCTTGTGTACGATGTCGAGCGCTTGCGGTTGTTTGACATCGAGCGTGATGCTTTCTTTCGAGCGGTTGGTCCACACGAAATGCGACGCGAGGCCCGACACGCGCTCGTCGTAGCCGCGCGCGAAGTCGCCCGCGCCGGGGCGCTCGATCTTGATGACACGCGCGCCGAGATCGGCGAGCTGACGGGTGCAGAAGGGCGCGGCGATCGCGTGTTCGAACGTGACGACCTTGATGCCTTGGAGCGGACGCATGATCGGACTCGCTCTCAGAAGGAACGCGGCAGACCGAGGATGTGCTCGGCGACGTACGACAGGATCAGGTTCGTCGAGATGGGCGCGACCTGATAGAGACGCGTCTCGCGGAACTTGCGCTCGATGTCGTATTCAGCGGCGAAGCCGAAGCCGCCATGAAACTGCAGGCAGGCGTTGGCCGCTTCCCAGGAAGCATCGGCGGCGAGCAGCTTTGCCATGTTGGCCTGCGCGCCGCACGGCTCGTGTGCGTCGAAGCGGCGCGCGGCCTCAAAGCGCATCAGGTTCGCCGCTTCGATGTTGATGTACGAGCGCGCAATCGGAAACTGCACACCCTGGTTCTGGCCAATCGGACGGCCGAACACGACGCGGTCTTTCACGTACTGCGAGACCTTGTCGATGAACCAATAGCCATCGCCGATGCATTCGGCCGCGATCAGCGTGCGCTCGGCGTTCAGTCCATCGAGGATGTACTTGAAGCCCATGCCTTCTTCGCCGATCAGGTTTTCAGCGGGGATTTCAAGGTTGTCGAAGAACAGTTCATTGGTCTCGTGATTGACCATGTTCGGAATCGGACGAACCGTCATGCCGTGGCCAATCGCATCGCGCAGATCGACGAGGAAAATCGACATGCCTTCGCTTTTCTTCGTCACGTCGGCAAGCGGCGTGGTGCGGGCGAGCAGGATCATCAGGTCGGAATGCTGGACGCGCGAGATCCACACCTTCTGCCCGTTGACGACGTAGCGGTCGCCCTTGCGCACGGCCGTCGTCTTGATCTTCGTCGTGTCGGTGCCCGTGGTCGGCTCGGTGACGCCCATCGATTGCAGGCGCAGTTCGCCGCTCGCGATCTTCGGCAAATACAGCCGTTTCTGTTCCGCCGAGCCGTGGCGCAGCAGCGTGCCCATGTTGTACATCTGCCCGTGGCACGCGCCCGAGTTGCCGCCCGAGCGGTTGATCTCTTCCATGATGACGGACGCTTCCGTCAGCCCCAGGCCCGAGCCGCCATATTCTTGCGGGATCAGCGCGGCGAGCCAGCCTGCTTTGGTGAGCGCGTCGACGAAGGCTTCGGGATAGCCGCGCTCTTCATCGACCTTGCGAAAGTACTCGGCCGGGAATTGCTGGCAGAGGTCGCGAACGGCTTCGCGGATGTCCTGAAACGGATCGGTGACGGTATGGATCATGGTCAATTCTTATGCAGTTGCGGATTGCGGGATCAGGCGAGCGTCGCGCGCGCCGTCATGGTCAGCCAGCCTTCGTGGTCCTTCGACCACAGTTCGACCGTTTTGCCGTCTGCCGACGGCTGGCCGCACAGATGAAGGACGTTGCCCATGAAGCTCGGACGCATCGCCTTGTAAGAGAATTCGAGCACCTTCGCGTCGGGGCTCTGCCTGCGCAGCAGATCCATCAGCAGCGTGGCGATCAACGGTCCATGCACGACGAGATTCGGATAGCCTTCCACCTGCGTCGCGTAAGGCTTGTCGTAGTGGATACGGTGCCCGTTGAAGGTCAGCGCCGAGTAGCGGAACATCAGCACTTCATCGGGGACGATCTGCCGGTGCCATTGCGCGGCATCGGGCGCGGCGGTCGGTGCGGGAGCGGGCGCGCCAGGCGCGGCCGGTTCGCGGTAGACGATGTCCTGTTCTTCGTCGATGGCGAACGTGCCTTCGCAATAGATGCGGTGGTGTACGGTGACGAAGCCGAGCTTGCCGGTGCGGCCTTGCTTCTCGCTGACGTTCAGGATCGACGATTCGCGCGTGATCGCGCTGCCGACCGTCACGGGCGCATGAAAGCGCAGGCGGCCGCCTGCCCACATGCGGCGCGGCAAGCCGAGGTCGGGAAGAAAGCCGCCTTTACGCGGATGGCCGTCTTCGCCGATCTGCGCCTGCGCGATGGTCGGGCGGAAGAAGATCCAGTGCCAGAGAAGCGGAAGGGCGTCGCCGGGAAGCGGCGGCGCGTCGTAGTCGAGCGTGGCGCCCAGCGCGACAGCCGAGGTGGGCACGACGATATCGGCGGCGATTACGGTTTGCGCATCGGATGCGGCGGACTGCTCGGTCATGCCTGTCTCCGTCGCCGGCAGTTGCCAGCGCGTTTGTTCTCGGGTTTGTTCCCGATACGCAGAGATTAGGCGAAGCCCGAATACGGCGGAAATACCAGTTTCATGTGCCAGTCATAGGGCGATCCTATTGCGGCCAGGGCAGGGCGGCACGTTGCAGCACCGTCATCGGGCCGAGCCGCTCGATCAGCGCCAGGTGTGCCGCGTCGCGCACGAAGAGTGATCCGGCGAATCCCAGCGCGTTCACCGACACGCCCTCCACGTGTTCCGCCGATCTGGGAACGAGCAGCATCCATTGGCGCGTGACGAGCAGGTTGTAGGGCGACGATTGGCATGGAACGCCGTCGGTCTCCGTGGCGCCGACGCCGGCCGCGTCGAGCAACGCGCGGTAACAGAAGAGTGCTGTCTTCGCGGCATCGGCGGGCGTCGCATGATCCAGCGCGATACGCGCGAATGCGTGACGAAACGGCAGGCCCGGCACGCGCATCGCTGGCCCATTGGCGACGGCTTCCGCTAGCAGCGGCTCGACAGGCACTGCAGGCCCCGAATCGCCGAGCGGCAGCGGCACGATCTGCAGATGCTTGTGCGGCTGACTGGCACCCGCCTCGGGGCCGCCATTGTAAAAGCCGATGCCATCGAATTCCGCCATGCAGGCCATCAGCGCTTCGAAGTCCGCGAGATCGAGCAGCGCTTCCTGCCGCTGAAAATCGCGTGTAACGATCAGCAGATGATGGTCGATGACGTTGAACTTGTTGAGCAAGGCCAGATGCGTGTCGGAGATATCGGCGACGAACAGGTCCGGCTCGTAAGGAAGAAACGGATTCGCGACAGGACCTTTCTCCGTCTGCAGCTTGCGCGCTTGCCGGCGCTGCTGCTCCTTGCGCGTGAGGCTCGACACCTGCCGCACGACGAAGCGGACAACGCCGCTTTCGATGACGGCCTGAACGGTATCGATAGGTTGCAGCGCGCCGCAGCGCAGCGCGTGTTCGGTCTGCCGCTCGATGGCGGCCCACAGCGTACCGGGCGCAAGGCGTCGATGGTCCATTCGGGTCAAAGTTTATAGCCGATCGTGCGCAGCAGGTCCTTGCGCCATTGCACGTCCTCCGCGCCTTCGACGCCGAGCGGCGAGAACCCGTCGATCACGCCGACGATGCCCCGTCCCTGATCCGTTTCCGCCACCAGTACCTCGACGGGGTTGGCCGTTGCGCAGAAGATGCGGCACACCTCGGGCACGCCCTTCAACGCATTCAGCACGTTGACGGGGAAAAAGCCGTCGCCGAGGAACACGAAGAAGCTGTGGCCCGCCGCGACGTTCAGCGCGTTCTGGCTGGCCATCTCGACGAGCGCATCGTCGGTGCCGGAGCGCCGCACGAGCCGCTTGCCGGACGCTTCGCAGAACGCGAGGCCGAACTTGATGCCGGGCACCGCGCCGACGAGCGTTTCGTGGATGTCCTCGACGGTCTTGATGAAGTGGGATTGCCCGAGAATGAAGTTGGTCGTTTCGGGCTTGACGACGGTGACGGCGGACAATTGCATGGCGGGCCTCGCTCCGTTGCGGCAGAACGTTGGTGAGAGATGCGTGTCGAGCTTGTTCTAGCCTAGACGTAAGCGCGCGCGAGTGAAAGCGGGGGCGATGTAAGGCGATTGTTTGATTGATCGAAAACGGACGAGGAAACATCGCGATACAAATTCCATACGATGCTTACCGGGCGGGCTCAGGTACGCGCCAGCCGATGTGGGAAAATCAGGGACATGAAAACGCCCAGAATTGCAATTATCGTGGCCATGCTTGCCGTGGTCAGCCCGCTGGCGCATGCGAGCCTCGCAAGCGGCGCTCACCAGTTCAAGACCGACGCGAAGACGGCAGGCCGGGAGACCGGGCACGCCGTTCGCGACGGAGTGCATGCGGTCGGACACGGCGCGAAAGCGGCAGGCCATGCCGTTGCCGACGCGACAAAGCACGGTTATCACGCAACGAAGAAGTTCGTGACGGGACATGGCTAGATGCCGCATTGCAGCATGCTTGAATAGCGTGTTTGCGGCCCGCTGAACGGCCCATTCAGGCGTACGATTAGAGGCATCGCCCCGTTGCATCCCGTTGTGGATGCCGCCAATTGACGGAGAGCCGATATGAGACGCCTTTATTTCATTGCCCCCGACACGTTGACCGCGAAAGCGATCGTTGACGACCTGCTGCGCGCGCGAATCACCTGGCGGCACATCCACGTGCTCGCGAATCACAGCGTCACCCTCGAAGAATTGCCACAAGCCTCTTTGCTGCAAAGCAGCGACGTCGTGCATTCGCTGGAACGCGGCGTGGCGCTCGGCGGCGTGACGGGCGCGCTGCTTGGCCTCGTGGCGCTTGTTTATCCGCCCGCCGAACTGGCCATCGCGGGCGGTGCGGTCGTCATGCTGACAGTGGCGGGCGCCGGTTTCGGCGCGTGGACGGCCACGATGATCGGCGTCAACGAGCCGAATACGCAGCTCGAACGTTTTCGCGATGCGATACGCGACGGCCAGTTGCTGATCATGGCCGACGTGCCCGCATCGCGTGAACATGAGATCGAGCAATTGATCGCGCAGCATGTGCCACGAGCCGATCTAGAAGGCGCGGAGCCCGCTTCGCCGATCTTTCCGTAGCACCTGGCAGGTCTTTCGCGCGCCGGCAGCGATTCGACAACACACTGCAAATGGTTGACAATCGAATGCCTTGCGCGCGGGGAATGATCAGATAACTGGCTCCACAAGATTCGTCGTGACGGCATCCAGCCGCCTTACACGCGACATCATCGAGCCGGACCCGTCGCGCTGTCCCGATTCACGCGAACCACGCCCAAGGCGCTTTCGCGCAAGACCTGCTGACAAATATCAATGAGAAAGACTCTGGACGGCCTCGCCGTTTCAAGCATGGTGATGCTGTGCCTGATATGGGGACTCCAACAGGCGGCAATGAAAGCGATCGCTGCCGACGTCGCGCCACTGCTTCAGGTATCGCTGCGCTCCGGGGTTGCCGCCGTGCTGGTCTGGGTGTTCGGCCGGTTGATCGTGCGCGACACATGGCTCAAGGGTGTTGCGCTCGGGCCGGGCTCGCTGGTAGGCGTGCTGTTTGCCGCCGAGTTTCTGTTCGTTGCCGAAGGCCTGCGCCTGACCACGGCGTCTCACATGGCCGTGTTCCTCTACACCGCGCCGATGTTCGCGGCAGTCGGTCTGCAGATCGTGCTGCCCTCCGAACGCTTGACGCGCATGCAGTGGACGGGCATTGCGATCGCCTTCGTCGGGATCGTGATTACGTTTGTCGGGCCGGGCGCGGGAGGCGGAGCAGGGCCGTCGGCGCCGAACTGGATGCTGGGCGACCTGCTGGGCATTTGCGCGGGCGCAGTGTGGGGCCTGACTACCGTCGCCGTGCGCGCGTCGCGTCTGAGCGAAGCGCCCGCCACGCAGACGTTGTTCTATCAACTGGTGTGGGCCTTTGTCGTGTTGCTGCCGTTTGCCCTTCTGTCCGGCCAGTCCACGTTTCATGGCAACACGCTGGTGTGGGCGAGCCTCGGGTTTCAGGCCTTCGTCGTCTGTTTCTTTAGCTACGTTGCGTGGTTCTATCTGCTGAGAATCTATCTTGCGTCGCGGCTCGGCGTGCTGTCGTTCATGGCGCCGATGTTCGGCGTTGCGCTCGGCGCGCTGCTGCTGCATGAACGGCTCGATCCGACCTTTCTCGCGGGCTCGGCGCTCGTGCTCGTGGGCATGCTGGTCGTCAACGGGCGCGAGTGGCTGAAGTTCCTCTTCGCACGGCAAAGTCGCGATGGTGTGAACGCGAAGCCCGCCGTTGACAGACGTCTCAACCGATAACGCGTCGCCGCAGCCACTCCGCCACCAGCACGCAGGCCGTGAGCCATGCTGTTGACGTCATCGCGCCCGCAAGCACATCGCTGGCGAAATGCACGCCAATGATCAGCCGGCTCCACGCAATCATCCCGACGACAGCCACCGCGCCGAGGACCACGGGCAGATGCCAGCGCGCGGGCAGCGTGCGTATGAGCACATACGCGATCGCGCCATAAGTCGCGAGCGAGCCGGATGTGTGGCCGCTCGGGAAACTCCAGCTATGCACGGACGCGAACGCGGTGTCGTAGTCAGGCCGCGCGCGGCGGATCAACTGCTTGAGCGTCATGTTCAACAGGCCGTTGCCGCCCGAAGCCGCGGCGAGCGTGCAGGCGAGCAGAAGGTGCCGCGTCGACAGCAGCGCAATG
Source organism: Paraburkholderia steynii (assembly GCF_900100565.1). Lineage (NCBI taxonomy): Bacteria > Pseudomonadati > Pseudomonadota > Betaproteobacteria > Burkholderiales > Burkholderiaceae > Paraburkholderia > Paraburkholderia steynii. The sequence continues at coordinate 375,681 of NZ_FNDI01000002.1, read as the reverse complement.
GTGCCCGCTGTGCAGCAGACCGCCAGCACCTTGGGATCGCCGAGATGCGTCGCAATAGCGAAGGCGTGTTTGACTTCGCGCGGCACGGTAACGCCGAGATCTAGCGCGAACGCGAGGTCGAAGCGGGTCAACGCGGGATCGGTCAACAGCGCATGCGTGAGCGCCGCGAAGCACGCGGCCGCAGTGACGATGACAACCACGCCAACGCGTATCCCCACATTAAATGTCAGCATGCGGGCGCGGCCCACACGAAACGCGCCATACGCGATGCACTCCGCGACCAGCAGCGTCGCCGCCATCAGTTCGAGCGCATGCCGGCCCGCGACGCTCGCAAGCTCCATCATGACGAGCCGGCCGCGCGCGCCGAAACGGGCGAACGCGCTGCATCCGTGCTGGCGAGATCGAGTGCATGTTCCAGCACAGGCACGAATGCGTGGTCGTTTTCGTCGTAATCATAGCGGGCGACGACGGCCTTGCGCCCATTCGGATCGTCCGCGTCGTAGCGAATCAGATTGACCGAATTCGACATCTGCGCGCGAATGCGTGTCGATACCGCCGTGCCCGCCTGCACGGCCCACACGGGACGCGCGATGTCCATGCGGCTCGCGAGCGGCAGCACATACGGCAAATGGATATGTCCGCCGACGATCAGATCGGCACCCGCTTGCGCCCATCGTCGGATCGCGGCTTCGCGGCCGTGCAGCAGATCGCGCGCGTCTTCTGCCGCGACGGATGCCACGGGATGATGCGTGACCACTACGCGCAGTTGCAGCGGTGTCGCGCGTTCGAGTCGCCGTGCGGCACGCTCGATCTGTTCCGTGGAGACTTCGCCATTCGTATGCCGCGCGCGGCGAGTCGTGTTCAGCCCGATCACCAGCAGTTCGCGCGACTCGAACACCGGTTCGAGATCGGCGCCGAACACGCGCCGGTGATTCGCATACGGATGCAGCACGCGCGTAAACAGGTTGAGGAGGGGAATGTCGTGATTGCCGGGAATGACGAGCGTCGGTGTTGCGCCCAGCCGGTCGAGGAACGCCCGCGCCGCCGCGAACTGGCTGCGCCGCGCGCGCTGCGTGATATCGCCGGACAGCACGGCGAGATCCGGCTGCTCGCGAGCGGCGAGTTGCAGCAAGGCCTCGACGACGTCGGGCCGTTCGGTGCCGAAATGCGGATCGGAGATCTGGAGCAACAGCGTCATGAGCGGTTCAGGGCGGCGACATCGGCCTCGGGTTTCAGCAGATAAAGGGGCGTGTCGCCGACACGGAATTCGAGCGGCATCTGCATGCGCGTGACTTCGCCATCCATTGCGATTTTGACACGCCTGCGCCGCTTCGACGGATGCGTGACCGTGAAGCGGCGAAACGCGAAGCCGATCACGTTGTCCGCGTCGCTCATCCGGCTCAGCGCGCCGTGCAGCGACAGCACGATCTGCGCAACGCGGCCGATCGCGCGCGGCGCCAATGCAACCAGCAAGCCTTGCGCCAGCAACGGCGCTTCCGCCGCGCCGACCTGTTCGAGTTGCAGCCGGTTGTTGGCGACGAACAGCGTCGACGTGCGGATCTCCTGCATCGTGCCTTCGTGATCGACATGCAGACGCAGATGCCGATGCCGCCGCAACAGCATCGCAATCGCCGACCACAGCGCGACCAGCCGGCTGCGCCCGAATTGCCGCTTGTAGATTTCGCGATGCTCGAGCATCTTCGGATACAGCCCGAGGCTCGCGTTGACGAGGAACATACGGTCGTTGACGAAGCCGACCTGCACGGGATGCGCGCGCGCCGTCAGCAGCAGATCGACGGCTTGCGCGGGATCGGCGGGAATGCCGTGGTCGCGGCTGAAATAGTTGAACGTTCCGCACGGCAGCACGCCGAATGCGCAGCCGCTGCCGATCACCGCCTGCGCGACCGCGCACAGCGTGCCGTCGCCGCCCGCGCCGACCACCGCGCCGCCGCGCGCCTGCGCGAGTTCGACCGCGCGTTGCGCCGTCGCGCCGAGTTGCGACGGATCGTCGACGAGCATCAGTTCGTATTCGCGGTTCGCTTTGCCGAACGCGTTCGCGATCAACGCAGCCGTGGTCTCGCCCTGCTTGCGCCCGGAGCCGGCATTCATCACGATCACGAACGGCGCGCGCGCGTCCATCTGCCGGGCTTCGCCGTGCGCAGGGATGGCGTATGGACGGGCGTCGGAGGTCATCGCGTCGATGTGCCGGGCACGAGATGAATGCGCTTTTCGGTCGCCTGCTCCACGGCGGTGCGCGTGTAGAGCAGCGGGAAATACTCGCCGTCCAGCCACATCTGCGCGAGGTCGCGATAGTGCGGATTGTCGGGATCGCCCGATTCGCCGGGCAGATTCACGGCACGGGAGTTGTCCCAGTTGCCGACATCGACGATCACGCGAAACGACGGGCCGTTGGTCTCGCGGAAGTCGCTCGCGCGATACGTCGACTGGTTGGGCGTGTAGGCGCTGCCGCCTTTGCCCGTCGGTCCGACGTTCAGCTTCGCGCGCATGTCGGCGTCGACGAGATCGGCGAAGGGATGCGCGTTGAGGTTGGTCTGCAGCTTGCCCCATTGCCATGCGCTCGCGTCGGCGCCTTGAAGGCGGACCATCTCGCGATACGCGTCGCTCAGGCTCGTCAGCAGCACAGTGTCGCGCTTGCCTTGCGCGTTGTCGCCGAAGCGCGCGTCGGGATGTTCGAGCGTATCGAGCATCACGGCTGTGTCGGGTGCGCCGAACGCATCGGCGGCGGCCTTGGGCAACACCGCTTCCTTGAACGCGCGGCCGAGATGGCGCGACAGCCACACTTCTTCCAGCGCGGCTTGCGCCGAATTCGCGCCCATCTGCGCGTCCCAGCCCTTGAGCAGCGCGAGCGCGGCGCGCGTGTCGGCATCGTCGGATGACAGCGGGGCGAGCAATGCGACGAGCCGCCGCGCGGGAATCGACACGTTGTCGTTCTGCAGACGCTCGCTATCTTCGATCGACACTTTCGGCGACGCCTTCAGCACTTCGTCGATGCGTTGATGGCGCGAGCCGTTGGTCCATTCGAAGCCGAGCTTGCGCTGCGCAGCGGGGTAGTCGTCGGGCAAATTCATTTCGTTGGACGTGGTGAAGTAGCCTTGCTTCGGATTGAACGCGGAAGGCATGTCGTCGCGCGGCCAGAAGCCGGCCCATTCATAGCGTCCGTCGCCGGGCACGGGCAGCAGGCCGTCCCAGTTCGGACGCTTGGGCGCGAGACCACTCGGCACCCAGCCGATGTCGCCATGCGTGTCCGCATAGACCTGGTTGACGGTTGGCGCGCCCCATGTCGACAGATCGTTTTTGAACTGCGCGTAGTTCTTCGCACGCATGTAGCGCACGGAATCGAAGTATGGCGACATGCCCGGCGCGAGCCATGCGGTGCGTACGGCAAACGCGCGATGCTTCGCTTCTTCCGTGTAGATCACGGGACCATGACGCGTGAACGCGAGGTCCGCGGTAACGGGCTGGCCGCCGCGCACGGCGATCTGTTCGCGCACGATGCGCATCGGCTCCCAGCGCCCCTTGTATCGGTATTCGTGAGGGTTCGCGGGATTCAGTTCATAGACGTACAGGTCTTCCTGATCGATGTTGAAGATCGTGAGACCGAACGCGATCGCACCGTTGTGTCCAATCGATACACCCGGAGCCGACGGCTCGCCGCCGCCGATCAGGTCGAGCGTCGGCGCGCTGATCTGCTGGATGTAGCGCAGGCTCGGCGCGGCATAGGCGCGGTGCGGATCGTTCGCCATGATCGCGCGGCCCGTCGCCGATTTGTCCGGCGCGATCACCCAGTTGTTGCTGCCTTCTGTGACTTCCTCGGGATTGTCGGCGGCGGCGATGACGGTTGTCGATGCGTCGGCGCTCTTCAACGAGTCACGCGTCACGCGTACGTTTTGCGTGGCGAGGTTGAAGACCTTGAGGACGTCGTCGGGCAGGCAGGGATCGAGTCCTTCGGGCATGTGCGGCTGCCACTGCGGTTGCAATCCGAAGCGGATCGAATCCGCATCGAGTGTGCTTTTGCACGTGACCTTCGCGCGCGCCACTTCGCTCTCCAGATTGCGCGTGAGGCCGTGACTGCGGATGCGTACCACGTCGTCGGCGGACCACTTCGCGGGCCAGTAGCCGACTTTGCGAAACTCGTACGGCAAGCGGTCCGGATGCGCGGCGAGCCAGTCGATATACGCATTCACGCCCGCCGCGAAACGTGTCGCGACGGGCTTCGCGTCGGGACCGTAGCGTTGCCACTCCACCGCCATGTCGCCGCGATACAGAAAGAGCCGCGTCGCCTTGTCCTGTTCCACGTAGGCAGGGCCGAACACTTCGGCGAGTTCGCCGAGACCGCGTCGCCGCCACAAGTCGATCTGGAACATCCGGTCGCGCGCGGCGTTGAAGCCCTGCACGAAAAACGCGTCGTGTTCGTTCTGCGCAAAGATATGAGGCACGCCCCATTTGTCGATGAGGATGTCGGTGGGGCGTGACAGGCCTTCCACTGTGATCGTTTCGTCGGGCGCGCTGTCCGCGCGCGCCGGTTGAACGGACAGCGCGCCGAGCGCCGCGCATGCAAATATGACCGCGAGAGTGTGTCTTGCCTGCACTTGTTTCCTCCTTATGGTTGCAACGCAATGTCTCCGTGAAGATGTTGACTGTACCCGACGATCTGGCGTTCGTTGAGCAGAACGTGACGCCTCCCATGTTGCTTGCGGGTACAACGTTCAGTGCGTGCATGCAACACGCATGAGCTTCGGCGTGAAACGCACGGCCCAAGCGGTTTTTGGCGTGCTCGCGGTTTTGCTCGCGTCGGCTTTGCCACTATGATGAGCCTGCTGCCGACGCGGCCTCGATCGCGCAGCACGAACACAAACGAGAACAAGGAGACGCCATTGAAGCGACTTTTCGTCACGATGTCATGCGCGGTCATGCTGTCGGGCTGCGGCGGAAATGGCGTTGCGCGTGCCGCGCCGAAGGTGATCGTCGATAGCGACTACAACACGCTGAGCGACGACGGCCAGCTTGGCGTGATGGCCGCGCAATTGCAGGCGCAAGGCAAGATCGAGGTGCTTGGCATCACGGTGGTGTCGGGCAACCAGTGGCTGAGGCAAGGCGTCGCCGACGCGTTGAAGTCGATGGAACGGCTCGGCGTTGGAGACCGCATCGGCGTGTATGCGGGCGCGAATTACGCGCTGGCGCATCCCAATTCGGAAATCCGGCAGGAACTCGCGCGGTTCCCCAGCGGCGACGGCTATCTGGGCGCATGGAGTACACCGGAGCCGACTTCCGATGCTCAACTCGTCGCACCGCCTGACGGCTTCGCAACGCATACGAAAGTGCAGAGCAAAAGCGCGGTGGACTTCATCGTCGATAGCGTGAAGGCAAACCCGAACCAGGTGACGATACTCGCGATTGGTCCGCTGACGAACATCGCGCTCGCGGCAAGACAGCATCCCGAAATCGTGCCGATGATCAAGCAGATCATCTACATGGGCGGCGCGATCGACGTGCCGGGCAACACCACGGCGACGGCCGAATTCAACTGGTGGTTCGATCCCGAAGCGGCGCGCGAAGTGCTGCGTCTGCCCATCAAGCAGACCGTGTTTCCCCTCGACGTGACCGACACCGTGAAGATGGATAAAACCGTCTATGACCGCATCGCGCACGATCCGAACAGGCAGACCATCATCACGCAACTGTTCAAGCAATTGAACGGCTATGGTTTCGACGGCAAGAACGGCTTCGAAACCAACCCGAACTACACGACCGACGTTTGGGACACGCTCACGATTGCGTGGCTGATGGACCCGAGCTTCGCGACGCAGACGGAAGAACGCTGGGTCGACGTCGATACGAGCTTCGGCGCGAACGACGGCAAGGCGACGGGGTACGCAAGCTCGCCGCCGGCAGGGCTGCAGAAGATGACGATCGTCAAGCGTTTCGATAACGCACGCTTTTTCGATTTCTATGTCGATCTGCTGACGCGGCCAGTGCCCGTGAAATTGCCGTGACAGATATGTGGTATCACGTGTCCGTACCCGCGTGTGTCCGTTCAATTGCGCACGCATCATTGAGCACCTAGTATCCATTTCGGACCAGCCGGCTGCGTCGCGATGCGGAACGGCGCAAGCCGCGCTGGCATGACTGTTCTTCGACTGGAGCAAATTCGATGCGAAAGATGAGAGCGGTACAGGTGAGCGGGCCGGGCGGCGCGCTGGAACTCGTGGAGCGTGACGTGCCGGCGCCCGGCGCGGGTCAGGTGTTGATCAAGGTGCAGGCGTGCGGCATCTGCCACAGCGATTCGCTGACCAAGGAAGGCCAGTGGCCGGGCCTGCAGTATCCGCGCGTGCCAGGGCATGAAGTCGCAGGCGTGATCGATACGGTGGGTGCGGGCGTTGAAGGATGGAAAGCGGGCGAGCGCGTGGGCGTGGGTTGGCACGGCGGACATTGCGGCCATTGTGCGAATTGCCGGCGCGGTTATTTCGTCGTGTGTGAAAAGGGCCAGGTGCCGGGCATCAGCTACGACGGCGGCTATGCCGATTACCTCGTTGCGCCCGTCGAGGCGCTGGCGCGCATGCCCGCAGAACTCAACGACGTGGACGCCGCGCCGCTGCTTTGCGCGGGCATCACCACGTTCAACGCGTTGCGCAACAGCGGCGCGCGCGCGGGCGAGGTGGTCGCGATTCTCGGTATCGGCGGGCTGGGGCATCTTGGCGTGCAGTTCGCGCGGCGCATGGGCTTCAACACGGTCGCGATCGCGCGTGGCGAGGACAAGGCGCCGCTTGCGAAGCAACTCGGCGCGCATCACTACATCGACAGCCGCTCGCAGAATCCCGCCGATGCGCTCAAGGCGCTGGGCGGAGCGTCGGTCATTCTCGCGACGGTGACCAACGCCGACGCGATGACGGCCACGCTCGGCGGCCTGGCGCTCAACGGCAAGCTGATCATCCTCGGCGTCGCGGACAAGCCGATCGAAGTGCCGCCCGTGCAGTTCATCATGGGGCGCAATGCGGTGCAGGGCTGGCCGTCGGGTTCGTCGGCCGATTCCGAGGACACGCTCGCGTTCAGCGCGCTCGCCGACGTCAAGCCGATGATCGAAACCTATCCGATCGAACGTGCCGCCGAAGCGTACGACCGCATGATGAGCGGCGCCGCGCGCTTTCGTGTCGTGCTGACGATGAACTAGCCATTTCGCCTGATCGGGCGAAGCATGCGAGCAAAAAGCCGCCGTCGCGAATGCGCGACGGCGGCTGCAAATCCGTCTCTGCCAATGTTTGCCGGGGTTTGCGGCATCTGCGGGAGGCCCGCAACGCTCCTTCGACATCCCGTCTGCCAATCTCACCTCCGGCAGCGCGTAAAATGCTGCCTTTTCATGGTTTCGGGTGGTATGGTTCAAGCCCCTCAGCGTACGGCGGTCAGCGGTCCGACGCTCGTCCGTCTGCTCGCGCGCCTGACTGCCGCCGACGTTCCCGCCTCCAGTCAGTCGCTGTCGGACCAGTTGAGCCAATGGCTCGGCTGGACAGACGCGATTGCGTTGTCGACGGCGCTCAACAGTGCGCCGCCCGCCGTTGCGTCCGGCGCGCGGGGCGCGGGCAGCGTCGAGCACGAGTGCGCGCGCGTGCGCGCGTCGCTGGCGGACGCGATTGCCGGTGACAGCATGCTCGCGCCGCGCCGGCGGCGCAGCGCCGCGCAGGTACACGCGCAGAATGCGCAGCAGCCGGAAGCGGAAGCCAATTACGCGGACTTTCGCCAGTGCTATCTGGCGTTGCAGCAGTCGATGGAAACGCGCATCGGCAGTCTGCGCGGCCGGCTGCGCAGCATGGTGGCGGCACAGACGTCCGAGATGACGCGGCTCGCGGTGGTCGACGCGATCATGGAGCGGTCGCTCGGCGCGCGCGAGCGCAGCCTGTTCGGCGCGGTGCCGGGTCTGCTCAGCGGTCATTTCGAGCGCCTGCGCCAGGCCGCGCAGGACGAGCGGGACGCTCTGGACGCTGTGGCTACTACGGCCACTTCAGCCGAGCGTCAAGTCGCTGCGGCCCGGCCCGGCGCGTGGCTAGACGTGTTCCGCAAGGACATGCAGAGCGTGTTGCTTGCCGAACTCGATATTCGTTTTCAACCGGTCGAAGGGTTGCTGGCTGCCCTTCGCATCAGCTAACTGGGACAACATGTCCAGATATCGCATTGATTTTGTCGTTGTTTTTCTCGTAGGTCTGGTTGTAGCCGGTTGGGTCGGCGCCGACTATATCGTGTCGAATCCGCTGGCGCTCGCTGTCACGCTGCTGGTCGCCGGCTGCTATGTGGTGGGCGCGCTGGAACTGCAGCGCTATCAGGAGGCCACCGCGACGCTCACGCGCGCGCTCGCGGAACTGTCCGAGGCGCCGTCCCGGCTCGGCGTCTGGCTCGAACGTCTGCATCCCGGTTTGCGCAACCCGGTGCGCCTGCGCATCGAAGGCGAGCGCGTAGCGTTGCCGGGCCCGGCGCTCACGCCGTACCTCGTCGGCCTGCTGGTGCTGCTCGGCATGCTGGGCACGCTGCTCGGCATGGTGGCGACGCTGCGGGGCACGGGCGCAGCGCTCGAAAGCGCGACCGATCTGCAGGCGATCCGCGCGTCGCTGGCCGCGCCCGTCAAGGGCTTGGGCTTTGCGTTCGGCACCTCGATTGCGGGCGTGGCGACCTCGGCGATGCTCGGCTTGCTGTCGGCGTTGTGCCGCCGCGAGCGCGCTCTCGCCGCGCAGTTGCTCGACACGAAGATCGCGACCACGTTGCGCGCCTTCTCGCAGAGCCAGAAGCGTGACGAGACCTTCAAACTGCTGCAGCGCCAGGCGGACACGATGCCCGTGCTGGTCGACCGCCTTCAGACGATGATGGCGGCCATCGAGCAGCAGAGCCTCTCGCTCAACGAGCGGCTGATCTCGAACCAGCACGCCTTTCATGGACGCACGGAAGCGGCGTACGCGCGGCTGGTGTCGACGGTTGCGCAGTCGTTGAAGGACAGCGCGGCGGAAAGCGCCCGCGCGGCGAGCGCGGCGTTGCAGCCGGCGATGGAAGCCACGATGACCGGCCATGCGCGCGAGATGGCGTCGCTGCGCGAGACCGTCGAGCATGCGGTGCAACGTCAGCTGGACGGTTTGACGACGGGCTTCGACGCATCCACTGCGAACGTTGCGAAGCTATGGAACGAAGCGCTTGCGGGACACCGGAGCGCAAGCGAGTCGCTCGCACAGGATCTGCGCGTGTCGCTGGAAGGCTTCAGCCAGACTTTCGAGCAACGCTCGACCACGCTGCTGGACGGCGTCTCGGCACGCCTCGACACGACGGCGGGCCAGGTGTCGAGTGCGGCGGAAAGCGCGCGCGCGGCGGGCGCGGCCTTGCAGCCGGCGATGGAAGCCACCATGGCCGCTCACGCGCTCGAAATGGCCGCACTGCGCGGTACGGTCGAGCAGGCGGTGCAGCGTCAACTGGACGGCCTGTCGAGCGGCTTCGAGTCGACCACGGCGAACGTGGCGAATCTGTGGAGCGAGGCGCTCGAAGGACACCGGAGCGCGAGCGAGTCGCTGGCTCAGGATTTGCGCGCATCGCTGGAAGGCTACACGCAGACTTTCGAGCAGCGCTCGACGGCCCTGCTGGACGGTGTGTCGACGCGCCTCGATGCGACGGCGGGAAAGGTGTCTCAAGCCTGGACGCAGGCGCTGACCCAGCAGGAGCGCACCGGCGAAAAGCTCGCGGAACACAACCGCGAAGCGCTTACGACGGCGGCATCCGCCTTCGAGCAACACTCGGCCGCGCTGTTGCGCGCCGTCGATCAGTCGCACGCTGGTTTGCAAACCGAACTGGCGTCGCGCGACCAGCAGCGTCTGGACGCATGGAGCGCGTCGCTCGAAGCGGTCGCGGCCACGTTGAGCCAGAAGTGGGACGAAACGGGCGCGCGCACCGCGAGCCGCCAGCAGGAAATCTGCGACACGCTCGCGCAGACCGCGCGCGATATCTCGGCGCAGACGCAGGCTCACGCGAGCGGCACGATCGCGGAAATTTCGCGGCTCGTCGAGGCCGCGTCGGAAGCGCCGCGCGCGGCGGCGGAAGTCGTCGCCGAGCTGCGTCAGAAGCTCTCCGACAGCATGGTCCGCGACACCGCGATGCTCGAAGAGCGCAGCCGTCTGCTCGCCACGCTCGAAACGCTGCTCGACGCCGTGAATCACGCGTCGACCGAACAGCGCACGGCCGTCGATGCGCTCGTCGCGACGTCGGCGGGATTGCTTGAGCGCGTCGGCACGCAGTTCAACGACAAGGTCGAAACCGAAACCCGCAAGCTCGGCGACGTCGCCGCGCAGGTGGCGGGCAGCGCCGTCGAAGTCGCGAGCCTCGGCGAAGCGTTCGGCATGGGCGTGCGGCTGTTCGGCGAATCGAACGACAAGCTGATGGCGCATCTGCACCGTATCGAAGCGGCACTCGACAAGTCGCTGCTGCGTAGCGACGAACAGCTTGCGTACTACGTCGCGCAGGCGCGGGAAGTGATCGACCTCAGCATGCTGTCGCAGAAGCAGATCGTCGAAGACCTGCAACAGCTGGCGGGTCAGCGCGCATCTGCTGGAGCCGACGCGGCATGAACGACGATATCGACGGCGGCGTCGAGCCGACGACGCCCATCTGGGCCGCGTTCAGCGATCTGATGTCGGTGCTGCTGGGCGCGTTCGTGCTGATTCTGGTCGGCGTGATCGGCGTGCAGCTGGAACTGTCGGCGCGGCTCGACGACGCCGTCAAGCAGCGGCAGATGGAAGCGCAGCGCCGCAAGACGCTGGAGCAGGCGCTGGCCGGGCCGCTCGCGGCCGGGCGCGTGACGCTGGTCAACGGGCGCATCGGCATCAGCGGCAACGTGTTGTTCGCGCTGAACTCCGACCAGTTGCAGCCGCAGGGGCGCGATCTGCTGAAGAGCCTGGCCGGGCCGTTGTCCGCGTACCTCCGCTCGCACGATGAAATCCTGATGGTCAGCGGCTTTGCCGACGATCAGCAGGTGCGGTCAAGCAACCGGCGCTTCGCGGACAACTGGGAACTGTCGGCGCAGCGCGCGCTGACGGTGACGCGCTCGTTCATCGATGCGGGCGTTCCCGCGTCGTCGGTGTTCGCGGCGGCGTTCGGCTCGGAGCAGCCGGTTAGCTCGAACGCGGATAGCGAAGGTCGGGCGAAGAACCGTCGCGTGGAAATTGCGGCGGTGCCGAGGCCCGCGTCATCGGGCGGCGGAAACCGTGAGTAACAACGTAAGCGCCAGCGACGCGCAGACCACGCTCGACGCCTGGCGCGAGCAGGGCGACGACCGGCTCGATCCACTGCGCTTTCATTTCATCGACGCGCTGGCGCGACGGGCAGCCGCTCACGATGGCGAAGCGCGCCGCATTCTCGATGCGCGTCTGTCGACCTTGCTCGAAGCCTATGCTGGCGATATCGCCAGCCGTGCGTCGACGGCACAAGCGCCTGAGAGCGCCGTTCTGCCGTGCAAGGCAACGCGCGGACCGCTCGCGGAACTGGTCGATTACATCGCGAGCCACCCGCAGGCAGGCGACGAGCGCGTCGCCCTCAGTGCCGCCGTTCGCTCCGAATTGAAGGCGCTCGATTACTTCCGCGAAACGTGGTCCAAAGTCAGTGCCGAGAAACAGGTGCGCGTATCGTTCGAACAGGTGCCGGGCAATGCCGGGCCGCTCAATTCGAGCAGCCTCGTGCATCGCTCGCTGTCGCTAATGCGCGAGTTGTCGCCGGGGTATCTGCAGCAGTTCCTGGCGTACGTCGATGCGCTGTCGTGGATGGAGCAGATCACGGGCGGCGCGTTGCCCGTCAAGGACGCGCCGCGCGCCGCGAGTGCGAAGAAGGGCGCGCGCGGCAAGTCGCGCTAGGCGCTTTTGTCGCTTCAGGCCGTATCGGCCTGCTTCTTGTACTGCGACGCAAGCTTGTCCTGCTGGTTCGGCGGAACAGGATCGTAATGACTCAGTTCGATGCTGTAATTGCCGTGCCCGCCCGCAATCGCGTTCAGGCGCGACTGATAGTCGGCCAGTTCCGATAGCGGCACTTTTCCCGCCACGACCACAGCACGGCCCGCCAGATTGCGCGTGCCCTGTACCTGCGCGCGACGCGACGACAGATCGCCGATGATGTCGCCCATCGTCGTGTCGGGCGTCATCACCTCGATGTTCACGATCGGTTCGAGCAGGATCGGCTGTGCCTTGAGGATTGCGTCGATGAACGCTTTGCGGCCCGCCGTGACGAATGCGACTTCTTTTGAATCGACAGGATGGCTCTTGCCGTCGAACACGGTGATACGCACGTCCTGCATCGGAAAGCCCGCAAGCGGGCCGTTTTCGATCACCTGCAAGATGCCTTTCTCGACGGCTGGCATGAACTGGCCCGGAATGGCGCCACCCTTCACGGCATCGACGAATTCGTAGCCCGCGCCGCGCGGCAACGGCTCGACGCGCAGCATCACTTCGCCGAACTGTCCCGCGCCGCCCGTCTGCTTCTTGTGGCGATGATGCCCTTCGGCCTTGCCGCCGATGGTCTCGCGGTACGCGATCTTCGGCGGGCGCGTGATGACGCCGAGTTTGTATTGATCGGCGAGCCGCTCCAGCATGTGCCGCAGATGCAGTTCGCCCAGTCCGCGCACGACGGTCTCGTTGGTGCCGACGGGATGTTCGATTTTCAGGCAAGGGTCTTCGGCAGCGAGCTTTTGCAGGATTTCCCATAGACGCTGCTCGTTGCCGCGCCGCTCTGGCTCGATGGCGAGGCCGTAGATCGGCGTCGGGAACGCGAGCGGCGCAAGGTGGATGTTGCCGTCTTCGGGCGCGTCGTGCAGCACGGCGTCGAATGAAATCTCGTCGATCTTCGCCGTCGCGCAGATATCGCCTGGTCCCGCCTGCGCGACTTCCTCGTGGTCCTTGCCCTGCAGCAGCATCAGATGCGCGACGCGAAATGGCTGGCGCGCGTCACCGATATAGAGCTGGCTGTCGCGCCGCACCGTGCCCTGATGGATGCGGAACACGGCCATCTTGCCGATGTAAGGGTCGATCACGATCTTGAACACATGCGCGAGCACATGCTTGTTCGGATCGGGTTCGGCCTGCACCGTCTCGCGCCGTCCATCGACATCGCGATAGAAGAGGGGCGGATTGCCTTCGAGGGGATTGGGCAAGAGCTTCACGAACACATCGAGCAGTTCGCGGATGCCCGCGCCCGTCGCCGACGACGTGAAGCACACGGGCACCAGATGCCCTTCGCGCAGCGCGCGCTCGAACGGTTCGTGCAGCTGTTCCGGCTGGACCGCTTCGCCCTGTTCGAGATACAGCTCCATCAGCTTTGCATCAAGCTCGATCACCTGGTCGACGAGCGCGTTGTGCGCGGATTCGACCGTCAGCAGATCGGATTCGCCGGACGGATTGAAGAAGCAGTCGACTACGGCGCTTGCACCTTGCGCGGGCAGGTTGATGGGCAGACAGTCCTTGCCGAAAGTCTCCTGAATCTCTTCGAGCAGACCGGGCAGATTGACCTTGTCGCCATCGATGCCGTTCACGACGATGATCCGGCACAGCTTGCGCGCCTCGGCCCACGCCATCATGCGGCGCGTGGTCATTTCGATGCCGGTGCGCGCGTTGATGACGATCGCGGCGGTTTCGACGGCGGGCAGCGCGCTGATCGAAAGGCCGGAGAAGTCGGGGTAGCCGGGCGTGTCGGCGAGGTAGATGCGGGTGTTCTGGTAATGCAGGTGGGCGATCGCGGAAGAGAGCGAGTGGTGGTATTTGCGCTCCAGCGGATCGAAGTCGCAGACGGTCGAGCCTCGGTCGACGCTGCCTGCCGCATGGATCGCGCCGCCTTCTTTCAGTAGCGCCTCGATCAACGAGGTCTTGCCGCAACCGGCGTGGCCGACCAGCGCGATGGTACGGATGGCTTCGGGTGGGTAATCCATGGCCGTCCTCATTCTGCGACAGTTATTGGGCCATTATTGGTGAAAATGGCGCCGCCTGCCACAAGACACGCGCGAATTTGCGAATTCGGGTATGTTGCGGCGCGGTAGAAAACGGTCGCGCCTGTTTCTGATAAGGTGCTCCGATCTTCTAGACATTCATTGGATCCGCAACACATGACGCAACAACTCAGAATCGATTTTGTTTCCGATATCGCCTGCCCGTGGTGCGCGATCGGGCTTTCGTCGCTACAACTTGCGCTGTCGCGTCTCGGCGATACGGTGAATGCCGAGATCGTCATGCATCCGTTCGAGCTGAATCCGCAGATGGGGCCGGAAGGCGAGGCGATCGTCGGTTATCTCGGCAAGAAGTATGGCCGCACGCCGGCGCAGATCGAAGAGACGCAGGCGATGATCCGCGAGCGCGGCGCGAGCGTCGGCTTTGCGTTCGGGCCGCGCAACTATGTGTACAACACGTTCGATGCGCATCGGCTGCTGTATTGGGCGGGTATCGAAGGCAAGCAGCTGCCTTTGAAGCTCGCGCTGTTGCAGGCTTATCACGGCGACGGCAAAGACCCGAGCAATCACGACGTGCTGGTCGAAGCCGCGCAATCCGTCGGTCTCGATGCCGCGAAAGCACGCGACGTGCTTAGCGGCAACGAGTATGCCGACGAAGTTCGCGCAGAAGAGCAGCAGTTCCAGGCTATGGGCATTCAGTCGGTGCCGTCGATCGTTTTCAACCAGAAGTATCTGGTGACGGGCGGGCAACCCGTCGAAGCGTTCGAGCAGGTGATTGAGCAGATTCTTGCTGAAGAGAACGCGGGCGCGTAAGCGCACTCTCCCGCCTCAAGCATCAGAAGTATTTGGTCGCGCCCGCATACACCGCGAAATGCGGCGCGTATTGCGGTGCGCCGACGCCGATGCCCGATCCGTCGCGCAGTTCGTAGACGCGGTTGAATGCGTTGACGACGAGCAAACGCGCGTCGAACTTGCCGATCAGCGGCTGGTTGAAATGCTGGATCACCCCGAGGTTGACCTGCGCATAGACGGGCAGACGGTCCGTGTTGGCAAAGCCGCTGCGCAGTCCGCTGCCGACTAATCCGTCGAACGTGAAGGTGGTTCTGCCGAAATCATACGTGCCGCCGAACGAAGCCGTCACGCGCTGATCGTGATCGAGAAACACCCAGTGGCTGTTGATGAAGGCCAGTTCGTCGGGATCGAAATTGAACTGCGCAGAACTGATCTGCTTGCCCTGCGCCCGGCTGTACGCGAGGTTCAGATAAGCGGAGACATTGTCATGCCTGAAGTTCGCGGTGAATTCGACGCCGTACGTTTTGCCGTATTGATAGTTGAACGGCGTGAAGATCAGGGCTGAGCCGAATTGCCCTTCGTCGAGCAGATTGGTCGACTTCTTGTAGTACGCATCGAGCCCGAGCGTGAGCGCCGAGCCGACTTTTTGCGTCACGCCGATATCGAAGTAATGGCTGCGTTCGGGTTGCACGGGATCGTTCTGGCTGGACGGACTCTGGTTCGTCGTGCCGTTGAACTTCGAGATCGTCGATCCGGATACCAGCTCGAATGCGGGCGGCGTGAAATAGCGCGCGTAGCCGGCATGTACGGTGGTCGTCGGTGTGAGTGTATAGACCATGCCGATGCGCGGGCTCAACTGGCTCGCGCTCGTGTATTCGTCCATCCGGTCGTAGCGCAGGCCGTAGTTCAGCGTGAGGCGGTCGGTGAGCTTCCATTCGTCCTGCGCGTACAGGCTGTACAGATAACCCGTTTTGCTGCTGTTGTCCTGAATGTTGAACGGTTGATCGGAAAGCTGGTTGCCGTTTCCATCGACGGCAAAGACGTTCACGCTGTTGTCGAAGACTGCGTGCTCCTGCTGGAAGAACAGGCCCGCGCGCACCGTGTGTTTGTCGTTCAGGCGCCAGGTGGTATCGACTTGCGCGCCATTGGCCGAGTTGCTGTGAAAGTCTTGCGCCGCGACGCCGTTGAACATCAGATCGCCGATCGGGTCCGGGTTGAACTGCGTGCGCGTGTAGCGCGTGAAAAACGCGACCTGATAGTCGAATGCGCCGCCGTTCGTGCCTTGCAACGCAATGGCCGCGAAGTTGTTCAACTCGGATTGGGTTTCGTTGAGCTGCGATGAATCGAATGTGTTGTTGCCGTTGAGCGTAAAGTTGGTCGGCAGGCCGGGCGTATTCGGAATTTCGAACTGGTTGCTGGTCGTGCCGAATAGCAGGCTCACGCGTGTCAGCGGATTGATGATGTACGACAGATAGCCGAACGCGTCGCCTTGCCGCGTGTGATCGTGAATCGCGTTGGCGCTCGCGGTCGGGTTTTCGATGCCCAGATTGTTCATGCCCAGCGAGCCGCTCAGATAATAGCTGAACGGCCCCTTGCTGCCATATACGTCGGCGCTCGTCTTGATGGTCTGATGGCTGCCGCCGAAGACATCGATTGAACCGCCGTTGCCCGTGTCGCCCGATTTGGTGCGGATATCGATGATGCCCGCTGTCCGGTAGCCGTATTGTGCGGGCAACGCGCCCGTGAGCAGATTGACCTGATCGATGATGCGCGTGTCGAGCGACTGGCCAAAGCCGCTGATCGGCTCCGGAATGATGATGCCGTTGATCCGGTATTGCAGGTTCGCGTGATCGCCGCGCACGTGCAATTGACCGTATGAGTCCGCGGCCACGCCTGGTGCTTGCAATAGCACCTGATTAAGCGGCGTGTTCTGTCCGGCGGGCAGGGCGTCGATATCGTCCTGTGTGAAACGGTAGACGCTGCTGCCCGTTTCGGGCAGCAAGCCGTTGCGAACGTCGTCGAGACGTTTGGCGCTCACCTTCACGTCGGTCATCTCGGTTGGGTCGGGGATGTTCTCTGTCGACGCGGAAGCATCCGTAGCCGCCGATGCCCGTGAAGCGGCACTAAACAGAAGTAGCGTGGCGTACATCACGTGAGTGTGTTTGCGCATTTTGTTTTATTTGCTGTCGTTGAGATCTTGTTCGATTCGTTTTGATGGCGCGAGCGCGTCCGATCCATAGGAATCCTATGAATGTGGCATGCGGCAGACTTGTTTTCGAATTGCTTACGCGATGACTGATTGCGCCGTTGAAACGGTTGTAGTTATGACTCTCCGTCCTCTCGTCATGACGAAAGACAATGTCGGCGATGTTATAACATAACATTCATGCGACGCAAGCGCCATATGCCGTCTAGAAACGCGCCGTCCGCATTGTCATTGCAAGCCGATTGCAAGAAAAAAATCTGACGACACGACGGAATAACCAGCAATTGACCGCGTTAGCCCATATGTCGCGGTACCTGACGCGCGCGCACGCGCATTGCCCGTTGCGGATCGCGTGGCGCCGGAAACAACAACATCAAACCTGGAGTGGTCTTGAGTCACAACACGGTTCAACCGGGGTGGGTGCGGATTACGCACTGGATCAATGCTTTGGCCGTCGTGCTGATGGTCATGAGCGGCTGGCAGATTTACGATGCGTCGCCGATCTTTCCCGTCATCCAGTTTTCTCGTTCGATTACGCTAGGCGGCTGGCTGGGCGGCGCGCTGCAATGGCACTTCGCGGTGATGTGGCTGCTGGTCGCCAACTTCATCGTGTATCTGGCGGGCAATCTTGCGTCGGGCCGCTTTCAGCGCAAGCTGTTGCCGCTCAAGCCGACACAGCTTGCTAACGATCTGGTCGCAGCAGTGCGCGGACGTCTGAAGCACGACGACCTCGCGCAGTACAACGCGATCCAGAAGCTCGCCTATCTTGTGGTGATCGCCGATATCGTGCTGATCGTGCTGTCGGGGCTCGCGGTGTGGAAATCCGTACAGTTTCCGCTGCTGCGCACGCTGATGGGCGGCTACGACAATGCACGCATCGTTCACTTCGTCTGCATGAGCGTGCTGGTCGCATTCTTCGTCGTGCATGTGGTGATGGTCGCGCTCGTGCCGCGCTCGCTGCTGCTGATGATCCGGGGGCGCTGAATCATGACGATCCGCAAGCGCACCCCGCAGCCCGGTTCTTTTCTCGCGACACACGGCGAGTCGATCATCCGCGATGCACAGCGCGAACTCAAATCACCCGCGCGACGTCTGTTCGGGCAGCGTCTGCTGACGCTCGGTGGCATCGCGCTGCTGTCCGGGTGCGATCTGACCAACGACAAGGCAGTGAACACGGCGCTGCGCCGCATTTCGTTTTTCAACGACGACGTGCAGGCCCTGCTGTTCGACCCGAACAAACTCGCGCCGACCTATCCCGAGTCGATGATCACGCGGCCGTTCCCGTTCAACGCGTTCTATGACATCGACGACGTGCCCGAAGTCGACGCCGCGACGTACCGCTTGCAGGTAGGTGGACTCGCGCGCGGCAAGCGCGTTTGGACGCTCGACGAATTGCGCGCGCTGCCGCAGGAAAGCCAGATCACGCGGCATATCTGTATCGAAGGCTGGAGCGCGATCGGGCATTGGGGCGGCGTGCGCTTCTCCGATTTCCTGCGCCGCGCAGGCGCGGATACTAGCGCCAAGTATGTGTCGCTACGTTGCGCGGACAACTATTGGACCAGCATCGACATGCCGACTGCGCTGCACGCGCAGACGCTGCTCACGCTCACTTACGACAACGACGTGTTGCCGCCGAAGTACGGCTTTCCGATGAAACTGCGCATGCCGACCAAACTCGGCTACAAGAACCCGAAGCATATTGTCGCCATCGAAATCACGAACCAGTACCCGGGCGGCTACTGGGAGAACCAGGGCTACAACTGGTTCGGCGGTTCGTGACGCAATGACGTTGTTCTCTCGCTACACCTAAACCAACCCGTTGGGAGCTTCCATGTCTTTCCGCATCAAACTCGGCGCCACACTTCTGACAGCCACGCTTGCCACGGCTGCGTTCGCCCAGGCGCCCGCGACCAAGCCCTCGCGTATCCGCGGCGAAATCGTGTCGCTCGACGGTGACACGCTCAAGGTCCATCGCCGCAGCGGCGACACGGTGTCGATCGAAGTGAACCCGGCCATTGCAGTTTCGGCCGTCAAGGCGATTCAACTGTCCGATATCAAGCCGGGCACGTTCATCGGCACGGCTGCGACCACGGGCACGGACGGCAAGCTAACGGCAACGGAGGTCGTGGTATTCCCTGAGTCCGCGCGCGGCACAGGCGAAGGGCACTACGACTGGGATCTCGGGCCGAACAGTTCGATGACCAACGCGAATGTCGACACTGTGGTTCAAAGCACGAGTGGGCGTGACCTGAAGCTGTCGTACAAGGGCGGCAGCAACGTCGTGACCGTACCGCCTAACGTACCCGTCGTGACGTTCACGCCCGCCACGCATGGCGATCTGACGCCGGGCAAGAAGGTGTTCGTCGTCGCGACGCCGGCTTCGCAAGGCAGCTATGTTGCACAGCGTGTCGTGGTCGAGAAGGATGGCGTCGCGCCGCCGATGTAATTGCTGCAAGCGCCTCTCGAGCATTCAAGTCTCGAGCGGCGCTATTTAATTTCGCCAATTATTTTCCATTTTTGTTATCGGCTGCGACGATAAGATCGACGCAGCCGTAATAAAAGGGGCGAAAAAAATGGCGAGTACCTTGAAGCTGCCGGCGTCGGCCAATTCCGGAAAATCCTTAAAGATCGACGGCATTCGCTTTCTTGCGGCGTTCTGGGTACTGATGTACCACTTCAAGCCGCCCCTTTTCAAGGAACTCCTGCCGCATCGGCTCTCGTTTCTGGGCGGGGCGTTGTGGTCTGGATCGACCGCCTTGTTCGCCGGGCCCGCCGCTGTCATCGTGTTCTTTGTGATTTCCGGCTATTGCATTCACGCTGCATATCACAAGGACGTCGCGCTCAAACCAGTCAACTATTACGCGTCGAGATTCATCCGTATTGGGTTGCCACTGGTCGTTCTGCTATGCGTCGTTCAGCCATTGCCGACTGGGCAGAACTATCTGGAATCGGTGTTGTGGTCGCTTTACTGCGAGATGGTGTATTACGCGGTTTATCCGCTTTTGCGGCCGCGCTTTCACTATATTGGCGAAATGATCGTCGGCTGTGCGCTGATGGCGGTTGCGATGGTTGCATGCGTGCGGCTGTTCGGGCATCCCGTTTGTCACGGTTGCGTCTATGAAACCTATCGCGTTCCGGGCACGGCGTTGCTGTACGCAGCCGGATGGATTTCAGGCTGCCTGATCGCGGAGACACAGCGCAACGCAGCGCAGTTTCAGATTCGTGGCGCGTATTCGCCGCTAACGAGAGCAATGAGGCATGGTCTGGATGCGTGTACGCGTCTGCTTGCCAACCATCTCGTTGTGCTGAGGACGGTGGTCGTTGCCGCAGGCGCAGCCGTGATGATTCTGCTGTCGGAATCGAATCTCAAGCCGGCCATGCTGCCGCTGATCACACCGGACATCACGCTGCCAGTATTTCAAATCCTCGCGGCGATCTGGATCGCGACGGAAACCGCGACGCCGTCTCAATCCCGTTCGTGGACGGTGCTGGCTGCATGCGGCGCGTGGTCGTACAGCCTTTATCTTTGCCACAAGACGGCGCTCGCGCTACTCGAAATGACGACATTCGACGAAACCTCGCGCTACGCATGGTTCGTCGAAGTGGCGCTGGCCTTCGCGATCAGCTACGCGTTCTACCGGATCATCGAAAAGCCTTCGCACGTCATTTCGCAGCGGCTGCGCAAGTACACACCGGACGTGCCGGGCGCGCCCGCGGCCTGAACCGCAACGGCGCCGCCCTTGCGCAAAGACGTCACGGCGTCCAGCGATAAACGATGATGCTCGATCCGTTGTAGTTGTCTTTCGTGACCACATACTCGCCCGTCGATCTGAGGTAGGCTCGCAGGCCATACATCGAGTCGACATCGTTGCCGACGTCCACGTTGCCCGGATTCGAATTGGTCAACGTTGTGTCGAGGCGGCCCGTGGTGAGATTGAATGCGTCGATGTTCGGCACCGTGTGTACGTATCCGATGAACAGATAGTTGCCCGCCGCCGTCATCGACTTCGCATTTGCGCTGGTGAGATTGATCACCGGGTCGGGCCGCGTCATGTTGCCCGCGCTCCAGCCGTGATACACCTCGATCCGCGTGTTCATCGCGGTCCAGTCCCAACTGCCCGCGATACCTTGCGCAAGAATCATCGTGTCGCTCTCGGCGAGATAGATGAGGCGTGTCAACGGGCGAATGCTCATGGGAATCGGAAAAGCGATGCCCGGCCCCCATGCCGGCTTGCCGTATCCATCGAAGCCCGTCAGCGGATAGTGATAGATGTGATTCGTGCGATCGAGCCCGGCCCACACGTCGCCTTTGCTGTCGATGCTAAAGCCGCCTGTCACCGGGCGCGTCGTATTGAACACGGCGCCCGGCAGCGAAGCATCCGGCACCGCGATATATCCCTTCGACGGTTCGAAATGGTAGAAGTAGAAGATCGCCGGGTTCTGTCCTGACGCAACGAGAATCCGGTTGCCTCCGACGCTGACGAGCTGGCCGAAGTGCTCGTCGCGTTGCGTGTCGTTGACGTTGAGGCGCGGATCGTTGGGATACGAGAAAGGATCGACGGTATTCGCGATGAAGGTGCCGCCCGCCGTGCCCGAATAGATGTTCGTGCCGCTATAGAACAACGCGCCATCCGTCACGGGATCAGGCGCCGCGACGGCTTCGAAGTTGAGCGACTGCAGCTTCCACAGCAGGGTGCCTGCGCTGTTATATGCGTGAATGTCGGTGCCGCCATTGCGGCCGAGATCCCAGCCGCCGCCCCACGGGTTGTTGAGTACATACAGATTGCCGGCCGAGTCCTTGCCGATGCCTTCGATACGCGTGAAGCGCTTGTCGCCGACCTGACCTTTGATGCCCGTCGTGGTGTCGAGATAGCCGCCCTGAACACCGAAGGTGCCGGCCAGTTGCGACGCGCCTGTCGTGCTGTAGAGCTTGATGTTCATGTCTGGGCCTTCGTCGCCGACCATCAGCAGGCCCGTTGATGCATCAAAGTACAAAGCGGAAGGGCGCGAAGTCGCGGGCATCTGGATTGTGTTCAGCAAGGTGCCCGTGGGACCGTATTCGACGATGGCGCCCGCGCTCTTGCGCGCCACCCAGACATTGCCCGCGCTATCCAGCGCGAGCGCACCCGGTCCAGCGACGCTGAAGTCCTGCTGCCAAGCGCCATCTGTCGTGAAGACGCGCACGCGATTGCCGAAGAAATCGCTCGCATAGAGGAGCGAGCCGGCCGTCGCGAGTCCCGTGATCGCATCGGCGCGGGTCACCGCGTTCCATGTGCTGACGTTGATGACGAGATCGCGTGTGCCCGTCGCGCGGTTGTAGCGCCCGACGCCGCCGCTGCCGTATTGCGTGCCCGCCTGCATCGCCGCGAAAATCGACGTCGCATTGCCCGTAATGGCGCCGCCTTGAAACTCGCTATGGATACCAATCGATCCAACGCTTCGTCCGTTCTGGTAAATCGCGACGCCGCCTTCATTCTCGTCCCACATCGAAGCTGTATAGACGACGCCTTCTGGCGCGACCCACATCGAACGCGCGGCATTGCCGACGTGCGAGGCGAGCATGCCATAAGTATTCGCGAGCCAGTCGGTCGTGTGTTGCGCATGACAGACCGATGCGACCATCGCAATGAATGCGCCGAAGAACAGGGCGGGTAGTCGTATTCGTCTGTTGTGCATGCGATAGGTTCTCCTGACGTCAGTCGATCGGATAAGTGAGTAAATCGTGCATTGGCGATGCACGAAATTTTAAGTGCCCATTTATTCAAACGGGTATCGATATCCGAACGTGAGTGCAGAAAAAATAGCGTTCCATGCTGAGCGCATGGCCAGCACCCATACGCGATACGAAAAACCCTTCAATCGATGCATGCCGCACTAGAATGGGTTACTGCCGTATGCGTTTTCGCATCCGCATCCAATTCGTCCGCATCGGAGAATCAGCATGCCGACCTACCAGTATCGTTGCGAGAGTTGTGGGGAAAAGTTCGAGCACGCGGAGCACGTCGCAGAACATGCGACGGCGCAGCTGAAATGTCCCAAATGCGGAAGCGACAAGGTGCAGCACGCACCGACGCCTTTCGTCGCGAAGACGTCGCGCAAGAGCTGAGCGCGTGGCATAACGCAAGGCGCACAGATGAAACCATGCGACGCATGCAAGGCTTTGGACGGAAAGCCGTCGTCAGCGCCGCCGCATGGCGATTTGAGCGCGATGGGTTCTGACGCCAAGGTGTGTGACGAATACCGTTGCACCGTCTGTGGTAACTGGATGCTTAGAAACACGCCTGGCATCTGGTCGTTGCGCAATCCGTCGGGCGCACCCACCGCGTGAACCTGCGACGTTCACTAGTGGATTTTTCTGATCGAGGTCGTGATGGCATGGCTTGTCATTCTGCACGGCGCTTACTGGCGCAACGTTTCCCACGACGTATTCAGCGAGCATCCGAAAGAGGACGACTGGAGCCAGTTGACGTGTGACACCTTCGACGCAAGCGAAGGCATGTGCGAAGCGGAAGTCGATGGCCTGAAAATCCTGATTCCACGTAATACGGTGATTGCCGCCGTGAACCTGCAGGATCGCGAACAGGCAAAAGGATTTGCCTTGCCTGCCCGCGATGGGCACGTTCATCGTTGACGGCTCACATCGATGCCTGTCAGCGGCCGTGCTGATGTTCACACCATCGGCGTGGCTTGAGGTGGCAATCGCCTTATCTTTCCTTCAGGCGCTATCGGCAGCGAATTGCCGTTAGCGCTTCTGCGAGCCGATCGACTCGATCAGGTCTTCGCTCATCGTCGCAACGCTTCGACTGCGATGCGCCGCAGCCTTTCTTTCACCGCATGCTCGACATTCACCGCAATGTCACTTTCCAGCGCTGCATGACAGATGCACGCTCAGCGGAATTTTGCGTGAGTAACATATACACGCGGCCAGCACGAGCGGCCAAAATTACGGCATCATGCGTCACCTGCCGCTTGCGTCGCGTTTACCTGACTCAAGACCCGCATTTTCAGGCCGTTAATTCAGAGAGCAAAGCTTGCCCCGCGATGGGCCGGAATGCAGCGTCCCGATCACGGCCGAGCCATGTCCGAGAAAACTTCCATGTTTGATTCGCTACTGGCGACGCCCACGCCAGAGAAGGCCGTTGTCAGTCCGTCGGTGCGCGCAGCGCTGCTGTCCGCGCTGTTCGACAACGCATGGCCGTTGTTCCTGTCGGGCCTCTCCAGCATTTTCGTGGCCGTCGTTGCGTGCTTCCGGCTGCATCAGACATGGACGGCGCTCTGGCTGATCGCCGATATCGCCCTGCTGGCCGCACGCCTCGGGATCGTGCGCCTCTATGTGGCGCGCAGCCGTGTCGGTGAGGTGCATCCCGGCCCGTGGGCCGCCCGCTACGCGCCCGTCAGCCTGATTGCCTGCCTGCTGCTCGGCCTCGGCACGGCGGCGTGCTTTCTGTCGTCCGACAAGGAACTGGCCACGCTCGCGATCATGGTTGCTGCAGGCATCCTTGGCGGCATCGCGTCGCGCAACGCGGCGCTGCCGCGGCTTGCAATCGCGCAGATCTTTCTCGGCACGGTGCCGATCGGCATTGGCGCGCTGATAGCGCCGCAAAGCGGCGCATGGATTCTCGTGCCGCCGCTCATCGCGTACAACGCGGCGATGGTGTCGGTCGTGCGGCGCCACTATAACGGCCTCGTCGCGCTGATGACGGCTGAACAGCGGCACGCCGAACTGGCCGCGCGCTTCGATGCCGCGTTGGCCTACATGCCGCATGGCCTCTGCACCGTCGACGGGGCGGGCAAGGTCGTGATCGCCAACCGCCGCACGGCGGAGCTGTTCGGCGCGACCGTCGAAATGCTCAAGCTCAACGTGCCGCTGCCCGAGTTCATCGGCCATGTCGGCATCGCGCAGTTCGGCGGGACGCTGCGCAAGCGGCTCGTCGAACGGTTCAGCGCCTGGCTCGGCGACGAGCGCAGCCCGATGGGCCTCGAACTCCAGGACGGCCGCCAGCTGGAATTGACCCGCAACCCGGTGCCGGACGGCAGCGCCATCATCATCATCGAGGACGTGACCGAGCGGCGTCAGACGGAGGCGAAGATTCTGCACCTCGCGCGGCACGACGCGCTGACGGGCCTGCCGAACCGCCGCGAGCTGCGCGACCGGCTGGAGCAGATCCTGCTCGACCGCGCGCGGATGAAGGGCGATGCGATCGCGATGATGTATCTGGACCTGGACGGCTTCAAGCAGGTCAACGACCGGCTCGGCCATTGCGCGGGCGACGAGGTGCTGGAGACGGTTGCCTCGCGGCTGTCGCGCGCGCTGCGTCCGGGTGAGCTGGTCGCGCGCCTGGGAGGCGACGAGTTCGCGATCATCGCCGACCACACCACGCTACCGTCCGTCGTCGCGCTGGCTCAACGCGTGATCCGCGACATCGCGCTGCCGTACTACCTGTCGACGGGCGAGGCGGTCAGCATCGGCACCAGCGTCGGCATTGCGCTGGCGGCGAACGACGATTCCGTCGATGGCCTGATCCGGCGCGCGGATCAGGCGTTGTACACCGCGAAGCAGGCCGGCCGGGGCACGTATCGCGTGGCGAACGGCTAGGCGCACGGCGCCCGCTTCGAAGCGCCGCCGCTACGCCAGCGCGACGACGGCGATCTCGACCAGCAGTTCCGGCGCGGCAAGCTTCGCCTCGACGGTTGCGCGGGTCGGCGCGCAGCCGGGCGCGACCCACGCGTCCCACACGCTGTTCATCCCCGCGAAATCGCGCTCGATATTCGCGAGCCACACCTGTGCCGACACCAGACGCGTCTTGTCGATGCCCGCCTTCTCCAGAAAGCCGTCGATCTTCGCCAGCACGCTCGCCGTTTGCACCTTCACATCAGCCGCGTGATCGTTCGACGTCTGGCCGCCGATGAACACAAGCCCCGCCGCCTTGACGACACGGCTCATGCGCTGATTCGTTTCGATTCTCACGATATCGGACATACGCTGGTTTACTCCCTGGTTGAAGTGTTAAATAGCGCGCCGGACAGGGCGCGCATGAATCAATGGAATCTCAATGAGCGACGGCGCTCGCCGTCCGTTCGGAGACGGCCTGCCGCGCGAAGCGGTCGATCGCGAATGCATCGAGCGGCAATGAAGCCTTGCCGTCGAGCACGAGCTCGGAGACGAGCCGCCCGCATGCCGGCCCGAGCTGAAAACCGCTGCCGCAGTAACCGAACGAGTAGACGAGATTCGACGCGCGGCGGCTCGCCGAGATCACGGGCAATGCGTCGTCGGTAAAGGCTTCGACGCCCGCCCACGCGCGATTCACACCAAGATGCCGCAAATGCGGAAACAGATCGACGACGGTATTCGCGCTGCGCACGAGGCGCGCGAAGTCGACCTCGCCGTGCCGTCCATCGAGGTCGGCAATACCGATCAGCTTGCCGCCGATCACGACCGTGCCGTTGTCGAACTGCTTGAACGACAGCGGGCGCCCCGTTGCGCCGAGCGTCGCGCGGCAGAACGGCGCGACGCGATGTGTGACCATCAGCATCAGACCTTCGGGATGAACGTGTACGCGTTCGCCGACCTGCTCGGCCAGTTGGCCCGCCCACGCGCCCGCCGTGATGACGAGCTTTTCCGCGCTGTAGGTGCCGTGCGGCGTCTGCGCAACCCAGCGCGTGCCGCGCTGCTCGATGCGGGTAACCGGTGTGCCTTCGAAGAAGTGCGCGCCTTGTCGCTGGGCGGCAAGCCGGAAGGCTGTCGTCGTCTTGAACGGCAACGCGTAGCCGTCGCGCTCGACCCAGATGCCGCCCGTCACATGCGGCGCGAGCGCGGGTTCGAGTTCGAGCACGGTCGCGCGGTCGATCAGCTTCTCGTGCGTGAAACCATGCGCTTCGAGCAGCGCGACGCGTTCACGGCATTCGTCGAGTTCGGCCTCCGTCTCCGCGATCTTCAACTGGCCGGAAGGCACGAAGCCGCCGTCGTCGCCGATGGTGTCGCGCAACGTGTGCCAGATTTCGCGCGACATCAACGCCAGCGGAATCTCCGGCACAGGCCGTCCGAGCGTGCGCACGCCGCCCGCGTTGACGCCCGACGAGTGCCGCGCGACGTAATCGGCTTCGAGCACGATCACTTTCGCGCCGCGCGCGGCCAGATGGAACGCGCTGCTCGATCCGTGCAGGCCGCCGCCGATCACTAGCACGTCGGCTTCACGCGTGGCGGCGGAAGGGGACATGGCGGCGTCATTCTTCACCGGCGAGTTCTCCAAGTGTGAGCGGCTTGATGGGCGGACGGATGCGGTAGTAGCCGACTTCGCCCGGCGGCACCTTGCGCGCGTCGGCGATGATTTCGGTGACGGTGAGCCCGCACATACGGCCCTGACACGGCCCCATCCCGCAGCGTCCAAACGACTTCGCCTGGTTCGGCCCGACGCAGCCGAGTTCGACGAAGCCGCGTATGTCGCCTGCCGTGACTTCTTCGCAGCGGCAGACGATCACGTCGTCGTGCGGAATACGGTTCGCGTCGCGCGGGCGGTACAGGCTGTCCAGAAACGGACGGATGCGCATCACGTTCGCCAGCGTTCGGCGATGCGGCACGGCTTCGCTGTCGCGTGTGGCCGCGTCGATCGCGCCAAGCTGGCACACGGCCTGGAGCGCGCTCAACGCGCCCTGTTCGGCAGCAGCAAGCGCGCCGCCGATACCCCCGCCATCGCCCGCGATAAAGATGCCCGGCACGTCGAGTTCGCCCCATGCGTCCGTGGTCGGCGCGAAGCATAGCTGCGCCTTGTCCCAGTGGTGTTGCGCGCGCAGCGAGAGCGTGAATTGCGTGTTCGGCACGACGCCTTGATGCAGCAGGATCACGCTGGCTTCGACCTTGTGCGCGCGGCCCTGTGTCGTGAAGCTGAGCGCGGCGGCGCGCTCGACGCCGTCTGCGTCGTGCTTCGATTCGACGCGCAGATCGTCGGCGGCCTCGAAGATCGGGACACCCGCGTCGCGCAGCGTGCGAATCAGTTGCAGCCCCTTGCCGAGAAACGGCCACGCGCGCAGCGCGGAGAGCAGATGCTTCTTCGCGCGCCAGCGGTCCTCGTGACGCGTGGTATCGACGAGCGCACGGATCGGCACGCCCGCTCTCACGTATTGCCAGCCGAGCAGATAGAGCAGCGGGCCGCAGCCAGCGAGAACGGGCGGCTCGGCGGGCACTTCGCCCGCGCTTTTCAGCAGGATCTGCGCGGCGCCCGCCGTCAGCACGCCGGGCAGCGTCCAGCCGGGAATCGGGAACGGACGTTCCAGCGCGCCCGTCGCGAGAATCACGCGCTGCGCGTCGAAGCTGCCGACCTTGCCGTCCTTCAGGTAATGCACGGAACGCTCGCGCGTGACCTGCCACACCGACGCATGCGCGACATGCCGCGCGCCGGAGCGCGCGAACGCGTCGGCAATGGCCGCGCCCGCAGCGTAGTCGGGGCCGAGTATCTCCTTGCGGCGCGCGTCGGCACGGCCAATCGCGCGATAGATCTGCCCGCCGACAGCATCCTGCTCGTCCAGCAGCACGACGGAAAGACCGGCGCGGGCCGCGCGCGTCGCCGCGCTCATCCCGGCGGGACCGGCGCCGACCACGACCACGTCGACGGCTTCGGACACAAACCCTGTAGCGTGTTCAGCGACCATGAGCATCCTCCAGCGAAACAGCGACGGGCGGCAGATCGCGCGCGCCTTCCTGCGACCGGATGCGCATGCCGTCGCGCACGGTCACCGTGCAGCTTTGCCGGCTCGGCACGCCGTCGATCTCGACCAGACACTCGAAGCACGCGCCCATCATGCAATACGGTGCGCGCGGCGCGCCGGACACGGGCGTCGCGCGAAACCGCGCAATGCCGGAAGCAAGCAGCGCCGCGGCCACCGACCGGCCGCCCGGCACGCGCAGCGGTTGATCGTTGAACCAGATATCGACGGGCGCATCGGCGCCGGGCAGGGCCTTGAATAGCGGTGTGGAAGTCATGTCGGAATCAGTGAGCGGGAATGAGAGCGGGGGATTCGGTGAAGCGCATGCCCGAAAACGCGGGAAGCTCGTCGGGCATCGCGCCGCCGGTGATCCACGGCGCGATGCGCAGCGCGTGCGCGGCGGCGAGCGTCACGCCGCTGTGACAGGTGACGACGAAGGCGCCCGGATGCAACGCGGACTGGTCATAGATCGGAAAGCCGTCCGGACTGTAGACCCGCAGCGCCGCCCAGGTGCGAACCAGCCGCACGTTCTTCAACAACGGGAACGCGCGCACGCCGCGCCGCGCGATGTCGGACAGCACGTGCGTGGTGGTGAAATCGTTGAGGCCGACTTCTTCCATCGAATCGCCGAATTGCACGGTGCCTTCGTCCGTTTGCCGGACGTTGAGCGTCGGGTAGTGCAGGAACGGCGCGACGCGCTCGCTGATCAGCACCTGCCCGCGGTTCGGCGCGACGGGCGCGTGCAGCCCGACATGCGGCGCGAGCGCGCGATTGCCGAGACCCGCCGCGAGCACCACGCGCGCCGCGCGATACGTGCCGTGCTTGCCCTGCACGGCAAAGCCGCCGCTGTTGGGCGTGATGCGCAGCGCTTCCTCGTTGCTGACCAGCGTCACGCCGCGCCGCTGCATGCCCGTGTGCAGCGCGCGCAGCAGCTTGAGCGGATTGACGTGGCCATCCATCGGCGTATAGCTCGCGCCGATCACGTCCGGTCCGATCTGCGGCAGGCGTTCGCGCACCTCGCGCGCATCGAGCAACTGATATGGATAGTCGCCCAACTCGCGCTGCAGCGTTCCGAGCCGCTTTGCGCGGTCGGCGAGGTCGTCGTCGGAGAAGCAGAAGTGAAAGCCGCCAGGCTGGCGCAGCGCCACGTCGATACCCGTTTCGTCGAGCAGCGCAGCGGCAAGCGCGGGCCAGCGCGTGGCCGAACTGCGCGACCAGCGCGCGTAAGGCGACAGGCCATAGCCCTTGCCCTGAATCCAGACCAGTCCAAAATTGCCGCGCGACGCGCGAAATGCGCCGTCGTCCTGATCGAGCACCGTCACTTGCGCGCCTTCGCGCGCCAGGCCCCAGGCGACGGCGGAACCGACCAGCCCGCCGCCCAGCACGAGCACGTCGGGATTGGCGGATGAGTTGCGGGTCATCGTGCTTCTCCGATCAGGATGCGGTCCAGTCCGACCATGCGGTCGAGCAGCACCATCAGCAGAACCGTGCCGACGATCAACACCGCCGAGACAGAGGCGACGAGGGGATCGATGGTCTGGGCGATCTGGTTGTACATGGCGACGGGCAGCGTGGTCGCGCCGGGCGTCGCGACGAAAATGGTCATCGTCAGTTCGTCGAAGCTCTGGATGAACGACAGCACCCAGCCGCCCGCGACGCCCGTGCGGATCATCGGCAGCACGACGCGGCGAAACGCGGTGAAGCGGCTCGCGCCGCACGACAGCGCGGCGCGCTCGGCGTCGCGGTCGAGCCCGACAGCCGACGACAGCGCGAGCCGCAGCGCATATGGCAGCACGACGATCACGTGCGTCGCGACGAGCGCCCAGAACGAGCCGCTCAGATGCAGCATCGACAGGAAGCGCAGGAACGCGATGCCGAGCACGACGGCGGGAATCATCATCGGCGAGAGGAAGAAGCTCATCAGCGCGGCGCGGCCCGTGAAGCGGTAACGGGCAATCGCGAGCGCGGCGGGCACTGCGAGCGCGACGCCGATGGTCGCCGCCGCGAACGCGAGCCGCACCGAGAGCCAGAACGCCGACACGATGTCGCCGTTCTCCAGGATCGCGCGAAACCAGCGCAGCGACGCGCCGTCGAATGGCATCGAGATAAAGCCCTTGTCGGTGAACGCGACCAGCATCACGACAACCAGCGGCGCGAGGATGAAAGTGAGGAACAGCGCGTTGAACAGCAGGCCCCAGAATCCGTTCTGTTTCATGGCGTCACTCGAAAATGTGCTTGAAACGGCGTTCGGCGAGACGGCTGCAACCCATCACGATCGCGACGTTCGCGATCAGCAGCAGCACCGCGATACTCGCGCCGAGCGGCCAGTTGAGCGTGCCGAGGAATTCGTCGTAGGCAGCCGTCGCGACGACCTTCAGACGGCGCCCGCCGATCAGCGCAGGCGTCGCGAAGGCCGAAGCCGACAGCGCGAACACGATGATCGAGCCGGATAGAACGCCCGGCATGATCTGCGGCAGCACCACGCGGCGAAACACGCGCAGCGGCGAGCCGCCGAGCGACAGCCCCGCCCATTCGACCTGCGGATCGAGTTTTTGCAGCGTCGCCCACACGGACATCACCATGAACGGCACCAGCACATGCGTGAGCGCGATGATCATGCCCGTCATCGTGAACACGAGGCGGATCGGCTCGGACGTGATGTGCAAGGTCTGTAATGCGTTGTTGAGCACACCGTTGTTGCCGAGCAGAATCTGCCAGCCGAGCGTGCGCACGACGACGGAGATCAGCAACGGTCCGAGCACAATCAGCAGGCACAGCGACTGCCACGGCCGCTTCATGCGAGCGAGCACGATGGTTTCCGGCACGCCGAGCAGCACGCTCAGCAGCGTCACCGCGAGCGCGAGGCCCGCCGTGCGCAGGAAGATTTCCGCGTAGTACGGATCGCTCACGACCTCGGCGTAGTTCTTGAGCGTGTACGCGGTCTGCACGCCCGCCACGTCGCTGAAGACGCGAAACGACAGCAGCAGCGTCAGCACGAGCGGCACGAGCAGCAGTGCGCCGAACAGCAGCAGCGCGGGCGCGGACAGCAGCCACGGCGCGGCGCCCGCGCGCGAATCGTCAAGCGTTGCCATGGGCGCTCTCCCGGGTCAGCACGCGCAGATCGTCGTCGGTGAAGGCGAGGCCGACTTCGTGGCCTTCCTCGGGCGGCGGCGCGCCGAAATTCGGCTGCGCGACACGCAGCATGCCGAGTTCGGTGTCGACTTCGAGCAGCCATTGATTGCCGATGAACACGCGATTCGCGATGCGTCCGTGCATCCGGGCATCGCCATTCGCAAGGCGCACTTTCTCGGGACGGATGTATACGTCTACCGCGCCTTCCACGTCGCGGCCTTCATGCGGCACATGCAGCGTCGTGCCCGCAACGTCCACGACCGCGCAGCGTGGATTGCGGCCCCGCACTTCGCCCGGCAGCGTGTTGGTACGGCCGAGAAACGTCGACGCGAACGGCGTAGCGGGGCGCTCGTAGGCATCGAACGGCGTGCTCAGTTGCGCGATGCGCCCTTTGTGCAGCACGGCGATGCGATCGCTCATCGTCATCGCTTCGACCTGATCGTGCGTGACGAGGATCGTCGTGATGCCGAGGCGCTTCTGGATCGCGCGCAGTTCGATGTGCATTTCCTCGCGCAGCTTCGCGTCGAGATTCGACATCGGTTCGTCGAGCAACAGCAACTCGGGACGCATCGCCAGAGCACGGGCGATGGCGACGCGCTGGCGCTGGCCACCCGACAATTCCTTCGGGTAACGCGCGTCGAGTCCCTTCAGACGCACAAGATCGAGCGCTTCGGCGACGCGTACCGCGAGCTCATCGCGCTTCATATTGCGCATCTCCAGGCCGAAACCGACGTTGCCCGCCACCGTCATGTGTGGAAACAGCGCGTAGCTCTGGAACACCACGCCCATACCGCGCTTTTCGGGGCGCTCATGCGTGATGTCGCGGCCGCCCAGCGTGATGCGGCCCGCGCTCGGCGTGACGAAGCCGGCGATCATCTGCAGCGTGGTCGTCTTGCCGCAACCGGACGGACCGAGCAGCGACAGAAACTCGCCGCGTTCGACGGACAGATCGATATGCTCGACGGCAGTGAAGTCGCCGTAGCGCTTCGAGAGGCCTTGCAGGGTGAGGAAGGTCATAAGCGGCGGTCCTGTGCGGAGGCGGGCGTTGCGGCTGTGATGCGGCTGCGGTGCTTATCGCTCGACCGAGCGGTTCCAGCGCTCCGTCCATTCGGTGCGGTGCTGGTTGATCGTGGCCCAGTCCATCGCGGTCAGCTTGCTGACCTGGTCCGGGCCGTAGGGCACGCGCGCGGCCACGTCGGGCGTCAGCTTGACGGTCTTGTTGACGGGGCCGAGGCCGATGCCTTGCGCCTGCATCGCCTGCACTTCGGGGCTCAGCAGGTACTGGATGAAGTCCTGCGAGAGCTTGGGCTGCGCGTTCTCGGCCACGGGGCACGCCGCGACCTGCAACGCGACACCGCCTTCCTTCGGATACACGAACTTGAGCGGGAAGCCCGTGTTCTGCAGCGCGACCGCGCGGCCGCTGCCGTACGGCGCGATGATGACGTCGCCCGCCTGCATCAGACCATCCATCTCGCCGGGCGTCGGCGCCCATGACAGCACGTCGGGTGCGACCTGCTTCGTCATCGCGGTGAAGCCCGGGTCGATGTTCTTCTCGCCGCCGCCGTTCATCCGCGCGAGCATCACGAGCGTGTGCAGGCCATACGTGTTGGTGATGGGCGGCACGCCGAGCTTGCCCTTCAGGCGCTTGTCGGTCAGCACCTGCCACGAATCCGGCGCGGGCAGGCCGAGCTTCTTGAACGCCTGTTCGTTGTAGCCGATGCCCGTCGCCACCATGCCGACGCCGACGGCCGTCGGGCCGAGCCGCGCGAGCGGATAGAGGTCCTTCATCACGGGCGCCTCGTCGACCTTGGCGCACAGGCCAAGCTGCATGGCCTGATACATCGGGCCGTCGTCCATCACCGCGACGTTGATCTGCTGATGCCCTTTCTGCGCCTGGAGCTTCGCGAGCGTGTCGCTCGAATTGCCCGCGACGTAGACGATCTTCACGTCATGCGCCTTCTCGAACGGCGGGATGATCTTCTGACGATAGAGCTGCTCATTGGAGCCGCCGACGTTAGCGACATACAGCGTCGCCTCGGAGTGTGCGAGCAACGGCGCGGTCAGGCAGGCGGCGGAAAGGGCGGAGGAGAGGACACGGATCGTAAAACGGCAACGGCGGCGCAGCGTTTCTTGCATGACGACGATCTCCATTCAGTGTGGGAAGGACGCTCTGGCGGCGTGTCAATGGATCACAGTCTGGTCCGCAATGGTCATATCGTCCAATACGAATAAAATAGCTATCCATACATGGTTGATATGGGTTGAAGACGATGAACCTGAAGCATATCGAGGCGTTTCGTGCGGTGATGGTGGCCGGGTCGATGACGGCGGCGGCGAAAGCGCTCTTCACGTCGCAGCCGAACGTGAGCCGACTGATCTCGCAGCTCGAACGCGAAACGGGCTTGCTGCTGTTTCAACGCAGCGGCGTGCGGCTGATTCCGACCAGTGAGGGCACGGCGTTCTTTCGTGAAGTGGAGCGCGCGTATGTCGGCCTGCAGGGGCTCACCAATGCCGCTGCGCAGATTCGCAACCTGGGCAGCGGACGTCTGCGCATCGCGGCGATGCCGTCAGCGGGGCTGACGCTCGTGCCGCATGCGATCAAGCGCTTTCAGGACTTGCACCCGGGCGTGACCGTGTCGCTGCACGTGAACACGTCAGGCACGGTGAATCACTGGACGGCATCGCAGTTCTGCGATCTGGGCGTGGCCGTGTACATCAGCGAGGCGTCGAATTGCGATGTCGAAATGCTGTCGACAGTCGCCGCGGTCTGCGTGATGCCTGCTGCGCACCGGCTGGCTTCGAAGGCCGTCATCAAGCCTGCCGATCTGCAAGGCGAGTCGTTTATTTCGCTGTGTCATGGCGACGGCACGCGCGCGCAGATGGACGAGGTGTTCGTGCGCGCGGGCGTCGAACGCAAGCTCGCGATCGAGGCGCAATACACGGCGATCTGCTGTGAGCTGGTGCGCTGCGGAATGGGCGTGACGCTGGCGCATCCGGGCGTGGCGCTGGATTTTGCCGGACCGGATATCGCCATCCGGCCGTTTTCGCCGGCGGTGATGTTCCCGATGTATCTGCTGTTTCCGCCGAATCAACCGCGCGAGCGGCTGGCTGCGGCGTTCGTCGAAGTGCTCCGTACGGAGCATGAGGAAGTGATGGAGAAGCTGGCGCTGATCGTCCCTGACTCGACGCCGAAACGCGCGCGCAAGCAAAGCGCCAGGCGGGCGAGGCAATGACGCAAGGGGATGTTGCCGCGAACGCATCTGCGTCGTCGCGGCAACGCGCGCGAGTCGTTACAGATAGCTGCAGACGTAGTCGAGCGTTTCGACTACGTCGATGTCGAAGCGGCTCTTGCCGGGCACCGAGAACGTCTCGCCTGCGCTGTAGGTTTTCCACTCGTCGCTGCCTTCCAGACGAATGCGGCATGTGCCCGCCTGCACTTCCATCAACTCGGGTGCGTCGGTGCCGAAGTTGAGCGTGCCGGGCAGGATCACGCCCAGCGTCTTGCGCGTGCCGTCGGCGAAGAGAACGGTGTGCGACACGCACTTGCCGTCGAAGTAGACGTTGGCGCGTTTGACAACGGAAACCTGATCGAATTGCGTTGCGGCCGTCATGGCGGTGTTCCTCTGGGTCGTTGTGAATCAAGGCAGGAGCGCCGCATGAACGTGGCGACGCGAGGCCGCCATGATACAGCTTGCCTGCGGCGGGGCTGCGAATCCCCGCGCAGACAGCGGTGACTCTCAATTGCTGGCGACCAGCTTGAGTCCGATGACGCCGGCCAGAATGAGGGCGATGCAAAGTATCCTCATAGGCGCCGCGGAGTCGCCCAGTACCACGATGCCCAGCAGCGCCGTACCCGCCGCGCCGATACCTGTCCAGACGGCATAACCCGTTCCCACGGGCAGCGTACGCAGCGACAGTGAAAGAAGAAAGACACTCGACAAGCCGGTGGCGACGGTGAACAGCGCAGGCATCAATCGCGTAAATCCTTCCGACCACTTCATGCCGAAAGCGAATGCGATTTCAAGCAGGCCTGCGACACTCAGTAAAGCCCATGACATGGATGAAAGATTCATTGGTTGACTCGCCAGGCTTTGCGGCCGGGCGAGGTTGGGTCAGTGTGGGTTGATCAGTGTTGCGGCGGCGTGCGGAATGCGACGCCCAACCGGTTGAATACGTTCATCAAGCCGATCGCATAGGTGAGGTCCGCGAGTTCCTTGTCGCTGAATTCGGCGGCTGCGGCTTCATAGTCGGTGTCGGGGACGCGGGTTTCGGCCACGCGTGTCACGGCTTCCGCCCACGCCAGTGCGATCCGCTCGCGGTCGCTGAACACTGCGCCTGCTTCGCGCCAGACGGACACGAGTGCGAGCTTGTTGACCGTGACGCCGCGCTTGACGAGATCGCGGGTGTGCATGTCGATGCAGAACGCGCATCCGTTGATCTGCGAAACGCGCAGATAAACGAGATCGACCAGTTCTTTCGACAGGCCGGAATTCTGCAGCGTGACGTACACGCCGCCGAACGCCTTGTAGCCTTCAGGCGATGCCTTTGCGTAGTCGATGCGATTGTTCATGACGAGTCCTTGTGTGTGCTTGTTGAAAGACTCTATCGTGAGCGATCTTGGCCTGGTGATGAAGGTCCATAAATGGGTTTGAGTACCAGGCCAAGATTTCCGCGAAGATGACGGGGGCCGTCGTCATATCAGCGTCAGGATGCGACTGGCGAGATTCTCGGCAGTACGCCGCGAGTCGATATTCGTGAAGCTGACGAGCACGGCGGAAGCGCCATCGCGATTCGTCGTCCAGTCCGTCAAGGCTTCTCCGTACAGACCGTCTGCGCGCATGCGCGACACCAGCCGGCGGTCGGAGCGCCGGCCTTGCAGGCGCAAGATCAGATGCATGCCGCCTGGCTGCGAGTCGATTCGCAGGTGTCGCCCTAGCACGCTTTCCAGACCCTCTACGGCCGCTTCGCGACGCTCGGCATAGAGCTTTCTCATGCGTTGTATGTGCCGCGCGAAATGTCCTTCTGCGATGAAGGCCGCGACGATCGTCTGGGTCAGTTCGGGGCTGCCGCCTGCGAAAGCGTGAATGGATTGTTCGAACTGTTCGACCAGCGCTTCCGGCACGACAAGATACGCAAGGCGAAGGGAGGGCAGCAGAACCTTGCTGAACGTGCCCGCGTAAAGGACTCTGCCGTCGTGATCCAGACTCTTCAACGCAGGTAAAGGGCGACTGACGTAACGGTACTCGCCGTCATAGTCGTCCTCGATTACCCAAGCGTTGTTGCGTGTGGCCCAGTCCAGCAGCGCGAGGCGCCGCGGCAACGACAAGGACACGCAAAGCGGACTCTGATGCGCGGGCGTCACGACGGCTGCACGCGCCCTGGGCGCGAGTCGCAGTGCGTCGGAAACGACCATGCCTTCACTATCGACGGGTACGGACACAGCGGCGATATTCAGGCGCGCCAATACTTCCCGTGTAGGCGGAAAGCCAGGGTCTTCATGCCATACACGGTCCCCCGGCTTCAGCAACGTATGAGCGATCAACCCGAGGCTGTGACGGTATCCCGAGGTCACGAAAACCTGCGAGGGCGAGCAGTCGATCCCGCGCGACATCTGAAGGTAGGCGGCAATCGCGGTCCGCAATTCGGGTAAGCCGAATACGGACGGATGAACCATGTCGGAAGCTTGCATGGCGCGTACGCATCGCGCGCCTAGGCGCGCCCAGATCTTTCGCGGGAAGGCATCGAGAGCGGGCAAGCCCATCTGGAAGGGCAAGATCGAATCGGGCCGGAAACTGGGCTCGTCAGAACTTTCAGCCGGTTTGGGCTGCGTGGCCGCGACGAGCGTTCGCGGCTTGAGGCCAGGCGTCACGATCGTGCCTGCCTGGCCGCGCGCCTCGATATAGCCCTCGGCCGTCAGCAGTGAATAGGCTGTGTCGACGGTGCCTCTCGACAAACCCAATTCGTTCGCCAGCGCGCGTGCCGAGGGTATCCGGTCACCCGGCTTCAGCATGCCACCGGCGATAGCGGCGCAAAACCGATCGTAAATCTGCCGGTAGAAGGGCGAAACGGATGCGGGATCGAGCGGCGAAAGCGGGCTGGATTTCGAGGCGTTCATGGATCAGCCAGATGTGCGCAAATCACCAATGTAAGGCATGCCATGATGATCCCGATAGCCTGTACAAGGCAAATGCAGACGTGCCCGATTCTGCGCTGTCATGGTCTGGTGCAATTGTCGATTCATGGCTCTGCCAGCCAGGCCATCCGGTTCATAGACTGATTGCCCCATTTGCATACACCTTCACAACAAGGAAATCACTCGACATGGCGTTGCGTTCAATCAGGTCAGTCGCCGTATTTTGTGGCTCGAACCACGGCGCCTCGGAGACTTACGCCGACGCCGCGCGAGTGCTCGGCCGGATTCTGGCGGAGGCCGGGATGACGGTCATCTATGGCGGCACGACGAACGGTCTGATGGCTGTCGTCGCGGATGCTGCACTCGCTGCGGGCGGCAAAGTGCATGGTGTGACCACGGAAACCCTGCACCTGCGCGGACAGTCGCATCCCGGGCTGACAATGTGCGAGATCGCGCCGAGCCTGCAGCTTCGCAAAGCCCGCATGATCGAACTCGCGGATGCCTTTATTGCCTTGCCAGGCGGAATCGGGACGGTCGAAGAACTGATGCAGGTATGGTCGATGAACCAGCTTTCGGAGATCGACAAACCCGTGGGCCTGTTGAACTCCGCGGGCTTCTTCGGCGCGTTTCTGCAGTTCATCGATCACATGGTGGACACGAAATTCTTGCCGGCAGCGCACCGTCATTCGATATGCGTGGAGGCGGAAGCGGCAAGCCTCGTCGACCAGCTCCGCAGCTATACACACACGGATGTGCCCAAGTGGCTATAGGCTCGACTTTTCTCCCGCGACTTTCCCGGTGAGGCGCACACTCTAGCTAGCTAGTAAAGGCACCGTTCGACACCCCTCCAGAACCCGGAGAAACCCTCAGAGCGTTCGATCATCGCGCAGTCTTGCGCGATGATCGAACAAAAAGGGGCGATAATCCCTTGTGCTGTATGGCCTCGGGGCGCTACGCTGCGCTCCATCCTGTCGACATTCAGATAGTCGTCAGCCTACAAAGCTAGGAGACAACCATGACCGCAGTCCCGGCTCACGAGCCCCAGGGTAAGCATCAATCGAAGAAGGCCGCCGCCAGCGGCTGGATCGGATCGGCGCTTGAATACTACGATTTCTTCATCTATGCGACCGCATCGGCGCTGATCTTTCCGCAGATATTCTTTCCCAAGGGCAATGCCACAACCGCGATCGTCGCTTCGCTGGCGACGTACGGCGTGGGCTACGTGGCGCGGCCGATCGGTGCCTTCGTGCTCGGCCACCTCGGCGACACGCACGGCCGCAAGCAGGTACTGCTGGCCTGCATGTTCCTGATGGGCTTTTCGACGATCGGCGTTGGCCTGCTGCCCACGTATGATCAAGTCGGGTTGCTGGCGCCCCTGTTCCTCGTGATCCTGCGTCTGGTGCAGGGCTTCGCGGTGGCGGGCGAAATCTCCGGCGCAAGCTCGATGATTCTGGAGCACGCGCCGTTTGGCCGTCGCGGCTTCTACTCCAGCTTCACGCTGCAAGGCGTACAGGCCGGGCAGATTCTGGCTGCCGCCGTGTTCCTGCCGCTCGCGCACTACATGCCCGCCGAGCAGTTCAATGTCTGGGGCTGGCGCATTCCGTTCCTGCTGAGCTTCGTGGTCATCATCGCGGGCTGGATCATTCGCCGCAAGGTCGACGAGACGCCTGCGTTCAAGGAAGAGGGCGGTGCCGCACGTGCCCGCTCGCCGATCGTCGATGCGTTCAAGTACAGCACGCCGAACATGCTGCGCGTGATCTGCATGGCGCTGATGAACGTGATTCCCGTCGTGGCGACCATCTTCGGCGCGGCGTATGCGGTGCAGCCGGCCTACGGCATCGGCTTCGCGAAGGACATGTACCTGTGGATCCCCGTCGTCGGCAACATCGTCGCTGTGGTGGTGATTCCGTACGTCGGCAACCTGTCGGACAAGATCGGCCGCAAGCCGCCCATCATCGTCGGTTCGCTGCTGTCGGGCTTGCTGGCGTTCGCGTATCTCTACGCCATCAGCATTCACAGCGTGCCGCTCGCCTTCGTGATCTCGATCCTGATGTGGGGCGTGGTCTATCAGGGCTACAACGCCGTCTTCCCGAGCTTCTACCCCGAACTGTTCCCGACGGCCACCCGCGTCTCGGCGATGGCGATTGCGCAGAATATCGGCACCGCGATCACCGCGATGCTGCCCGCGCTGTTCACGGCCGTGGCGCCTCCGGGATCCAACAATATCTGGCTGACGGTCGGCGCCCTTGCTTTCGCGATCACCATCATCGCCGCACTGGCCGCGTTCAGCGCCCGCGAGACGTACCGTGTTCATATGGACGAACTCGGCCAGCCTGACGCTCACCCCGTCGACAAAATCGAGTATGACGCTGCGCGGGCTGCGGCATTCGCCCACTGAAGCACGCTGAAGCCCGCTGAGCGGAACTAGACGCCTGAGAGAGCAACTTGACCATGATTTCCGGAAAGACCACCCTCGTCGCGCACATCGGTTTTCCGACCGAGAGCTTCAAGTCGCCGATGATTTACAACCCATGGTTCGAGCAAAAAGGTATCGACGCGGTCGTTGTGCCGATGGGCGTCAAGGCGGAAGATTACGAGCAGAGCTTCAAGTCGATCTTCCGCTTCACCAATCTGCGCGGCGCGCTCATCACGATGCCGCACAAGGTGACGACGGTCGGACTGGTCGATGAAGTCACGCCTGCCGTGCGTATCGCGGGTGCCTGCAACGCGGTGCTCAAGCGTCCCGACGGCACGCTGCTCGGCGATCAGTTCGACGGCGCCGGCTTCGTGCGCGGTGTGCTGGGCAAGGGGCGGCAACTGAAGGGCGCACGCGTGCTGATCTCGGGCTCGGGCGGTGTCGGCTCGGCGATCGCGGCGTCGCTGGCGGCGGCGGGTGTCGCCGAACTCGCGTTGTACGACGCACGGAACGAATCCGCCGAGGGGCTCGCGCAGCGTCTGCGCGAGCACTACCCGGACTTGACGGTTCGCACCGGCTCGAAAGATCCCGACGGCTACGAGGTCGTCGTGAACGCGACGCCGCTCGGCATGAAGGAGGGCGATCCGCTGCCCTTCGATGTCGCGCGCATTGCGCCTACGTGCTTTGTCGGCGAAGTCGTGATGAAGTCGGAGTACACGCCGTTCCTGCGCGCCGCGCGTGAGAAGGGCTGTGAAGTGCAGGTCGGTACCGACATGCTGTTCGAGATGATTCCCGCCTATCTGGAGTTCTTCGGCTTCGGGACTGCTACGCCCGACGAGTTGCGCAGCGCGGCGACCATCGCCTACTAAGTCGCTGTTTCGATGTCCCCTTCGTATCGCGGCTCCCTGAGATTGCTGCGTCGCCCGGTCGATGTGCGCGGCCTTCTGCATGGGGCAGACGGCTGCCGCCTTCGTCGATCCGTAATCTCGCTACGGCGCGTGGCCGATGGTCGTTCCGATGAGCGCGGAATAGTCCGACGGTCCGCGCTCAATCGACGACGGCCACGATATTGACCGTCCCCTGTCTCGCCATCTTCGCGTACGGGCACAAACGCTCCGCGTTGCGCACCAGTTCTTCCGCCACCGCCCGGCCGACGCCCGGTATCCGTACCCGCACATCGATCACGAGCGCATAGCCGCCATCCATCGGATCGCGGCCAAAGGCGACCTGCACGTCGACGGCAATGTCGTTGAGTTCCATCTTGGCCCGCTTGCCGAGCAGATTGAGCGCGCCATGAAAGCAGCCGGCAAAGCCCGCGGCGAACAGTTGCTCGGGATTGGTTCCGTCGCCGGGACCGCCGAGTTCGGTGGGCAAGCGCAGTTGTACATCGAGGTTGCCGTCGGCCGAGCGAGCCACGCCGGATGCGCGGCCATGTCCCGTCTCGCCGCCCGATACGGTGACCGATGTCGTGTAAAGCGCCTCGAACTCCCGGCCGCGATATCGGTCGAGCAGGGAAAGCGGGGGCGCTTCCAGTTTCTTTTTCATGATTTGTTCTCAGGCCAGACCGTGAGCCTCGATGTGATCGATGGCCCTTGCCCCAAGCCTTCTCCCTTTTCAGACCAAGCGACAGTACACCCGGCCCTATGTTAAGTGACGGAAAAATGGCGCGGTAGAGTCGTTCACGGACTCACGGTGTTTCCCGAATGGCGTCAATCCGCGGCGCGTTTTTTGTTCAGTCGAAATGTACAGGCATGGGAAGCGGTTCCACATCTGTTCGATGTGTCCTAAACTGAGAAAGCTAGCCGAAAGGCCGCCCCGCCGAAAGCCGGCCGCGCCGAAAGGCGGCCCCGCCGGGCGCAGCGCGGCCGGGTTCGCG
The DNA here is from genome assembly GCF_900100565.1 of Paraburkholderia steynii. NCBI lineage: Bacteria > Pseudomonadati > Pseudomonadota > Betaproteobacteria > Burkholderiales > Burkholderiaceae > Paraburkholderia > Paraburkholderia steynii. The sequence goes on along the minus strand of NZ_FNDI01000002.1, from coordinate 333,466 downwards.
AAGCGCCTCCCTTTATTCAGCGGCTGGCCAGATTTCTTCCACGAACGCCAAACTGTGGGAACCGTCGATGGATCACTCGGATGCATCGCTGCATGCTTTTCGCGTTGGCTTGCCCAACCCGGCCGACGCCCTGTCCACCTGTTTTTCGACAAGCTACGCGGGAATCATCGCCTTCATGGCGGTCGCGACGGAAGGCAGCTTCGCGAAAGCGGGCGAGCGTCTGGGAATAGGGCGCTCGGCCGTCAGCCGCAATGTTCAGAAGCTTGAATCGCAACTCAGTACCCGGCTATTTCTCCGCACGACGAGGTCCACGCATCTGACCCGCGAGGGCGAGCGCTTCTTCGAGAACTGTAATCAGGGCGTGACGCATATCGTCGACGCCATGAACGACATGCTCGATCTGCGCCTTGGTCCGCCGCGCGGCGTGCTTCGCATCAGCTCGAATGTGGGCTTCGGGCGCAAGGTCGTGGCGCCGCTGCTTGCGCAGTTTTGCGAGGCTTACCCCGATATCGCCGTCGATCTCATTCTCGATGACAAGCCAGCGGACTTCGCCGCCGAGCAGATCGACGTCGCGTTTCGCGACGGCTGCATCGAAGACTCCAGCATCATTGCGAAGCAGCTGGTTCCGATGCAAATGGTGCTGTGCGCGTCACGGCTCTACGCCGAACAACATGGTTTGCCCATGACGCTCGAAGAACTGGCGCAGCATGAATGCGTCAATCTCAGGTTCTCGGGCGGGCGCGTCTACGAATGGGAATTCAAGGTCGACGGCCATATGCGCAAGTTCCTGCCGACGGCCAGACTGACGTTCAACGATGCAGACCTGGTATTGCGCGCGGTGCTCGAAGGGCGCGGCATCGCGCAATTGCCGGGCTATCAGGTCGCCGATCACATCGCGCGCAATGAACTCGTGATGGCCTTGAGGCGGCACGTGCCAGACGATCGGGGACACTACATCTGCTACCTCTGCCGACAGCATCTGCCTTCGCGCATCCGCGTGTTCGTCGATTTCATGACCGAGCATATCCGGGCGCTGAATCTGCTTTGCCTCGACGATTTTTATATCGACACGCTGGAAAGCGAGCGGCAGGCATGATGCGCTGATCGTCGCTTACGGGGTGCGCATTGGTGCTCACGCGGCAACGGTGAGTGTTCACGCGTGTATCTACCGGTGCAGAAGCGCGCCACCTACCATTCAGTCATATCGACGCGCCGTCGATATCTGGATGGAGGGCATCATGCTTCGCGTCGAACCTCTATGGGCGTTGACCGGCTGGATCGTGCTGGTCGCAATCAATATCGCACTTGCCATTGCCGTCTCGTTTAGCGGCGCTATCTGATTTCTGTTTGCCTGGCGGGTGGCTCGCATCTTCATTCCGTAATCCCGTGGCCCGTAAAATAGGTTTCGTTGCACTGCGTTGACGGGCACGAGACTCCACAAGGAAAACAAGGAATGAACGACCGGTCACCGCAAAAGCGCTTGCGGCCCCGAAAGACACCGAGCCAGCCGCGCTCGGAAGAGACAGTCGCATCGATCATCGAGGCCGCCGCGCAGATTCTCGAAGCGGAAGGCTTCGACGGTTTCAACACGAATGCGGTGGCCGCGCGGGCCGGCGTCAGCATCGGCTCGCTATATCAGTACTTTCCGGGCAAGGACGCACTGACGGTCGCGCTGATCCGGCGTGAGATGACGCGTTTTCATGAGGACATCGCCGTCGCCCTCACGAAGCGCAGCGGCAAGGCCGGACTGGAGTATCTGATCGGCGCGGCCGTGCGCCAGCAATTGCAGCGTCCGCGCCTGGCGCGACTTCTCGATATCGAAGAGGGCCGGCCTGCATTGCGCGATGAACTGGCCACGTCGGAACTCGAACAGATGGCCACCGAGGTCATCAAACGCGCGATCCCCCGGCACACCCATCCCGAAGTCGCGGCAGGCGACCTGTTCGCCATTGTCCGGGGCATCGTCGATGCGGCTGGCGAGCGGGGCGAGACCGATATCGGGAACCTCGAATATCGCGTGCGGGCCGCTGTGTTCGGTTATCTGTCGAAGACGGGCTCGCCTTGAATGCACGGCGAAACATGCGCGAATGTGAGCAAACGGATTGCCGACTGTGGTCGGTTATTGGCTGAAACGCCTTTGCACAGGCGGGTTTCGCGTGCATCGACGCGTGTACGCAATGCGAGTTGTTGAATGTGAGCCTCTGCTTTTATTCTGAGGTCCTCGGGCGGACGTGGCATAGGGCCACCGCCCATGTATGAGAGACCGATGATGAATGACCTTACCCAAAGCATGAAGCTCAACCATCTGAGCTTTCCTTCCGCCGATACCGCCGCGACCGCGCAGTTCTTTGAACAGTACCTGGGCTTCACGATCGCGGGAACGTGGGAGAAGTCGTACATCCTGAAGCGTCCCGGCTACGACGTCGTGATCGATCACACCAGCGATGATGTCCCGGCGTGGCCGAAGAATTTTCATGTCGGCTTCGAACTGCCGGGCGTCGATGACGTTCACACGTTGTATGAGCGTTTCAAGGCGGACGGCGTGCAGATGGAAACGGGCATTTTCAATAATGGGCGCGGCTCGCGCTTCTTTTGTCGCGCGCCGGGCGGCGTGATGTTCGAATTGAACACACGCCGCGACGCGGCGCCCGAATATCGCGGCACATTCGACAACTGAGAATGCCCTGATCATAAAGAGGATCTGAATACTCTTTATGATTGGAGCAGGGCAAGGCGTTCGTGGTGTCGGACTAGGCGGACTACGGCTCGACGACATTGAAATCGCCGTCGAACTGATCGAGCGTTTCGAGCAGCGCGCGGAACAGCGCAACATCGCCTTCCAGCTGAATCTCACGCGCCGCGACGGCATCCTTGAAGCCCGTCTCGCCACAGAGAATGCGGTTAAGCGTGTGCCTCGACATCGAAACGTGCAGATCGGCGCCTTCCCCACGCGCGGACGATGACCACGTCAACGCACCGTGTTGCAGATTCAGCGTGAACTGCCTGCGAATATCTGTGAATCGCCAGTCGATCTGCATCTTCAGATGCTGCGCCTTCAACCCATCGACCCTTACCGCAAGGTAGTCGAAGAACATTTCTTCCGTTATCGCACACACCATGTCACGGCTGCGGTTGCCGAATTGCGTCGATGCCTCGCCGCGCCCCTCGCGCAACTCACGCGCGCCGAGCAGGAACGCGTTACGCCACGTGGCCGATTCCGCCTGATAGCCCATCTGCTCCAGCGCAGCCGCGCCGAGTTCGCGCGCCTCGCGCAAGCGCGGTTGAGCAAACACGAGATGATTCATCACCTGTGCGACCCACCGGTACTCGCCCTTTTCGAAGTCCACGTGGGCACGTTCGAGAATCGCATCCGCGCCGCCCATGTACTCGACGTAGCGGGGTGCCGACGCTTCCGGCGGCAGCGCGTGCAGGTGACTCGGATTGCCGTCGTACCAGCTCAGATAGTGCTGGTAAATCGCCTTCACGTTGTGCGATACGGTGCCGTAGTAGCCGCGCGTATGCCACGTGTTGAGCAACGCATCGGGCAGCCGGATCTGCTCGGCGATTTCGACGGCATTCAGTCCGCGGTTCATGAGCCGTACGGTCTGATCGTGCAGAAACTTGTAGAGATCCCGTTGCGCCTCCAGGTAGTCGACGATCCGCTCGTTGCCCCACGTCGGCCAGTTGTGCTGCGCGAACACGACTTGCGCGTCGTGTCCATAGCGGTCGAGCGATTCGCCGAGGTAGCGCGACCACAGTTGCGCGTTGCGAACCTGCGCGCCGCGCAGCGGACACAGATTGTGCAGCGAGCGCGTGCCGTTCTCGGCGAGATTGAGCGCGCGTTCTTGCGGAAAGTAGAAGTGCATCTCGGCGGGCGCTTCGCTTTCAGGCGTCAGCTGGAACACGATCTCGACGCCGTCGATCACGTGCGTCTCCGACGTCTCTTTGATCAGTTGCGTCGGCGCGATCAGCGTGATGGTCCCGCGTGGGATGGTTTTGCCCATGCCCGCGTCGATCTGGCAACAGGCGTTGCGCGCGAGCGTGTGGCCGAACTGGAACTGCGCGCGGCGCGCCATGGCCGTGCCCGCCATCACGTTCTCCGACACCGCCTCTTCCATGAATCCCGCTGGCGCGATGATCGCCGTCTTGCCTGCCGTCACATCCTGCTCGCTGACGACACCACGCACACCTCCGAAATGATCGGCGTGACTGTGACTGTAGATCACCGCGACAACGGGGCGCTTCGGCCGATGCGCAAAATACAGATCGAGCGCGGCTGAGGCTGTCTCCTTGCAGGTCAGCGGATCGATCACGATCAGCCCGCTGTCGCCCTCGATAAACGTGATGTTCGAGACGTCGAAGCCTCTCACCTGGTAGATGCGTTCCGTCACCCTGAACAGCCCATGCAACATGTTCAGCCGCGCGTGACGCCATAACGCGGGATGAGCCGTCGCGGGCGCGCGTTCTTCTTCGAGAAAGCGATAGTCTGCGAGGCTCCAGACCAGTTGATCGTACGCGCCGCGAATCTCCGCATCGGGAATCGTGCCGATGAAACCACGTCGCGCGTCGGCCTCTTCAAGGGGATCGTCCGGCGGCAGTTCGCGCAGCGCACGCTCTTGCGCGGACACAGTGACAGCGGACGCAGGCAATGATTGATAAGGCGTCTGGTGTGGCATCAAATGCTCCTGTTAGACAGGTTGCGCCCGCGGTCTCACTCAGGACTCGTGGACGCTAAATACCCGGTTGTTGGTTTCTCGAATCAGCGCGCAGCGGCGCGAATCATGTCCGCCGCCTTTTCACCGATCATCATCGCGGGCGCATTCGTATTGCCGCCGATCAGCGTAGGCATGATCGAGCAATCGACGACGCGCAATCGCTCGACACCTATCACGCGCAGTTCGTTATCGACGACCGCGAGCGGGTCATTGGCCGCCCCCATCCGGCAGGTGCCGACCGGGTGGTACAAACAATCGGCGTGGCCGCGCACGAAGGCGCGCAGGCTTTCCTCGCTCGTGAAGCTTTCGCTTTTCATCTCGCGTCCACCGAGGTCTTTCATGGCCGGCTGGTTCATCACGTCGCGCATGATGCGAATCCCGGCGATCAGCGTTTCCATGTCGCGCGGCGCGCTCATCAGACGCGTATCGATCAGCGGCGCTTCGCGCATGTCAGGCGACCGGAGACGAACGACACCGCGGCTCTCGGGGCGCAGCACGCAGATATGCCCCGAGTAGCCGTGCCCGAGCTTGCGCCGGCTGCCCATGTTGCGATTGCCGATCAGCGCGACCGTGAACACGAGATTGAGGTCGGGGCGATCAAGTTCAGGACGGCTCTTCACGAACGCGCCGGCTTCGACGAAGTTCGATGTCAGCATGCCGGCACGCTGGCGCCGGTAGCGGCGGATCTCCTTCAACAGCCGCAAGCCGCCGCGCAGCGTGGCGCCGAACAGATCGGTGCTGTCGAGTTGCGTATTGATGACAATGTCGAGATGGTCCTGCAGGTTCTCGCCGACGCCGGGCAGGTCGTGACGCACCTCGATGCCCATTTCCTGCAGATGCTTCGCCGGCCCGATCCCTGAGGCGAGCAGCAGTTGCGGCGAATTGAACACGCCGCCGCTTACGATCACCTCGCGTCGGGCGCGCAAGGTCTGTTCGACGCCGTCGCGCGAGACCACCACGCCCACCGCGCGCCGGCCTTCGAACACGAGCCGTAGCGCCTGCGTTCCCGTCAGCACATGCAGGTTATGGCGGCCGCCGTTGTAGCGCCCATCGACGGTCTTGCCGCGATGCAGGTACGCACGCGCGGCGTTCCAGCGTTCGCCGTTGTGCTGGGTCACCTGGTAGTAGCCGAAGCCTTCCTGTTCGGCGCCGTTGAAGTCATCGTTCAGCGTGTGGCCCGCCTGCTGTGCGGCTTGCAGGAAGTACTCGCAGAACGGGTTGGGCGAACGAAGGTCGTTGACGTACAGGGGCCCGTCCGTGCCATGCCACGGGTTGGCCGTGCCGGCAAAGCGTGTGTTGTTTTCGCTGCGTCTGAAATACGGCAGGACGTCGTCGTAGCTCCATCCCGTGCAGCCTTGCGCCGCCCAGTCGTCGTAATCCTTGCGATGGCCCCGGATATACACCATGCCGTTGAGCGACGACGAGCCGCCGAGCACGCGTCCACGGGGCTGGTAGCTGCGGCGGCCATCGAGTTCCGGCTGAGGCTCGGTGTAGTAGCCGTAGTTATACGGGCCTGGCTTGACGACGGTTTTGGCGAGACCGACGGGTGTCCAGATCAGGTAGTGGTCGTCGGGGCCGCCGTTTTCGAGCACGGCGACGCTGACGGTCGGATCGTCGGACAGACGTCCCGCGACGGCGCAACCGGCGGAGCCGGCACCGATCACGAGATAGTCGTATTCGCCGGAAAGCGGCGGGGAGGCGGACCGGGTCATCGATGGGTTCCTTATTGTTGTGCGGCAGGCGTGGGCGCGCCGTCGCTGTCTCCAGGCGGTATGCGGTACGACGATAGAGGCAGTGTGGTAAAGGCGGGACTACCCGAAACGGGGAGGGGTGGAGATGGAGAGGCGTGATCGTCGGATCGGCTTGCCCGCGATCAGGCGAGGCCCTGCAAAATCGTCCAATACTTTCGACAAAACTTTCCCTAGCATCTCTCCAAGGTTGGTTCACCAGGAGAAGGGAATTGTCTTTGCAAGCAGAAGCACCGTTGTCGGCTGAAACGGAAGCCGCACGGAAGCCGGAGCGCTGCGTTATCGTCGTGGACGCAGCGTTGGCGCCGGGCAAGGCGTCGAACGCGGCAGCCGTCGTTGCGTTCACGCTGGGGCAGCGCCACAGTCATCTCGTCGGCGCGCCATTGCGGGAGAGCGACGGCACCGCGCATCCCGGTCTCATCCCGATCGGCATTCCCGTGCTCAAGGCCACGGCGCAGCAATTGAGCGAGCTTCGGCAGAAATCGCTGGCGCACTGCGACGTGGTCGACTTTCCCGTGCAAGGGCAGGCCACCACCGACTACGACGCCTTTCTCGACGCCGTCAACGCGCTGTCCGGACCTTCGTTGCAGTACCTCGCAATCGGCCTCGTCGGACCGAGGAACAGGATCGGCAAACTGGTCGGCGGCTTCGCGCTGTTCGCATGATGATCGCCAACCTCACATCGGAACTGGACGGGCAGGTCTGGTCCATCGGCATCAACCGCCCGGACAAGCGCAACGCGCTTAACGGCACGATGTTCGATGCGCTCGCGAACGCGCTGCGGCTTGCACAGGGCGACGTGCGCGTCCATTGCGTGCTGCTGCACGGAACCAGCGATTGCTTCTGCGCGGGTCACGACACGGCCGCATTCGGCTCGCTCTGGCCGCAGACCGCCGACGGTGCAGTCACGCGCTGCATCAACGCCTTTGCAGAGCAACCCAAGCCGCTGGTCGCCGCGGTGAACGGCGCGGCGGTGGGCTTCGGCGCGACGATGCTGCTGCATGCCGACTGGGTGGTCGCCGGCGAAAGCGCGATGTTCCGCTTTCCGTTCGCCGACCTCGGCATCGTCCCCGAAGCGGGCGCGACGGCCTTGCTGTCTCGCCGGGTCGGCGATCTGGTTGCACGCGACTGGTTGATGAGCGGTCGCCCGATCAGCGCGGCGGAAGCCTTGCAATGTGGCTTCGTGTCACGCGTGGTGCGTGACGCCGAGGTGCGAGAAGCGGCCGTCGAGTACGCATCGCGCCTCGCTTCCAAGCCGCCGAGCGCGCTTCAGGCCACACGGCGCCTGTTGCGCGAGGGCGCCACGCTGTCGGCCGCGCAGGCAATCGAGAGCGAGCTTGCGTATCTCAACGCGTATATACCGGCTGTTTCATGGAGGTCGATCCCTCATGCGTAGCGTTCATATCGTCCATGCTCACCCGGAGCCGCGCTCCTTCTGCACGGCAATGGCGCATGACGCGCGACGCCTGCTGACGGCGCGCGGCGACCACGTGAGCTTTTCCGATCTATACGCGCTCGACTTCGATCCCGTCGTCCGCGCGAGCGATTTCACCGAACGCGCTAATCAGGACTATCTCGTCTACGCGTTAGAGCAGCGCCATGCGCGCGAACACGATGCCGTTGCGCCCGATATCCAGCGCGAAGTCGATGCGCTAATGGCCAGCGACACGCTGATGCTGGTGTTCCCGCTCTACTGGTTCTCGGTACCGGCGCTCGTCAAGGGCTGGATCGACCGCTGCTTCCTGTCGGGCGCGCTGTATGGCGGCAAGCGCATCTACGGTCGAGGCGGCATGGTAGGCAAGCGGGCCGTGATCGGCGCCACGCTCGGCGGACGCGAGCACATGTTCGGCGAGCAAGGCATTCATGGCGAACTCGCGCGCGGCATGCTGCGTCATCTGTTGCAGGGCACGCTCGGCTATGTCGGCTACGAAGTGCTCGAACCGTTCTTCGCGTGGCATGTCCCGTACTGCTCGTCAGCCGAGCGGGCGGATACGCTCACGCGTTGGGGTGAATTCGTCGAGCGGCTCGACGAGCAGCCGTCGATGACGATGCCGCGACTGGAGGACTATGATGATATTTTTCGTCCGCTTCCACAGGCCGCATCACGATGAAAGCCACACTGCCGACGCCTTCCGTCAAGCTCTGGCGCGCGCCCGATGTCATGGATGCAGTCATGCTCAAGGGCCAGTTCGTCGGCCACCGGTATCCGCCGCACACGCATGACACCCATTGCCTTGCCGTGATCACGGGCGGAACGCTCGCGGTCGAGGTCCGGCAGGAGCGGCGCCTGTGCCGTCGCGGCGACGTGATCGTCATCGATGCGGACGTCGTGCATGCAGGCGTAGCCGCCGGCGATGGCCACTGGAAGATGCGCGTCGAGCACGTGCAGCCTGCGGCGCTTGCTGCGTATTGCGAGCGGCTTGGCATTCCACGACGCGAACGGTTCGAGGTGACGAGTCCGTTCATCGTCGACCCTGAGGTGTCGCGATACCTCTATGGCGTGAACTGGTGTTCCGAAGTGGACGACGATCCATTCAAGCGCAGCGAGGCGCTCGCGTGTGCTGTCGTCGGCCTGCATGCGCGGCACGTGGCACGTGCGGCCGATCTCCCCGTGGTGCGCAGAGAGCCTGCGCTGGTTCGCGCGGTCAAGAGCCGTCTATGCGAGGACCTGCACGCGCGGGTCACGCTATCGACGCTCGCCTGCGAGTTCAACGTGACGCCGTTCGTACTGCTGCGTGCATTCGAGCGCGAAGTCGGGCTGAGCCCGCATGCGTTCCAGCAGCAGGAACGCGTGCGTCACGCCATGCCGATGCTGCGATCCGGCAGACCCATCGCGGAAGTCGGCGCGCGAACCGGCTTTGCCGATCAGTCGCACTTTACGCGCGTGTTCAAGCAGCAAACGGGCGTGACACCGAAGGTGTATCAGGCCGCGTTTTCATGATCGACGAAGCGGGCATGCGATCGGGCAGGGCAGCATCGGCGGCGGCATGCCGAAGCATGCCGCCCGAACCCACCCGCGAGCCGCCGCGCAGCTTCACGCGCTCAGAACCGATAACCCACCTGCAGATGCGCCGCCTGCGCGGACGCATGCCCCGTCGCGATCAGCGCGTCGTAGTCGATCGACACGCTCAACGCTTTCGTCGGCTGCATGCCGAGGCTGACGCCCGCCGTCAACTGATCGCGCGGCAGCGTGGTGCCGGACGCGGCGAACAGCGTGCCGTCCTGCGCGCCGACCGTCACGGTGCGGCCAGTGCCGAGCAACTCGCACGCATACCCGACTCGCAGTTCGAGGTTCATCGGCCGTAGCTGATTGCCGAAGTCCTTGTCGAACGAAATCTGCGCGTAGGGTTGCAGGCTGCGCACGTTGTCGGTGCCGACCATCAGATCCTGGCCATTCGCGCCGCTTTCGTTGAAGCCGTTGGCGTGGAGATACGAGAAGCGCATGCCGATGCGCGGCGTCACCTTGACGCCGCCAAGCGCGAGCGGCAACGCCGCCTGTGCAGCCGCCGATCCCTCCTGCCCCACGTGATCCCCTTCGGCCGTGCCCACTGTGCCGAAAGGCCGCTTCTGCGACAGAAAATCGATGCCCCCGCCAACCGTTGCGGAGACATCGACGGGGCCGAACGTTCTCGCTCCGTATAGCGCCGCGCGCAGCGAATCCGTCGTGCCGGAGTCGCCCGTACCATCCTCGCTGATGTCGTTGTGGTTGTAGCTGCCCGCGACACCGACCGTCGACGCGCCGACACGATGATCGAGTCCGGCGATGAAGCCATAGTTGCGCGCTTCGAAGCCCGGCGCGCCGCCCGTGCCGTGTATCTTCGTCTGCGAACCCGTCGCGTGTACCCACACCGACTTGCCGATCATCTCGTAGCCCGACAGCGCCACGCGTTCGAGCAGCGCGGCGTTGGTCGCCTGCGCGGACAGCGTGAGCGTCGTGCCGAGCGCGGTGTAGATGCTCGTGTCGGTGGGCGCGACAATCGTCACGCCCGTCGGCGCGCTGCCGGCGGGCGGCTGCTGCCCGAGTCCGCTCAGCACCAGATCGACTTCGTTCGCGGCATATTCGACGGATTGCTGCAACGAGCCGAGGTTCGCGCCGCTGGCGAGCGTGCTCGAGACATTCGTGAAGCGGCCGTTCACGCCCGCATTTGCGGTCACGATCGCGTATCGGGTGGCCTGATAGGTGCCCGGGTCGTAGACGATCCGCAGCCCGCCGTTGAGCGTCGCCGCGCCGCCTACCCGCAACTGCGAACCCGAGGTCGGGCTCACTTCGATCGCGAGCGTCGCGCTACTTGCCTGCGTGTAGTTGCCGCCGACTGTCAGCGTGCCGATCGAGCCGCCCGGCATCACGACGCCGTTGTTCGTCACGCTGCCCGCGATCGAACCATGGCCGCGCAGGGTGCCCGGCGCATCGACGATGACGTCGCCGCCCAGTTGCGCGCCAGGATTGTCGATATCGCCGACGGCGAGCGTGCCCGTCATCACCTCGGTTGCGCCCGTGAACAGATGGCTGTTGCCGTTCAGCACGACGGTGCCCGTGCCTTGCTGCTCGATGCGGCCTGCGCCCGTGACATTGCCTATGTAGGTGATTGCATCCGGCCGGTTGAATACGAGCAGACCGTCGTTGACGGTGTTGCCGACGAGTTCGCCCGCCGCCGTGCCCTGGCCGATCGTCAGCGTGCCGCCTGCCGACACGACGGGATTCGTCAGTGATCCGAACAGATGTTGCGTGCCGCCGCTCAGCACCTGCGTGCCGCTCACGCTCGCGCCGCTCGATACCGTCTGCGTGCCGCCGCTCGCGACGATCGAGCCGTTCGCGGTGCCGCCCGACAGCACGTCCTGCGTGCCGCCCGAAGCCACCATCGTGCTTGACGTCACGCCCCCTGAGCCAACCGTCTGCATGCCGCCCGACGCGACCGACGTGCCGTTCGTCACGCCGCCCGAACTGACCGTCTGCGTGCCGCCCGAAGCGACCGACGTCCCGGACGTGACGCCTCCGGAACCGACCGTTTGCGTGCCGCCCGAAGCGACTGTCGTGCCGGACGTGATGCCGCCCGAACTGACCGTCTGCGTGCCGCCCGAGGCCACCGTCGTGCCGCTTGTCTTGCCTCCGCCTGTCACCGTTTGCTGACCGCCGCTGCCGACGGATGTACCGACCGTCATCCCGCCCGACACGACCTCGCTGCCGCCGCTGCTCACGACGGTACCGCTCGCGGTTCCACCTGAGTTCACGACCGACGAGCCACCGCTCGACACGACCGTGCCGCTCGCCGTGCCGCCCGACGTTACGATGCTAGACCCGCCACTGCCGACGGAGGTCCCCGTCGCAACACCGCCCGACGAGACGAATTGCGTGCCACCGCTGAGCTGCGTACCACTTACGGCGCCGCCCGCCAGAACCGCCTGCGTGCCGCCACTGCTCACCACTGTCCCGCGCGTGATGCCACCCGACGAGACGACCTGCTGCCCGCCGCTGCTCACTTGCGTGTTGCTCGTCGTGCCGCCCGCGACGTCCTGCGTGCCGCCGGATACGACCTGCGTGCCTTGCGTCGTCCCGCCCGACGACACGACTTCCCGTCCGCCGCTACTGACGACCGTGCCGTTCGTCGTGCCGCCCGCGCTGACGATCACGTTGCCGCCCGCCATCGCCGTCGTGCCCGACGCGGTGCCGAACACCGTCTGCGAACCGTTGGACGTCACCGTCGTGCCGACCGTGGTGCCGCCCGCCGACACGACTTCGGAGCCGCCCGACGTCACGAAAGAACCGCTCGCCGTGCCGCCCGCCAACACCGTGTCGACACCGCCGCTGCCAACCGACGTGTTGATCGCGGTATTGCCCGCGAGCACCGTCAGCGCGCCGCCGTTTTCGACGATCACGTTCTGCGCGGTGCCGGAGACTATCGTGAATACGCCATTCGCATTGGTGCCGGACACAGTCGCGGACGTATTGGTGACGAGCGCGGCGCCTGCCAGTTGCGTGACGCCGACGGCTGTTCCGCCCGACGACACAGTGAGCCTGCCGCCACTCGACACCGTGGTCGCCGATGCCGTGCCGTTCGTCAGCACGGTTTGTGCGCCGCCGCTGTTGACGGACGTGTCGATCGTCGTGCCGCCCGCCGACACGATCACGAGTCCGCCGCTGCCGGCCGTGGTCTGGGTCGCCGTGTCGCCCGCCAGCACCGACAGTTGCCCGCCGTTCTCGACGATCACGTTTTGCGCCTGGCCGCTGACGATGCTGAACGCGCCGCTGGCGTTGCTGCCGCTCACGGTCGCCGACGTATCGGTGATGAGCGCCGCGCCTGCGCTCTGCGTGACGTTGACGGCCGTGCCGCCGCCCGACACGATCAGCCGGCCGCCGTTGTTGACCGTCGCGCCATCCGCGACGCCGCCCGACGACACGAGCAATTGGCCGCCGTTGCTGACGGTCGTGTTGTCCGCCTCGCCGCCGCCTTGCACGGTTGCGCTGCCGCGATTACCGATTTGCGTGCCGCTCGCCGTCGTGCCGCTGAGTACGCTCAGCGAGCCGCCGCCTTCGAGAAACACGCCTTGCGCGACACCGTTGGAAATCGAGAACGCGTTGGTCGTGCCGTTCGCAGTGTTGGTGCCCGTGACGGTCGCCGACGTATTCGTGATGAGCGCCGCGCCCGACTGCTGCGTGACGTTCGTCGCGGTGCCGCCGGACGACACGGTCAACGTGCCGCCGTTTCCAACCGTGGTGGCCGTGGCCGAAGCGCCCGCGACGACCACAGCAGAGCCCTGATTGACGATGTGCGTGTTGGTTGCCGAATTGCCGGCCAGCACTGTCAGCGTGCCGCCGTTTTCGAGCAGGATGTTGTTCGCGGCGCCGCTCGAAATCGAGAAGGTGTTGCCGTCGCCGTTGATGCCGCCGACGGTCGCCGAGGTGTCGGTGATAAGTGCCGCGCCGCTCGATTGTACGATTCCCGTCGCGCTTGCGCCGCCGGACACGGCGATCGTGCCGCCGCTGAGTACGGTCGTGTTGCTCGCCGTGCCGGCCGCCGATACTGTCTGCCGTCCGCCATTGCTGACAGTCGCGCTGGTCGCGACACCGCCGCTCAGCACGTTCTGCGTGCCGCCGCCGCGAATGCTTGCCCCGCTGTCGGTGCCTTGAACGTTCTCGGTGCCGCCTGCTGAGAGCGTCGTCGATACAGCCGTGCCGCCGCTGGAGACCGTCAGTGCGCCGCCGCTCACGACGGCACTCACTATCGATCCGCCGCTGCCGACACTCGCCTGGCCGCCGTTGTTGACCGACGTCGCACTCGCAACGCCACCGGACGACACGATCAACCGGCCGCCCGCGCCGACCGTCGCTGACGTGTCGATACCCGCGACGTTTTCGATGCCGCCCGCGTTGATCGTCGTGCGTGTCGCGTTGCCGCCCGCCGAAACGGTCAGCGTGCCGCCGCTGAGGATAGTGCCGACCGCCGACCCGCCGCTGCTAACGATGCTCTGGCCGCCCACCACGGTCGTCGCGCTCGCCGTGCCGCCCGAAAACACGGTCTGCGACGCGCCGCTGCTGATGGTGGCCGACAGGTCCGTGCCCATGACCGAGTCGACACCACCCGACGAGACCGTCGTGCGCGTCGCGCTGCCGCCTGCGGAGACGATGATCTGCCCGCCGGCGCTGACCGTCGTTCCGCGCGCGACGCCACCCGACGACACGCTCACTGTGCCCAGGCTGCGTACCGTCGTGCCGCTCGCAATACCGCCGCCCGCGACGATCTGCACGGACGAACCGCTCACGATCGTGCCACTTGCCAGGCCACCGGATGAAACGACTTCAGACGCACCGCCCAGCAACGTCGTGCCGCTCGTCGTACCGCCCGCATCGACGACGTCGCTGCCGCCGCTGATGGTCGCGCCACGCGCCACGCCGCCCGACGACACGTGCATGAGTCCGCCCGTAGCGACACTCGTGCTCTGCGCCACGCCACCCGACAACACGGCCTGCGTGCCGCCAAGGCCGACGCTCGTGTTGCTGGTGACACCACCGGACAGCACGTTCTGCAAGCCACCCAGCGTCACGCTATCGTTGACCGTCTTGCCGAGCACGTTTTCCGTGCCGCCGATCGTCGCGCCTGTTTCGGTGTCGCCCGCGGCGACCGTCGTCTGGGCGAGTGCGCCTTGTGCGAGCCACGGCTGGATCGTCAGCGCCGCGAGCAGCATGCCGAGCAGGCGCGAACATCGGCGGTAGCGCCGGCCGAAAGCGCGCACGACGTGCACAGCGTGCATGCGACGCCACGTCATTCTTGTCATTGTGTTCCCCGAATTTCCCTGTATTCACTACTGCACTTCTTTTGTTGTTTGTCGTGCTACGGGTACTGCGTGCTGCTTTTTATTTCTGTATTGGGTGCTTCTGATACTTCTGATGCTTCGCCCTCAGCTTTTCGCTGCGGGAATGTCACGCATCGAGTTGACGAAATTCAGGCAGCTGCCACTGCCTGTGCGTTGAACGCCGGAATCCGGCTGATCGTGTTCTTGACCTGTTCGGCCGTAATGAGCCGCGTGCATTCGAATTGCCGCGATGTGCCCGCATGACGCGGACACCACATGAAATCCTGATGATCGAACTGCACGCGCACATCGTTCCAGCAGCTGTTGCACGTGTGATAGTTGATGACGCGGTACGGCGTGTCGAATTCGTTGGTGGGATGCGTGAAGCCGCTGATCATCACGACAGGCGTGTTCATCGTCCATGCAAGCCATGACAGGCCGCTGCTCAAGCCCACGAAGAACTCCGCATGCCTGAGCCAGCGCGCGCGTTCGGCAAGCGGTTGCTCGCCGGTGAAATCTTCGCAGCCGTGGGGCAGGTGATTCCATACGACGCCGTTACCGTGCGTCGCTTTTTGATCGATGCAGATCACGCGGTAGCCACGCTGCTTGAGAAATTGCACGATCTCGCGCCAGCCGGTGGGGTTGTTCCAGTACTTGCACTGCGTGGTGCTTTGGGTCGCGATGCAGACGTACTTCTCGGGAATCGGGCGGCTCTCGTCGGGCAACGTGATGCTCGGGCGCTCCTCTTGTGGATCGACGCCGAGAATATAAGCGGCCGTACGATGCAGGCCAACCAGCCTGAAATCGCAGGGTTGATGCACATTCGCTTCGTCGGTGAAGAAGAGGCCGATGTTGTAGGTCGCGTAGTAGTCGTCGGGATTGACGGCGTCGGGCGTGACGAAGGTGATCGACGGATACGCGTCCTTGAACAGCGCGATCAGCGCTTCGCCCATCACGCACGTCAACCGGCAGCGATGCTGCCGCTCGAACTTCGCGACATACGGAAACCAGCCCAGCGTGTCGCCAAGCGTACCGACGGGGAGATGCACGAGCACGTTGCGATCGGTCAAGTCGAGTCGATGCCGGAACACTTCCTTGCCTTGCGACCAGACTTCGATTTCGAACGGCACGTAGTACTTCTTGCTGCTGGCGACCGCGCCTGCCGCGAGTTGCGTTTCGAACAGGGGATTCGCGGTTGCGGTGTCGCGCAGCAGCACGCGCCATTCGCCGTTGCCTGCCGGGAGCGTGACGCGGCAGCCATCGTTGAAATCGAAGCGGATGCCGCCGGGCCCTTGCTGGGTCGGCACGGCCGTTGGTCTTTGAACGGGTTGGCCGCTCGAAGGCGTTGCTTGAGGGGCGGCCGTGTCGTTGTTCTTCGAGTTGCTTGGCGCGCTATCGGCGCTCTCTGTCACCGTGCATGACTGCGTCACTGCTGTCGACATATTCGAAATGAAAGTTAAACAACACGGGAACCCAGCTATCCGGTCGACTGCGCGCTTGCGCTTTTATCCAAATGTCGTGAAGCGAAAAAGGCGAGTCGCACACGATTGCCCAAATAATGGAAAAGACCTTTGCGGCCGCCGCTGCTGGTCGTGAAGCGTTCTGGCTTCACGATCTTTTTATTGATCGCGGTGATATCGGCAGGTGCGTTCGAAAACTTTAATTGCGCTATGTCATTGTGCAATCGGTGCAATGAGCGCTTATGAATTCTCTTTTCGTGCAATCTGGAAGCCGAGGCGTGTTTTGAGGAATCTGCGCAAGGGCTTCCCTCTTAAGCTCGGCGATTCCCGTTCGTGCAGATTCGTTGCGGCCTCGAACAAGGTGATGAACCTGGACCGCTTCGATATCGCGTGATGCTTCCGGGCAAGTGGTGATCTTGCCTGAGACGAAGGCATCGAAGGCGGCCGGTCGAAAGAGACCGGCCGCTTTTCATTGTCAGTCATGTACTGCGACGATGGCTTCGATTTCGACCGTGATGTTGTTCGGCAGCGAGCCCACGCCGACAGCCGAGCGCGAATGACGGCCGGCGTCGCCGAATACCTCGACGAACAGGTCCGAGCAACCGTTTATCACGCGTGGATGCTCGGCAAATTCAGACGTTGCGTTGACCATGCCCAGCAGCTTGATCACACGCCGCACGCGCTGCAGATCGCCCAGTTCCGCATGCAACACGGCGAGCAGGTTCAGGCCGACGAGCTGCGCGTGCCGATAGGCTTCATCGGCCGTGACCGTTGCACCGACTTTACCGGTCATCAGCTTGCCGGTTTCATCGAGCGGTCCCTGGCCGGACAGGAAAAGCAGGCCGCCCTCGCGCGTGCAGTGCATGAAGTTGCCGATGGGCGTCGGCACAGTGGGAAGCGTCAGGCCGCGCGCGCGCAGCCGCTCATAACAGTTCATCGGCAATTCGAAAAGCGAAAGGGTTCTTGAGGGAAGTTCAATGCGTCGCGCGGCGCTCTGCTGTCGGCAACAGCGTCGAGGTCAGCGCCAGCCAAGGCGGGTTTCGATGCGAGCCGCGACGCTCTGCACGGCCTGCGCGTAACGTTCGGTGCCTTGCTCCGCTTTCGCCTCGGGCATCACGATCGAAATGGTGAAGACACATGCGCCCGAACGGTTCATCACGGGCGCCGCGAGACAGGCCACGGAGGCATCCGATTCGCCGATCTGGATCGACAGCCTCTCGTCGAGCGCTTGCCGTGCGTTGCGCGCGAGCACATCGGGGCGCGTTTCGGCGCGGCCGGTGGGCGAGGGCTGCGCATACTGCGTGAAGAACGCGGTGCATTCGGCGGCAGCCAAATGTCCAGCGAGCAGTCGCCCGGACGCCGTCCAGTTCACCGGCACGCGGCTGCCGACGCGCGAGGTCACGCGGAAATGGCCTGGACCCTCGGCCATCTGCAGCACGACCATCATGCCTTCTTCCAGACCGCAAACCTGCACCGTCTCCTCGACTTCCGCCGACAGTCGCTGCATTTCCTCATTGGCCACCGCGAGGTAGTCAAGTGAGCTCGCATAGGCGAGTCCGTAACCATAGAGCCGCGAACCGAGCCAGATCCCGCCGTCGGCCGAGCGCGACAACAGGTTCTTCTCGACCATGTCGTTGATGATCGAGTAGACCGTCGACAGCGGCGCGTTCACGCGATGCGCGATTTCATATGCGGTGGCCGGTTTGCCGGCGTCCTGCAGCGCGTCGAGAATCTGCACCGCGCGATCAAGCGCGCTGGTGCGCGTGCGAGGCGCGGCAGCTTCGGCAGCGGGGCTCGCGTCGACGCGGGCCGGCGTCTGAGCAGCCGCGGTGGAGCGGGGCGGTCGTGCCATGTAGTCCTCGGATAGGGGATGTTTTTGTCCAGTTGACGCCAGGACATTGTATGTTAGACTCGTCCACAATTACAACATATATTCCTTAATTAAGGAATGATGCTTTCGGAGGCGCTGGAATGGACATCCGCTCTCGATTAGGCTTACGCCCCGTCATCAACGTATCGGGCACGATGACGGGCCTGGGCGCGTCCAGCGTCGGCGCAGCCGTGATCGACAGCGTCGCGGAGATCCTGCCGCAGTTCGTCGAGATCGACGATCTGCAGCGCAAGGCCTCGGCCGCGATCGCGCAGGCGTGCGGCAGCGAAAGCGGCTACGTGACGGCGTCGTGCTCGGCGGCCATCACGTTGAGCATCGCCGCCGCCATGACGGGCGACGACCTCGGCCTGATCGAACGTTTGCCGGACACGACTGGACTGCGCAACGAAGTCGTCGTGCAGACAGGCCACCTCGTCAATTATGGCGCACCCGTCGACCAGGCTATCCGGCTAGCGGGCGCGCGCGTCGTGCCCGTCGGCGCGGCGACGGAAGCGCATGACTATCAACTGGCATCGGCAATCGGCGAACGTACTGCGGCCGCATTGTATGTCGTCTCGCATCACACCGTGCAATACGGCATGATCCCACTCGAAGCATTCATCGAAGTCGCGCATGCGAAGGGCGTGCCCGTGATCGTCGATGCCGCGTCCGAGTATGACCTCACGCGCTTCATCGCAGCAGGTGCCGACCTCGCGCTGTATTCAGCGCACAAGTTTCTGGGCGGCTTGACGGCGGGCATCGTCGCGGGGACGAAGGCGCTGGTGCGGGCCGCGTATTTCCAGAACGGCGGCATTGGGCGCGGGATGAAGGTCGGCAAGGAAGGCATTGTCGGCGCCATCGCGGCGCTTGAGCAATGGCGCACCCGCGATCACGCTGCCGTGCGCGCAACGGAGCGCAGCTATCTGACGCTGTGGCGCGAAACGTTGAACCGTCAGACGGGCGTATGGGCGGCAATCGAGGCCGATCCAACTGGCAATCCGCTCGACCGCCTGAAGCTTCATATCGAGCCGAATCAGGCGCGTATCACCGCATGGGATCTCGCCGATGCGCTGGCGCGTCCGCAAGGCGACGACGCGCCCGTGATCGTGCGCGACCACGAAGCCGAACTGCATTTCTTTTACCTCGATCCATGCAACCTGCACGCGGGCGAAGAGCAGGTCGTGCTCGCGCGGATCGTGGCCGAGCTTGAACGGGCGCTGGCGTCGCCCGAACCGCTTATTACGCCGTTTCACAAGCGTGACGCGCGCCGGGTTGCGGCGCGTCGCGCATGGCCGGATTGAACGAGACAAATAAACCGGCCGCACTGAACTGATTCGCCGCCAGTTTCAACGGTCATATTGGCCGATGCACCTTCTTCAAGGTGCTGCTTCGTCACGTCTGTTTAGGATACCTGAAGTCATTGGAGCAGCCATCAATCCAGTGACTTTTACTTCAACCAGAGGAAACCACGATGTATAAGAAGATTGCCCGCTCAGCCATTGCTGTCGCTGTTGCCGGACTCGGCATGCAAGCCGCCCACGCGCAAAGCAGCGTCACGTTGTATGGCATCGTCGATGCGGGCTTTACGTACACGAACAACCAGAAGGGCGAGCACAACATCCAGGCGACGCAGGGCAACGTGCAGGGCTCGCGCTGGGGTCTGCTCGGCAGCGAAGATCTGGGCGGCGGCAACAAGGTGCTGTTCCGCCTTGAAAACGGCTTCAGCCTGGAGACGGGCGCGTTGGGCCAGGGCGGCCGTCTGTTCGGCCGCAGCGCATGGGTTGCGCTGCAAAACAGCAAGGCGGGCACGATTACGCTCGGCCGCCAGTACAACAGCGTGCAGGACTATCTGTCGAACCTGCAGGCCAACGGTGTCGGTGCGTTGAGCCAGTATGGCAACGCGATCTATGACAACGACGACCTGAACAACACGTACCGCACGAGCAACGCCGTGAAGTACACGACGCCGACCATCGCCGGCTTCACCGCGAATGCCATGTACGCGTTCTCGAACACGGCGGGCGACTTCGCGAACAACCGCGCATGGAGCGTCGGTGCCGACTATGTGAACGGCCCGCTGCGCCTCGACGCCGCGTACTCGCTCGCCAACATGCCGGCGACGAACACGACAGGGGCGGTGCCCTCGGACAACTACTACAGCACGAGCACGTCGATCATCAGCAACGTGAAGCGCAACCAGGTGTGGGGCGCGGGCGGTGCGTACACGATCGGGCCGGCCACGCTCGCGCTGCTGTACACGAACTCGCACTTCGACATCATCGCAGGCGGCAGCCTGCACTTCCAGAACTACGAAGCGATGCTGAAGTACCAGGCGACGCCTGCAACGCTCGTCACGCTCGGCTACATCTACACGCTGCAGAACAGCACGGCGGCGTCGGCGAAAAACGCGCACTACAACCAGGTCGCACTGGGCGGCGAGTACTTCCTGTCGAAGACGACCGACCTGTACCTGAACGGCATCTATCAGCGCGCGTCGGGCGCGAATGCGTGGGTTGAAGGCATTTCGAATCCGTCGAGCAATCAAGGCCAGTTCGTGACCGTGGCAGGCATCCGCCACAAGTTCTAAGGCCCGGCATGGCAACAGGCACGAAAGCGCGCCATCGCAGCGCGCCGTGTCCTGTTGCCGATCACCTATATCAGGAGCAAATATGGCGACCGTCACCGGCAGTCTGCTACTTGTCTACGCATTGATCGCGATCGTCGCACTCGTCGTGCTGATCGCGCGCTTCAAACTGAATCCGTTCATCACGCTGATGGTGGTGTCGGTCGCGCTCGCGCTGGCCGTCGGCATGCCGATGACGTCGATTCTCAAGTCGTTCGAAACGGGCGTCGGCGGCACGCTTGGCCACATCGCGATCGTCGTCGGCCTCGGCACGATGCTCGGCAAGATGATGGCCGAGTCGGGCGGCGCCGAGCGCATCGCCCGCACGCTGATCGATCTGTTCGGACCGAAGAACGTGCATTGGGCGATGATGTGCATCGCGTTCCTGGTCGGCCTGCCCGTGTTCTTCGAAGTGGGCTTTGTGCTGCTGATCCCGATTGCGTTCAACGTCGCGCAGCGCACGGGCACGTCGATGATTCGCGTCGGCATTCCGATGGTCGCGGGTCTGTCCGTCGTACACGGCCTGATTCCGCCGCACCCGGCCGCGCTGCTGGCCGTCACCGCGTATGGCGCGGATATCGGCCACACGATTTTCTACGCGCTGATCGTCGGCATCCCGACGGCGGCCCTTGCTGGTCCGCTGTTTTCGAAGCTGATTGCGCGCTTCGTCGTGCTGGAAGGCGTGAATCCGATGGCGCAGCAGTTCATCGAGCAGGATGCGAAGCGCGCCGATCAGGCGTTGCCGGGCTTCGGCATCACGCTGTTGACGGTGCTGTTGCCGGTGTTGCTGATGCTGGTCGGCAGCTGGGCCGATCTGATCGTGCCCGCGAAGACCACGGTCAACGCCGTGCTGCATCTGATCGGCCATCCCGACATGGCACTGCTGCTTGCCGTGCTGCTGAGCTTCTATACGTTCGGCACGACGCGTGGCTTCGGGCGCGAGCAGATCCTGAAGTTCACCAACGAGTGTCTTGCGCCGACCGCGAGCATCACGCTGGTAGTGGGCGCGGGTGCGGGCTTCGGGCGCATCCTGATCGACAGCGGCGCGTCGAAGGCGATCGTCGATGTCGCGACGGGCGCGCATGTGCCGCTGTTGATCCTTGCGTGGCTGGTGGCAGCGCTGATTCGCGTCGCAACGGGTTCGGCGACGGTCGCAATGGCGACGGCAGCGGGCATCATCGCGCCGATCGCGGCAGCGGCTGCATCGACGGCGACGGGCGTGCGCCCCGAGTTGCTGGTGCTGGCAACGGGCGCGGGCTCGCTGATCCTGTCGCACGTCAACGACGGCGGTTTCTGGCTCGTGAAGGAGTACTTCGGCATGAGCGTGCCGCAGACCTTCAAGACGTGGACGGTTTGCGAAACGATCATCTCCGTCACGGCGTTGCTATTGACGTTGGGCGTCGCGGCTGTGGTGTGAGTTTCGCCGGGTGACAAATAAGCCCCCAAGGGCTGGCGAGCGCCTGCTTGTCAGCCTCAGATCGACGTTCAACGTATCGAACGTTGATCTCATCAATCTGCTTCGCGCTTTCTCTTCCGTTTGGCTGACCTTTGCGCTGTCGCGCACGCCCAAGCGGCCCAGCGCGCTATGCCAGGATAGGAAGGCTTGCAAATAGGTTTCCGCGCCTCTTCAAGCAGCAGGCCGCGCGCCCGTCACGAAGTACGCGTGAATCCCATGCGCGAAGCGGTTGAGCTGGGTGGCAAGCCCATGGTTGGCACGCGTCAGCGCGTTGTAGCCGAGCACGGCGGGAATCGCGACGAACAGCCCGAACGCCGTCATGATCAGCGACTCGCCCACGGGGCCCGCGACGTGATCGATACTCGCCTGTCCCGTATGTCCAATGACGATCAGCGCGTGGTAGATGCCCCAGACCGTGCCGAACAGCCCGACGAAGGGCGCCGTGCTGCCGATCGACGCGAGTATCGTCAGACCCGCCTGCAGATGCGTGATGATGTCGTCCATCGTGTCTTTCAGGCAGCGCGTGACCCAGTCGGAGATGTCCATCGAATGTTGCAGGTTCGACTGTGTGACCTGGTGATGCTCGACGGCTTCCTTGCCCGACAGTGCCAGCGCGAGCAGCACATTGCCTGAGTACGGCGAACCGTCGTTGCCAAGCTGGTGCAAGCCCGCTTCCAGGTTGCCCGCGTGCCAGAACGCGCGCTCCGTCGCGCGTGCGATGCGTCTGAGCCGCATCACGTTCCAGAGCTTGATCACGATAACGGCCCACGAGAGCAACGACATCAGCAACAACGCGATGAGAATGGCGCGGGTCACGAAATCGCCTTGCTGCCAGACGTTTTCCAAGCCGTAGTGCTGCATGCCTGTTCTCCGTGATTGCGCTGTTGCGGGCTACATCGTAGCGCGAAAGACGCGAGTATTCAGCGCAGGCGCTGTGAGGTTCGATGGCTGCGGTCGTCGATAGGCAGGGGGAGGCGCAATGAAGGAAAGGCCAGCGTTATTCAGCCAGCCTGCAGGGAAAGACGCGCTGCGCGCATCAATGCATATAAGCGACGCGCCTCGCTCGCGAGCGGACCACGATGCCCGCATTCAACAGATTTAGCGCGAACCAGCGCATGACTTTGAGCGTGTGTCCGACGGACGCGGACGGAAGCCATTGATTCAATAGATCGGTCGCAGCGGACGAATCCGTTGATTGCAGATAAGCCAGCGTCTGCAGCAGCGACGCCTCGTCGCTGGCGATGTCCGATGCGCAGCGGCAACGCGTGTCCAGCGGCCGATGAGAAGCGTGCAGCAGCGCGTGCATCATCATGTCGAAGCAGTCGATGCCCGCGAGCGCCAGCCCCGCGTCGCCGAGCACGTCGCGCCAGTGCTGCCCCTGGCGCACGGCGTCGCAGAGCGGCCGGAACCACGTGCGAACGGCGTTCAATACCAGTTGCTCGCTCGCATCGGGATAGTGCGAGAGGGCGTCTTCGCTGAGCGAAGCTTCACGCAAGGCAAAGGCCGGATAGTTCATCGTATCCTCGACAGAATCATGGCTGCGCGGATCAGGCGCGGGCAGCGTCACACTGAATGGGTTGCCATTCGCGGACATAGGCATCGCTGGAAGGCCGGCGCGTCAGTTGTCCTTCCTTCTCCTTCTGCGGCGTCCCGACGAACAGAAAGCCAAGCAGACGTTCGGACGCGTCGAGTCCCAGCGCGCGATGCATGGCCGGCTCATAGGTATCGATTCCCGTCGCCCAGAAGCCGCCGTAGCCGTACAGATGAATGGCATTGAGCATGTTCATCGCGGCGGCTCCGACGCACAGCAGTTGCTCCAGTTCCGGCACCGACGAAGACCGGTCGACGGCAGCGACTAGCGCGATGATCAGCGGCGCCGCCATCGCGCGCTGCCGACGATGCTCATGAGCGTCTCGAGGCTCGTCCGGTGCGCGTGCGGCGGCGAGATCGACCAGGACGTTGCCGAATGCGTGGCGCGCTTCATCTCGAATGGTGATGAAGCGCCACGGACGCAGACGGCCATGATCCGGCGCGCGCATCGCGGCATCGAAGATGTGTTGCAGTTGCTGTTGGGTGGGCGCGGGTGCCGATAGCGGCCAGTGCGACCGGCGCGACAGCAGCAGGTCGATCGCGGTTTGCGCAGAGTGATCGGTGCGGTCTGCTATCAGCGTTGAAGTCATGTGGCGGGCTCGTTGGTGCAGTGTCTTCGATAGACACCATGATGCTACGGTTTCGTTCTAAATGCAAACGATTCGCATTTAGAAAATGTGTTGGGGCGAGAAAGCGCAGATACATTTCGACACCTCGACGAAATATGGAAGACAAGTTCGGCCCTTCTAATGGCATTGAGCGTCGGGACATCCGCTGCTACGTCGAAGCCACCGATGCACGTCGGCGCAGGGAATAGCCGACGCGGCAAGGTGTTATCGACAGATAGCGTCCTTTGATGGTTCTGCACATCAGGCGCGCGTTGACCGACGGTTTCGAAAGTTAGAGGGCTAAATGAAAGTTGCAGTGATGGGCGCTGGCGCAGTGGGCTGTTTCTACGGCGGCATGCTTGCGAGAGCCGGGCATGAAGTGACGTTGATCGGCAGGCAGAATCATGTTGCATCCATCAGGCGAGACGGACTGCGGCTCGAGTCGCTCTCGTTCGATGAGTTCATAGAGATAACGGCATGCACGGACGCTTCGGGCGTGGTAAGCGCAGATGCAATCCTGCTTTGCGTGAAGTCGCCCGATACGGAAGCCGCAGTGCTTGCGATGAAGCAGTACCTCTCGGAGTCTGCCGTTATCGTCACACTGCAAAACGGCGTCGATAACGCTGAAAGAGTACGCGCCCTTGTCGAGCGCGAAGTATTGGCTGCCGTCGTCTACGTCGGAAGCGAGATGGGCGGACCCGGCCACGTCCGGCACCACGGAAGAGGCGAACTGATCATCGAGCCAGGCACGTCCAGCGAGCGTCTGGCTCGAATCCTGAATGACGCAGGGATATCGACTTCGGTATCCGCGAATGTGCGCGGTGCGCTTTGGGAAAAGCTGGTGTTGAACTGCGCGTACAACGCGATTTCGGCACTCGTTCAATTGCCTTTCGGCGACCTGTGTCAGCGGGGCGGGACGGCCGTGAACAGGGCAATGCGCGATATCGTGGCGGAATGCATCGCGGTGGCGAGCGCGGACGGTGTGAACATCTCCAGGGACGTCGACGAGACGGTAGCAAGGATCATGGCCACGATTCCAGCGGGGCAATATTCATCGACGGCCCATGACGTGGCGACGCACCGGCCCAGCGAAATCGACCATCTGAATGGACATATTGTGGGCCGCGGCGTAGCGCTCGGCATCGCCACACCCGTCAATCATCTTTTGATGATGATGGTTCGGGTGCTCGACAATCAACGGGCTGATCAACGTTCGACGAAAGCGGCTTCGGCGGATGGAGTGCTGATTTGATGCCGACAGTTCCCGGCAGCCAACCGATGCCGTGAAGCGACACTCGCCTCATACCGCGTTTTCACGCTCCATTCGCTGATCGTCAGCGCCGCGATGCACCGTCTCTTTCAGATACCGCGCAAGCTCGGCATTAGTCACGAAGCTCGCAGCTGAAGAGGCCGCGAGAATATCCCCGGCCTCTTGCGGTTTCGCGATTCCGAAGCCCTGCACATAGTCGACGCCCAGTTCCTCCAGCGCGCGCAAGGTCTGGAAGTCTTCGACCCACTCTGCGATGCTGCGCATGCCCAGATTGCGCGCGAGATTGATGATCGCCTCGACGATCGCGATATCGGCGGGATGGTTGCACATGGTGCGCACGAACTCGCCGTCGATCTTCAATGCATCGGCCGACAGCTTCTTCAGGTAACGCAACGATGTCTGACCCGCGCCGAAATCGTCGATGGCGATCTTTGCGCCCATGTCGTGTACGCGCGCGATGAAGCGCTCCGTATGTTCGAGATCGTGCAGCGCGACGCTTTCGGTAATTTCGATGCACAGGTAATGGACGATGTCCGCGTGACGCGAGAACAGCGCGAACAGCTCGTCGAGGAAGTGTTCGTCGTTGAGCGAACCCCCGCTCAGGTTCACGCACACGAAACGAGTGGTGGACAGCGACGCGCGGTTTTCGCTGAGCCAGACGAGTGTCGTGGTGAGCACCCAGCGGTCGATCTCCACGATCGTGCCGGAGTCCTCGGCAGCGGCGATCAGTTTCGCGGCTGTCGCCACCGCGCCGTCCGGCGTACGCATGCGCAGCAGTATCTCGAAGTCGAGCGACTCTGTCGGTGTGTGCATCGACATGATCGGTTGCATCACAAGGAACAGCCCGTCGGGCAGGCGGCTCTGTCCCAGCGCCTCGATCAGAGTGATCTCGGCGGCGCGCTCCTCGAACGCCGGCGCGCCCTTGCGCAATGCCACGAGCCGCGCATTGCCGCCGCGTTTCGCGGCGCGGCACGCGCGGTCGGCATAGGCGAGGGCGTCCAGCGCGCGTTCGCCTTGCGAGCACTCGACGACGCCGATCGATCCCCTGACCTGGAACGCTCGCGTGTCGACATGGAACGGCGCGGCGTTCAACGCCGTGACGAGTTCGCGACAGCGCACGATGGCGTCGTCGATCGGCATGTTCGCGAGCACGCATACGAACTCGTCGCCGCCGATACGCCCGATCGGAATATGGGCGCCGAGACGCTCGACGAGGCGCGCCGCGACATGCCGCAGTATTTCGTCGCCGGTTCCGTGGCCGAACAGGTCGTTGAACACCTTGAAGCGGTCGAGATCGAGATACGCAAGTGCCCACGGGGTGCTTTCGCTGCATTGCCGGTCGATTGCATGCTCGATGCCACGACGGTTCAGCAGACCGGTGAGGGGATCATGCTCGGCCAGGAAATGCAGCCGCTCGACCGCTTTCGAGCGGTCCGTCACGTCCTCGAGCGAGCCTTCGATAAAGCCGTTTGCACGGATCGCCCGCAGCGAGTAGCGCCGCGACTCTGTCTTCGTGCCGGTTGAGCCGTCGATTTCGATCGACGCCGAGTCGTCGCGCTCCAGCAGTTCGCCCAGCGCGCGCTCGGCGCCCGGGGCGAAATAATCGGCCCAGCGGCGCGTGCCGTCCTGTTCATCGTTCAGGCCGAGCATCGAGTGCAGCGCCGGATTGGCGCGGACGAAGCAGCTTTCGCCGTTCAGCGTGAAGAGGCCGATCGGCGTGACGTCATAGGTGTTGCGCAGCTCGACCTGCATCTGCCGGCGGCGCTCGCGTTCTTCGCGCATCCGTTCCGCAATCGCGAACGCACACAGCATGCTCGACGACAGCGCCGTCACGACGGGGCTATGCGTGCCCGCCAGCGCCTTCACGCCGAACGCTGCGGCGAGCACTTCCGACAGCGTCGCGACCAGCACGATGGCCATTGACGCGACATACCAGAGGACGGTGCGCGAGCGCGCCTTGATGAACAGCTGCACGAGGAAGTAGGTCAGCACCAGGATGCAGAAACTGGCGGTTGCCCACAGCACGGGAATGAAGTGCGCGTAACTCAGCAAGAACGCGGCGGCCATCAGCACGCAGCCGCCATACCGCACGGCCTGCAGGCTCCAGCGCAGACCGATTGCTTTCAGCTCGCGGCGAAACAGCTCCACGAACAGTGTCGTGGTCAGCACGTAGTAGGCCGCGAACGTGAATTCCCGCAAAAACTCGATATGGTCAGGCGGGATGATCCGACCCAGCCATTCGGTGTCGAAGCCCATTGCATTGGCGCTCAACCGCAGGTTGCCGACCAGCCATGCGGCAAAAATGACGTACGTCCATTCGCGATTGATGATTGCCGTCACGAACACGAAGATGGCGAGCGTCAGCAGGCCGCCCGTGATCAGCGCTGCGCTCTGGTAGAAATCGAGTGTTGTCTCCTCGAGCTTGTCGAGGCTCGATGCCGAGGCGCTGATATAGGCGGGTCCCGAGAACGTGCCCCGGCACAGGATCTGTGCATCGGGCGTGTGCCCGTCGAGCTTCAGCGCAAAGCCGGCCTTGTTGTCGCGCATCGCGCCGCTCGTGCCGTGGCGGTCGCCCGCGCCGAGCAGCGTGAGGACGGGGCCCGTCCGCCAGCAGGAAATCGTTTGCGCGTGCCGGGAAGGAAGATCGACGAACGTGGCGTCCCCGCTCTCCATGGCAGGCGCGGTGAGCATGAACCAGAACGGCGTTTCCGCGAGATGGGTACTGAAGCGGGCGGTGTGCGCGCCATTGCCATTGCGCAGGTGTTCGATGGCGGCGGCGGGCGACAGCGTCGCCGACGGATCCGCAATCACCGAAAAGCTGAGTGGAACCGTCCCCGTGGTGTCGAACTGGCGGGGCCCCCAGAGCAGGACTGCAACGGTGCCAAGCGCAATCACAAATGGCGCTACATAGACGGAGAAGCGCAGGAAAGCCCAGCCGGTCAGTCGGTCCCGAAACGCCCACTTAACGCTTGTCATCTGCTGCATTTCCCCAGTGACTTCATTCCCGTTTTCATTGCAATCTGCGACGGCTGGCGGCGAAAGCACGACTGCGCCGACGCCCCCATCTTTTGTCCGCCCGAATTGCTTCGGGCGGACACCTTACCTCAACTGCCTTACGCTTCGCTCAACGACCTCAGATAATCCGAGGCGCTGTCCGGCAACCTGCCGCGCTCGATGCCGTGGCCGGCTTCGCCCTGCAGTGATGCGACGCTGACGTCGATGTCGATGTGATCCGTTTCGAAGAAGAACCCGTAGAACGGATGGTTGACCTTCGCCCAGCGCTGACGGACCAGTGCAACCGGTTTCGCCATCACCCGATGCGGCAAACCGCCGACGTGCGACATCGGCAGGAATTCATTCTGCCCGTATACATCTTCGAACAGCATCGCCTCGTATTCCCGATCGAGCGGCGAACGCGCGGTAATTAACATCCAGTCGACCCCGTTCTGCGCGCAAAACATGTAATACGCCTTGCACAGCGCCACCTTCACCATCCGCCCGATCGCGCCGCGCGCCACGCCGAGCCGCGTCGCCTCGGCGAGGCGCGCCTGGCCCAACCAGTCCGGCAGCTGGACCGACTGTTCGACGGCGAGCGAATCGAAGGCGTTCGTCTGGACCCGCATGGTGCCGAGCGGGCCACCGTCCAGCCGCGATTGCGCGAGCAGCACGACCGTGCCAGGCGCGCCGTCCAGCGCTTCGACGCCCATGGTCTCGGCGAATTCCGGCAAGTGCCGCCGGTACGCGGCGCGGCGCATCTCGACCGCCTTGTCGAGTTCCATGCGGTTACTTACCACCTTTATCGTAAACGGCAGCCTTTCCGTTTTCTTTACCGTGCCCGAATTAAAGCCCTCTTCGAGCAACGTATAACCCATATTTTGCTTCAAAACGACTGAATCGATGCGGTCCATATCCAACCCCGTAAGTGAGTGAGAAAAAAGTGCCGCGTTCAAAACGGCAGAACCGTGCCGAACGCGACAAACTAGAGTCTCATGAACGCAGATACGGTGATATGCAAAGCCCGTTCAATTCGGAGAGCGGAGTTCGAGTAACTGCCGGCAAAACCTTTGAATATAGGCAGTCGCGCACAACATAGAAAATGAGCGTTTCATCGAAGCTACGCACGGCGTCGATGAACAAGGTGTGCGAATTGGTTGGTTGTACTGCGCCATCCCACGATGCTCTGATGACGGTCACTTTCAACTTTCGTCAACGGAGAACGTCATGAGCACAGTGCTGGATCAGCCGCAATCACACGTCGATGCCCATCAGGAATTGCGGGTGCGCCGCTACAAGCCGTTGGTGGGCGCCGTCATCGAGAACGTCGATTTGTCGAAGCCGCTCTCCGACGATAACCGTCAGACACTGCGTCAAGCGCTTGTCGATCACGGTGTGATCTTTTTTCGTGAACAGACGCTCACGCCCGAACAGCACGTTGCGCTCGCGCGCATCTTCGGCAATCCGATCCGCAAGAACATCTATTTGCCTGCCGTGGCGGGGTTTCCGGAAATCGAAGTCATCGCTCATAGCGACAAGACGCGTTCGGGCGGCACGGACAACTGGCATGTCGACGTATCGTGGCAACATCAGCCGCCCAAGGCCACCGTGCTCCATGCGCAGGAAATTCCCGAAGGGGGCGGCGGCGACACGATCTGGTCCTCGTCGGCGGCCGTCTACGACTTGCTGGACGCCGATCTGGCACGCTACTTCGAAAAACTGACGGCCGTGAACACGTTCATCGCATCGCCGAAAAAGAGCGCGTTGTCGGAACTGCTGAGCGGCTATGACATTCCCGAGGGCACGCAGGAAGACAGCGTCGAAGCAGGGCTGGCGCGCGTGCGCGACGCCGCGCAGAAATATCCGCCCATCGAAGTGCCCGTCATCAAGACGCATCCCGAGAACGGCCGCAAGCTCGTGTTCGTCAACGAAGGACATACGAGCCATTTGCTGGGCGTTTCGAAGACAGCCAGCCAGAGCCTGCTCAATTACCTGTACGACCTGATCAAGACACCAGAAGTGCAGGCGCGTTTCGAATGGCGTGCGGGCGATGTCGCGATCTGGGACAACCGGCAGGTGCAGCACTACGCGGCGCGCGACTACGGATCGGCAAAGCGGCGCATTCACCGCATCACGCTGGAACACGATGGCGTGTTTTGAGCGCGATCTGTCGCGTACCGATCTTTTCGTACTGTTCACTACGGAACCTACTCAATGAAGCGTCGTGTCTTTCACATAGGACGCCGCGTCGCGGCGCTCCTCGGCGCGAGCCTGATCGCAGCCGCAGCGTCCACCCCTGCGCGTGCGCAGACGCCGGAGAAGCTCGAGTTGCGGTATCAGGGCTGGGCCAGCAAGGTGCTGTATCCGGAGCTTGCCGAGGATCTCGGCTATCTGGCGCCGCTCAAGCTCAACTGGGTCGGCAACACGATCAGCGGCCCGCAGGACATTCAGGCGGCCGTCACGGGCGATGTCGATTTCGGCGGGGCGTTCAATGGCTCCATCGTCAAGCTCGTTGCCGCGCACGCGCCAGTGAAAGCGGTGATCTCTTACGTCGGCACCGACAAGGAGACCAATGGTGGCCTTTTCGTGTTGCAGGACAGTCCTGTCAAAGGGGCGCGTGATCTGATCGGACGCAAGATTGGCGTCAATACGCCGGGCGCGTACGCGCAGTATCTGGTGACGGCCTACCTGCAGAAGTCGGGCTTGTCGAAAGAGGAGATCGAAAAGGTCGTGTTCGTCGCCGCGCCGCCTGTGAATCTTGCGCAGTTGCTCAAACAGAAACAACTCGATGCCGTGTTCCTCGAAGACATCATCAAGGACAAGCTGCTCGCCGAGGGCGGCGCAAGACTGCTCACCACGGACTATCAATTGCTCGGCTCGTTCGGCTACGCGAGCTACCTGTTCACGGACAAGTTCATCGCGCAGAACCCGAATACCGTGCGCAAGTTCGTCGACGGCACGGCTCGGGCGATCGAGTGGGCACGCACGTCGCCGCGTGCCGAGGTCGTCGCGAGACTCAAGAAGATCGTCGAGGCACGGCATCGCAACGAGGACACCTCGATCGTCAACTACTGGAAGTCGGCGGGCGTGGGCGGCAAGGGCGGTCTGATCGCGGCGGAGGACTTCACGACGTACATCGACTGGTACGTCAACAATGGCGTTCTGAAAGCGGGGCAGGTGAAGCCGGATGCCGTCTATTCGAACCAGTTCAATCCGTTCAACCAGTCGGTGGCGAGCAAATGAGCTATCGGCCAGTCAACGCGAGGCAATCAGGATGAGTGCGTCAATCAGCGTGCGCAACGTCGGCAAGGGTTTTCATCTGAACCGGCGTGGCCATTTCGTGGTGCTGGAAGACGTGTCCTTCGATGTCGCGCCGGGCGAGTTCGTCGCGCTGGTCGGGCCGAGCGGATGCGGCAAGACGACCTTGCTCGATCTGATCGGCGGCCTGACGCTGCCCGATCGCGGACAGATACTCGTCGGCGGTCGGGAAATCGACGGGCCCGGACTCGATCGCGGCATCGTGTTCCAGCAGTACGCGCTCTTTCCGTGGAAGACGGCACTCGGCAATGTCGAGTTCGGACTGGAAGCGAAGGGCGTCGGCAAGCGCGAGCGCCGGGCGATTGCGCAGCGTTTTCTGGACCTCGTTGGCTTGAGTGCTTTCGCCGACCACTATCCGCATCAGTTGTCGGGCGGCATGAAGCAGCGCGTTTCGATTGCCCGCGCACTGTCGTACGAGCCGGACGTGCTGCTGATGGACGAGCCGTTTGCCGCGCTCGATGCGCAAACGCGCGAGACGCTGCAGGACGAGTTGCTGCGTATCTGGAAACGCACGGGTACGACGGTGGTGTTCATCACCCACTCGATCGACGAAGCCATCTATCTCGGTCAGCGCGTACTCGTGATGGCGGCGGCGCCGGGACGCATCACGCATACGCTGCCGGTGCATGTGCCGCGCGAAAACCTTTCCGAAGACGTGCGCGCGACGCCAGAGTTCGTGCGTCTGCGTCACGAGATCTGGCAGTTGATCCGGCAACGTCGCAGCGGGTCGCATCTTCAGGTGGCCCACGCGGCCTGATAACAGCCTTGACATGGGGAAACCATGAGTACTTTGTCTGTCGAGTCCAAGCGCGGCACGTGGCATGCAATCGGCGAGTACGCTTCGGCGGCGGCGCCTCGCGCGTTGCGTGGCAGTATCGCCATCGTCGCGTTCATTGCGCTTTGGGAAGTGTTGCCGCGCGCAGGATGGGTCGACGCGACGTTCTTGCCGCCGTTCTCGACGGTCTTGCGCGCGTTGTTCGATATGATCGTTTCGGGCGAACTGGGTGTGCATCTGCTTGCCAGCGCGGCGCGGGCGGCAACGGGGTTCGCGATTGCAGTTGCCGTCGGCGTGCCACTGGGGTTGTTTATCGGGTGGTATCGCACGCTTGCTGATGTGCTTAACCCATTGCTGGAACTCTTTCGCAACACCGCGCCGCTCGCACTGCTGCCCGTGTTCGTGCTCGTGCTTGGGATGGGCGAGACGTCGAAGGTCTCGATGGTCATTTACTCGTGCATCTGGCCCGTGCTGCTCAATACCGTCACAGGCGTACGCAATGTCGATCCGCTGCTGATCCGCTCCGCACGATCGATGGGGCTCAAGCCCGTTCAACTGTTTCTGAAAGTCGTGCTGCCTGCGTCTGTACCCGCCGTGTTCACGGGTATCCGCGTGGCGGGTGCCTATTCGATTCTGGTGCTGATTGCGGCAGAAATGGTGGGCGCGAAGGCGGGGCTTGGCTATCTCGTGAACTACTCGCAATTCACGTTCGAAATCCCGAAGATGTATGCGGGCATCGTCACGCTCGCGGTGTTGGGACTCGCGTTTAATCAAGCTGTGGTTGCTGCCGAGCGGCGTCTGACGGCATGGCGGGGCGACGACTGACGCCGCGCGTAACAGAAAGGCTTGCGCACTTTTACATATACAAACGCCGCGCGTATCCATTCTCCTCAGGATCGGGTGTTCTCATTGGCACTCTCACACGAAGAGTGCTGACTGAGAGCCGAGTATAAAAAGCGCTGTATGTGCGCTCCAATAATCGATTTGCACAAACTTAACGGGCCGCGAAAGGTTTGCAATACACGTAGCGTGCGTAAGCGCGCGGTACACGAATCGGCAGATATCGTTATCGGCTTTTGTTGGTTGCAACGGCGCGAGCGCGACGCTTAATCTGGAATGCTGTGAACCTGTCCGGAGACTGTCGATGAGTACCATTCCCACCGCCCAGCATGATGCCGTCAGCGGTGCCGACGACGCGGAGCTTGACGCGCGCTTCGCGCCCATATTCGAGCGGATTGCAACTGGCAGCATCGAACGCGAGCAGAATCGGGAACTCGCCTACGATGCAGTGCGCTGGCTGAAGGAAGCAGGGTTCACCGCATTGCGAGTGCCAAAGCGCTATGGCGGTAGCGGCGCGACCTTGCCGCAGTTCTTTCGTCTTTTGACGCGCCTCGGCGAGGCCGATTCGAATCTGCCGCAGATCTTGCGGCTGAATTCGGGCTTTATCGAAAGCCGGCTCGAAAGCGACGACGAAGCGCTGCGCGAGCGCTGGCTCCCGAAGATCGCGGCGGGTGAGACCGTCGGTGCCGCGATATCCGAGCGCACCGCGAGCACGCACAATAGCGTCACGCTGGCGGCCGACAAGAGCGGCAACGGCTGGTGGTTGAACGGCGAGAAGTACTACAGCACGGGCACGCTCTACGCGGACTGGATCGACGTCGCCGCGCACGACGGCGCCGACGACGTGCGCGTGGTGGTGCGCGCCGATGCGCCCGGTGTCGCGCGCATCGACGATTGGGACGGCTTCGGCCAGCGATTGACCGCGAGCGGCACGACGCGCTTCGACTCGGTCTATGTGAGCGACGATCAGCTACTGGTGCGCTACAAGGCGTCGGAGCCGCGTCGCAATACCTCCCTGACGGCTTTCTATCAGACAGTCCATCTCGCGACGCTGACGGGCATCGCGCGCGCGGTGCTGCGCGACGGCGTCGCGTTCGCGCAGTCGCACACGCGCACGTTCGGCGTGCCCGGTCGTTCGAGCCCGCGCGACAACCCGCTCGTGCATCGTGTAGTGGGGCGGCTGGCCAGTCTCGCGTATTCGGCTGAGAGCATTACGGCATCGGTGGCGCGCTCGCTCGAAAATGCATATCAGGCGAGACTCGCGGGCCGCGCGAATACGGATACTTATATCGCGCTCGATATCGAAGCCTACCAGGCGCAGCAGATCGTGATCGAACAGGTGCTGGAGGCGGCCACGCTCGTATTCGAAGTGGGTGGAGCCTCAGCGACGAGTGAGACGCGACGGCTCGATCGTCACTGGCGCAATGCGCGTGTGCTCGCGTCGCATAATCCCGCGATCCAGCGCGAAGCGGCCGTGGGCAACTTTCATCTGAACGGCGCGGCGTCCAACGAGCGCTTTAGTCTCGCGCATTCGCCCAGCGAACTGGAACGTGTTGCGACGGACAGTGCGGTTGCCGTCAATGGATAACGCGAGATCGTAGAGAGTCGCTCACGGCGGTGCAAATAACATTGAGCGCTATCGGGTCGCGCTGTCGGAAGTGATCGAGCAGCTATGAGCGAGCGTGCCCGATTCTTCGCCGCGCCGTCCTCAAAAGCACGTCTCCTCATAAGCAATTCCAGATTCGATAGTAGGCCTGGCTCGCCGGTACTGATCCAATATGCGATTACCCTGGCGATGCGCGCTACGTGACCGGCGCGGCCGTCTCTGCCTGCATCGCGCGGGGTGTGACCATACGCACGATCTAGCGGTTACGCGTGCCTGCCGAAGGAGCATTCATGAGTCTCGACATCTTCTGGTTTCTGCCGACCTCGGGCGATACCCGTTATCTCGGCAAATCCGATTTCGGCAGGCCGCCGACCAACGAATACATGCGCCAGATTGCCGTCACGGCGGAAGATCTGGGCTATGACGGTCTGTTGATTCCCACGGGCAGCAGTTGCCAGGACCCGTGGGTCACGGCTGCCAGCCTGATCCCCGTCACACAGCGCATCAAGCTGCTGGTCGCGCTGCGTACGTCGAT
The DNA here is from genome assembly GCF_900100565.1 of Paraburkholderia steynii. Taxonomy (NCBI): domain Bacteria; kingdom Pseudomonadati; phylum Pseudomonadota; class Betaproteobacteria; order Burkholderiales; family Burkholderiaceae; genus Paraburkholderia; species Paraburkholderia steynii. The sequence continues at coordinate 297,769 of NZ_FNDI01000002.1, read as the reverse complement.
CAGCGGCCCAACGGCGGCTGCACGCCAGGCGGCGACGCTCGACCAGGCCTTGCATGGGCGTCTGCTGCTCAACGTCGTTCCGGGCGGCGATGCGACCGAACTCGCCGCCGATGGCATCTTCTACACCCACGACGAACGCTACGCGGCCGCCGACGAGTTTCTCGGCGTCTGGCGCGATCTGCTTGCCGGCGACACGGTGGACTTCAAGGGCAAATACGTTCACGTCGAAGGGGCGCGCAATTTTCATCCGCCTGTGCAGCAACCGCATCCGCCGCTGTATTTCGGCGGTTCTTCGCCGGCTGCGCACGAACTCGCGGCAAAACACGTCGATGCATATCTGACCTGGGGCGAGCCGCCCGCCGCGGTGGCCGAAAAATTCGCCGACGTGCAGCGGCGCGCGGCCGCGCATGGCCGCAAGCTGCGTCTGGGCGTGCGGCTGCATGTGATCGTGCGCGAAACGAATGAAGAAGCGTGGGCCGAAGCGGACCGCCTGATCAGCAAGCTCGATGACGAGGACATCCGCCGCGCCCAGGAAAACTATGCACGGATGGACTCGGTGGGTCAGCGCCGCATGGCCGAGTTGCACGGCGGACGCCGCGACCAGCTGGAGATCAGCCCGAACCTCTGGGCGGGCGTCGGCCTCGTGCGCGGCGGCGCAGGCACTGCGCTGGTGGGCGACGCACAGACCGTGGCCGCGCGGCTGCAGGAATATGTCGATGCGGGCGCCGATAGCTTCGTGCTGTCGGGCTATCCGCATCTCGAAGAATCGATCCGTTTTGCGGAACTGGTGTTTCCGCTATTGCCTGGCAAAAAGCCGGTGACGTTGCGCGATCAGGTGCTCACGGGCGGCGCCTTCGACGTGCGGGCGAGCAAGGTTTAACCCATACATCAGCAGAATGCGGACGATGCCAATCCACGCCCCCGTCTTTAGAAATGAAATTTGATTGGTTCTGTTTCGAGTACCAGTTGCAACATCATCTTCCTTGATGGCTATAGACGGTTTGCCGCGCTGTTGCGGCACTTTCCATCAGCAAGGAGGCGACATGGCAGCAGTACTCGAAGAACGACCGACCAACGCAGTGCTCGAGACGGCACGCGAGAAGGCGGCATCGGCAGGGCTGGTGTATCCGGGCGGCGTTTCTCCACAGGATGCGTGGGCGCTTTTTTCCAGCGGCGACGCCGTGCTGGTCGACGTTCGTACTGCCGAGGAGCGCAAGTTCGTCGGTTACGTGCCGGGCGCGGTACACGTACCGTGGGCAACGGGTACGAGCCTGACGCGCAATCCGCGTTTCGTAAGGGAGCTCGAGTCGAAGACGGGCAAGGATGCCGTGGTGCTGCTGCTGTGCCGTAGCGGCAATCGCTCGGCACTGGCTGCCGAAGCGGCGGCAAAGGCGGGCTTCACGCAGGTATTCAACGTACTGGAAGGGTTCGAAGGGGACCTCAACGACGGGCAGCATCGCGGCACACTGAACGGCTGGCGCTTTGTCGGCCTGCCCTGGGTGCAGGACTAGCGCGGTCTGTCCGGCTCTTTGGGAAATGCGTGAGCGCTGCGCGTGACGCCCAGCGTGACTCGCAGCTTGTCGGTTTTCGAAGCATAAGGAGCATCGCAGTGGGCGCATTCGATATCGACAGCATCGCCGGATCGCTTCAGGCCGTCCGGCAACAATGGCGCGACGGGCAGCGGCGCGCGCTGGAGCCCGGCGGGCGCGATCTGCCTTCGCGCGACGCGCTCGCGGCAGCGATCGACGCATTGAAAGGCGCGCTCTTTCCAATGCGCCTCGGGCCACCCGATCTGCGTCAGGAAAGCGAAAACTTCTACGTCGCTCACGCGCTGGATGCAGCATTGCACGGTCTGCTCGCTCAGGCGCGCCTCGAATTGCATTACGCCGCGCGACGCGAGAGGACAGACGGCGAAGCCATCGAGACACGCGCGCTCGCCGCTATCCGTGCATTCGCGGAACGCTTGCCCGAGATCCGCTCGCTGCTCGACAGCGACGTGATCGCGGCCTATCACGGCGATCCGGCAGCAGGCAGCGTAGACGAAGTGCTGCTGTGCTATCCCGGCATCCTCGCGATGATTCATCACCGTCTCGCGCACGAACTGTATGGCCTCGGCTTGCCGCTGCTCGCGCGGATCGTTGCCGAGCTGGCGCACGCGCAAACGGGTATCGACATTCATCCGGGCGCGCGGATCGGGTCCGGCTTTTTCATCGATCACGGCACGGGCGTCGTGATCGGCGAGACGTCCGTCATCGGCGAGCGCGTGCGGGTCTATCAGGCGGTGACGCTTGGCGCGAAGCGTTTTCCGCTCAACGAGAACGGTCATCTCGAGAAGGGGCTCGCGCGTCATCCCATCGTCGAGGACGACGTCGTCATCTATGCAGGCGCGACGATTCTCGGCAGGGTGACGATCGGGCGCGGTGCGACGATCGGCGGCAACGTCTGGATCACGCACGACGTCGCGGCAGGCTCGCATGTCACGCAGGCGATGCTGCGCAGCGAGACCGCACGGCCTGCGTCTGTCGTCAACGGGGTATCGGCGGGAGCACTCGGATGACCGGGCTCGTTCACGACTTTGGGGCGACCGTGCGCGCCCTGCGTGAAGCGCAAGCGTGGTCGCAGGAGCAGCTAGCCGAGTACGCGGGGCTGAACCGTTCGTACGTCGGCGAGATCGAGCGCGGCAGTGCAATTGCATCGATCGTCACGGCAGACAAACTCGCACGCGCTTTCAACGTACCCATCGCAACACTTTTGTGCGCGTCACCGCGAGGCGAGCCGCCGCAGCACGAACGCGGCGCGACGCCGCCTCCGCTTCCCATCTGATTGATCGACACCCGCGCCGGGCGAACTAAACGCAGTGGCGCGACGCGCGCGGACGTTCGAAGCCGCCGCGATGCAGCGCAATGATGGCTATAGCATGTTGAGCCGCTTTTTCGGGCTCCCGATAATTCCGTGCCGTCATAAGCATTCCCGTTTTTCTTCTAACGACCTGGAGCCATCGTATGTCGACGTTAGCGAGCGGCCAGACCGCGCTCGGCGATAACGCAGCACGGCAACTAGCCAATGCCACCAAAACCGTCCCTCAGCTTTCGATCATCACGCCGCGCTGGCTGACCCATTTGCTTCAGTGGGTCCCTGTCGAGGCGGGCATCTACCGGCTCAACCGCGTCAAAGACCCGGAAGCGGTTCAGGCGCTGTGTACGGCGCGGGAAGACGAAAGCACGCTCCCAACGACATACGTGCCGTACGAAGAACAGCCGCGTGAGTATTTCCTGAATGCCGTCAGCACGGTACTCGATGTCCACACGCGAATCTCCGATCTCTATAGCAGCCCGCACGATCAGATCAAGGAACAGTTGCGTCTGACGATCGAAACGATCAAGGAGATCCAGGAAAGTCAGCTCATCAACAATCCCGACTACGGCCTGCTGGCGAACGTCGATGAAGAGCAGCGCGTGTTTCCGCTGACAGGTGCGCCGACGCCGGACGATTTCGACGAACTGCTGACGAAGGTGTGGAAAGAGCCCGCCTTTTTCCTCACGCATCCGTTGGCGATCGCTGCGTTTGGGCGTGAATGCACCCGCCGTGGCGTGCCGCCCCCGACAGTCAGCCTGTTCGGCTCGCAGTTCATCACGTGGCGCGGCATTCCGCTGATTCCGTCGGACAAGGTGCCCGTCGCCGACGGCAAGACGAAGGTGCTGCTTTTGCGTGTCGGCGACAAGCGGCAGGGCGTGGTCGGTCTCTATCAGCCTGGCGTCGCGGGAGAGCAGGGGCCGGGGCTGTCGGTGCGCTTCATGGGCATCAACAACCAGGCGATCGCGTCGTATCTGATCTCGCTTTATTGCTCGCTCGCGGTGCATTCCCCCGACGCGCTCGCAGTGCTCGACGACGTAGAGATCGGCAAATACCATGACTATGCAGACACCTACCGGTAGTCCGCTGGGCGCAAGCCCGTTGCCCGATAGGCAGGTGCCTGTGTTGCCGGCAGGACTGCCCGATCCGGCACAGCTTGCTCGGCTCGCGACAGAGTTCTTCAGCGCATTGCCGGGTGGCGCCACCACGCCGGACACTTCGGCAGGCAACGGCGCGGTCGGCGGTGTGCCTTCGGCGTTGCCCGCTGCCGCACCGATCCTGTCGTCGGTCAGCAATCCCGCTCCGCCCGGCTCGCCACTTGCCGGGCCGGGCGGCACCGGGACGGGCGTGCCGGGGCTTTCACTGCCGCAAGGCAAGGTGCCGGGCGCCAACCTGCTGCCGGGTGCGCCGACGCATATCCTGTCGCTCGGCAATCGCGCACCCGCGCTCGCGCCGCATGCCGCCGCGCAGAATGGACTTCCCGATAACGTCGTGACGATTGCGCCAGCGCTCGAACCGCGTGCGGGTGGAGCGGCGCTCGGCGTGCCGCCCGTGCAGGGCGGTGGACCGGTTTCGGCGGGGAGCGCGACACGCTCGGCGGCATCGTCTTCACATGCGTCGACGGATGCAGCGCCCGCGTCGCCGTTCTATTTCATGGATACGCCAGGACGCGGCTGGTCGCGTTCCGGCGAAGACTTCATCATGCCGGGAAATGGCACGGCCGCGCCCGCGTCGTTCGGCTTGCCGGGCGAGCAGGACCTGCGCGAGCTGCTGTCGATTCATCGCTTCGCGCCTGCCGCCGATCCCTATGGCGTGCCGCGCGGCGGTGCGCCGTACTTTGCCGAAGGCGCGCATGCTCGCACCGATCGGCACGCGAGCGGAGCCGCTGTGCCGGCCGGCCACCCGCCGTTCGACGTCAACGCGATTCGCCGCGACTTTCCGATCCTGCAGGAGCGTGTCAACGGCAAGCAGCTGATCTGGTTCGACAACGCGGCAACGACGCAAAAGCCGCAGTCGGTGATCGACCGGCTTTCGTACTTCTACCAGCACGAGAACTCGAACATTCATCGCGCCGCGCACACGCTTGCGGGCCGTGCCACGGATGCCTACGAGCATGCGCGTGAAACCGTGCAGCGCTTCATCGGTGCTTCGTCGCCGGAGGAGATCGTGTTCGTGCGCGGCACGACGGAGGCGATCAACCTGATCGCGAAGTCGTGGGGCGAGCAGAACGTTGGCGCGGGCGACGAGATCGTCGTGTCGCATCTGGAGCATCACGCGAATATCGTGCCCTGGCAGCAGCTTGCGTCGCAAAAGGGCGCGAAACTGCGCGTGATTCCCGTCGACGATTCGGGCCAGGTGCTGCTCGACGAATACCGCAAGCTGCTCAACGACCGCACGAAAATCGTATCGGTCACTCAGGTGTCGAATGCGCTCGGCACCGTGGTGCCCGTCGCGGAGATCGTCGACATGGCGCATCGGGTTGGCGCGAAGGCGCTGGTCGACGGCGCGCAGTCGGTGTCGCACATGCGTGTCGACGTGCAGGCGCTCGATGCGGATTTTTTCGTGTTCTCGGGTCACAAGATATTTGGACCGACAGGGATCGGTGTCGTCTACGGCAAGCGGGCGCTGCTCGAGGACATGCCGCCGTGGCAGGGCGGCGGCAACATGATCGCGGATGTGACGTTCGAACGAACGGTGTTCCAGCCGCCGCCGTCGCGCTTCGAGGCGGGCACGGGCAATATCGCGGATGCGGTGGGCCTTGCGGCCGCGCTCGAATACGTGACGCGTATCGGCATCGAGAATATCGCGCGTCATGAACACGATCTGCTCGCGTACGCGACGAGCGTGCTTGCGCCGGTGCCGGGTGTGCGGCTCATCGGAACTGCGCACGACAAGGCCAGCGTGCTGTCGTTCGTGCTGAAGGGCTATACGACGGAAGAGGTCGGGCAGGCGCTCAGCCAGGAGGGGATCGCCGTGCGTGCCGGGCATCACTGCGCACAGCCTATCTTGCGCCGTTTCGGGCTTGAGGCCACTGTGCGTCCATCGCTTGCGTTCTACAACACATGCGATGAGGTCGACGCGATGATCTCGGTGGTTCGCCGTCTTTCGACGCGACGGGCCTGATGTTCGTTATTGCGGGGCATGGCGCCGGATGGCGCCATGCCCCGCAACGTTATGCGTCGCGCAGTGACGCAGCCGATGCGTCCCCTACGCGCGTCTCGACACGATCGTCCGCCGACGCCAGTTCCGCTTCGAGCGATGATGTGATCGGGCAATAGACCATGAATCGCCTCTCCCAGATCCGATCTGTACTGCGAGAAGCTACACCCCAGACCAACGCTGCATGTCCCCGGACAACGACGCGTTCGTGAGTGGCCTGCCGGCATTCCCCGAGCCTCAGGGAATCAGTCCGTGCGTTCGATACGCGCGCATCGTCTCATCGAAAACCCGAAGGTCCGACCGGCCGCGCGCAATGAGTTGCGCCCCTTCGATTGCCGCGAAGATCGCCATCGCACGAGCCTTGTTTGCTTTCTTGTCCTTTCGCTCGGCATCGAGCGAAAGCAGGCGAGTCAGCCATTCGACGTTGATATCCATGAATCGTTGTACCTCGACCTTGACCTCCGCGGGAAGATCGTGATGCTCGGCAGCCATGATGCCGCTCAAGCACATGCGGTTGTCGTTTTCAAGGGCTGCTCGAAACACCTTGATGTAGTGGTCGAAGGTCGCGCGCTCGCTCCTGTGCTGCTCGAGCAATCCCTCCAGAAATACGACGGCGTCGTCGCTGTACTGCCGCGCGAGCGCCGCGCCCAGGTCGCCCTTGGTCGGATAGTGATGGTGAACGGCGGGGCCCTTGATGCCGACTTCGTTCGCGACCTCGCGAATGCTGAGCGCGTTGTATCCGTGGGCCTGCACCATGTAGCGCGCCACCGCGAGGATGCGGCTTTTCGTGTCGGGAGTATTCATGCGCGCAATCATAGCAGATCACTTACCAACTGGTTCGTAAGCTTACTTAGTGATAAGTAAGTCTTGACACAACAGCTCAACCATCCCTACGATTCGATCTAACTTACTTAGCGGTTGGTAAGTCAACTTCGATCAAGGACCAGATATGAAAATCTATGACATCCCCGGTTTCCCGAACCCATTGCGGATTCGCATCGTGCTGGCCGAGAAGCGGCTCGCTTCGCAAGTCGAGTTCGTCAAGGTCGACTTGCCTGCGGCGGAACACAAGCAAGCCGCGTTTTTGAAGATCAATCCGACAGGCACCGTGCCCGTGCTCGAACTCGACGATGGAACCCGCATCGCTGAATGTACGGCGATTACCGAGTATCTCGACAATCTGGACGGCGACCCGATCCTCACGGGCAAGACCGCGCGCGACAAAGGTGTGATTCACATGATGCAAAAGCGCGCCGAGTCGGAACTCATCGATCCTGTAGGCATTTATTTTCATCATGCGACGGCGGGATTGGGCGATGCGCTGCGCGAATACAAGCATCCCCAGTGGGCGGCTCGCGCCGAGTGGGGGAAGCTCCAGGGCGAAAAGGCCGTCGCGGGCATGCGCTATTTCGATAGCGTGCTTGAAGCCCAGCCTTATGTCGCGGGCGATGCGTTTTCGATGGCCGACATTACCGTCTGGGCTGGGCTGCTGTTTGCGCACTTCGCCAAAATCGACGTGCCGGCCGATTGCAACGCGCTTCGCGCATGGAAAGAAAAGGTCGATGGGCGTGCGTCGGTTGTGAATCCGGCGTAGAAACTGGTTGGAAGCCGGTACTTAAGCTACCGGTCCTCCGATTTGCAGCAGAGCCGCTGGGCGAAAGCGCGGCATCGAATGGTGATAGTTCGCCGTTGCGCCGGAAACGTTGACACTGCTGGGCGCAACGCAAGTCCCGGGGTTTCCCGGTTTTTTTCGCGTTGAGTGCATGCCCTTGGCGAACATCGGGACTCGCGCCTCATGTGCGCTGCGTCGAGATGCCGAAGAATTCGTTCCAGCGTTTCGCAATGACACGGGCAACATGCCGGCGCGACGCTTTGAGTCGGCGCCGCTTCCGCGCGTTCTCGCATTTCTGCAAAGCTAGAAGTGGAAAGGAAACACAGCATGGTCAAAGAGGGAGAACGGCCATGAGCACATTCAGTGCTTTGACCGAATGGGTGAAGGATATGTGGCCGTTGCCGCTTGTTCTGGCCGCTGCTGTGCGCTTTGTTATTGCATGGTTATTCAGTCGCCGTGCGGCCCTGGACCGGAAACAGCTCGATCTGGAAATCGCACGGCTGCGGGATGACGCGGATCGCGCCGAGCGGGGAAGGGTCCATCTCGTGCGCGAAATCGAGAAACTGATGGCCGACTTCGAGCGTCAGCAACGGGCGGATTCGGTGGCCGTGCGGCGCATCGATATGCCGGACCGCGATCGACTTTCGTCTGGTGTCGGCACCGCCGTGTCCGGGTGCCATTTCCGAGCCGACTGGTTTCAGCCGCCGCCATCATCGCAATAATCACGCAGTGCCTTTTAACGTCTCCGTTGACTGCTTCTTTTCGCGTCGTCGCAGCGAACCGATACCAGCGTTCACCTGTTGAGTACGGCTTCCCCTGTCCTGCTCTAGCGCTCCCCGTCGACCTGCCGATCACCTAAACTGAATCAACGGGTTCGAACCCGGCGACATGCGCTGTCGCCGGGCTGCTGCCTGTTTGTAGCGCGGGACTTCTGTCTGAGCAGCGAGAGCGAGCCATGATCGAACTCCACACGTTGAGCAAGGTACCCGTGTTCGCCGACCTCACGGAGGACCGGCTGCAATGGCTGCGTGACAACCTGACCGAATTCTCCGTCAGTGCCGGCGAGGTGCTGCTGCGCGAAGGCGAAATGACCACGAGCCTGCTGATCCTGCTCGAAGGCGAACTCACGACGACGAGACGCGACGACGGACGCGACTACGGCGAGCGCTTTCCCGCTCCGGATGTGTTCGGCACGCCGTGCGTGATCGCTTCGATACCTTTCCCGGCCACGCTGACGGCCATGCGCGAGAGCCGTCTTGCGCGGCTGCCTGAGGCGGCTTTCCGCGAACTGTTCATGTCGTGCGGTCCGTTTGGGCGTGTCGTCGCGCGCGTGATGACGGACTGGCTGACTGCGCTGGAAACAGCGGATCTCAATCGCGCGAAACTCGCCGCCCTGGGCAAGCTCGCGGCAGGGCTCGCGCACGAGCTGAACAATCCCGCTGCCGCTTTGACGCGTGCGCTCGATCACATGCGCCGCGAGTTTGCGGCGCTCGAAGATGCGGCGTTGGCGCTCGGCTGCAACGCCGTGCCGCGCGACATCATTGCTCGACTCGGCGCTCTGGCAAACGGCAAGGCGCCTGACGGCACGCTGAATTCGTTGCAGCGAAGCGATGCAGAAGAGCGGCTCGGCAACTGGCTGGCCAAGCATGGCGTCACGAAGCCTTGGCTCGCGGCACCCGTCCTCGTTGCCCACGGCGTCACCGTGGAGGACCTCGGCCCGTTGGCCGGCAGCCTGGACACGCGGCAGTTCGATTGCTCCATCGGCTGGATTGCACGTGTGCTGGACCTTCGCTCGATGATGGACGAAGCGATGCAAGGCGCACTGCGCATCTCCGATATCGTGGCCGCGATGAAGTCGTATTCGTTCATGGATCAGGGCCCGCAGCAGGAGATCGACATTCACGACGGCATCGACGACACGCTGACCGTGATGATGCACGAGATGAAGCGCGGCATCGACGTGATACGCGACTATGACCACAGCTTGCCGCGTCTTCAGGTGTATGGGAGCGAATTGAACCAGGTCTGGACGCGGATCATCGAGAACGCGATCGAGGCGATGAGCGGGCAGGGCACCATCACGATCCGAACGCGGCGCGATGCCGACTGCGCCGTCGTCGAGATCGCCGACAATGGGCCGGGCATTCCGCCGGAGGCCTTGACCCATCTCTTCGAGCCTTTCTTCACTTCAAAGCACGTCGCCGGGGCGCACGACCATGGGCTGGGGCTCGGTCTGCATATTGCGTACCGCATCGTGGTCAACCGGCACGGCGGCACGATACAGGCGCAGTCGGGTCCGGGCTGCACGACTTTCCGCGTGACACTGCCGTTGGGCTTCGGCGTGCCGCCCGCCGCATAGCCACGCATATCAAACCGGCCCCATTTCACGATCGATATAGCAATCCCGACCTTGGCGCAGCAGCGCCTACAATGCTTGCAACAGACGCCGCGATTCATCGCTGACGCAGATGCACCAACAGCGCGGAGCCGGCGTTTGAACTGGCGTGAGCCGCTGACGCTGTCATGGAAAAACCCGTAATCCTCGCTGTCGATGACGACCCGATCGTGGCCGGTGCGGTCGCGCGCGATCTTCAGGTTGCGTACGGCGAGCATTATCAGATCGTACGGATGGAGTCGGGGTCGGCCGCGCTGGAAGCGGCGCAGCAATTGCGTCTGCAGAACCGCTTCATTGCGCTTTTCATCGCCGATCAGCGCATGCCGCAGATGAGCGGAATCGAGTTCCTCGAACAGGCGATCGAACTGTTTCCGGAAGCCAAGCGCGTGCTGTTGACCGCGTACGCGGATACCGATGCCGCCATCCGTGCGATCAATACAGTGCATCTCGATCAGTACCTGCTCAAGCCGTGGCATCCGCCGGAACAGAACTTCTATCCGGCGCTCGATGACCTGCTCGCGGACTGGCACGCATCGTTTCGTCCCGCGTCGCAAGGCCTCCGCCTGCTCGATCACCGCTGGTCGCCGCAAGGGCATTTGCTGCGCGACTTCATGGCGCGCAATCACATTCCATTCCGATGGCTCGATGTGGAGCGGCACGACGAGGCCGATCCATTGATCAACGCGCTGCTTCCGGGCATGCGTCAGTTGCCCGTGCTGATATTCGAGGACGGCACCGTGATGAGCCGTCCGACGACCGCGCAGATCGCCGAGCAAGTAGGACTGCGCACGCGCTCGACCACACCGTTCTTTGACCTCGTGATCGTCGGCGGCGGCCCGGCGGGGCTCGCTGCCGCAGTGTATGGCGCGTCGGAAGGACTGCAGGTGGCGATCATCGAATGTGATGCGCCCGGCGGTCAGGCAGGCACCAGTTCGCACATCGACAACTACCTTGGTTTTCCAGCGGGCGTGAGCGGCGCGGAGCTATCGCGGCGCGCGCTGATGCAGGCAAGGCGCTTCGGCGCCGAAATGATACTGACGCAACACGCGGTGGGCTTGCGAATCGAAGCGCCGTACAAGTTCGTCAGGCTCTCCGATGGCTCCGAGGTCAGCTGTCTTGCGCTGATGGTCGCGAGCGGCGTGTCGTATCGCAAACTGGAAGCGCGCGGCGTGCAAGCGTTGACGGGCGCGGGCGTCTATTACGGCGCGGCGCTCGTCGAGGCCGTCGCTTGCGCCAATCAGGATCTGTATATCGTGGGCGCCGCGAACTCGGCGGGACAGGGCGCGATGTTCCTGTCCAGGTACGCGCGATCGGTCACGTTGCTGTGCCGGGGACCGTCGCTGAGCGCGGGCATGTCGCACTATCTGGTCCAGCAGATACACGAAACCGGGAACATTCGCGTGCGGCCCTATACCGAGGTCGAAAGCGTGAGCGGCGACGGACATCTCGACGCCATCGTGTTGCGTGACTTGCAGACTGGGCGCGTCGAAACGGTTGAAGCGAGCGGCCTGTTCGTTTTCATCGGCGCTGCGCCTTGCACGGAATGGCTACGCGGGGTCGTAGAGCGGGACGAGCATGGTTTTCTGCTGACGGGCCGCACGCTGGTCAAGGGCGGCAGGAAGCCTTCGGGATGGCAGGTTGGACGCGATCCGTATCTGCTCGAAACGAGTGTCCCGGGCATCTTCGCGGCGGGCGACGTGCGCGCCGATTCCGTCAAGCGCGTGGCGGCCGCCGTCGGCGAAGGATCGATTGCCGTGCATTTCATCCACCAGTATCTGGCGAATCCATGAGCGATCTGTCCGTGCTGTTCGAGATGCCCCTCTTCTCTGGACTGCCCGAGGAGCGACGCACATGGCTGCGCGCTAATCTGGACGAATACCATCTGAAGACGGGCGAGATCCTGATGCGAGAGGGGCAGCGCGTCACGCATCAGTTCGTGCTGCTCGACGGCGAAATCGTGACGGAAAAAATGGTGGGCGGGCGGCAAGTGTTCGATGACCGGCGGCCCGCGCCGACATCGATTGCAGAGACCTCGCTGCTCGCGGGCATGCCGCTGCCATTGACCTTCACGGCCGCGACAGATTGTTTTCTGGTCGCGCTTCCCGAGTCGGTGGTCCACACGCTGTTGAATGAATGCGAGTCCTTCAGCCGGCACATCTTCCGGTCGATCTACGCGCGCATCACCGCTTATGACGCGTTCATCCTCAATGGCGAGAAGCTCGCCGCGCTGGGGCGCCTGTCGGCCGGCCTTGCACATGAACTGAACAATCCCGCCGCCGCCGTGGCGCGCGCTGCCGATTGCCTGCGCGAATCGCTCGACAACATGCGCGTGGCAACGCGAGTGCTGGTTGTGAGCGCGATGCCCGCCGACGTCGTCGACATGCTGGACGGCTGGGCAAGCCGTGCCGTGCCTGCCGCCGATACGACGCCTCAAGCTGCATTGCGGCAAAGCGAAGCCGAAAGCCTGCTCGCCGATTGGCTCGCTGCACGCGGACTTTCGAAACCGTGGCTGATCGCGCCGCAACTCGCGGTGGCCGGGTTCTCACCGGACGAACTCGAACCCGTCGCCGCGCGGGTGACACCAGAGCAATTCGGCGCGGGCGTCCGTTGGCTGGCCGCGACGCTGGAGCTGCGGTCTTTGGGAAACCAGGCCTGGATCGGCGCGGGCCGTATCTCCGAGATCGTGAAGGCGATGAAGGACTATTCATATATGGACCAGGCGCCATTGCAGGAGGTCGATATACATAGCGGCATCGAGGATACGCTGACGATCATGCAACATAAGCTCAAGCAAGGCGTGACCGTGAAGCGCGACTACGATCGCATGCTGCCGCTCGTTCCCGTCTATGGCAGCGAGCTGAATCAGGTGTGGACGAATCTGATCGACAATGCCGTCGACGCGATGAATGGCAACGGCGAACTCACGATACGCTCGCTCAAGGAAGGCAGTTTTGCGGTCATCGAAATCATGGACACGGGGTCCGGCATTCCGGACGATATCGTCGCGCGGCTTTTTGAGCCTTTCTTTACCACCAAGCCTTTGGGCAAGGGCAATGGTCTGGGGCTTCACATCGCGTACCGGACCGTTGTGCAGCGGCATAACGGCACGATCAGCGTCGCGTCGCGCCCCGGCGAGACGAAGTTCAAGGTGTGTTTGCCGCTGGCGGCGCGTCATTGAAGGCAAGGCGCGCTAATTGCAAGTGTCGGGACGGGCGCAGCCAAATAGTACGGTCGCGCTAAATAGCCATTGCTTTAATTATGTGAGGCTTTCGGGCGCGAAACACATCGGCGTTCTGGACCGTCCAAACGCCGGTTTCGTCGACTTGGATATTCCTCAGCGCGTCCTATACTGATAGTGAGCCGCGCGGAAGCCGGCCCCTGAAGCATAGCGAACGATCAAGTCGTTCAATGGGGCGCGGTAGCGGGGCCACGGAAACGCCTGTGTTAATACGCGGGCGTTTTCTTTTTGTGGCCCACAAGACGCTGTCATGCAGCAAGTTTCGGCCAGCGTGAAGTGCAAGTGATGGGTCGCGATGCGTGTTTCGGCCCGAACCACTCATCGAGGAGTATTACGAAGAGGCGATGACAGTCGGGCCGCCGCCGTACGACGGTTGCAAATTCACAGAGAACCGGTTTCGCCAGGCCGGTGGAGAAGCGCTGCGGACGTTCTACGGACAGAAGACAAAAATCATCAGCGAGGACGCGCAGCGAAAGCACAAGTCCGTTGCCGAGCGGCTTGTTTAACCTGCAGTCCGGACGGCCTTCGTCATAGGAAGGATGCCTTATCGATCAGACAGGGCGGCATTCCATTCGGCCTGTCATGTCGCGCCCCGGATCATTGGAGTCAAGCGCCCTCAAGGCGTATCGTCGACGCACAATTCGGGATCGCTGACCAGGCAATCGGCACTCGACGTCGGCGCGCCGCCGCCTCGCGTTTTCAGCGTCGCGTCCCGCGCGGCGATGGGCAGCCCTTTCGGCAACAGCACCCACATGCGGATGCGTTCCTTGGTTCGGCTCGCCTGCGCCTGCGCGCTTTGGCCAAAGCCGTAAAAATAGTCCGCTCTCACTGCGCCCTGAATGGCGCCGCCTGAGTCTTGCGCCATCATCAGGCGGTCGATTGCGCCGGGTGCTTGCGGATCGTCGCGCGTCGAGACGAACACCGGCGCGCCGAGCGGCGTCGTGCGCGGATCGACGGCGATGGAGCGGCCCGCCGACAACGCGACGCCCAGTGCGCCGACAGGCCCATTCGGCGAATCGGGAATGAGACGGAAGAACACGTAGCTCGGGTCCGAGATGGCGAACACACGCTTGACGGGGGCGTTGTTGGCCGTGGCTCCCGCGGCGACGTCGCCCGTCTTCGAAGCAACGGAGCCTTTCGACGTTGCGCCTGCCATGTTGTCGCTGGCAGCGGGACGCACGGCTGGCGCCGATTCTTGTGGTGTCGCTGCCGCCAGCTTGAAACCGCGCAGCAGCGGCGACACCGGTTCGTCATCGTCTTGCGTGCGGGTGGCAGGCACGCCGCCCGTCGCATCGCCAGGTGTCGGTGAACCTGCCTGGCCGGCGCCGCCCGTCGGCGACTCGTCCTCGACGTCGATCTCGACGTCGATGCCACGCACGGTGATGCGCTGCCCGCTGCCGCTGTTCTTGCGCGCGACGGGCGGCTGGAACGGGCGGCCGTTCTGCTCCGCGTAAGCGAAGCGGCGCACCGTGCCGTCACTCATGCGCACCTTGCCTGCTCCTTGCACCTGCATCGAGTACAGCATCACGGGGTCGTCGACGTAAGCGAGAATCGGCGCCTTGAGCGCGCCGCGCTCGATCTCGGCACGCGTGTAGTACGGCACGATGCGGTCGCGATCGAGCCGCAGACGGATCTTCTTGTCCCGGATGTCTGGAACGCTGTCGCGCAGATCGAGCACGTAGACGCCCTTGGTGCTCCCCGGCGTGATGCCGGTGACGGGGATGACCATGCGGCCATCGATGCGCGCAGTGCTCGCCGTGCCGCGCGCGCTGTCGGGCAGGCGACGGGCATCGAGGTACAGCATATCGTCGGGGGTGCCGTAGACCGGGTAGAGGAAGGCGCCGCCGTACTGCCGGCTGCCATTCAGCAGCGGCTCGTAGTAGCCAGTCAGCGTGCCGTCGCCGCTCTTGTCGGTATTGCGGATCTGGTATGCGTTGAAATACGTCTCGAAGAACTGGCGGATCGCACCGACGTTGCGCGCATCGACCGAGCGTGACGCCGCGCACGGCTCTGACCAGCCGGCACGCGAGCCGAGTACCCCACAACTGCGTTTGAAAGCGTCCCATGAGCTGCTGAGGTCGTCGGTGTTCCAGCCGGGCAGGTCAGCGAAGCGGGCCGATGCGTAGTACGCGTGACGGGTGGAGAAGGCGATGCTGCCGGTCGTGTTTGCAACCGGCGTGGTGTCGGCGGCGGATGTCGCAGGCGCCACCGTTGCGGGCGTGACGGATGCCGCTTGCGCCTGAGTGGACGGAAGCGGTGTTGCAGGTGCGGGCGACGGCATCTGTGACGACACTTGCGCCGCAGGTTGGGGCGACGGCGCGCCCGCCGGCCCGAAGGTCGTCGTCGACGCGGGCTGGTTGCCAGCACAACCCGCGAGCGCCGCAACCACACAGAGCATCCAACGTACGTTGTGCATGCTGCCTCCTGCGCCCCATGCGTGGACGTCTACCTTGTCCGCTACGTCGATGACCCGACGACGTCGATCGTGAAAGTTGCCGCGCCGAACGTGTCAGGACACTGGGTTGCGCTCGCTGTGCAGCGCGGCTTGCCGGCGAACGGCGAATAGCTGACTGTGCGGCGTATCGCGGCGGCGCGCTGCGCTTCCGCGGGAAAATCCGCGAACACTGATTCGCGCTGCAGCCCGCCGTCTGCAAAGTCGCGCGGCGCGGATGAGACCAGCACGAGAAAGTGGTTCGGGCCAGCCGGCGCGCCCGCCATCATCGGCCAGCTTGCGCGCGGCAACGACAGCGTCTGGCCGGCGGCGATCGCATTGTTCTTGTCGAGCTCGTTCGGAAACAGCATCAGATATTGCCCGGCGGGATCGACCATGAAGACATACACATAGCCCGCGCGATTGCTGCCGACCCTGAATTGCAGATGATCCTTGCTGATGCGCGCGGTAGTGCTGCGCGTGTTGGCCTTGACGCTGATCGACGGGTCGGCAAGGGAGACGATCCGGTCGAGTTCGCCGCCGGGCGTGTAAGCCGGTAGCGCGGGCGCGGCGCTCGCTATCGTGTTCGTGGTCGTATCGGCGGCAGTGCTGACGGGGGCGCTTGCAGGCGGCGCTTGCGTGCCGGTGCTTGCCATCTGTGGCGTGGACGCCGCGGGCGGGGGCACGGTCTGCGCGTGCTCCGCTCCCGACGCCGTTGGATGGTTGCTGCCTGCAGTCATGGTGGCGGAGGGCGACGTGGCGATCGTCGAGGGCCGCATCGCGAACCAGCCTCCAAGCCCCGCCAGCCCGACGACGACGACCGCGCCGACCGCTATTGCCGTGGAGCGCCGGCTTGTCGTGCGCGACGCGCCGGCCGCCGTGGCACCGGAGCCGGAAGCTCCCTGGGTGTCACGGCTCGCCGTGCCCGGACGCGGTGCGCCGCTCGCCTCGCGGGCCGCCACGGCACTGCTCGCGGCAGGCGCTGCCGTACGCGGCGAAGACAACGAGGCGGGCTCGTCATGGGTTCCGTCCTGAGCGCTCAATGCAAGGCCCAACTCCGCCGCGAACGCCTGCACGCTCTGCGGCCGCTCTTCGGGCCGCACTGCGAGCGCGTGATCGATAGCGCGCAGGAAGGTGAGCGAATAGCGGCCTGACGCTTGCGTCTCGAGCGGCACGTAACTGTCACTCATCATCCGGCCTACCGACGGCGGCGGCGTCTTGCCGACGATCGCGAAGTAGACGACGGCAGCGAGCGCATAGATGTCGGTCCATGGCCCCTGTTTCAGCGACGGGACTTCCGCATACTGTTCGACGGGGGCATAGCCTGGCTTCAGGATCACGGTCAGCGCCTGTGTCATATCGCCGATCACGCGCCGCGCGGCGCCGAAGTCGAGCAGCAGTGGACGCCCGCTGTCCTTTAGCAGCAGGATATTGTCCGGCGCAATGTCGCGGTGGTAGCACTGCGCGCGGTGCATCACGTCGAGCGCGCTGACGAGCGACGTCAGCAGCGTGCGCAGCCAGGCTTCGTCGGGAGGCGCGTTCTTCGCTCGCAGCGCGTCACGCAGCGTGACGCCTTCGTAATACGGCATCACCATATAGGCGGTGCTGTTCGCTTCCCAGAACCGGTAGACCTTGACGAGTGAATGATGATCGAACTGCGCGAGCAGGCGCGCTTCGTTGACGAAGCTTTTCAGGCCCGCGAGAAAGGTTTCCTTGTGGCGCTCGGAGCGCACCGTGACTTCGGCGTTGCTGCCGCGCGAAGCCAGTGACGATGGCATGTATTCCTTGAGCGCGACGTTGCGGCCCAATTGGGTGTCGTGAGCGAGATAGACGATGCCGAAGCCGCCTTCACCGATCAACCCCTTGATTTCGAACTCCGCGACCCGCATGCCGACAGACAGTGCGTGATGCGACTCTGCGCCCGCGAATGCCGACGGCGGCATGATGGTCGCGCTATCCGGGCCCGCTGGATCGACGCCCACCGGCTGGCTGTCGGGCTCGGGCTCGGGTGGGTGTGGCACGATTACCGTCTTGTCATCGGGGCTGGTCATCGGGACGGGATTCACAGGAAAGTCCAGTCGCGCGGCGCTGCGAACGAGCATGCGCCATCCCCACGCGCACGTGCGTGTATCAACAAGACGAATCACGCGGCCGTTTTTGAAGCGACGGCCTGCCGCCTCCCGGGCGGTTTTCAAAATACGCGTACACAATCGTTTCCTTAGAAAGAGTTGCAGGCATTTCTGGCGGCGCTCGCTCTGGCCCGCACACCCTCGCAGTCACAACGGCTCTCCGGTCGCGTCCATGGACCTTCCAGCAGGAAGACGATGTGAACGAACTCATAAGAATCCCGATGTCCTGCGTAGCGCGTACCGCGAGGCGTGCAGTGCAAAGGGGCACCACGCGCTTGCGTGTCAAGTCGCGCATGCTGGGCATCGCTGCGCTCGTCTTCTGTGCAACCTCGGGCGGATGGGGCAACGCCTTCGCGGCCGCGCCAGCCGCGCCTGCCAGCGGCGCCGCGCCGGGCCTCGCGCCCGAATCCCAAGGCTTTCGACAGGCGACCGAGCGCGAACGCGATGCCGAAACGCTGCAGTCGTTGACCTCCGAAGGGCGTCTGCTGCTCTCGCGTGATCGCGTCACGCTGCCCGCCTACGACTATTGCAGCATGGCCGTATCGGCGGCCGAGCGCGGTGACTTCCGCGACAGCGTCGAGGCGGCCGCCCGCGCACTGGTGATAGCGCAGCGTACCGACAACGCCGATCTGGTCGCGCTGTCGAAACGCGACCTCGCGATCGCGTACAGCTACGCCGGCGATCTCGACGACGCCGAGAAATACGCACAGGAAGCGCTCGCCTCGACCCCGAAAGCGCCCGAACAGGTGTTTGCGCCCGCCAACAAGGTGCTGGGCGACATCGCGCTGCGCCGCGGCCATCCGCAAGACGCCATCGACGCCTACAACCGCGCGCTCGAAACGGCATCACCGCGCTACCGTCCGCTGGTGCTGCTGTCGATCACGAACGCGCAGATCGCCGCGGGCGACACGGCCGGCGCGCGCAAGACCTTCAACGCCGCCAGTCCCGCGCCGAGCGCGGACCTCGCGCCGGAGTACCGGCGCATCGAGGGCAACCTGCTGCTTGCCGAAGGCAAGCCCCAGGACGCGCTGCTCGCGTTCACCACGCTGCTGTCGGAAAGCGGCGGCAGCGACGCGAACTACGACCGCCTGTGGGCACACGAAGGCATCGGCCGCGCCGACCTTGCGCTTGGCCAGAGGGCGAGGGCGCGTGAATCCTATCTGCAGGCCGTGGACGATTCGGAGAAAATCCGCGCGCGCTTTCGCAGCGAAGAGTTCAAGACGGGCCTCTTCGGCGATACGCAGTCCGTGTTCGAAATGGCGATCACGCTGACGGTCGAAGTGGGCGACTATGCCTCGGCGTGGAACCTGTCCGAGCGCAGCCGCGCGCGTGCGCTGCTCGATGTCGTGCGCAACCGCGTCGACGCCGGCGTGAACGACCGGCAACTGAACGGCGACGTGCCGGGTCTCGACACGGTGCGTAACGGATTGAAGCCAAACGAGACGCTCGTCGAATTTCACAACCTCGAGAAGTCGATCATCGTATGGGTGATCCGCAACGAAGGGCTGAAGGGTTATACGCTGCCCATCGCGCGCGCCGACATGGATGCCGCCGTCACCGATTTCCGCAATGCCATCGTGCGCCGCCGGCCAACCGCGATCACCTATGGCGACAAGCTCTACGCGCTGCTGATCGCGCCACTCGGACTGCGCGCCGACGACCGGCTGATCATCGTCCCGCACGGCGCGCTGCACTATCTGCCGTTCCAGGCGTTGCACGGCCCGGACGGCTTCCTGATCCAGCGCCATGCAATCGCGCTGGAGCCTTCGGCGAGCGTCGCGGTGCAACTCGCCTCGCGCGAGCTGAAGGTGGCGAGCAATCTCGTCGCATTCGGCAATCCGACCATCGCGCCCGCGTATGCGCTGCCCGGCGCCGAGGCGGAGGTTCGCGGCATCGCGCCGCTGTTTGCGCGCCAGGAAGTGTTTCTGCAATCCAGCGCGACGCGCGTGAGCTTCCGCGAGAATGCGCCTACGGGCCGGGTGCTCCATGTCGCCACCCACGCGGAGGCCGACACGATCGATCCGTTGCATTCGCGCATCCTGCTCGCGCCCGCGACGCAGCCGGCTGACGGCCCCGACTCGCTGCTCGCGAAAGACATCTACAACCTGAAACTGAACAACGTGTCGCTCGTCACGTTGTCGGCGTGCGAGACGGGGCTTGGACGGATCGCGCGCGGCGACGAGATTCTCGGCTTCACGCGCGCCTTCTTCTATGCGGGCGCGACGAGCCTGATCGTGTCGATGTGGCCGGTGGCCGACGAATCAAGCGCACTGACCATGCGCACGTTTTACGCGCAGCTCGCCGACGGCCACGAAGCCATCGACGCGATGCGGACCGCGCAACTCGCGGTGATGCAGAACTCACGCTTTGCACATCCGTTCTTCTGGGCACCATTCGACCTGATGGGAGGCTGGCGCCTGAGCATTGCGCGCTAAGAAGAACAATGAACAAACTCCGACTGATTGCCGCAGCGATGGCGTGCAGCGGGACGATCGCGTGGGGCCAGACGCTGCCTGGCGGCCAGACGCGGCCGAACGCCGGCAGCATCCTTCAGCAGACCGCGCCGCGCGACACGCGCCCGGCGCCGCCGGGTGGTGCGCAAGCGCTACCCGCCGTGCCGCAGGCGGGCGCGCCGCCTGTCACGGCACCCGGTCCGACGTTCGTGCTCAAAGGCATTACGTTCAAGGGCAACGACACCATTCCGTCCGACGAACTGCTTGCGCCTGTGCGCGACCAGATCGGCAAGCAGATCGGCTTTGCGGATCTCGAAGCGATTGCCGCCAAGGTGACGCAGGTTTATCGCGCGCGAGGCTATCTGCTCGCCCAGGTGGTGATTCCGCAGCAGGACGTGAGCGCGGGCACGGTCGAATTCTCCGTGCTCGAAGGACGTGTCGGCCATGTGCGGCTCGATATCGCGGCGGGCACGCCGATCCGCGAAGACCTGGTGCGCGCGCGCGTCGCGCAGATTCCGACCGGCCAGCCGCTGCAGCAGCACGATCTCGAACGCACGATGCTGCTGCTGTCGGACCTGCCGGGTATCGTCGTGACCTCGGCAATCGAAACGGGCGACGAGCCGGGCACGGTCGATCTGACCATTAGCGTCGCGCCCGCCAAACGCTGGACCTTTGCCGTCGACCTCGACAACTACGGCGCGCCGTCGAGCGGCACCTGGCGTCTGGGCGCGCTGGCGCGGCTTAACTCGCCGTTCATGATCGGCGACAACCTCGACTTGCGGATTCTCGCCAGCGAGCGGCTCGATACCGTGTATGGCCGCATCGGCTACGAGGCGCCCGTGAATGCGTATGGCACGCGCGTGGGTGTCGCGCTGTCGCGGCTCAACTATGCGCTCGGCAAGGACTTCGCGTCACTCGACGCGCAGGGTGAGGCGACCGTCGCCGATCTGACGGTGACCCATCCACTGCTGCGTACCCGCAACCAGAACCTGCTGGCTCGCGCGAACCTCGAGTATCGCGACCTCATCGACAACATCGGCGTGGTGGACCTGCACAATCCGCGCTCGCTGATCGAGGGCAGCGTCGGTCTCAGCTATGAAAGCCGTGACGCGTTGCTGGGCGGCGGCTTCAACAGCGCGGACGTGGAGTTCCTGATCGGCAGCCTGCATTTCAGGAACGCGGCGGCCGAGGAACTCGATGCGTCCGCGTTTGGGCGCAACACGCATGGCACGGAAGTGCGCGCGACGTTCTTCGCGAACCGCCTGAATTCGGTGACGGAACGTTTCAGCATGTTCGCGGGCATATCCGGCCAGTGGGCCGGCACGACGCTCGACAACTCGTCGCGCTTCCTGCTGGGCGGGCCGCATGCGGTGCGCGCCTACTCGCCGTCCGAGGGGCTCGTCGACGAGGGCTTCGTTGCAACGGTCGAAGGACGGTACGCGATCAATGCGAAGGCGACGGTGTTCGGCTTCTTCGACTTCGGCACCGGCTGGTACAACGCGAACACGCGACCGGACCAGGGGCCGAACATGATCACGCGCAGCGGCGTCGGCTTTGGCGCGTACTGGGTGGCGCCGGGTGGCATCGCGCTGCAAGGCACGGTCGCCTGGCGCACGACGGGTTCGGACACCAGCGGCGACGACAAGGTGCCGCGTTTTTATGTGCAGTTGACCAAGACGTTCTAGTTGTTCTGAAGACGCCCGACTTCCCGCTTCAGTTCGCAGACGTTGCGCAAGCGGCAAGGGTGGCGCACGCGGGATGGCGGAGTGGTGGTTGAGCCGGGCTCTGTCCGGCGCGGAGGTTTGCCATGAACAAACCATGCATTGTGCCGTTGCGGGTTGCCGGCACGATCGCCTGTGCGGCGGCGACGCTGCTTGCCGGGTCATACATGTCGTCGCTGCTTGCGAATCCGACGGGGGCGCAGGTGGTGTCGGGCACGGTGAGCGTCAATGCGCCCGCTGCCGGGCAGATGAATATCACGCAGAAAACGCCCAAGGCGATCGTCAACTGGAACACCTTCTCGATCGGCGCGAACGAAGGCGTGACGATTGCCCAGCCGTCGGCCGGGGCGGCGCTGCTCAACCGCGTGATGGGCAACGATCCCAGCGTGATTGCAGGGCGGCTGCAGGCCAACGGCAAGGTGTTTCTCGTCAACCCCGCTGGCGTGATCTTCGCTCCTGGTTCATCGGTGAATGTCGGCTCGTTGGTCGCGTCGACGCTGAATATTTCGAACGCCGATTTTCTCGCTGGCAACTATCGCTTCGTCGGCACATCCGTCGCGCCCGTCAGCAACGCCGGGACGCTGACGGCCGGGACGGGCGGCACGATTGCGCTGCTCGGCGGAAGCGTGAGCAATTCGGGTACCGTGAGCGCGCGACTCGGTACGGTCGCAATCGGTGCGGGCAACGACATCACGCTGGACTTTGCGGGCGACGGGCTGACCACGCTGAAAATAAACCAGGGGGCGGCCAATGCGCTGATCGGCAACACGGGCACGCTCGCCGCCGATGGCGGGATGGTAGTGATGAGCGCGCAGACGGCCGATGCGCTGGCGGGCACCGTGATCAACCAGCAGGGAATCATCCGTGCGCAAAGCGTCGCCGAGCGCAACGGGCACATCGTGCTCGATGGTGGCACGAGCGGTGTCGCGTCGGTCGGCGGCACGCTCGATGCGACGGGTGGCGCGGGCCTGACAGGTGGCCGGATCGACGTGACAGGCTACAACCTTGCGCTCGTGGACGGCGCGCGCGTCGATGCGAGTGGTGCGGCGGGCGGCGGCACGGTGCGCTTTGGCGGCGGTGCGGCCGGGCAGGACCCGACCATTCGCAACGCCAACGCCCTGTGGATGTCGCCAACGGCAAGCATTCATGCCGATGCGCTGACCAATGGAACTGGCGGAAATGTGGTCGCGTTCAGCGATACGGCGAGCCGGATCTACGGCACGCTTTCTGCGAGGGGCGGGGCGCAGGGCGGCAACGGCGGCTTGATCGAAACATCGGGTCACTATCTCGACATCACCCGCGCGACCATCGACGCTTCCGCACCCAAGGGGAAAGGCGGGACGTGGAAGATCGATCCCGACAATATCGCCATCGTGGCGGCGGCATCGGGAACACCGGCGACCGAGACGCCGCCGAGCAATGGATCACCGGCCATTTTCACGCCTGCGGGCACGGACAGCGAGGTGGTCAATTCCCTGATCACCGACCAGCTGAATCAGGGCGTTTCCGTGACGATCACGACGGTCGGCTCGACACCCACCAACTTTTCATTGGGCGACATCAACATTCAGGCGCCGATCATTGCGGCGACACCGGCAAGTCCGACCACCATCCCAACCCTGACGCTGAACGCGCTCGGTTCGATCGTCGACAACGGCCAAGCCATCATGTCGACCTTGGGGCCGCTCAATATCGCGCTCAATGGGAACGTGGGCGGAACGAATACCTTCAGATCCGTCACGATCAGCAACACGACGGTGACGACCAATGGCGGTAGCCTCACAGTCAACGCGGCCGGGTCAAGCCCCGTCATCATCAACAACTCGACGGTCGATACCGGCGGCGGCGCGCTCACGCTCATCGGTACGACGACGCAGGCGGAAGACACGGGCGTCAATATCTTCGGCAGTCTGCTCACCAGCGGTGCCGGTGCGACGACGGTAACGGGCAACGCCACCGGCGGCGGAGGCAGTGAAGGCGTTAGTCTATCGAACAGCTCGGTCACTACCACGACGGGCAGTATCAGCATCAACGGGAACGCGCCCGGCGACTTCGGCAATGGCGTCCGGATCTCGGGCGGCTTCACACCTGCCGGCGGCACCGTGGCCGGTCCTGCCGTCAGCAGCTCGGGCGGTGCGATTGGGATTACGGGCAACGCACCGGCGAATGGGGCGCTGGGGCTTTTCGTGTCCGACACGTCCGTGTCGAACACGACAGGTTCGATCAACCTGTCCGGCAGTGTCACCGGCGACACCGTGACATTTGTCGACGGCGTTCAGCTATTCAACGCGAACGTGAGCACGACCAGCGGCAATATCGGCATCACGGGCACGGTATCGTCGGCGCTCAGCAACAGCTTCGCGCTCGACCTGCACAGTACGTCGGTCCAGTCGACGAGCGGCAATATCCAGTTGATCGGGCAAAGTGTCGGGGTCCCCTCCAACGCGTCGGTGCTTGGCGTCATTTTCGAAAACAGCATTTGCGAATGCACGGGTGCGGTCTCGTCCGTCACTACGGGCAGCGGCACCATGAGCATCTACGGCAACGGCACGGGTCCGTTGACCAATGGCGTGCAGATCACTGACGGAACGCAGATCGTTTCGAACAACGGCGGTCTCATTGATATTCGCGGCACCGTGAGCGGACCGTCGGGTGTCAGCAGCCCGAACCTGCCGGGCGATGTCGGCGTGCTGATCGCCAATGGCGACATCAAGGCAACGGGGCAAACGGGCTCGATCCAGATAGCCGGCTCGACCAACACGGCCGACCCTGGCCTCGCGATCGGCGTGCCGCCATTCTCGGGAGGCGGCACGGCGCTCGTCGGCGCCGCGCTGCTGGCCGACCCCACCGTCTCGACGGCGCACCCTGGCTCCATCGTGTTGCGCGCGTCGAATGACGGCACCACCAGCAGTCTGTTCATCAGTAACTCGACGTTGTCGTCGCCCGGCGGCACGTTGTCGATCATGCCCGCGACAGTCGATCCGAACACGTTCGCGATCGTCGCGCAGAACGCGACACCGATTACGCTGTTCGGCACAGGCGGTCTGAGCATCGACGCGGCGACGTTCTCGACGTTCTCTTCGATCCCGAACATCGTGCTGGGTTCGACCACGCAAACGGGGCTCATCACAGTGAACGGCGTGTGCGCATCGGACAGCTCGGTCTGCGTGCTGACACGCCCGGGCCTCTTGAACAATCTGACGCTGTCCAATCCGGGATCGGGCAGCCAGGGCATTACGCTTCCATTTGGCCTTTCGACGCCCGGCCAAACGCTCACGCTCGTTTCCGGCGGTCCCGTCACCGACCCGGGCGGCATCCAGGCGGCGAGCCTGCTGCTTTCGGGGCCCGGCACCTTCACGCTGACCGATCCGCAAAACGACGTCGGCCTGCTGGCGATGGTTAACGCGGGTAACGTGAACTTTACGAACTCGCACGGCTTCGTCATTGGTCCGGTGGTCAGCCAGACATTCAATTCCGACACCGGCCAGTTGATTACGCTTGATGGCACCAACTCAACGTTGACGGGCAACCTAATCGCTCAGGCCACGACGGGCAATATCGGGCTGGGCGGTCCGAGCACCAGCCTGAGCGCGGGCGGCACGATCGATCTGGTCATGGAAAGCGGTCTGTTCAACGCGGCGGGTTCCGGCACGATCGTTGCCGACAACGGCTGGCGGATCTGGGCGAGCACATGGGTGGGCGAGACGCGCGGCAACGTTCAGCCCAATACCGCGCAGCCCAATTTCTATGGCTGCGTATTCGGTGCTGGTTGCAGTTGGGGCGGTACGGTGCCGACCACGGGCAATCATTACGTCTATATCGCAAGACCAACCGTGACGGTAACCGCCGATGGCAAGACGCGCATTGCCGGCGCACCCAATCCGGTGTTCACGTTCACCGCCAGCGGTCTGCTCAATGGCGACACCGCCGCCGGCGCGCTGACGGGCACGCTAAACTCGCCCGCCAACCAGAATTCACCGCCTGGGAAGTATCCGATCCTTTCAAACCTCGGGTCGAACGTCGGCTATATCGTGATCGAGGTACCGGGCACGCTGACGGTGACACAGTTGATCGATCCTGTTTCGCAAGCCGGCTTGCAGCAGTTCTTCAGCAACCAGGAACAAACCTTCGTCTACGAGAACAACCTGCAGGGCACCAACATCTGTATCGGTTCGAATCAGCCGCTCTTCACCACCGCGCCGCCGGGAGACACTCAGGACATCCTCGCTGTCGAATGGAAGCGCGTGCGATCGCAACCCAACCTGAACAGCTGCATGTTGCTGAACGGTCAACATGGATGCGGAGACTTCTAGCGTTATCGTGCGCGATTCAGGCAGGCGGCGCATTCATGAAGGCGCCACCTGCAGCACCGTAGACTGAGTGTCGTCCGGATCGTCGATCCACACGGCAAGTGCGCTGAAGTTATCGTGGCTGGCGGGCGCGATCTTGCGCACGCGCGCAGCCAGCGCGCCCAGCCATGCGTCGGGGGTCGCGGCTTCGCCAAGCGTCTCGCCCATGTAAGTCTCGTCGACGTACTCCCACAGCCCATCGCTGCAAAGCAGGAAAGCATCGCGATCGAGCAGGCCGAACGTGCCGTCGAAGCCGACGATATCCAGATCGCCAGCTGTGCCCAGCGCGGCGATCAATACGTTGCGGCGCGGATGATGGCGCGCCTGCTCAGGCGTGATCAGGCGCGCGTCGACCATCTCCTGAACGAGGCTATGGTCGCGCGTTTGCACGCTGATGTGCCCGCCACGAAAACAATACAGCCGCGAATCGCCGCAGTGGGCCCACGCCGCCGTGCGTAGTTCGCAGTCGATCGCAAGCAGCACGACGGTCGAGCGCATGTCTTTCAGCGCGGCGTCGCCACGTGCCTGTTCTTCCAGGATGTTCGCGTTCGCGTGGCCGATCGCTTTGACGAGGCGTTGGCCCGTCGGCGGCAACTCGGCGACCGTCAGGTAGCGCAGATCCGCGAGCACGCTATTGACGACGATCGCCGATGCCGTATCGCCGCCGCCGTGTCCCCCCGCACCGTCGGCGAGCACGCAATAGTAGAGACGCTCGCTCGACCAGTCGCCCAGCGCGTCCTCGTTGCGCTTTCGGCCGCCTGGGTCGCTCAGGCTTGCTGTGGCAAGTTGCACAGGAAGCCTCTGCTCGGATCGGGTTCAACTGCCGGGGCACGCGACTGTTCGGAGAGAATGCCCAGAACGAACAGGATCGCGACGCGATTCTCCGCGGCGATGTCGATGCCAAGCGTGTGCTGGATCCACTCGCCGATGCTGGTCGCCGCGAAATCGGCCGGCAGGGAGCCTTTTCTCAAGGTCACGCCGAGCTTGCGGGCGCGATAGTGATAGGACGCAATCCGATAGCGTGCGGCGATCCGCGACAGCCCGCCTTTTTCGTTCGACAGCCAGCCAAGACTGCCCGCCAGCAGCAACTGGTCGAACTCGTCGATCCCCGCGATGAAACGCGCTGCGGACTCCCGCACGGTTCGCTCTTCCAGACCGTACTGGGCCAGCACCGAGCCGACAGGATCGCTTTGCACGGCGGCTTGCTGCTCGACCTCGGCTAGCACGTCGTCATCGTCGAACGAGACGTTGCGTTGATGGCCGGCGTTGCGCAGGCAGTCGATCAGATAGCGGCGGAAGTACGCGCACACCGCATGACCGTTCGATGGCGCGCTATGCAGCGGGAAAGCTTCCGGGTGCGCATGCGCGGCTTCGAGCCGGAAGACCTTGAAGTAGATGAACTGGGAAATGAGTTCTTCCTTGTCTTCGCCCAACGCCTGCAACTCGAATGGGTGATATCCCTGCAATGCGCGGCGCACGACCGTATAGATCGATGCCATCTCGTCCTGATTCAGGCAGGTGCGCCTCTGCCACAGGTCCGACAACGCACTGTCGCAGACGCTATCGGCCGACCGTGCGCTTTCAATGTGTGTCACATGTCACCCCGCATGATGAGCACAGCGTCACGCTGTGCAGATTTGAGTACCCGATGTGCGTCTGTTCGATTAGAGCAGGGGAAACCGGAATGCGGATACGACTGTCAGCTCACTGTTGTCGAGCGTGACTCAAAGAGACAGTTATTCACTGCGAAACTGCGCAAGGCAATGCTCTAGGTATTGCACATCAGACAACAAAACCTATATGAGGGTTTACCTTGCCGCATTCCCTGGCGCGACTTTTTCAATTTCATAAAGCTGAAACGTTTGGTGATGGCAATCACGTTGATTGGTGAGTAATTTGTTATCAATGTATAGACGATGATGCATTCCGATCGATGAGCAAAAGACCGCAGACTACGTATATCTTGCGTTTTTTTCAGGTGTTTAGAAACTGTTATTTCAATCGGATTTGCGGGTCGTTCCTTTCAAGTTTGTGACCACGGCGGCGCTCCTTTTCTTTTAAATATTGCGTGCTATGCTCATATCGGTCTGTTGTGAAATGTTCGTAGAGGAACACTGCGGCATCGCATATTTTTATCGGGATTCCAAATTTGATTTGTTGTAAATCGGTTTGAGGAAGACCGGATTCGGAAGTTAACGTGGCGTGACGCGTCGCGAGGCGTGGGCACGCTAAAACTATTCGTTTCAGACTGAAGCCGACACAACAATGGCCACGCTCGATGCCGGGGTACTGCTCGCCGAAATATCGCCTGACAGTCCCTGCGGGGACGATGTCGAATACGACCCGACGTTTCTCGAACTCGAACAGGTCGTGCATGGCAAACCAGAAGTCCAGTATGGCGACACCGTAGTCGCCGCCACACCGCCTGACTGGAAAGCAGCCCAGGCCCTTGCGCTCGAACTGTTCAACAAAAGCCGCGACTTGCGTGTCGCTGCGCATCTTGCGCGCGCGCTCCTGAACCGCCAGGGCTTCACCGGGCTCGCCGAAGGAATGGCGTTGATCGAAGGCCTGCTCGAGCGGCATTGGGATCACGTCTACCCGCAACTCGACCCTGACGACGACAACGATCCAACGGCGCGTATCAATGCGCTCGCCGTACTTGTCGAACAGTCGGGGATGTTGCTCGACGTGCGCGATACAGCGCTTGCCGCGTCGCGCACGCACGGCATCGTCAGGCTGCGCGATATCGAATATGCGACGGGAGAAACGCCCGTACCCGATGGCGTCGAACCGCCATCGCTCGCCTCGATCGACGCGGCCATCGCCGACGTGCGAGACGAAGCGGCGACTACGCACGCCGCGTTGCTCTCAGCGCGCCAAAGCAACACCCGGATTGAAACGCTGTTGACGGAGCGCGTCGGCGCAGCCCAGGCGATCGACCTGTCTCCACTGTCGCGTCTGTTGCAACAGGCGGCGGGCTTCCTTGGCGAGCGGGTCAGCGACGCCAATGAGCAGACAGCAGGCGAAGCGCCAGCCGGCGAGGGCGGGGATGATGCACCCGCCGCCCCGGGCGGGGCAACGCGTGCGGCGCCAAGTGGAGAAGTCAACAGCCGGCAGGACGTCATCCGCCTGCTGGACAAGATCTGCGCGTATTACGAACAGCACGAGCCGTCGAGTCCGGTGCCGTTGTTGCTGACCCGGGCGCGCCGTCTGGTGGACAAGAGCTTCATTGAAATATTGCAGGACCTCGCGCCGGAAGGTCTCGGTCAGGCCCGGCAGGTTGGCGGTATCGAAGAATAGTCGTCGGGGAGTTGCTCATCGTAACTGATACGCTGCTCCGCCTCTCGACGGTGCGGCGTCAACCAGGGGAACTGTCGTGGCCAAGGAAAGCAGTCAGAAATTCATTGCACGCAATCGCGCGCCGCGCGTGCAGATCGAGTATGACGTCGAGGTTTACGGCTCGGAGAAGAAGGTGAATCTGCCCTTCGTGATGGGCGTGATGGCCGATCTCTCCGGACAGCCGGCGGACCCGCTCGCGCCAGTTGCGGACCGCAAGTTTCTGGAAATCGACGTCGACAACTTCGATGAGCGCTTGAAGTCGATGAAGCCGCGCGTCGCAGTCCAGGTGCCGAACATGTTGACGGGTGAAGGCAATATGGCCGTCGACATGACCTTCGAGAGCATGGACGACTTCTCGCCTGCCGCAGTCGCACGCAAGGTCGACGCGCTGTCGAAGCTGCTGGAGGCACGCGGCCAGTTGCAGAACCTCTTGACTTACATGGACGGCAAGACGGGCGCCGAGGAATTGATTGCGAAGGTGCTGAACGACCCGGCTTTGCTGCAATCGCTCGCATCCGCGCCGAAGCCACAGGAATAAGCGCGACTAACAGTGGAGTCTGACCATGGCCGAACCCACCCCCGAAGGACAAGCCCAGCAGACCGAGGGCACGCTCGAGATGAGCGACTTCGCGAATCTGCTGCAAAAGGAATTCAAGCCGAAAAGCGATAAGGCAAAGGAAGCCGTCGAGACGGCAGTGCGCACGCTAGCGGAACAGGCACTGCGCGATACCGCCGTGATTTCCAACGACGTGCTGGTGACCATCGAGAGCCTGATCGCCCAGATCGACAAGAAACTCAGTGAGCAGATCAACCTGATCATCCACTCAGAGGAGTTCCAGAAAGTAGAGAGCGCGTGGCGCGGTCTACATTACCTGGTGAACAACACCGAGACGGACGAAACGCTAAAGATTCGCGTGATGAACATTTCGAAGGGCGAACTGCACAAGACGCTCAAGAAATACAAAGGCACCGCCTGGGACCAGAGCCCGTTCTTCAAGAAGCTCTATGAAGAAGAATATGGCCAGTTCGGCGGCGAGCCCTATGGATCGCTGGTCGCCGACTACTACTTCGACAATAGCGGCCCGGATGTCGACCTGTTGACGCAGATGGCGAAGATATCCGCTGCCGCCCATGCGCCGTTCATCGCGGCCGCGGACCCGTCGGTGATGTTGATGGATTCGTGGCAGGAGCTGGCGAACCCGCGCGACCTGACGAAGATCTTCCAGACACCCGAGCATGCGGCGTGGCGCTCGCTGCGCGAATCGGAAGACTCACGCTATATCGGCCTTGCGATGCCGCGCTTTCTCGCGCGTGCGCCGTACGGCGCGAAGACCAACCCGGTCGAAGAATTCGACTTCGAGGAAGATACCGCGGGCGCGGACAGCGGCAAGTACACGTGGGCCAACGCAGCCTATGCGATGGCGACCAACATCAACCGCTCGTTCAAGATGTACGGCTGGTGCTCGCGGATTCGCGGCATCGAGTCGGGCGGGGCAGTGGAAGGTTTGCCCGTGCATTCGTTCCCGACCGACGACGGCGGCGTCGACATGAAGTGCCCGACTGAAATCGCGATCAGCGACCGGCGCGAAGCGGAGTTGGCGAAGAACGGCTTCATGCCGCTCGTACACAAGAAGAACTCGGATTTTGCGGCGTTTATCGGTGCGCAGTCATTGCACAAGCCGGCCGAGTACGAAGATGCCGACGCGACCGCGAACGCGAATCTGGCTGCGCGACTGCCGTATCTGTTTGCATGCAGCCGCTTCGCGCATTACCTGAAGTGCATCGTGCGCGACAAGATCGGCAGCTTCAAGGAAAAAGACGACATGCAGCGCTGGCTGCAGAACTGGATTCTGCAATATGTCGACGGCGATCCAGCCCATTCCACCGAAGAGTCAAAAGCGCGCCGGCCGCTTGCCGCCGCTGAAGTCGTGATCGAAGAAGTCGAAGGCAACCCGGGTTACTACACTTCGAAGTTTTTCCTGCGTCCGCATTATCAGTTGGAAGGCCTGACCGTGTCGTTGCGGCTGGTCTCGAAGCTTCCGTCCGCCAAGGCGGCATGACGGAATTCCATTATCAGTGGTGAACCGATTTGATTGGAGAAGAACATGGCCGTCGATATGTTCATTAAGCTGGGCGACATCAAAGGTGAGTCTCAGGACAAGTCTCATAAGGATGAGATCGATGTGCTCGCGTGGAGTTGGGGGCTGAGCCAGAGCGGCACGATGCACCTGGGAACGGGCGGCGGTGCCGGCAAGGTGAACGTGCAGGACATATCGTTCACCAAGTACGTCGACAAGTCGACACCGACGATCATGCTGGCCTGCGCAAAGGGCTCGCACATAGACTCGGTCATTCTCACCGTGCGCAAGGCGGGGGGCGACAATCCGCTCGAGTACTACAAGGTCACGCTGACCGCGTGCCTGATCAGCTCGTATTCGACGGGCGGCTCGGGTGGTGAGGACCGCTTCACCGAGAACGTGACGCTGAACTTCGAACAGTTCCATGTCGAATATCAGCCGCAAAACGCGAAGGGCGCGAAGGAAGGCGGGGTCGTCGAGATGAAGTGGAACATCGTGAAGAACGATCCAACTAACGGCTAGCGGCAGCGTACCGCCGTGCCCGGGGCGTGTGGCGCGGCGGCACTGCGATGTCATGGCACAGGCGATGGCATCGCAGTGTGGTTCGGCAGCCTTGACCCGGCCTGACGGAGCGACTGACATGACGGCAGAAGAAAGCTTGCGCGAGGGCAATCTGGACGAATGCCTGCGCCTGTTGCAAATGCAGGTTCGCAACGATCCGTCGAAGGCGGCCCACCGCGTGTTCCTGTTCCAGCTGCTCGCAGTGCTCGGCGCATGGGACCGCGCGTTGACACAACTCAATGTGGCCGGCGACCTCGACGCCGCGGCATTGCCCATGGTTCAAATGTATCGCGAGGCGCTGCAATGTGAAGCGCTGCGCGAAGCAGTCTTCAACGGTGCGCGTGCGCCATTGATTTTCGGCGAGCCGACCAGCTGGCTTGCGCTGCTGGTCGAAGCATTGCGGCTCGATGCCGCAGGCGACCACGCAGCGGCCGTGGCCGCACGCGAGCAGGCGCTCGGCGATGCGCCCGCCACCTCGGGGAGCGTGAACGGCGAACCGTTCGAGTGGATCGCCGATGCCGACACACGGCTCGGGCCGACGCTCGAAACGGTGCTCAACGGCCGTTACTACTGGGTGCCGTTTTTCCGCATCAAGCGCATCGAGATCGAAGCGCCCGTCGACCTGCGCGACCGGGTCTGGACGCCGGCGGTGTTCACCTGGGCCAACGATGGCCAGGCGGTCGGACTGATTCCGACGCGCTACGCCGGCACACTGGCCGAAAAGAAACATGCGCTGTGGCTCGCGCACCTGACCGAATGGATTGGCAGCGATGCGGCAGACGCGCGCCCGGTTGGGCAACGCATGCTGACAACCGACGCGAACGACTACGCGTTGCTCGACATCCGCACGATCGAACTCGCGGTCGAGGCTCCGTCAGGCAGCGAGGGCGGCGCTGGCGCCGCGCCGGATCATGGCTGAGCTGAGCTCGCGTGACCGGCTGCAACCGTCGCTGCTCGACCGGCTGACCGACCACGAGCCCGAGGTCAAGCAGGAGGCGCGCGAACGCCGGGTACTGTCGATACGCGCACTGCGTCAGAGCGTGCAGCGCGATCTCGCGTGGCTGCTCAACGCGAACGGCCTTTCGTCGGTGCAGGATGTGTCGGGCTATCCGTATGTGAGCACGTCGGTGTTGAACTACGGCTTTCCCGATATCGCCGGCAAAACCGCCTCGGGTGTCGATCCGGCGAAGCTGGAAAAACACGTGCGCGATGCGATCTGGGCGTTCGAGCCGCGCATCTTGCGCGAGACGGTGCGCGTGACGGCGATCCAGGTCGAAGAGACCACGGCCCAGCACAACACCGTGTCGTTTCTGATCGAGGGAGACCTGTGGGCACAGCCATACCCGGAGCGACTCTATTTCAGGACTGAACTGGATCTGGAGGCCGGAGAAATCAGAGTGATCGACCAAAGCGGCGCGCGCTGAACACATGAACCCGGAACTGATCAAATACTACAGCGCGGAACTCCAGCACCTGCGGGAAATGGGCGGCGAGTTCGCCAAAGAATATCCGAAGATCGCCGGGCGGCTCGGGCTCGAAAGCCTCGAATGCGCGGACCCGTATGTCGAGCGATTGCTCGAAGGTTTCAGCTTTCTCGCCGCGCGCGTGCAACTGAAGATCGATGCGGAGTTTCCACGTTTCACCCAGCATCTCACTGAGCTTGTCTATCCGCACTATCTGGCGCCGACGCCGTCGATGACCGTCGTGCAGATCCGGCCCGATCTGAGCAACTCGGGCCTCGCGGAAGGGGTCAAGATTGCACACGGCAGCGCGTTGCGCAGCCTGCTCGACAAGAACGGCTCGACGCGTTGCGAATATCGCAGCGCGCACGACCTGACGCTGTGGCCGCTCGAAATCGCCGACGCGAAGTTCTTCACGCATTCGGGATCGCTGGGCGGCGCCGATATCGCGTTGCCGGCAGGCGTCAAAGCGGGCCTGCGGCTGCGCCTGCGCGCGACGGGTGGTCTGAAGATCAACCAGCTGAAGCTCGACAAACTGGCGCTATACCTGCGCGGCACCGACTCGATGCCGACCCGCCTCTACGAGCGCCTCGTCGGATCGGCGATGGGTGTGGTCGTGATGCCAGTGTCGCGGCCCGCGACCTGGCACATGCAATTACCCGCTACGGCTGTCGCGCCGATGGGCTTCGCGGAAGATGAAGCGCTGCTGCCGATCAGCAAGCAATCGTTTCAGGGTTACCGGCTGCTGCAGGAGTATTTCGCGTTCGCAGCGCGTTTCATGTTCGTTTCGATCGACGGCTTGCAGCAGGCGCTGCGCCGCTGCGGCGACAACGAAGTCGAAGTGATCGTGCTGTTGAAGCGCGGTGACCCGATGCTGGAGCAGGCGGTCGACGCATCGAATTTCGCGCTCTACTGCACGCCCGCGATCAACCTGTTTCCGCGCCGCACCGATCGCATCGCGCTGTCGGCCGAGCAGTTCGAATACCACGTGGTGGCCGACCGCACCCGACCGATGGACTTCGAGATCTACCGGATCGAGGAGGTCACGGGCTATGGCGCAGGCGCGGCCGCCGAGCAGAAGTTCGAGCCGTTCTATCACGCGCGCGATCTCGGCGCTGGCTATGGCGCAGGCGCGTACTACCAGGTGCGGCGCGACAAGCGCGTGCGCTCGTCGCGTCAGGCCGAGCGCGGACCACGCACCAGCTATCTCGGCAGCGAGACCTTCATCGCGCTCGTGGACGCGGCTAACGCGCCGTTTCGCGGCGACTTGCGCCAGCTTGGTTTGCAGGTGCTTTGCACGAATCGCGACCTGCCGCTTACGTTGTCGATCGGCGTTGGCGCGAGTGACTTCACACTCGACGTCGAGGCGCCCATCGAAAGCGTGCGCTGCGTGAGCGGCCCGAGCCGGCCGCTGCCGTCGTTTGCGCATGGCGCGGTCGCGTGGCGGCTCTTGAGTCACCTGTCGCTGAACTATGCATCGCTCGTCGATAGCGACGCGAAAGAGGGCGCCCGCGCCATGCGCGATCTGCTGAGCCTCTATTGCCCCGTCGACGATCCCGCGGCGCAGCGGATGATCGAAGGCTTGCATTCGATCGAATCGCATCCCGTCACGCGGCGTCTGCCCTGTGCCGGGCCGATCGTGTTCGGACGCGGCCTCGCGATCACGCTGACGCTCGACGACGCGGCTTTCGAAGGCGCCGGCGCATTTTTGCTCGGCGCGGT
Source organism: Paraburkholderia steynii (assembly GCF_900100565.1). Lineage (NCBI taxonomy): Bacteria > Pseudomonadati > Pseudomonadota > Betaproteobacteria > Burkholderiales > Burkholderiaceae > Paraburkholderia > Paraburkholderia steynii. The sequence goes on along the minus strand of NZ_FNDI01000002.1, from coordinate 262,269 downwards.
GCTATCGCACTACTTTGCGCAATACGTGTCGATCAATTCATTCGCCGAGACGGTGGTCAGAACGCTGTCGCGCGGCGAGATCATGCGATGGCCAGCGAGGGTCGGACAATGCCGGACGCTCTGACCCTGCTGCGCGAGCTCGAAGCGCACGCCTACCGCTTCGATTTCTTCCAGGCCCTGAGGCTCATCGAGAACGCCTACCGGGACAAGCCGCGCATCGGCGAATCGCTGCGCCCGCGCGACGACGCGGTGCGCTTTTCGCAGGAGCCCGAGCTGATCTTTCATCCGACCACGCTCGGTGAATTGAGGCCGTCTCACGACGGACACGCGGCGCGGCTGGCGGTGAATTTTTTTGGTCTCATGGGGCCGCACGGCCCGATGCCCGTACACCTGACCGAGTACGTGCGCGACCGCGCGCGCAATGCGAACGATCCCACCTTTGCGCGCTTTCTCGATATCTTCCATCACCGGATGGTGTCGCTGTTCTATCGCGCCTGGGCCAATGCGCAGCCGACCGTGAGTCTCGACCGGCCGGAGCGCGACCGCTTTTCCGTTTATGTGGGCAGCACGTTTGGCCTGGGTGAAGCGGCGCTGCGCGAGCGCGACGCGGTGCCCGACTTCGCGAAATTGCATTTCGCCGGCTTGCTGTCCGGTCCGACTCGCCCCGCCGAGGGCTTGCAACTGATCCTTGCGCGCTTCTTCAACCTGCCCGTACGCATCGAGCAATGGGTCGGCCACTGGATGGAACTGCCGCGCGACACGCTATCGCGCCTGGGCGCGCGGGACGGCTCGGCGTCGCTCGGCATCTCGACGTTGCTCGGCGCGCGCGTGTGGGATTGCCAGCACAAGTTCCGCATCGTCATCGGGCCGTTGACGCTCAACGACTACGAACGCTTCCTGCCAGGCGGCGACAGCCTGCGGCGTCTCACTGACTGGGTGCGCAACTACGTGCGCGACGGCCTCGATTGGGACGTCAACCTGTGGCTCAGGCAGGAGGACGTGCCACGCCTCGCGCTGGGTCGCCGCGCCCGGCTTGGTTACACGAGCTGGCTGCTGAGCGGCCCCGCCGCGCAGGACCAGCGTCAGTTGCGGTTGCATCCCGCTTCGTTGTCCGGACGGCCCGCCGAGCCCACGCGTAGCGACGCAGGGGCGAGCGAGCCGGCATCCCAACACTCACCGAAGGACTAGCAAAATGGCCGAAATCAAACGTGCAGCGTTGTTCGGCAAGCTGAACAAGCTGGCCTATCGCGCAATCGAAAGCGCAAACGTGTTCTGCAAGTTGCGCGGCAATCCGTATATCGAGCTCGTGCATTGGTTCCACCAGGTTCTGCAGTTGCAGGACTCGGATCTGCATCGCATCGTCAAGCACTTCGGCATCGAGCCATCGGCGCTCGCGCGCGATCTGACGGACGCACTGGACCGGCTGCCGCGCGGGGCAGGGTCGGTGGTGGATATTTCGTCGCAGGTCGAGGAAGCCGTCGAGCGCGGCTGGGTGTTCGGCTCGCTGCTGTTCGGTGAGTATCAGGTGCGCACCGGTCACCTGGTGGTCGGGTTGCTGAAGACGCCGTCGCTGCGTAACGGGCTGTACGGCATCTCGCGCCAGTTCGAGCGGGTCAAGCTCGATCCCCTCGTCGAAGAGTTCGACAGCCTGCTCGGCGGCTCGCCCGAAGCGGGGATGACCGCGAGCGACGGTTCTCAGGCCGCGGGTGCCGCCCAGGCCGGCGACACCGGCGGCGCAGTGCCGCCCGCCGCAATGGGCAAGCAGGAAGCGCTCAGGCGCTTCACCACCGATCTGACCGAGCAGGCGCGCAACGGCAAGCTCGATCCGATCGTCGGTCGCGACGAAGAGATTCGCCAGGTGGTCGACATTCTGATGAGGCGCCGTCAGAACAACCCGATCCTCACGGGCGAAGCGGGCGTCGGCAAGACGGCCGTGGTCGAGGGCTTCGCGCAGCGCATCGTCGCGGGCGACGTGCCGCCTACGCTGCACGACGTGCAGTTGCGCACGCTCGACGTCGGCCTGTTGCAAGCGGGCGCGAGCATGAAGGGCGAGTTCGAGAACCGGCTGCGCCAGGTGATCGAGGAAGTGCAGGCTTCCGAAAAGCCGATCATCCTGTTCATCGACGAAGCGCACACGCTGGTCGGCGCGGGCGGCGCGGCGGGCACCGGTGATGCGGCGAACCTGCTGAAGCCGGCACTCGCGCGCGGCACGCTGCGCACCGTCGCGGCGACAACGTGGGCCGAGTACAAGAAGCACATCGAAAAAGACCCGGCGCTCACGCGCCGTTTCCAGGTCGTGCAGGTGCCGGAGCCGGACGAGACGAAGGCCATCCTGATGATGCGCGGCATCACGTCGACGATGGAAAAGCATCACAAGGTGCAGGTGCTGGACGAGGCGCTCGAAGCGGCAGTGCGCCTGTCGCACCGCTACATCCCCGCGCGCCAGTTGCCGGACAAGGCGGTGAGCCTGCTCGACACCGCTTGCGCGCGTGTCGCCGTGAGCCAGCATGCGACACCGCCTTCCGTCGACGACTCGAGAAAGCGTATCGCCGCGCTCGAAACGGAGCTGGAAATCATCGGACGTGAGACAGCGGTCGGCATCGAGACGGGCGAACGGCTTGCCGTGGCGACCGAGCGCGTGACGGCTGAACGCGCGCGTCTGACCGAACTCGAAGCGCGCTGGGAGGCGGAAAAGGAACTGGTGACGCGCATCCTCGATCTGCGCGCGCAATTGCGCAACGAAACCGGCAAGGTCGAAGGCGCAGCCGAAGCAGCCCCCACCGCGCCCGCCGATGACGCCGCACGCGAAGCGCGCCTTACCGAACTGCGGGAGTTGCAGGCGAAGCTCGCGGAACACCAGGGCGACGATCCGCTGATCCTGCCAACCGTCGACCAGCAGGCGGTCGCCTCGGTGGTGCAGGACTGGACGGGGATTCCCGTGGGCCGGATGGTCCGCAACGAGATCGAGAACGTGCTGAAGCTCGCCGAGAACCTGAACAAGCGGATCATCGGCCAGGGCCACGCGACCGAGATGATTGCGCGGCGCATCCAGACTTCGCGCGCGGGCCTCGACAATCCGAACAAGCCGATCGGTGTGTTCATGCTCGCCGGCACGTCCGGTGTCGGCAAGACGGAAACCGCGCTGGCGCTCGCCGAAGTGCTGTACGGCGGCGAGCAGAACGTCATCACGATCAACATGAGCGAGTATCAGGAAGCGCATACGGTGTCGTCGCTCAAGGGCGCGCCGCCGGGCTACGTCGGCTATGGCGAAGGCGGCGTGCTGACCGAGGCGGTGCGGCGCCGGCCCTATAGCGTCGTGCTGCTCGACGAAGTGGAAAAGGCGCATCCTGATGTACACGAGATATTCTTCCAGGTGTTCGACAAGGGCTGGATGGAGGACGGCGAAGGGCGCGTGATCGACTTCAAGAACACGCTGATCCTGCTCACGACCAACGCCGGCACCGACCTGATCACGAACCTGTGCAAGGACCCCGAACTGATGCCCGAGCCGGAGGGCATCGCGAAAGCGCTGCGCGAGCCGCTGCTGAAGGTGTTCCCGCCCGCGCTGCTTGGGCGGGTGGTCGTGATTCCCTACTACCCATTGTCCGATGAGATGCTTGGCGCGATCATCCGTTTGCAACTCGGGCGAATCGAAAAGCGCGTGCGCGCGACGCACAAGATTCCGTTTTCGTATGACGACGACGTCGTGAAGCTGATCGCGAGCCGCTGCACGGAACTGGAAAGCGGCGGCCGGATGATCGACGCGATCCTGACGAACACGCTGCTGCCGCATATCAGCAACGAGTTCCTCAAGCGGATGATGAACGGTGCGACAGTGTCGAAGGTGCAGATCGGCGCGCGCGACGGCGAGTTCGTCTATACGTTCGATTGAGCAGGCGGCCGGATCGGCCCGTTTCGTTTGACGGAGTATTCGTATGCCGCAACAAGTCAGCATGGGCGCGACGCTGCAGTGCTCGTTCGGCGCAGCGCCGTCGACGCTCGTCGTCCTGCCGGTGAATCGCGTGATGGGCGAGGGGCCGCCCGCGGCCAACATCATGGACCACGTGCCGCTCGTCAATATCATGCCGTTCGGCGTGTGCAGTTCACCCGCCAACCCGACGGTGGCCGCGGCGACGGCCGCGGCGCTCGGCGTGCTGACACCGATGCCGTGCGTGCCCGCAACGATGTCGCCATGGGTGACGGGCGCGCCGACCGTGCTGCTCGGCAACCAGCCGTCGCTCGACAACGTATCGAAGTGCATGTGCAACTGGGGCGGCGTGGTCACGATCGTCAATCCGGCCACCGTCAAGACAATGATCCCGTGACATGACCAGCCAAGCCACCGACCGACACGTCACCGTCAGTTGCGCGCCTGCCGGCAGCGACCTGCTGTTTCTGCGCCTGACCGGCCATGAGGAGCTGGGCCGGTTGAGCGAGTTTCATCTGGACCTGCTCAGCATGAGCAACGACCTGAAGCCGGGCGACCTGCTCGGCCAGGACATTTCGGTGGCGATCGACTTGCCATCCGAAGGCGAGCGGCAGATCAACGGCATCGTCACGTCATTTCGCCTCCTCGCCCCCGGCGACAAGACCCGCAACCGGATGGCCCGCTACGAAGCGATGGTGCGGCCCCGGCTGTGGCTGCTCACGCGGGCATCGCACTGCCGCTTCTTTCACGAGATGACGGTGCCCGACATCATCGCGAAGGTGTTGCAGGACTATGACGTCGACATGAGCAATAAATGCTCGGCGACCTATCCGTCGCTGGAGCATTGCGCGCAGTATCGCGAGACCGATTTCGCGTTCGTCAGCCGGCTGATGGAGCACGAGGGCATCTACTACTACTTCGAGCACAAAGGCGGCAAGCACACGCTCGTGATGACCGATTCCGCCGACGTCCATGCGTCGATCGATCATTACGCGACGATTTCGTACGACGGATGGTACGAACCCGTGCAGGAGAAGGAGTGCGTCTATCAATGGTCGTCGGGCGCGGAACTGCAGACGGGCAAGTACGAAGTCAACGAGTACGACTTCGAGAAACCGTCGTCGAGCAACCAGCAGGGCCTGCTGTCGCGCGCAACGAGGCCGAAAGTCTACGATCCGCCCGTATACACGATGCAGGAGCATCTGAGCGGCCACATCGAGTCGAGCGACGGCGACCGTTATGCGAAAGTCGGCGTGGAAATACGCCAGGCGCGCAACGACAGCATCAGCGGGCGCACCAGCGCCCGCGGTGTGTGGCCAGGTGGGCTCTTCAAGCTGCAGGAACATGCGTGCGATGCGCAGAATCACGACTACCTGGTGGTCAGCGCCGAGTACGAAATCAACACGGACACCTACGTCTCGACGTACACCGATCACGCGGCGCTGCCATTCTTCGATTGCAGCTTCACCGCGCTGCGCAAGGAGAATCAGTTCCGCGCCGAACGCATCACGCCGCGCCCCGTCGTCGCGGGCCCGCAGACCGCGATGGTGGTCGGCCCCGACGGCGACGAGATCCTGACTGACAAGTATGGCCGCATCAAGGTGCAGTTTCACTGGGAGCAGTTCGCGCCGCCGTCCGATGCCAGCGAACGGATGAAGCGCTGCTGGGTGCGCGTGTCACACAGTTGGGCGGGCAAGCGCTGGGGCACGTTCTTCATTCCGCGCATCGGCCAGGAGGTGCTGGTCGATTTCATCGAAGGCGATCCGGACCGGCCGCTCGTCACCGGCTGCGTGTACAACGCGAACACGATGCCGCCCTACGACCTGCCGGCGAACTCCGCGCTCTCGACGCTGAAAAGCAATTCGACGAAAGGTGGCGGCGGGTTCAACGAAATGCGCTTCGACGACACGAAGGGCAGCGAGCAACTGTTCTTTCATGCGGAGAAAGACCACGAAACGTGGATCAAGAACGATACGCTGGCGAATGTCGGCAACGACCGGCATCTGAAGGTCACGGGCAACGAATTCATCGCGGTGACGGGCGCGCGGCACGACGCCGTGACGGGCGACCGGAACGCAAAAGTGGACGGCAACGATTCGTTGAACGTCAGCCAGAAGCTGCAGGAAAAAGTCGGCATGGACTACGCGCTCGATGCGGGCATGAATGTGCATATCAAAGCCGGCATGAATGTCGTGATCGAAGCGGGCGTAAGTATTACGCTGAAGGCAGGCGGCGCGTTCGTGGTGGTCGGGCCCGCGAGCGTCGCGGTATCGGGCACGCCGATCCTGTTGAATTCCGGCGGTTCGGCCGGCTCCGGCAGCGGCTCGTCGCCGACCGCGCCGACTGCGCCGAAGGACGCCGACGATGGCACAAAGAAGCTCAAATCATGACGCGATGCTTGGCCATTGGGGCCGGGGAGACAAGTGAACGATCCGATTCTTTCGTTGCGCGTCGCGCGCTTCAATGACGAGCCGGTCGCCGAGCCGATCGCGGTCGAGTTCGGCCCGACGGGCGGGACGATTGGCCGCGCGACCGATTGCACGCTGGTGTTGCCCGACCAGCAGCGCGCGATTTCACGCGTGCATGCGCGGATCGAATTCCGCGGCGGCGAGTATCTGTTGTGCGATCTCGGCAGCAACCCGAGCGTGCTGAACCAGCGCGCGCTGGGCGGCACGCGCGAGGCACGGCTCGCGAACGGCGACCGTCTGATGATCGGCACCTATCTGCTCGAAGTGACGATTGCGGAACGCGTGGCGGGAGCGCGCAGCGTGACAGGCCTGGCCGATCCGCTGGCAGCGGTGAAGGTGCTCGGCGGACCGTTGCCCGCCGATGCGCAAGGCGACCCGTTCGGTCTTGGCTCGCTGGATCCTCTCGGACAGCCCGCGTTCGGCGAACGCGCGGGGATTGCGTCGGGGCCGCGCTACGCGGGCTCTGAAAGCGATCATGTCGCGCCGGAGTTTCAGGCGTTCTCGGCGCCCGTCGCGGCGCCGCGTGCGCCGGCGCCTGCCCCTGCGCTGCCCATCGTGCCCAATGCGGCGACACCGTCGCCCTCCGGAATTCCCGCTGATTACGATCCGCTCGCGGACGTGCTCGCGCAATGGGAGAAGCCGGCGCAGTCCGGCGGCGCGCACACGTCGCCGCTGTTTGCTCCGTCGCCGTCTGCGCCGTCCAATCCGTCCGCGTTTGCGTCGAACGTTGCGCCAGCGCAGGCACCCGCGCCGCCGGTTCCCGCGTCGCAAAACGGGCCCACTGGCTTGCCCCAAAGCCTGCTCGATGGTTCCGGCGGCGGCGCTGCAACGCCGTTCGATGATCTGCTCGCGCCATCGGCAGCCCCGCTCATTCCGGAAGATCTCACCGAGATCGCGCCTGCTTCTTCGTTGCCTGATGCTGCACGGTTTGCTCGCGTCGCGCCTGCACCTGCACCCGCGCCTGCTCCTGCTCCTGCTCCTGCGCAGCCAGCGGTGCAGCAAGCATCGCCCACGCAACGCGAACCCGAGCCGGCCCCCGCTGCGATGGCCGCGCCAGCCCCCAAGGCAACCGCGCCCGCCGTCCAGCCTGAGCCGGCGCCGCCGCGTGGCCCGATTGCGAATGGCGACACATTCGCGGCGCTGCTCGAAGGGCTCGGCCTCGACCCTTCGCGCGCGCCGAACCTGCCGCCCGCCGAACTCGCGCGACTGGTCGGCATGATGCTGCGCGAGGCGCTGCGCGGCACGATGGCCGTGCTGCGCGCCCGTTCGATGACCCGGCGAGAAGCGCGCCTCGACGTCACGCTGATCGTTGCGCGCGACAACAATCCGCTGAAGTTTTTTCCCGATGTCGACAGCGCGCTCGCGCAGATGCTCACGGGCCGTGGCGCGGGTTACCTGCCGCCCGCCGAAGCGCTGGAGCGCGCGTTCGACGACATCGAGTCGCACGAACTGGCCGTGATCGTCGGCATGCGCGCGGGGTTGGCCGAAGTGCTCGGCCGTTTCGATCCCGCCAGCATCGAAGCCCAGTTGAAAGCGGGCGGGGTGATCGACAAGGTGTTGTCGAACCGCAAGGCGAAACTGTGGGACCTGTTCGTCGACAGGCAGGCAGACGTCGCGCGCGAAGCAGAAGACGATTTTCAGAGACTGTTCGGCAAGGCGTTCAACGATGCATACGAAGCGCAGATCGACGCGCTGCACGCCGCGCGCAAAAGCGGCAAGAAGGACCCCCACTAGCCACCACTGACCCCTTCTCATCACGAGAAGGCCACGAGAAAGACACGAGAAAAAATGTCCTGGAACAGCAAAGTCATCTGGTCGGAGGGGATGTTCCTGCAGCCGCAGCATCTGCAGCAGCACGACCGTTATCTGCAGACCCAGCTGGAAACGCGGGCTGCCGGTCTGCGTCCGTACAGCTGGGGGCTGACCGTGCTCGAGATCGACGAGCAACTGCTCAAGCTCGGCAAGGTCGCGCTCCTGTCGTGCGCCGGTGTGATGCCCGACGGCACGCCATTCAATCTGCCCGCCGACGACGATCTGCCCGAACCGCTCGATATCCCGGAGGGCACGCGTAACACGCTGGTCGCGCTGGCGCTGCCGGTGCGCCGTCCGGGCATTGCCGAGACGGGCAACGAAGCCAGCGAGGAAAACTTCGCGCGGCATGGCGTGGCCGAACTCGAAATCGGCGACAGCAACGATCCAAATGCCGCGCCGGCGCTGATGCAGATCGGCAAGCTGCGCGTGCGGCTCGCACTCGAACCGGACGTCGCGAATGCGTATGCGGTGCTCGGCTGCGCGCGCGTCGTCGAGCGGCTGCCCGACAACCGCGTCGTGCTCGAGAACGACTACAGTCCGCCGTGTCTCGACTACCGGGTCGGGCGGCGTCTCGCTGCGTTCGTCGACGACCTTGTCGGCCTGCTGCACCAGCGCGGCGAGGCGCTCGCCGCGCGTCTCGCGCAGCCGGGTGTGACGGGCGTCGCGGAAGTGTCGGACTTCCTGCTGCTGCAACTGATCAACCGCCACGAACCGCTCGCCGCCCACCTGTCGACGATGACGGGCCTGCATCCGGAAGCGCTGTACCAGATCGCGGTGCAGCTCGCGGGAGAGCTCGCAACGTTCAGCCAGCCGACCAAGCGCCCGCCCGCGTACCCGGTGTACCGGCACGACCGGCTGCGGGAAACCTTCGCGCCGGTGATCGACGATCTGCGCGCGTCGCTCAGCATGGTGATGGACCCGCATGCGGTGCCGATTCCGCTCGAAGAGCGCAAGTTCGGCCTGCGTGTGGCCCTCGTGCCGGACAAGAATCTGTTCGCTTCGGCGACCTTCGTGCTGGCCGTCCGTGCGCAGATGCCGGCCGAGCACATCCTGACGGGCTTCGCGCCGCAGGTGAAGATTGGGCCGGTCGAGCGCATTCGCGATCTCGTGAACCTGCAGTTGCCCGGCATCGGGCTGCGCGCGCTGCCTGTCGCGCCACGCCAGTTGCCGTTTCATGCGGGGTTCACGTACTTCGAGCTCGATCGCGGCAACGAATTGTGGAAGCAGTTCGCGACCTCCGCCGGCATGGCGTTGCACGTCGCGGGCGACTTTCCGGGGCTGGCGATGGAGTTTTGGGCCATTCGCCGCTGACGCATTGATCGAGGACACTCATTGTGACTCCTGACGAACCACGTGGCCCACTCGAGGATCCTGGCGCGACGATTCTGATCCCGACGCCCGGCGGCGCGCGTGCCGCTTTTGTCGCCGCCGCGGCGACCGCGGCGCCGATCTCGCCGCTGACGGGCGGCCTCAATCCGTTGCTGCGCGCGGCCAATCCGCTGCTCGAGCTGGCGGTTCCGCTGCGTCAGTTGCCGACCCATCCGAATGTCGAAGAGTTGCGCACCCAACTGATCCAGATGATGCGCACCTTCGAAACCCAAGGGCGTGCGAGCGGCATCGACGACGAGAAACTCGGCGCATCGCGCTACTGCCTGTGTACGTTCCTCGACGAGGCGATCTCGAGCACGCCGTGGGGCGCAGGGATGTGGGCGAGCCGCAGCCTGCTCGTGACGTTTCATAACGAGGCGTCGGGCGGCGAGCGCTTTTTCCTGATCCTGCAGCGGCTCGCGCAGAACCCCACCGGGAATGTCGATGTGCTCGAGCTGATCTACGTGATTCTCGGGCTGGGCTTCGAGGGCCGCTACCGGCTGATCGACGGTGGCCGCACGCAGTTGGACACGATCCGCGAGCGGCTCGAAACGATGATCCGCTCGCAACGGGGCGCCGCCGAACGCGATCTGTCGGTGCATTGGCTGCCCGTCAAGGCCGAGCGCAAGCCGCTGTTGCAACTGGTGCCGCTGTGGGTCGCCGCCGCGATCGCCTGCGTGGTGCTCGTCGCCGTGCATCTGGTGCTGAGCCTGCGCCTGAACGACGAGTCCGATCGCGTGTTCGCGGCCTTGCATGGCGTGCGCGTCGCGCCGCAGCCGCTCGCGGCGAAAGCCGCGCCGCCGCCGCCCGCGCTCGCGCCGAAGCTGTCGCAGTTCCTCGCGCCGGAAATCGCGCAGGGGCTCGTGCGTGTCTCCGAACTGCCGGATCGGACCGTCGTCGAGATCAAAGGCGATGGGCTGTTCGCGTCGGGCAGCGCGGAGCTCGAATCGGCATATATGCCGTTGATACAGCGCATCGGCGATGCGCTCAAGGACGTGCCCGGCAACGTCGTCGTCGCCGGACATACGGACAACCAGCGGCTGCTGTCGGCGCGTTTTCCGTCGAACTGGCATTTGTCGCAGGCACGCGCCGATGTCGTCAAGGACATGCTCGCCGCACGCACCGGCACGCCGGGGCGTTTCGTAGCGGAAGGCCGCGGCGACACCGAGCCGATCGCGCCGAACGACTCGCCTGCAAACCGCGCGAAGAACCGCCGCGTCGACATCACCATACTCGCACCGGGAGCGGCATCGTGAGTCCGCTCGCCCTCCGTGCGCCGCACCTTGAAGGTGGTTGCTCATGAAACTGCTTGGCTGGTTCATGCGGCCGATCGTGCTGTCGTTTCTCGGCGTGCTGGCGCTTGCGCTGATCGTCTGGATCGAAGGGCCGTTGCTGGCGTTTGCGGGCAAGGCACCGCTCGAATCGGCCGCGAGCCGCTGGATCGTGATCGCGGTGCTGTTCGCGTTGTGGGTGCTTTACTGGGGCGTGCGCTGGCTGATCGTGCGGCTCGCGAACGTGAAGTTCACGCGGGTGGTCGCCGAAGAGGCGCCGCAGCCCGGCAGGAAAGAATCGGAAGCCGATGTCGCCGCGCTGAAGCAGCGCTTCGACGAGGCGATGACGATCCTGCGCAAGGCACGCGTCAAGGGGCGCTTCGGTAGTCAGTACGTCTACCAGTTGCCGTGGTACATGTTCGTCGGCGCGCCCGGCACCGGCAAGACGACGGCACTGCTGCATTCGGGCCTCAAGTTTCCGCTCGCCGAGCGGCTTGGCAAGCAGGCAGTGGGCGGTGTTGGCGGCACGCGCAATTGCGACTGGTGGTTCACCGACGATGCCGTGCTGCTTGACACGGCCGGTCGCTTCACGACACAGGACAGCTTCGCCGAAGCGGATCAGGCCGCATGGGGCGGCTTTTTACAACTGTTGCGCAAGTACCGGCCACGGCGGCCGCTGAACGGTGTGATCGTCGCGCTGTCGGTGCAGGATCTGCTGCAACTGTCCGACACGCAGCGCGCGGTGCAGGCAGGCGCGGTGCGCGAACGGCTCAAGGAGTTGTACACCCGTCTTGGGATGCGCTTTCCCGTCTACGTTGTCGTGACGAAGTGCGACCTGCTGGCCGGGTTCGCGGAATTCTTCGATGACCTCGGCCGTGACGAGCGTGAACAGGTGTGGGGCGTGACGTTCCCTTACGTCGCGCAGGGCGGCCCGGACGAAGCGCTGGCGACGTTCCCCGGCGAGTTCGCCGCGCTCGAGAAGCAGTTGCAGGCCCGTGTATTGCACCGTATGCAGCAGGAGACCGACACGCGCCGGCGTGCGCTCGTGTACGGTTTTCCGCAGCAGTTCGCCGGCCTCGAAAACATGCTGACGGGCTTCCTGCAGGAAACGTTCAGCACGTCGCGCTTCGATGAGGCGGCGCTGCTGCGCGGCGTCTACTTCACGAGCGGCACCCAGGAAGGCCGGCCGATCGACCGCGTGATGAGCGCGGTCGCGTCGGCGCTCGGTTTGCAGCGTCAGGTCGTGCTGCCGGACCCGGCAAGCGGACGGGCGTACTTCATCACGCGGCTGATGCGTGACGTGATTTTCCAGGAAGCCGGGCTGGCGGGGACCAACCCGAAACTGGAGCGTCGGCGCACGTGGCTGCAGCGCATCGCGCTCGGTCTGATCGGCATTGCGGTGGTGCTCGCGCTGGTGCTGTTCTTCGTCAGCTATCAGCGCAACCGCGCTTATATCGCCAATGTCGAGCAGCATGTGACCGAGTTGCAGAAGCTCGCGCAGAACACCCGCGCGGGCGACGATCCGCTCTTGCTGCTGCCGTTGCTCAATGCCGCGCGCGACCTGCCTGGCGGCTACGCGGATCGCAACAAGAGCGTACCGTGGCTCTCGCGGCTCGGGCTGTACCAGGGCGACAAGCTGGGCCTCGAAGCGCAGGCGAGCTACCGGCGTCTGCTGAAGCAGACTTTGCTGCCGCTCGTCGTACACAGGATGGAAGACGAACTGCGGCGTGGCGACGCGAACAATCCCGACTTTCAGTACGAGGTGCTGCGCGCGTATCTGATGCTCGGCGATTCGGCCCACTTCGACGCCGATTCCGTGCGGCTGTGGGCTGACATCGACTGGCGGCGCGGGCCGTTGAGCAATGCGAGCGACGATCAGCGCAACGACATCGACGGTCATCTCGCGGCGCTGTTCCAGCCCGCGCAGTTCGACGCGTCGCTGCCGCTCGACAAGGATCTGATCGCGCAGGCGCGCACGACGCTTGCGAAGATGCCGCTCGCGCAACGCATGTTCAATCGCGTCGCGCGCGATCTCGAACAGGCGAAGCTGCCGCCATTCAGCGTCGCAGCCGCGGCTGGTCGCAACGCGTCGCTGGTGCTTGTCAGAAAAAGTGGTGCGCCGTTGACGCGCGGCGTCTCCGGTGCCTACACGCGGGCGGGGTATCAGAAGTTCGGCCAGTTGCGCGACGAGGCGGTGATCGATGTCGCGAGAGACAACTGGGTGCTCGGTCGTGAGGAATCCGTGCTGACGCCGAACGGTATCGACGATCTGAAGTCGGCGATGACGCAGTTGTACTACGACGAGTACATCAAGCAGTGGGACGCGCTGCTGGCGGATGTCGCCGTGGTGCCGTTCGATGGCGTGGAGAAGGGCGCGCGCGTGGCGAACGTACTCGCCGCGCCCGATTCGCCGTTGAAGGCGTTCATGCTCGCTGCCTCTCAGGAGACCACGCTCGGCACGGTGAAGACGGGTGGCTCGCTGGTCGAACAGGGCGTCGGCGCGTTGGGCAACAAGCTCGATGCGGTGAAGAAACGGCTCGAAAACGCGCTCGGCAACCAGCCAGATGATGCGGCGCCGCCGCCCGCGCTGGTCAATCCCGTCGATGCGCACTTTCAGGCGCTGCACGACCTCGCGGGCAAGCCGGGTGCAGCGGGCCCTGTGCCGCTCGATACGCAACTCGCGGCGCTCAAGGATGCGGCGTCGTATCTCGAAGCGTCCGACGCGGCGCGCAAGCAAGGACTGCCCGCGCCGCCGGGCGACGCGCTGAACAAGCTGAAACTCGTCGCGCAGGGCGCGCCCGCTCCGCTTGCGGGCATCGCAAACGACATCGCGAGCGGTGGCTCGATGCTGATGGTCGGCGGCGAACGTGCGCGTTTGAATGCGTTGTGGCAGGCCAACGTCGCGCAGCTTTGCCGGCAGGCGCTCGATGGCCGCTACCCGCTGGTACGCGGCTCCAACCGGGATGCAGCCCCCGACGACTTCAGTCGGATACTCGGGCCAGGCGGGCTGATCGACGACTTTTTCCAGAAGAACCTGGCCACCCTGGTCGACATGTCGGGGCCGCAATGGCGCTGGCGCACGGGTGCCGATTCGCTCGGCATTCCGGCGGACGTGCTCACGCAATTCCAGCGGGCCGCGCAGATCAGGGACGCATTTTTCCGCGCGGGCGGGCGCGACGTGTCGGTTCGCTTCACGCTAAAGGTGCTCGACATCGATCCTGCCATCGACCACGCCACGATCGATATCGACGGGCAGCAACTGGTTGCCGCCCATGTGGATCAATCGATGGTGTTCCAGTGGCCAAGCGGCAAAGGCACCGGACAGGCGCATGTGGATTTCGACCCATCGGGGGACTCCGCGCGGGCGGATGGGCCGTGGGCGCTGCTGCATCTGATGGACAACGCGCGCTTGCAGCCGACCGCGCAAGCGGACCGCTTCAAGATGACCTTCGAATCGGACGGACACCCGCTCGTGCTTCAGCTTGACGCGAGCAGCGTGACGAATCCGTTCCGTCGCGGGGTGTTCGAGCAGTTCCGTTGTCCTGACCGGTTATGAGCGGATTCGTCGCAGAGGGGCCGGGTTTTTTCGGCAAGGTGCGCACGCATGGGGACTTCGTGACGCGGCGCTTGCCGCCCGAATTCATCACGCCGTGGGATGCGTGTTTGCAGCAGGGCATGTTGTTCGCCAAGCGATGGTTCGACGCACAGTGGTTGCCCGTTTACCTGAATGCGCCGATCTGGTGTTTTGCGCTCGGCGCGGACGTGTGCGGTGAGTCGGCGTGGGCGGGTGTGCTGATGCCGGGTGTCGACCGGGTAGGGCGCCACTTTCCGTTCACGCTCGCCGCGCCGCTCGCGCGCGACGATACCGCGAACTGGCTGAGTGGCGCGCAGGCCTGGTACGACGAGGCCATGCGACGCGCGCTATCGACGCTCGACGCAGACTTCGTGCTGGAGCGTTTCGATACGCAGCTCGATGCGTGGGGGCCTTTGACGGCGGCGCCAGCGCAAACGCCTGCGCCTGCGTGGCGGCTGTATGCGGTGGAAGAGGAGGGACACGAATCGAACGAAACGGAACAGGCTGCCGGCGCCCCCGATCGCTTCGCCGCTTTGCTCGCGGTGTACGTCGCGGCGGGATCGGGCGCGTGGTGGACGGAAGGGTCGAGCGCGGTGCCCGCGTCGTTGCTGGCAGGGACGGGCTTGCCGGATGGCGAGCGTTTTGTCGGGCTGCTCGATAAGGCGCGCAGCGGCTGGCGGTCGGTTGTCGAATTACGGTTGTGAGAACCGCTCGAAGGTCCAAAGCGGTAGACAGTGTAGGCATCGATGGGAGGTCGGGGTATGTCTGGCTCAATCGTTTCGTTTCTGACGGGACGCGCGGCGCGCGGGGCGCGGGTCGTCGCGCTGTGTGTGGTCGCGTGCGCGAGTGTCGCCCATGCGGAAGACCCGGTGGTCAAGGAGCAGGACATCG
This sequence comes from Paraburkholderia steynii, assembly GCF_900100565.1. NCBI lineage: Bacteria > Pseudomonadati > Pseudomonadota > Betaproteobacteria > Burkholderiales > Burkholderiaceae > Paraburkholderia > Paraburkholderia steynii. The sequence goes on along the minus strand of NZ_FNDI01000002.1, from coordinate 246,957 downwards.
ATGAAAATTCGGTGACCAAAGCGCTGACGCCGGAGGATAACGACAACATCGTCACGCGCGGCTTCGTGCTGTCGAACAAGCCCGGTGCGACGGCGAAGCCGGCGGCCACGGCGAAGGCAGCATCGCTGCAGATGCTGATCACCTTCACGACCAACTCGTCGACGCTCACCGACACCGCGCAAGCCGCGCTGGACAAGGTGGCCCACGCGCTGCAATCGGACCGGCTCGCGGCGTATCGCTTCCGTGTCGAGGGACACGCGGACCCGCGCGGCTCGGCCGATGCAAACATGAAGCTCTCGCAAGACCGCGCTGCCGCCGTCGTCGAATATTTGACGCAGAAGGACGGTATCGCGGCCGAGCGTTTGACGTCAGTCGGCAAGGGATCGTCAGAGCCGCTGAACAAACGCAATCCGACCGCGCCGGAAAACCGTCGCGTGACGATCGTGACTGTGACGAACTAGACGCGAGCGGCCTTAGTGGCGGCGATGAAACTTTCCTGCAGACGCGGCATCCGGTTGACGACGGCCTGCGCGCTCTCGTTGTCGGCGGGGTGGTCCGCGGACAACGCATGCGCGCAGGCGGGCAGCGCGCGGCTGGAAATGCAGAGCGAGCACGTCGACATCCGGCGCATACCGCTCACACAACTCGATGCGTCGTTGCCGGGCGATGCCAGGCTCGCGCTCTTTGCGATTGCCGACCGTCCGGGACTGTATGTGATGCACGCGCCGAGCCTGGCCGAGCAGGGCGCGATGTTTTCGCGGGTGGTCGCGTTATTCGAGCGCCGCGACATGCCGCACGATCGTATCGTGACGATGGCGGCGATCGCGACGCACGCGCGGCGCTTCGGCACGGATCCGGCGGGACTGACGGCGGGCAACAATTTCAGCGCGGTCGAACTCGCGCACTTCTTCGACCTGGCGCATCAGCAGCGTCTGGAATTGACGCCGGGCGAACGCACGCTGCAACGCGTGGTCGTCCAGATGGGGCTGATCGTCACGCGCGATGGCAACTGGCAGGCACGCAGCACGCATGATTTTCTGATCACGATTCCGGGACTGGGTCCGGCGCCCGGCGGCGAGATGATCGATGCGCCCGTGCGGGCGGCGATCCTCAGTCATGAACTGGGTCACTGGCAATATTTCTCGAACGATGCGTACGCGCACGCATGCCGCTCATTCTGGTGGCACGAACTCAGCTACGCGGAACGTGCAGAGCTGACACGCCAGCTCGAGGCCATGGGCTATGACCCGAGCGACAGGATCGTCATCGATGAGATGCAGGCGTATTTGCTGCATACGCCGGCGCGTTATATGCCGTTTGCGGACGTGCCAGGGCCAGCCGGAGTCGATATCGCGAAGATACGCAACAAGCTGCAGAAGGCGGTGACCACGGCCAGCCGATGACACGACGAGGCGATTGATGATCGACTATCGGGAACCGTTGAATGGCATCCTGCCGCGACTGTCGCGTGAAAGTGCGCCGCAGTGCTTTCGCGACAAGGTAGGGCCGTTGCTGGTCGCGCTATGGGCTCACGACTACGCGCGCGGGGTGCCCGCTTGCGAGTTGCTCGAGACCTCGGACGCCGGCTTTTCGTATCTGTTCGACGTCGCGGCCGAGCGTCTCGTGGCGGCTTGGGGGCTAAGCCGCGGTAAGAACCACGAGTCGCGAGCGGTGATCGCCACGCGGATGAAAGGGCATCCGCTTGGCAACAGCGGGCGTTATCACCGCGGGCACGCGATCGCCCACACGTTGGGCGGGCGTACGGACATCAATCTCGTTCCGCAGCTAGGCAAGATCAACTCGGGGCCGTTCAGGGCGCTCGAACGCAAGGCGGTCAGCCATGCGGGAGCGCTGTATTTCACGTATTGGCGGTATGGCCGTGGTGTAAGCCAGGTACCGGTTGCCGTCGAACAGGGCCTGTTGTGCCCGGGCGAAACCGTCTGCACGTTCGAGCTCAATAGTTTCGAGAACTAGGGCTTCCCGATACCGGCTCACCAGACGTTCGACCTGGCGTACGATCAGGCCCAGCCGGTCGGCGGCCTGACGGGATGTTGCTGCCTTGTACGCGATTCTTGACGACAAGGAACGACAATGCTGTGAGCACCGACTTGCCGCGTGATTCGCGGTTCACACCTTAGTCAACTCGTTCGACACCATGAAGGTATGTCTCGACGCTGAGCGTCCGACTTCAGCGGGATGGGTGCGGGTGTATTGCCCAGATGAAGCTATCCGGCTCCTTATACTATCCAGGTGACGTTCAGGAAGCCGAACGAAGGTTGGAAGGAGCGACAGGCATCAATCGCCGTCCTCCTCGTGCTGATGATGTTTCCAGCCCTTGTGCAAGCCATTGTCGTGCCATTGCCGACGATCCCTGTACTCGCCCTCATATCCGCGACCGCTGGCATCGGGCGCTTGCGCGTACATGACGGGAGGCTCCTGATACACGCCTGGCTGTCCCGCGTATTCGACTACGGGAGCCGCTTCAAACACGACGGTTGGCGGCGCTTCATACACGGGAACGGGGCGCGCCGGACGGGGACGATCCTGCGTCGCGAAATCGCCCGCACGACCAGGCCGCCCCGTAGCAAACTGCGATGCAGCGAAATCCCGGGACGGTGCAGCGCCGTGATTGAACGGCGGGGAAGGCACGTGGCGGGCGATTTCAGCGCGGGAAACGGCAGTCCCACGAGAAGAAGCCGACGATGGCGGTGCGCTACGACCGGGTGAAGACATCTGTCGCTTTGGCGGTGCGGATCGGGGAATCCCGAGCGCCTGCCGCACGCTCGCCATAAAGTGCGACGCCCAATTACCGCGATTTTGGTGCACGTCGCTGCCCGCTTTGCCAGGCCGCCCTGCAACTGGCCGCCGTGCAGCAGAAGCCCGGGAAGGTGCCGCGCGGCGCTCGGGCGAAGTGGAAGGCGTAGGAGTGGCGAGTGCGGTATGGGCGATTGCGCGAGCAGCAGGTGCGGTTGATGGCGTGACCGGACCCGACGAGGACACTTGTTGTGTCGGCGATACCGGTTCGATTGTCCCGTGCGCCTCGGTGCTGGCCCTGGATACGTCGTAGGCGCTCTGATCATGATGGTTCGGCCAGACATCGAGCGTGATGGCACCCGCGACCCCGAAGGCCAATGCGCTCCTCCACGCAACCCAAAGCTCGGGGCGTCCGAACCACGTAGTCGGTGCGACGGGCACTGGATCAACAGCAAGATGGACGCCGACAGCAAGGATACCTGCACGCCGATGCAGCAATCCCGGCTGCATGGACACGGCGCCAGCCGCCGACTCATTTCGCGTGATCTTTCGAGAGAACCGCCTGAAAAGAATGATGACCGAAACGATCACGCACATCAGCGTATTGGCCAGATTCATCCAGAACATCCCGTTTGGAATTCCCCGGCTCATTTCGAGGAGCATGAGTGCGAACGTGCCATTGCTGATAGCCCAGCTACCCCAACTGAGCAGACTGTGGCTGCGCACGTCTGCTTCCCTTGCGAGGAGTTTGCCGATGGTCGGAAGGTACGTCAGGATGCGCGCCCCATTCCAGAACAGGAACATCGCGCTAAGTACCTGGATGTAGAGCTCGTGAGACATCTCGACTTCCTTGCCAGCCGTGGCAGGGCGGGCCATGTACTCCGTCGCAGGCACCCGGGGCATTTCATGCGCAGTTCCTGTTCAACGAGGAACTGCTTACGCTTGCCAGCTAGAACCCGACCGGCCAAGCCGCATGCGCCCAGGCACGCCGATTTTCAAAGGTCATCATGCAGACCTTTGTAAACGGTTGGTACTTGACGGGATCGCTTGAGCTTTGCGACCGCAAGCAAACTCGCGGCGGCCATTACGATCGTCCGCATCGTCTCGCGCCAACCTTGAGGTCTGACTAAAAAGCATGCCAACTCCGCGTCCGACCGCTCGTCCGATGGTCCGATTTGTCGGCCGCGTGGATAGCAACGTTTTCGTAGCCCACTGGCTCATTCTAGAAAACTTATCGCAATGTCGCTGCCCGCCGTCTCTCGCCTACGGCCGCGCTGAACAAGCCGGTGGCTCGATTCAGGAATATTTAAGTACGAAGCGTGGCTGCGTTACGCAGGAGCATTGCAAGTAGGGCACCGCTCATGTCGGTATCGGTATCAGGTCGCCCGCTGTCAGCGGCTCTTCGCATACACACATGCCACATCAATGTCGACCACGCGGGCGCCGATCGCAACGACGTTGGCATCTACGGGCGGTCGATCGTCAGCGCTCTCGCGGCTCCTCGCTGATCTCGCTCCCTCACCATGCATCTTGCATGAAATGTTGTATCGTCGCCTCGGCTTGCACGGTTTGACAGTTGTTACTAAATGTTTCTGGTACATTACGCGCGCCTATAGAACTCCAGTAGCGCATAAAAATGAACACGAGAGCTTACCGGCTGGTATCCAGCCGGATCCGGGGAACGCTGGTCGCTGTCGAGAGAACGGCAACCGGCAAACAGAATCGGGGTAACGCAGATGTCACGATGACTGCGTGCCAACACGGTGTCCGTTGGTCGCGACGCCACGCTGCACCTGACGCGACACCAAGCGGCATTTTCGCGCGCGATGGATACGACCAGCTTGCTGCGAAGATATTGCCCGCAGCGCAAGCGCTAGCACCACAGTAGTTTCGCCGCCATGAAGATCAATTACCCTGGCCGGATCACCCGGCCCGGCAGGCATGCGCACGTCCGAAGCAACACGGGCGTTTCCTCCTGGCACGGACGACACCCGCTCACCCTTCTTTGTGGCGCGCTCCTCGCCGCATCCTCTGTACACGTCGCGCATGCACAGGTAGCCGACACGCTGGGCGAGCAGGAACAGCGTCGTCGCGCCCAGCAGCAGGCGATCGAGCGCGAGCGCACGCTGCAGGCACCCAAGGTCGAGCTTCAGGCCGCCGCGCGCCCAGAGATCGATGACGGCAACCCTAACGCCTCGTTCAGCGACCGCTCTGCTGCGCAAAATGTGCTGAGAGACCTCCAGAATGCACTTAGGGGAAAGTGATGGAAAATTTACAGAACTTTATTATCAAGCTAACCAAGACCGAGATTCTCAAAGCGGCAAAAGAGGACGCGATTGCTGATTGGGGAGACGATATTCCCATCACCATCTTGCTAGCGAACATCGGAAAGAAAACCGCAGATCACTTCGAGAAATTCCCAGCCGATGAACGGATCTATATTTTCAACATCATCGAATCTGCCATGATTGCTAGTGATATCGATCTCAAAACGCCCGTGGCGACGGGCCTCCTTGAAGCGCTTTACTTGCGAGCTTCTTCGGATGCTGTTCGATTGAAAGAGATTGAACAGCAACTCGGTAATGCATCGAGAGAGTACCTGGTCGAATGGAGGAGGTGGAGCGAATAGTCGCTCGACGAGCGGGCCACGACTGAGGCGTTGAGGTTCGCGAGCGTCTACAGCGGCGAATACTGCGAAACGACAAGCCGAGAGGAAACGCGATCATACGCGTGATGAGTTGGTGCGCCTGGTTCCTGTCGGTGATAATGCGGGAGTCAGTTCGTTCTATATGTCTCGCGCCCAGTATGATTCGCTTATTGGACAGAATGCGAGTGCTACGAGCGCGGCCGACGCGCTGGGTTTGCCCGCCGCTAGCTTTGCAAATGGCGGGTTCAAAGGATTCCAAGCCTTCTCAATTCAACCGCAGCCTGGGAAAATTGTAAGTGTCTACCAGAGCACGATCGCACCGGCAAATCAAGGTCAATATAGCGGCAGCGGGGGCTCGTGCAGTACGTCGTGCCTGATCTAGGGAGTTTCACACCGCCCAAGTCGATCCTCGGCGGGATCATTCGGTAAAGTTACTATGAGTGAATTTGCCAAAGCGTTGATTGAACGTGCAGAAGATGTCGAGCCTCTTTTTGACGAAGCTAGCGGCCGCAACGAAGACGTACGCCACCTATATGAGCATCATCTCATGCCCATCATCGCCGCAATAAAGACAGGGGAAATCACTGCGCCGAGTGATGCACTTGTCGGCTATTGGCACTATTTTTCCCCAGAGGGGCCGTGGGACTTGTGGATCAATTTCCCGAAGCTGGTATCTGGCATGTCTATCTTGATCAACCTCCTTAACCTGAAGGACGAGGCGGACTTTGAAGCGTATCGACGTCGTCACAGCATTCGGTAGAAGATGAACAAGATGTGTTCAACCTGCAGTTGCACTCCGCTGAGAAGCAGAAGATCCAAGCACTCGCGAATGGAAATGCGACCAAGGAGGCAAGACTTACGGCCGCTGCAGTAGTTCCGAGGGGGGATAGCATTCACCCCAATAGCGGGTATTGGATGAGTCCACATCAGGCGCAAGCAGTCGCAATCACGACTCAAGAGCAAGCGGGGCAGGCGTTGGGATTGCCGGCTGCGCAAGCAGAGAACATACTAAATAATGGAGTGGATTTTTATTCCATAACGCCAAAGTCGGGGAGTGTGCCCAATGTATTTGGGTCTGATATTGCTGGCACCAGTCAAGGGAATGTGGTGACGTCTCCATTTGCATAGCAAACGATCGTGCCAAATAGGAGTAAACGGACGTCGCCAACGCTAGTAAGCCCATTTATGCTCAAACCGAATCGATGGCTATGGATAAGATAAGTAACCTCCAGGAAATGGCATCGATCTTTCGCTCGCTACTAGAGATGCACGAGAGGAAGGATGCAGATGCGGCCCTTCTACTGAAGTGGTTGACGCCGCTTTTTGATGATATAGCCAAAGGAAAAGTGGTTCCGCCGCAACACTTTGAGTACGGGTTAGCGCTTGGCAAAGATAGTCCTTTCTATGAGCCAGATAGTCTCTATTCGACACCTTATTCCGATTTCATTGCTACCTTGGAAGATTGGAGTTCGCAGCCGTGGTATCAGGATGCACTGAAGCGTACGCGAACTTAAATGTTGCAAGCGGACCTGTACGACCGCCAGCTACATCAAATCGAGGGAGGCTGGAAGGCGAACGTAAAGAAGTTTGCGGATTTCTACGCATCAGCGACAGGATAGACAATTACAAAAGAGAACGCGCAATCATTATTTTTTGGATTCCTCAACGCATAGATAGCTTTATGACGAAAACAAGACTAATTACCGCGTGCATGCTCGTCATGCTCGCAGGTGTACCACAGTTGGTCATCCCTATCCCTTTCCCAAGGACTCGGAACCTTCCGCAGAACTCCAGATTCAAGGCAAGGCCGTCTACCTCCTGACAGTGAACGAAAAAGGCTGCTACGCCGGCAAGACCTACATCGATGGTAGTCCGGGTGCAGCGCCTGTAAAGATCGTTCCGGACAAACCGCTCACGATCTCTTACGAGGAGAACGTATGCATGTTGCCTGCATCTTTTACCCCGCAGAAGGGTGGGCGATACCGTCTGGTGGTGTGGGAGGGGCACAAGCCCATCGACCCAAGCATGCAATTCTTTCAGTCGATGATGCATGTGCAGGACCGGCAATGTGTCGTCGGCGTTGCGGAGGTCAGTCCTGAGGGGGAACCTGTGAAGCCCGTCAAGGTCATGGAACTTCACCCCAAGCAAACCGGCTTCACATGTATCAAATTCCGCTAAAGACCTCAACTTATCTCTAAGCTTGCCTCATTTTTCATAGCGTCCGATGCCGTTGCTTAGTGTACTGCACACGTTCGCACTTTATGAGTACGACGAGGCGGGCAACAGGGACACATGACGTTATTCCTTGTGGGGCAAGTCCTTCACAGAGCTCATACCGCCTAAGACGAATTGGGCCTGGTCGTCAGTGCTACCGAACCTTTGTTACGAGGCAGGCACGGATACCAGCGCGAATCGGCTGAAGGCAGCAGCCACACGATTTTTGACCTGGTTTTACTTGACGTTACTCCTCGGACTGGCAGGAGTGCTGCTTGGCACGATGAAACTTTGGCTAGTGCGCTACATGTCATCGTTGCCATCGCCCAGTCTGCATGAGCTAACGCTTAAAAGTATAGAAATTCTTCTTGGAGGAGCCTTTCTCCTGTCGGGCGTTGGCTCTTTTTTCGTTGTTTTGGCGAATTGGATTTGGCCGGACAAATTTCCTTTGCGAAAGAAATTTTGGAAGAAAGATTGATCTGTATAACAGGTGGATAGCTGTAAAGCTACAGCTACTTCATTTTAGTCCGTACTGTTGCAGCTTTAATAAGGAGCTGGAAACCCGTCCAACTTCCATCACGCACCGCTATTTTCGTCAAGACTGTGTCGCGCATTCATCGCTGGCGCTCCCACAGGACTGTCCGGCGCTCAAACTACCCAAACACGACATCTCTATTTAGCCGAAACCCGACATTTCTATTTGGGACCTACAAACAGAACGTCGATAATTTATGTTATGTCAAATTAAGAAACTCGCCAATCAACCATCTGTTGAACCCCGACCTTGACTGGCACCCACCACCAGCCAAGCCTCCACAAAACCAAACCCACCTCAAACCCCCACATCCTCAACCAACCCCGCCTTCAGCGCCCGAATGCGCCGATCCACGAAATACCCGCCACCTTCCGTATAACGCAAGTACAACCGCCCGCAGTCCGAACACTCCCACACACCACACCGGTTATACGGAAAGTACCGCGGCGCGATCGGCGCATCCGGCGACCAGTACTGAACGTTATCCGGCCGATACTCAGCAAACGTCGGCTCGGGATCATCCTCGCGCATGAGCGTAGCCACCTCGACAAGCCGGGTTTCATCGAGCGAAAGCGGTTGCGATTGCCATCCATCGAGCGGCGTCTTCGTACACGAGCAAGGCGCTGAACCATTCTCTTCAGCGCGCTGAGCAAGTGCAACGAGAGCCGCTGCGTCCACATAGGGTGTCATGAAGTATTGCCTGTTTCCGGGTTGATTCGATGCCGACGGCGCGAGCGTCCCTTATACCTCAACTCGCGTAACCACGCCGCGCCGCTCGCAAAACCTCACCCGTTCATCATCCGATCGCGATGCGGCATCACCCATGACCGGTCGAACCGCCCTTCGGCAATCGATTGCAACGCAGCCGCTTCCTTCGCACCCTGCTTGCGCGCCCCTTCAATCACGCTTTCCACATCCGAAGGCGCAATTGCTAGCAGCCCATCTTCATCGCCAACAATGATGTCGCCCGGATTCACCACCATCCGCCCAACCGTCACGGGCACGTTGATTTCCCCGGGCCCGTTCTTGTAAGGCCCGCGATGCGTAACGCCCCGCGCATACACAGGAAACTCGCGTTGACGCAGCGCGCCGACATCGCGTATCGCGCCGTCGATCACCAGCCCCTGCACGCCGAGGCTTTCCGCATAGCTCGCCATGATGTCGCCCATCAGCGCCTGGGTCAGCTCGCCGCCACCGTCGATCACGAGCACGTCGCCGGGCCTGCAAAAATCGAACGCTCGATGGATCGCGAGATTGTCGCCGCCGCGCGTGCGCACCGTGACAGCCGTGCCCGCCATCGCATGCGGCTTGTGATACGCCTGCAAGCCCACTATTCCACTCGCGCGCGCCATGTTGTCGCTGAGCAGCGACACCGCGAGTTCGCGCAACGCACCTAGCGTTGCAGGGCTCGCTTGTGGAGCCGATTCATATTCGCGCCAGCCGATCGGATTCATATCGTCGCCCCTTCCGTTGCCAGTTGTTTTTCGAGTTGCGCGGTGAGGCGTGCATACACCGCCCGCGCGTTGTCTTCGTAGATGCGCTGCCGGTCCACGTCGCTCAACCATTCGATTGCATCGATATAGCGCCGCGTGTCGTCATAGTAGTGACCGGTCTCGGGATCGATGCCCTGCACTGCGCCGATGGTTTCCGACGCGAAAAGAATGTTCTCGACGGGAATCACTTTCGCGAGCAGCTCGGCGCCGGGCTGGTGATAGACGCACGTATCGAAGAACACGTTTTTCAGCAGATAGTCGCGCAGCAACGGCCGCTTCATGTCCTGCGCGAGCCCGCGATAACGTCCCCAGTGATACGGCACAGCGCCGCCGCCATGAGGAATGATGAAGCGCAACGTTGGAAAGTCCGCGAACAGATCGGCGGTGAGCAACTGCATGAACACAGACGTATCGCCGTTGATGTAATGCGCGCCCGTCGCATGAAAATTCGGATTGCACGATGACGAGACGTGAATCATCGCGGGCACATCGAGTTCAACCATCGCTTCGTATAACGGATACCAGAAGCGATCGGTAAGCGGCGGCCCAGACCAGTGCCCGCCAGAGGGATCCGGATTCAGATTGCAGCCGATAAAGCCAAGCTCCTGCACACACCTGCGCAGTTCTGCAATGCTATTGTCGGGCGACACACCGGGTGCCTGCGGCAACTGGCACACCCCGACAAAATGCCTTGGAAACAGCGAGCAAACACGATGCACGAGGTCATTGCACTCGTTCGACCAGACGGCATTCGCCTCTGCGCCTGCGAGATGATGTCCCATGCCCGCAGCGCGGGGCGAGAAGATCGTGAGGTCGGTGCCGCGCTCGCGTTGAATGCGGCGCTGTCCCGTTTCGATGCTTTCGCGGATCTCGTCATCCGTGATGACGGGACGCGGCGGCACGGGCGTGCCGTCTTTCAGCGCGGCAATCTGCTTCGCGCGCCACGCCTCGTGCGATCGTGGCGACGTCGTGTAATGACCGTGGCAATCGATGATCATGTAGCGAACCCTTTGAGTCTTTCCAATGAACTTGCGATAAACGCTATTAGCTGCCGGTGGCGGCATCGCCATTCGCGAGCGCCGAAGACGCGCCCTCCTCCGGCGGCGTGACCCGCATGACCAACGCGATGATCGTCGCGATCACGAGGAACGCCGCGATGGTCAGCAACGCCAGCGAGAAGTTGCCCGTCGCGCGGCGCACCAATCCAATGCTCCACGGCCCCACCAGTCCGCCGAACTGCGCGATCGTGTTGATCAGCGCAATCGTGGCGGCGCCCGCCGCGCCTGTCCTGAACGACGACGCGAGGCTCCAGAACAGCGGATTGCCCGCGTAAATAAAGAGTCCCGTTACGCACAGCAGCGCATAAGCGATCACGGGATTCGGCGCATAGGCACTGCCCGCGATGGCAATCGCGCTCGCGCCATACACGAATGCGAGGTGCTTCTTGCGGTCGCCGGAACGGTCGGAACTGCGGCTGATCAGGAACGTGCCGAGCACGCCGAGCAGCGGCGGCGCTGCAGAAAGAAAGCCGACTTCGATATTGCTCAGATGGCCGAGGCTCTTGACGATCTGCGGCAGCCACAGAAAGAGCCCGTAAATCCCCACGAGCGCACAGCCGAACAGACATGCAAGGCTCCACACGCGGATATCGCCTGCCACGCGCAGAAACGAAACATGCGTATGGCCACCGAGCGCTTCGCGTTCCGCAGCGAGCGTCGATTCGAGCCAGCGCTTCTCGTCGTCGCTGAGCCATGCAGCGTCGGCGGGACGCTCGGTCATGATGCGCAGCGTCAGGAGGCCGAGCAGCATCGCCGGGACGCCTTCGAGGATGAACATCCATTGCCAGCCATGCAGTCCGAGCACGCCATTCGCGTAGGTCATCAGCGACGTCGAGATCGGGCCGCCGAGCACCGCCGAAAACGAGCCCGCAATGATGTACCCGCCAACGGCGCGCGCCCGGTAGCGTTCGGGAAACCACTTGGTCAGATAAACGGCGACGCCGGGAAGAAAACCCGCTTCCATCACGCCGAGCAGAAAGCGCAGCACGTAGAAGCTGGTGTCGTTGAACACGAATGCCGTGGCGGCTGCGACCGCGCCCCACGTGAGCAGAATGCGCGCAATCCACCGACGTGCGCCGACACGATGCAACAGCAGATTGCTCGGCACTTCTAGCAGCATGTATCCGACGAAGAAAATACTCCCCGCGAAGCCGAACACGGCAGGACTGAAGCCCATGTCGTTGTTCATATCGAGGGCTGCGAAGCCGATGTTGATGCGGTCGAGATAGTTGAAGAACATCATTGCGAAGAGCAAGGGCATCAAGCGCCCGTACACTTTTCGCATGGTTGCTGCTTCGTCGATGCGGGTCATGCCGTCTCCTTCCTGAGCGCGCGACACTGCGGTCGCTTCATTCCAGTGGACTGAGCGATGTGGTTCAAACCACAACGTCAGCTATCTGTTCGATGGTAGGAATGCGCAGCCAGGAAGTCCAAGACGAGATGCTTATTCTTGTATAACGATCGTCTTATAGTGTGCCGCTGTCGACGAGCGGGGGCGGAAGGCAGCGTAAGAATGCGAGCAGATGCGGCGACGTGTCGTCGTCGCGATAGGTGGCGGCGAGGGTCGAACGCTGTGCGGAACCCGGGCCTTCCAGGTGGCGGTACACGACGTCGGTACGTCCATGCCGGGCAACCGATTCCCCGACCACCGTCACGCCCAGCCCCGCCGCGACGAGCGCAATCGCAGTCTGTATTTCGTAAGCCTGGTGCGCGATGAACGGCGTCACGCCCGCATCGCGATACAGCGACAGCACCGACCGCTTGTACTGCGCATTCTGATGCTTCGGATAGAGGATCAACGGCGTGTCGGCCAGTTCGGCGACTTTCACTTTCTTTCGCTTTGCAAGCGGATGATCGAGCGCCATCACAACGACGAGCTGCTCGCGCAACAGCACGCGCGACGTGTAGCCCGACATGGGAAGCGGCTGTCGTCCGATGCCGACGTGGATGCGCATGTCACGCAGGGCGTCGCTCTGCTCGTCGGTGAGCATTTCGTAGAGCTTCAGCTCGACCTGCGGAAACTCGCGGTGAAAAGCCTTCAGCGCAGGCGGCAGAATGCTGTACATCGCCGAGCGGGTAAAGCCGACACTCAGCCAGCCGCGCCGGCCCATGCCGATTTCAGTCGCGCCGAGCGTGGCCTGTTCGAGCGAGCCGAGTATCTGTTTCGCCTCGGTACACAGGTACTGCCCTGCTTCCGTGAGACGCAGCGGCCTGCGCGTGCGGTCGATCAGTTGCGTGCCGAGCCGCTCTTCCAATGCGCGGATCTGCTGGCTGAGCGCGGGTTGCGCAATATGCAGACGCTCTGCGGCGCGGCTGAAGTTCAACTCTTCAGCGAGCGTCACGAAACATTGAAGCGCTCTGAGGTTCATCGGTCGAGTCGTTGCGTTGGATCGTTGGGCGTCGACATGATGACATGCTTCGCAGGTCGCGACGATCCACACCGTCCCACGTTCGTGCTCAGCCAGCCGCTTCCTTCTGCTCCACGGGCACGCCCACATCCATCGCGCTCGACACTTGCCGCAATTCGTCCGCGATGATCGAAATCAGCGCTTCCGCCGCCGCGCTGAGCGGCCGGCGCGGATGGCTCACGCGCACGATGTGCCGCACGATGCGTGGCGCGAGTATCGGATACGCGCGCAGCGTCCCCTCCCGCACCGCGCGTCCAACGACGATACGCGGCAGAATCGTCGCAAAGCGCGTCTTCTCGACGAGCGCGACGATGGTTGACAGCACATCGATTTCGAAGCGCGGCGCGAGCATCACATCTTCATGTTGCGCCGCCGTATCGAGCACACCACGCAGACCGTTGCGTTTGGTTGGCAACACGAGTTCCAGTTCGGGCAATTGCGCGAATTCGATCGAATGCGGCAGCTCCGGCCCATGCGCGACACTGGTCGCGAGCACCATCTCTTCGTCGAGCAGCGGCTGCGAATCGAGCGACAGACGCGCACGCGGCTTGTTGATCAGCGCGGCGTCGAGCTGACCGCCCGCCACCCAATCGATGAAAGTTGCGCTGTAGCCGTCCGCTACCGTCACTTCGACATGCGGATAGCGCGCATGAAAACGCGACAGCGAATCCGCCAGCACGCTCTCCGTCACCGACGCAATGAGCCCGATTCCGACATGCCCCGTCACCACTTCGTCGCGCTGCACGAGTTGCTGCCGCGCGTGCGCGAGGTCACGCATGATGGGCAGAAAGAGCCGGTACATCAGCCGCCCCGCGGCGGTCGGCGCCATGCCGTGCGCGCCCCGATCGAAAAGCTGCTGGTGCAACTCCTCCTCCAGCTTCGCGATCTGCATGCTGAGCGCGGGCTGCACGATGTTCAGCCGCTTGGCCGCGCGCGTGACCGAGCCGTCTTCGAACAACGCGATGAAATACTGGATTTGCTTGAGGTCCATAACTGGGACGATCCCGGAAGCGGGTTATCACGACGACTAATGGCGGCCATCCGTTTCATCAGGCCACAGCCGAAAGCCCCGCTGGGCATGCCGTGGCAAATCCCCGGCGCACAAGGCGGCACGGGCGTGTGTATTGATATCGCGCTGTAAGGCGAACGTCATCGGGGCTAACACGGATATCAGCAACGATGATCCAAAGCATCAAAAATCAGTATTAGAACTTATACCGCCTTGTCGTTACGCTTGGCTCCATGTCCTCTCGATCCGATTCGCATCGAAAGCATCGAAGAGGCGGCAATGATGGAGACGCAGATGAACACTCGCGACGCCGCGACCCAAGGCGCCTTTTCCGCCACGTCGTTTTCGCAAGCCGTCACGTGGGCCGAGCCTTCGGGCGCGTTCACGCTGCGCGGCTGGCTCACGCATCTCGCCCGCACCGGACGTCTCGCGACGATCGACCGGCCCGTCGCGCTCGAACACGAACTGGCCGCTGTCGCCAAACGGCTCGACGGCACGCAGGCCGCATTCTTCACGCACCCTGGCGGACTTGACGTGCCGGTGGTGAGCGGCTTCATGTCGAAGCGCTCCTGGATCGCGGAAGCGATGGGCGTCGAGGAACACGCCTTGCTCGCGCGCTTTCGCGATGCCGCCGACGCGCCCATCGCATCGCAACGGGTCGCGCGCGGCGAGGCGGCCTGCCAGCAGATCGTTCATACCGATGCAATCGACCTGCACGCGCTGTTGCCGATCCCGACACACAGCGAGCACGATAACGGCCCCTACATCACGGCTGGCCTCGTGATTGCGCGCAATCCGCGCACCGGCGTGCAAAACGTCTCGATCAACCGTATTCAGGTGCATGGCCGCGACCGCATGGCGATCCTGCTATTGCCGCGCCATCTTTATGCCTTCCAGAAAGCAGCCGAAGCAAACGGCGACGCGCTCGACGTCGCCATCGCCATCGGCGTCGATCCACTGACGATGCTCGCCTCGCAAGCCATCACGCCCATCGATCACGATGAGCTGGAAATCGCCGGCGCATTGCAAGGCGCGCCGCTGCCCGTCGCGCAATGCGTCACGAACAGCGTGTACGTCCCCGCGTTCGCGGAGATTGTGATCGAAGGACTCATTCTGCCGAACGTGCGCGAGCCCGAAGGCCCGTTCGGCGAGTTCCCGAAGTACTACAGCGCGAAAGAAGCACGTGAAGTCATCGAGGTCACGGCTGTAACGCATCGGCGCGACCCGATTTTTCATACGATCGTGCCCGCTGAAATGGAGCACCTGCTGCTCGGTGGCATTCCGCGTGAAGCGACGCTGCTCGCGCATCTGCAACGCAGCCATCCGGGCGTGAAGGACGTGCATCTGTCGGTGGGCGGCGTGTGCCGCTATCACCTGTGGATCCAGTTCGACAAGAAGCGCGAAGGCGAAGCGAAGAACGTGATTCTCTGCGCGTTCGGCGCGCACTACGACATCAAGCAGGTAGTCGTCGTCGATACGGACGTGGACGTGCATGATCCCGCCGAAATCGAATGGGCCATCGCGACGCGCTTTCAGGCCGATCGCGATCTCGTCGTGATCGAAGGCGCGCAAGGCTCGCCCCTCGATCCGTCGACGACCGTCGGCCAGCCCGACGATGCACCGCCGCATCTGCAAGGCGTCAGCGCGAAGATGGGGCTCGACGCGACACGGCCCGTTGTCTATCCCGCCCATGTGTTCACGCGCGTGCGGATTCCGGGCGAAGACACGGTCGATCTGGAGACCCTCGTCGCCACGGATAACACCGCATTCGACGCTTATCTGGCCCGCCGTCATGACTGAGCGCCCAACCCGCAAACCACGCATCGTCGTCGGCATATCGGGCGCAAGCGGCGCGATGATCGGCGTGCGCCTGCTTGCCGCGCTGCGCCGGATCGGCACGCACGAAACGCATCTGATCGTGTCGACGTCGGGCGCCATCACGGCAGCGCAGGAAATGGGCCTCACGCGCAGCGATCTCGACGGACTCGCGGATGTCGCCCACAACGTGCGCGACATCGGCGCAACCATCGCGAGCGGCTCGTTCGTCACGGAAGGCATGGTGATTGCGCCCTGCTCGATGAAAACGCTCGCGGGCGTTGCGAACGGCTTCGCGGACAACCTGCTGACGCGCGCTGCCGACGTGATGCTCAAGGAGCGCCGGCGCCTCGTGCTGGTGGCGCGCGAAACGCCGCTCAACCTCGCGCACTTGCGCAACATGACGCTGGCAACCGAAATGGGCGCCATCGTGATGCCGCCCGTGCCCGCTTTCTACGCGCATCCGAAGACAATCGAAGACGTGGTCGATCACACGGTCGGCCGCATTCTCGACCTGTTCGTCATCGAGCATCGCGAGATCGCGAAGCGCTGGAGCGGTCTCGCCGATGAATTCGCGAGCCGCCGCGACGACGATGGAGCCGACCGATGAACCAGCGCGACATGAACGTTGCCGAAGCCCCTATCGTTGCGGAGCGCGACGCGCCCGCACACGAGGCCGCGCCGGCACGCGCAGTGAAACATGTCGGCCGCCCGATGCAGCGGCTCGAAGACCCGGCGATCCTGACGGGGCGCGGCCGCTATGGCGACGACATCGGTGTGAAGCCGGGCACGCTGCACGCCGCCGTGCTGCGCTCGCCGCACGCGCACGCCCAACTCGTTTCGATCGATGCAAGCGGTGCAGAGAAGTTGCCCGGCGTGCGCGCCGTGCTGACGCGCGACGATCTGCGCCCATGGTCGCGTCCGTTCGTGGTCGGCGTGAAGTCGCCGATGGAGCAATGGGCGCTCGCGATGGATCGCGTGCGCTACGTCGGCGAGCCGGTGGCCGTCGTGCTGGCAGAATCGCGCGCGCTCGCCGAAGACGCACTCGACCTCATCAAGGTCGAATACACGCCGCTCGATCCCGTCACCTCGATCGAGCAATCGATGCGCGACGACGCGCCCGTTCTGCACGAGCGGGTCGGCACCAACGTGATCAGCGACCGGCACTTCCGCTACGGCGAGCCGGAGGCTGCATTCGAGCAGGCTCCGCATCGTGTGAAGCTCGTTACGCACTATCCGCGCAACTCGTGCGCGCCGATCGAATGCGGCGTCGTGATCGCCGAGTATCTGTCGGGCGACGAAGGCTACGACGTCACGTCGAATTTCATGGGTCCGTTCTCGCTGCATGCCGTGATGGCGATGGCGTTGAACGTGCCCGCGAACCGCTTGCGTCACAAGGCCCCGCGCGACTCGGGCGGCAGCTTCGGCGTGAAGCAGGCGGTGTTTCCGTATGTCGTGCTGATGTGCCTCGCGTCGCGCAAGGCGGGCGCACCCGTGAAATGGGTTGAGGACCGACTCGAACATCTGAGTGCGGCCACTTCTGCGACGGCGCGGCTATCGACCATCGAAGCCGGCGTCGAAAGCGATGGACGCATCATCGCCCTCTCCTACGATCAGCTCGAGGATTGCGGCGGCTACGTGCGCGCGCCCGAGCCCGCCACCTTCTACCGGATGCACGGCTGCCTGACGGGCGCCTACGCGATTCCGAATCTGCTCGTGCGCAACCGCGTCGTGCTGACTAACAAGACGCCGACGGGTCTCGTGCGCGGGTTCGGCGGGCCGCAGGTGTATTTCGCGCTCGAACGGCTGATCCAGCGTATTGCCGTCGAGTTGAAGCTCGATGTGCTCGACGTCTATCGCCGCAACTTTGTGCCTGCGGATGCGTTTCCGTATCGTGCGGCAGCGGGCGCGCTGCTCGATTCAGGCAATTATCAGGAAGCGCTGCGGCGCGCGCTGTCGGATGGCGGCCACGTCGAACTGGTCGCGCGCCGCGATGCCGCGCGCAAGCAAGGCCGGCTCTATGGCATCGGCTTCGCGGCCATCGTCGAGCCTTCCGTGTCGAATATGGGCTACATCACGACCGTGATGCCCGCCGAAGCGCGCAAAAAAGCCGGACCCAAAAACGGCGCGATCGCGAGCGCGACCGTGAGCGTCGATCTGCTGGGCGGCGTGAACGTGACGATCGCGTCGACGCCCGCGGGCCAAGGGCATATGACCGTCTGCGCGCAGGTCGTGGCCGACGTGCTTGGTCTCGATCCGAAGGACATCGTCGTCAACGTCGAGTTCGATACGCACAAGGACGCGTGGTCCGTCGCATCGGGCAACTATTCCAGCCGCTTTGCGGGTGCGGTAGCAGGCACGGTGCATCTCGCCGCGATGCGCGCGCGCGACAAGCTCGCGCGCATCCTCGCGAAACAGTTCGGCTGCGTGCCCGACGACGTGCGCTTCGAAGGCGCCCGCATCTATCCGAAGGATGCTGAAGAGCGCGCACTGCCGTTCGGCCGCGCCGCGAGCAATGCACCGCACTGGGCGCCCGCGCTCCTGCCCGAAGGCGAAGAGCCGGGTTTGCGCGAGACCGTGTTCTGGTCGCCGCCTCATATGGACGCACCGGACGAGAACGACCGCATCAATACGTCGGCGGCCTACGGCTTCGCATTCGACATGTGCGGCATCGAACTCGACCGCGCGACAGGCCACGTACGCGTTGACAGGTATGTCACGGCACACGACGCAGGCACGCTGTTGAACCCCGCGCTCGCCGATGGCCAGATTCGCGGCGCGTTCGCGCAGGGTCTCGGCGCGGCATTGCTCGAAGAGTTCCGCTATGGCGCGGACGGCAGCTTCCAGTCGGGCACGCTCGCCGATTATCTGATGCCGACCACCTGCGAGGTACCCGACCCGCTGATCGTGCATCTGGAAACGCCCTCGCCGTTCACGCCGCTCGGCGCGAAAGGATTGGGCGAAGGCAACAACATGAGCACGCCCGTGTGCATCGCCAACGCCGTGGCGGACGCGCTCGGCATCGACGATATCCGCTTGCCGCTCACGCCATCTAAGGTGATGGCGCTGATCGGTATCGACGATCCGGAGCCTTCGCGGCCTGAGTATCGCGAAGCGCCCACGTCGAAGCCCGCAACGCCTGGCGGCGGACGCGCGCTCACGGCGCAAGGCAGCGTCGATCTGCCCGCCACACCCGAGGCGATCTTTGCGGTGCTGCTCGACCCCGCCGCGCTTGCGAAGGTCATTCCCGGCTGCCACGCGCTCGAAGCGATGGGGCCGAACCAGTATCGCGCGGATGTGACGATCGGCGTCGGCATGATCAAGGCCCGTTTCGAGGCGCGTATCGGCTTGTCGGAGATCGATGCACCGCATCGGCTGCGGCTTGCAGGCGCGGGCATGTCGCCGCTTGGCAGCGCGCGCGGCAATGGCCTGGTCGAACTCACGCCGACGGCCAACGGCACGCGCCTCACGTACGACTACGAAGCCCAGGTGTCGGGCAAGGTCGCCGCCGTCGGCGGGCGCATGCTCGAAGGCGCGGCGAAGGTCGTGCTGCGACAACTGTTTGAAGCACTCGGACGGCAGGCTGCAGGCCAACCGCTCGCGACGGACGGCTCGCCACTCGCGCGGTTGTTCCGGCGTCTCTTCGCACGCTTCAGGAGGCACGCATGAAGCCCGCCGCATTCGACTACGTACGCGCCATGACAACGCACGAAGCGCTCGACGTGCTCGCCCAAAGCGGCGAAGACGCGCGCGTGCTGGCGGGCGGCCAATCGCTGATGGCCGTGCTGAACATGCGGCTCGCGCAACCGCGCGTGCTCGTCGACATCTCGCGCACCGACGAACTGAACGCCGTGCGCGTGGATCGCGATGCGCGGCGCCTGGTCGTGAGCGCAGCGGCGACGCAAGGCAGCGTCGAATGGCGCGCGACGCTGCGTGACGAAGTGCCGTTGCTCGCGAAGGCCTTCCCGCACATCTCACACTTTCAGATCCGCAATCGCGGCACCGTGTGCGGCTCGATCGCGCATGCGGACCCGAGCGCGGAATTGCCGCTCGTACTGACGGCGCTCGGCGGCGAGGTGCTGCTGCGCTCGAAAAAGAAACAACGCACCGTGTCCGCAAACGACTTCTTTCAGGGCATGTTGATGACGGCGCGCGAGCCGGACGAACTCGTCGAAGCGGTGCGCTTCCCGCTGAAGGAGCCGGGCGAGCGCTTTGGGTTCGCTGAATGCTCCGCACGTCACGGCGACTTCGCGATGGTTGCGTGCGCCGCCGTCGTCACGGACGACGCGATACGGATCGCCGTGGGCGGCGTCGCGGACCGGCCGAAAGTCGAGTGCTGGCCACGTCTGCAGGGCGTCGACCTGCGCGGCGCATTGAACGATTTGAGCTGGAAACTGGGCGCGCAGGACGATGCGCATATCAGCGCGAAGTACCGCCGTCATCTGGTTCGCGAACTCGGATGGCGCGTGATCGAGGAGGCCAAGTGAGCAAGTCCACACCGTATGTCATGCGGCACGGCGAGCAGCACGCCGTCACGCTGACGCTCAATGGCCGCGAACGCAGCGGCCATTGCGAAACCCGCGAGTTGTTGTCCGATTTTCTGCGTCATGAACTCGGCGCGACGGGCACGCACGTCGGCTGCGAACATGGCGTGTGCGGTGCATGCACCGTGCATGTCGATGGCGTCGCGGCGCGTTCGTGCCTGATGCTCGCGGTACAAGCCGACGGCCGGCGCGTCGATACCGTCGAAGGGCTCGCACCCGCGCAGACGCTCGGCGATCTGCAACAGGCGTTCTCGCGTCATCACGCGTTGCAGTGCGGCTTCTGCACGGCGGGCATCCTGATGTCGTGCGCAGACTTTTTACAGCGCGTGCCTGATCCGACGGAAGAGCAGGTGCGCGAGATGCTGTCGGGGCACATCTGCCGCTGTACGGGCTATACGCCGATCGTCGCCGCCGTGCTCGACTGCGCGGCGCGGCGCAAAGCGCCGTGCGCGGACACGGAGGCCGAACATGCTTGATCTCGGCCGCACGTTTCTGCAAAGCGTGGAGCGCAGCCCGAATGCGCTGGCGCTCGTCGACGGCGAGTTTCGCGTCACTTACGCGCAATGGCACCAGCTGATTCTGCAAGCGGCGCACGGGCTGCGCGAGCTGGGTCTCGCGCATGGCGACCGTCTGCTCGTCGTGCTGCAAAACCGCTGGGAAATGGCGACGCTGCACTGGGCCTGCCAGTTTGCGGGCATCGTCATCGTGCCGCTCAACTGGCGCGCGAAGCCCGACGAACTCGACTATTGCGTGACCGACGCGGGCGTGAAGGCGATCGTCTACGAACCCGTCAGCGCGGAAGCCGTGATGCAAAGCCCCGCCGCGCAGAGTGTGGCACGCATCGCGCTAGATGATGCGCCGGGACGCACCGCATCGATCAACGTGCTGCTCGCGGTTCAAACGGCTCACGCAGACGAAACCACCGAATCGACGCCGACGCACGCCTCTGCCGACGACTACTCGCTGATCCTCTACACGTCCGGCACGACGGGCAAGGCCAAAGGCGTGCCGCGCCGACATCGGCACGAACGCGCCGCAGCGCTCGCACACGTGGCACAGAACCTCTATCGGCATGGCGAACGCACGCTGGGCGTGATGCCGCTCTATCACACGATGGGCGTGCGCTCGCTGCTTTCGATGGCGCTCGTCGATGGCCTGTTCGTCTGCGTGCGCCGCTGGAATGCGCGCCTCGCGCTCGATTCGATCGCGCAATACAAGCTCTCGTGTCTCTATCTCGTGCCGACGCTCTATCACGATCTGCTCGCGGATCGCGCGTTCGGCGATATCGATACGTCATCCGTCACGAAGCTCGGTTTTGCAGGCGCGCCGATGAGCGATGGCTTGCTCAAGCGTCTGTCCACTGCCTTCGAACCTGAACTGTTCGTCAACCACTACGGGTCGTCCGAGGTCTACACGGTCAGCATCGACCAGCACGCGACGCTCAAGCCCGGCAGCGCCGGACGCGCAGGCATCAACACCCGCTTGCGCGTCGTGAAGCTCGACGCGCAGTCGCCGGACGACGTCGCCGCCGTGCGAGAAGAAGGCCAGATCATCGCCGACCTGCTCGGTGACGAAGCTTTCGAAGGCTACTGGAACCGGCCCGATGCGAACGCGAAGTCCCTGCGCAACGGCTGGTACTTCACGGGCGACACCGGCTTCTTCGACGAAGACGGCGATCTCTACGTGTCCGGCCGTGTCGACGACATGATCATCAGCGGCGGCGAGAACATCTCGCCTGTCGATATCGAATCGGTGCTGTCGCTGCATCCGTGCGTCGACGAAGTGGCCGTGGCAGGCGTGAAGGACGAACGCTGGGGACAGCGCGTCGTCGCTTTCGTCAAGCGAAGCGATTACGTCGACGGCGACACGCTTGACGCATGGTGCCGCGCGTCCGATCTCGTCAACTTCAAGCGCCCGCGCGACTACGTGTTCGTCGACGACATTCCGAAATCCCCGGTTGGCAAGATCCTGCGCCGCAAGCTCCAGGCGGGCGAATACCTGCGCGACGAGCGCGGCCCGGCCGCATCGGTCGACGCTTTGCATCAACACATTGAAATCACGAAGGAGTGACACTCATGACCGACCTGACCCACCGCGGCCAGACGCTGCTTCAAGACCTCGACGGCTTTGACGTCGAAATCGACGCCCAACGCGAACGCGCCGACATCATTCTGAACCGCCCGCCGTTCAACGTGATTTCGATGCATGCGCGCGACCAGTTGCGCGTGGCCTTCGAAGCCCTCGACGAAGACGACCGCGTGCGTGTGATCGTCGTGCGCGCGAAGGGCGAGCATTTTTCCAGCGGCGGCGACATCAAGGGCTTTCTCGAAGCATCGCCGGAACGCGTGTCGAAGCTCGCGTGGAATATTGCGGCGCCCACGCGCTGCTCGAAGCCGGTGATCGCGGCGAATCGCGGCTTCTGCTTCGGCGTGGGCTTCGAGCTGTCGCTCGCATGCGACTTCCGCATCGCCACTGATACGACCTTCTACGCGCTGCCCGAACAGAAGCTCGGTCAGATTCCGGGCTCGGGCGGTTCCGCGCGCTTGCAACAGATGGTCGGCATCGGCCGCACGAAAGATATCGTGATGCGCTCGCGCCGTATTCCCGGTAAGCAGGCGTATGACTGGGGCATCGCCGTCGAATGTGTCGCTGACGCCGAGCTTGAAGCTGCAACGGATGCGCTCGTCGATGAGTTGCGCGCGTTCTCGCCGCTCGCGCAACGCACCGCGAAGAAGCTGCTCAACGATACGGAAGATGCGCCGCTGTCGATTGCGATCGAACTGGAAGGCCACTGCTATAGCCGCCTGCGTTCGTCCGACGATTTCCGCGAAGGCGTCGAAGCATTTCACGCGAAGCGCAAGCCCGTGTTTCGCGGGCAATAAACAGTAAACGCGCGATAACAAAGCGCACGACAAAGGTTTGGGAGAACGTTCATGGAACGCTTCGATTACGTGATCGTCGGTGGCGGGTCGGCTGGGTGCGTGCTTGCGCACCGGTTGTCGGCCGTGCCGTCGCTGCGCGTCGCGTTGATCGAAGCGGGCGTGGACACGCCGCCGGGCGCCGTGCCCGGCGAGATTCTCGACAGCTATCCGATGCCAGTGTTTTGCGGCGACAGGTACATCTGGCCCGAGCTGAAGGCGCAAGCGACGCGCGGCGCGGCCACGCGTGTCTACGAACAAGGCAAGGTGATGGGCGGCGGATCGAGCATCAACGTGCAGTCGGCCAATCGCGGCCTGCCGCGCGATTACGACGACTGGGCCGCGAACGGCGCGACGGGCTGGGCCTGGCGCGACGTGTTGCCCTACTTTCGCAAGCTCGAACGTGATGTGAATTTTCCCGGCGGCGACATGCACGGGCACGACGGCCCCGTGCCGATTCGCCGCATCATGCCCGAAGACTGGCCGCCGTTCTGCCATGCGTTTGCGAACGGACTGCGCGCTCAAGGCCTCGTAATGCTGCGCGATCAGAACGCCGAGTTCGACGATGGGTTTTTCCCCGGCGCGTTTTCGAACACCGACGACAAACGCGTGTCGACGGCTGTTGCCTATCTCGACGACGCGACGCGCAAGCGCGGCAATCTGCGCATCTTCGCGGAACTGCGCGTCGAGCGCATGGTGATGGACGGCACGGTTGCGCGCGGCGTCGTTGCCGTGGCACACAACGGCGAACGCGTGCAGTTCGACGCGAACGAAGTGATTCTGTGCGCTGGCGCGTTGCAGTCGCCCGCGATGCTGTTGCGTGCAGGCATTGGATCGCGGCAGGAACTGGACGCGCTCGGCATTGCATGCCGCGTCGATCTGCCTGGTGTGGGACGCAATCTGCAGGATCATCCGTCGCTGACGTTCTGTCATTTTCTCGCGCCGCGTTTTCGCATGCCTTTGTCGCGGCGGCGCGCCAGCATGATGGCGGCGCGCCTGACTTCGGGCGTGGACGGCGGCGAAGCATCCGATCTCTATCTGTCGAGCGCAACGCGTGCCGCGTGGCACGCGCTCGGCAACCGGCTCGGCCTGTTCTTTCTGTGGTGCAACCGGCCCTATTCGCGGGGCCGCGTGCAACTGGTCTCTCCCGATACATCCATTGCGCCTCGCGTCGAACTCAATCTGCTCGATGACGCTCGCGACCTCGAACGGCTCGCTGCCGGCGTGCGAATGCTTGCGCGCGTCGTCGATGCTTCGGGCCTCGGTCACGATGCACGCGACTTCTTTCCTGCCGCGTTTTCGCCGCGCGTGAAAGCGTTGAGCCGCGTCGGGAGAGGCAATGCGATGCTGACCTCGATACTCGGCACGCTGCTCGATACGCCGGCGCCTTTGCGGCGCGCGTTGATCGAACGCTTCTTCACGCGCGGCAAGCGCATGTCCGCTTTACTCGCCGACGAACACGCGCTTGCGGACTTCATCCGCGCGAATGTGTTCGGTGTGTGGCATGCGAGCGGCACATGCCGAATGGGGCACGCGAACCAGCACGACAGCGTGACCGATACACAAGGCCGCGTGCATGGCGCACAAGGGCTGCGCGTGGTCGACGCATCGCTGATGCCGCGACTGCCATCGGCCAACACGAATATCCCGACCATCATGATCGCCGAGAAGATTGCGGATGCCATGGTCAAGCATCGACATGCAACGGGCGCGACGCACGTAGCGCCACTCGTTTCAACGCCTTAGCGAATTCAACCGACGGTTTCATTAACGCCAATCAGAGCACGCAATCGACAGGTGCCACTTTCACCGGACTGATACAGAGACAGGACGGTGACCATTCAAGGAGATGAATGATGTCCGTAGCAGCGCAAAACGGCGCCGCCGTGCCGGCTATCGACCAGCGGCAGGTCATGGGCGCAGTGTTCGCCTCATGTCTGGGCTGGGCACTCGATCTGTTCGACCTGTTCGTGCTCTTGTACGTGGCGCCCGTCGTCGGGCGTCTGTTCTTCCCGTCCGATCACGCGATGCTGTCGCTCGCAGGCGTCTACGCCTCGTTCGCGGTCACGCTGCTGATGCGCCCGCTCGGCTCCGCGCTGTTCGGCTCGTACGCCGACCGTCACGGACGCAAGGGCGCGATGATCGTTGCCGTGGTTGGCGTCGGCATATCGACGGCGGCTTTCGGCCTGCTGCCAACCGTGCATACGGTCGGCCTGGTCGCGCCCGTGCTGTTTCTGATTCTGCGGCTCGTGCAGGGCGTGTTCGTCGGCGGCGTGGTCGCGTCGACGCATACCATCGGCACCGAATCCGTCGCGCCGAAATATCGCGGCGCCGTGTCGGGGCTGATCGGCGGCGGTGGCGCGGGCATGGGCGCGCTGCTCGCTTCGCTGACGTTCCTGCTGATGTCGTCGCTCTTTCCGGGCGAACTGTTCGACGTGTGGGGCTGGCGCTGCATGTTCTTCACGGGGATCATCAGTTCCGTGCTCGGCCTCTTCGTGTTCAACAGCCTCGAAGAATCACCGCTGTGGCGCAAGCTGGCCGCAGAAAAAGCAGCGAAAGCCGCGGCGCAAAAGCGCGATGCCGCCGTCGAGATCGTGCGCTCGCCGCTGAAAACGCTGTTCTCGCGCGACTATCGGTCGATCCTGTTCGTTAATCTGCTGCTGACCATCGGCGGCGGCAGCGGCTACTACCTGACCTCGGGTTATCTGCCGACGTTCCTGAAGGTCGTGAGCCACGCGCCCAATGGTGCCGCCGCCGCGATCCTGATGATCTGCAGCGTCGCCGTCGTGATCGCGTCGGTGGCGGCGGGACACTTGAGCACGTTCATCGGCCGCAAGACGGCGTTCATCTGGATCGGGCTGATTCGCCTCGTCGCGCTGCCGGGCATCTTTCTGCTGCTGCCCACGGCCACGGACATCGTGACGCTCGGCATCTACGCAGTCGTGTTGAGCGCGCTGGGCAGCGCCGGTTACGCGCCGATCCTGATCTTCCTCAACGAGCGCTTTCCGACGGCGATCCGCGCGACGGGCACGGGTCTGTCATGGAACATCGGCTTTGCGATCGGCGGCATGATGCCGACCTTCGTCTCGCTGGTCGCGAAGGAAACGAGCCAGTTGCCCGTCATGCTCGCGATCTTCGTCGGCGCGATCAGTGTGATCTTCCTGATTGGCGCGTTCATCGTGCCGGAGACGCGTGGCCGGCTCGATCAGCCCGCTTCGCGCAACGCTAGCTGAGCGGTCTCATTCGTCCGCCGCGCTCTTCGTGACGCGGCGGATTTCCTCCGCGATGATGTCGATCAGGGCTTGCGCGGCGGGCCCGATCGGGCGCTTCGGATGCGAGACCTGAACGATGTGCCGCAAGATCGACGGCGTCGTAATGCGGTGCGCGCGCAACGTGCCTTCGTCCACTTTGCGCTGCACGACCACACGCGGCAGGATCGTCGCGACGCTGCTTTGTTCGACGAACTGCACGATGGTGCTCAGCAGATCGATTTCGAAGGTGGGCTTGATGACGATATTGGCGGCCATCAACGCGGCATCGAGTGCGCCGCGCAAGCCGTTGCGTCGGGTCGGCAGCACCAGTTCGACGGCGGGCGGCTGTGAAAGATCGATGGTTTCCGGCAATGTGGCAACACACTTCATGCCCGTCACGTACACCATCTCTTCGACGAGCAGCGGCTGCATGTCGAGCGTGAGCCGGCCGCGCGGCTTGTTGATGATCGCGGCATCGAGGCGCCCTGCTTCGACGCCGTCGATCAACTGCGCGCTGAATCCATCGGCCACCGATACCTCGACCTGAGGAAACAGCGCATTGAACTTCGCCAGTGATTCGGCGAGCACGCTTTCCGTTTCCGAGGCGACCATGCCGAGCGACACGCGGCCCGTGACGATCACATCCTGACGGCTCAACTGGACGCGCGCGTGCTCGATGTCGCGCATGATCGGTGTGTATAGGCGATACATCTGGCGCGCGGCGTCGGTTGGCGTCATGCCGTGCGGACCGCGTTCGAAAAGAGCCTGCCCCAGTTCCGCTTCGAGCTTCGAAATCTGCATGCTGAGCGCCGGCTGGACGATGTTCAGGCGCTTCGCCGCGCGCGTCACCGAGCCGTCTTCGAAGAGTGCGATGAAGTACTGGATTTGTTTGAGGTCCATGCGGCCATTCTACGTCGACTGCCTTCTCACCAACGTCGGCAAAGGCGCAATCACAGCAGGCGGCTGCGTGTCACCACGCGGCTCGTGAATCAACCGTATCAGCAATTCAATCGACGCCTGCGCAATTGCTTCCGTATTGATCGCCACCGTCGTCAGCGACGGCCGCACCTGATGCGCCAGCTGAATGTCCGTGATGCCGATCACGGAGACATCGTCGGGCACTTTACGGCCTAGCGTCGCCAGCGCCTGCAACGCGCCGATTGCAAGCAGATCATTGGTCGCAAACAGCGCGCTCAGATGCGGCTCGCGCTCCATCAACTCCACGCATGCAGCAAAGCCCGCGTCGATCGTATCGGGAATCTGCAGCACGGCGGCATCGTCCGGTTCCAGACCGGCTTCGCGCATCACCTCGCGAAAACCCGTCGCGCGCGCATCTTGCAGGCCGCCGCAACCGTCGCCGACCAGCATGCCGATATCGCGATGCCCCAGTTCAAGCAGATGTCGCGCCGCGAGCGCGCCCGCATGCGCGAAATCGACCGCCACGCAGGGCAGCGCGGGCAACTGCTCGGGATGCTCCCACAGGCTCAACACGATCGGCGCGCCGACGGCCGCGGACTCGCACAGTTCGTTGATCGCGATATCCGTGTTGAGCACCAGCACGCCTTCGGCAAGCGTGCCCGCAATCTGCGTGAGGTACGCACGGCCGATTTCCGCATCGTCGTCCGTGTTGCAGACCATCAGAAAGTAGCCGGCGCGTCGCGCCGCGCGTTCGGCCGCGAGCACGAACTCGGGATAAAACGGATTCGCGATGCTCGACAGCATCAGGGCCAGCGTCGGCGAGCGCCCTTCCGCCAACGCGCGCGCGTTAAGGTTCGGCCGGTAGCCCAGTTCGCGGATAGCACGCTTCACGCGCTCAGCGGTTTCGGGTCGTACCTTGTCCGGATTGCGCAACACGTTCGAAACGGTCGCTGCCGTGACCTTCGCGCGTCGCGCGACGTCGGTTAATGTCGCCATGCCAGAAAGATTAGGAAAGATCCCATATTTAGAGACTGCGAATCAGATGTTGCGCATCTACCGCAGGCTTTGATAACTTTGCTCGAAAGGATATTGGAGACAAACATGAACGCACTGTCGTGTACACCCGAATTTAAACGCTTAAATCCCCACCGCGCAAGCCTCTGCGCGATTTTTTTCCACGCAAATTTAAGCGTTTAAATCCAGGGAAAACACCATGTCCGCCATCTCCCTGACCAACATTCAGAAGACCTTCGGCGCCAACGCGCCCGTCATCCGCAATCTCAATCTGGAAATTGGCGCGCACGAGTTTTGTGTGTTCCTCGGACCGTCCGGTTGCGGCAAGTCGACGTTGCTGCGCATCGTCGCCGGCCTCGAAGACCAGACCGACGGCGACGTGGCGATCGGCGGCCGGTCGATGAACGGTGTCCCCGCCGCCGAGCGCGGCGTCGCGATGGTGTTCCAGAGCTACGCCCTCTTCCCGCACATGTCGGTCTACGAAAACATGGCGTTCGGCTTGAAGCTCGCGAAAACGCCGAAGGCCGAAGTCGACCGGAAGGTGCGCGAAGCGGCGCGCGTGCTGCAGCTCGATACGCTGCTCGAACGCAAGCCGCGTGAACTGTCGGGTGGGCAGCGCCAGCGCGTCGCGATTGGGCGCGCGATCGTGCGCGAGCCGGGCGTGTTTCTGTTCGACGAACCACTGTCCAATCTCGACGCGGCGCTGCGCGGCCAGACGCGCATCGAAATCGCGCGGCTGCATCAGCGCTTCGCGCAGGCGAGCGTGGTCTACGTGACGCACGACCAGATCGAAGCGATGACGCTCGCCGACAAGATCGTGCTGCTGCACGCGGGCGCGGATACGCAGCGCTTCGGCAGCATCGCGCAGATCGGCGCGCCACTCGAGCTTTATCATCGGCCGCGCTCGCGGTTCGTCGCGGGTTTCATCGGTTCGCCGCGCATGAATTTCCTCGACGGCGAAGTCGACGCGATTGCGCGCGACGGGGTACACGTCAGACTCAAACGCAGCGACACGACGCTGCGCGTGCAGGTCGACGGCGCGCGTCTCACGCGCGGCCAGACTGTCACGGTCGGTATTCGTCCCGAGCACATCCGTCTTGACGGCGACGCGCAAACACTCGCGGTCAAATCGCTGATTACCGAACAACTCGGCGAGCACAGCTACGTGCATGTGGAATGCCCGGACGGCATGCTGATCGCGAAGGCGCCCGGCGACGTGTCGATTCGCAACGGCGAGCCCCTGGCGTTGCGCATGCCCGCCGACGCATGCCATCTGTTCGATGAAGAAGGGATCGCCCTCGCGCGTACGGTCGAGACAGAAGCGCAAGCCGTCGCTCTGCACATGTCGTAAGCGCAGCTTCGCAACGACGCGAACCGCGCCTGCCGGGTTCGCCGATCTCAACAGCCGGCCATAGAGCCGGCGCGGTGGGCACGAAGACCGCTGTCCGCGTCGAGCGGCCGGCCAACAACGCAGTTCAAGGAGACTCCACGATGATCAACAAGCACCTGAGCCGCATTGCCGGGCTCGCCTCGTTCAACACGCGCTCCGTGACGGCTGCGCTCGCCGTCTCGGCGGCGCTGCTGTCGGGCTTCGTCGCAGATGCCGACGCCGGTCAGCTGAACGTCAACGTGTCGGCGCGCGGCAACCAGCGCTCGACATGGCAGGACGCGTTCGACAAGTTCAAGAAGGCCAATCCCGATGTCGATCTGAAGATCACCTACATCACCGAAGAAGCGTACAAGGTGCAGATGGGCGGCTGGCTCGCGACCGATCCGCCCGATGTCGTGTCGTGGCACGACGGCGAGCGCATGGCCTACTACGCGAAGCGCGGCCTGCTCGAAGACCTGTCCGGCGACTGGTCGAAGAACGGCTGGAACCAGCAGTACGCATCGGTGAAGGAAGCATCGACGTATAACGGCAAGCAGTATGCGGCGCCCCTCGGCTATGACGCATACGGCTTCTTCTATCGCAAGGACCTGTTCGAGAAGGCAGGGATCAAGAGCGAACCGAAGACGTGGGAAGAATTCCTCGACGCCTGCAAGAAGCTCAAGGCAAGCGGTGTCGCCCCTATCGCCGTCGCCGCGCGCGACAGCTGGACGCTTGCCGCATGGTTCGATTATCTCGACTTGCGCATCAACGGCAACGCGTTTCACCAGAAGCTGATGGCAGGCGAAGTGCCGTACACCGATCCGCGTGTGAAGAAGGTCTACACGACGTGGAAGACCTTGATGGACGATCACTACTACATCGACAACGCGCTGTCGTACGATCTCGATTCGATCGGCCCGTTCCTCGCGAATGGCAAGGCCGCGATGATGCTGATGGGCACGTTCTTCTCAGCGGGCATTCCGTCGAGCGTCAAGGATCAGATCGGCTTCATGCGTTTCCCGGTGATCGATCCGAAGGTGCCGATGGCGGAGGACGGTCCCGTCAACGTGCTGCTGGTTCCCGCCAAGGCCAAGAACAAGGCCGACGCGCGGCGTCTGCTCGCGTTCATGGAAACGCCTGAAATCAACGCGGATCTCGCGCGCGGCTGGGGCCAGTTGCCGTCGAACAGCAAGGCGACGGAGCCGGAAGATCCCATTTCGAAGGTCGGCTTCCAGACGCTCGCCAGCACGACGGGCGGCATCGCGCAGTTCTACGACCGCGACATGACGAAGGAAATGGCCGACGAAGGCATGAAGGCCATGCAGCAGTTCTATAACGATCCGTCGCAGATCGACTCGCTGCTCGCCCGTCTCGAAGCGACCCGCAAGCGCATCTATCACAAGTGATGTCCTGAAGGCGGCCGTCCGAAACGCGGCTGCCTGCCGGGCGCATCGCAATCGATGCGCCCACGAATCACCTGCCGCTCGCCGCAACGGGTGAGCCGCATCGAACGAGGTTTTCGTCATGTCCACGTCTATCGCTCGCCTGCCTTCGGCGCGCAGCCGCCGCACGTCCAGGTCCGGGCGCGCGCGCAATCGCGCGGCGTTCTTCTTTCTGCTGCCGGGCTGCGCATTATTCGCGCTGTGCGTGATCTATCCGATCTTCAGCAGCATCGCGCTCAGTTTCTACAACTGGGACGGCATGACGGAAAAGACCTTCATCGGCCTTGCGAACTACGCCGAGCTGTTCCAGGCGGATACGTTCTACGTCGCGCTGAAGAACAACCTGATCTGGCTCGTGTTCTTCCTGCTTGCGCCGCCGTTGGGCCTGCTGTTCGCGTTGTACCTGAACCAGCAGGTGAAGGGCATGCGCGTCGTGAAGTCGCTGTTCTTTGCGCCGTTCGTGTTGTCGGGTGTGGTCGTCGGTCTCGTGTTCAGCTGGTTCTATGACCCGACCTTCGGTTTGCTCAAGGTGATTGTCGGTCACGGTATTCCCGTGCTCGGCGATGCGCATACGGTGACGTTCGGCATCGTGTTCGCCGCGCTCTGGCCGCAAACGCCCTACTGCATGGTGCTCTATCTGACAGGCCTCACGTCGATCAACCCCGAAGTGGTGGAAGCCGCGCGCATGGAAGGCGCGAAGGGCTGGCGTCTGTTGTGGCACGTGATCCTGCCGCAACTGCGCCCGGCCACCTTCATGGCAGTCGTGCTGACGGTGATCGGCGCATTGCGCAGCTTCGACCTGATCGCGGTGATGAGCGGCGGCGGTCCGTTCGACAGTTCCACGGTGCTCGCCTATTACATGTACGACCAGGCCATCAAGTACTACCGCGAAGGCTATTCGGCGGCCATTGCCGTCGTGCTGTTCGCGATCATGCTCGTCTACATCGTGTTCCATCTGCGCCGGATGCTGCGCGAAGAACGCTGACTCACGTATCGCGCAAGGAGAACTCTCATGTATCCGCTTCCCGTCGAACGCTGGAAACCCTGGAATCGCGCGATCTACAAGGCATCGCTGCCGCTCGCGCTGCTCGTGTGGCTGCTGCCGATGCTCGCTGTGCTCGTCACATCGATCCGCTCGTCCGATGAGCTTTCGCAAGGCGATTACTGGACGTTTCCGAAGCACTTCGCGTTGCTCGACAACTACGGCGCCGCGCTCACGCAAACGCCGATGCTGCATTACTTCGCCAATAGCGTGCTGATTACGGTGCCGTCCGTGCTCGGCGCGATCCTGCTGGCGTCGATGGCGGGCTTTGCGCTCGCGACGTATCGCTTTCGCGGCAACATCGTCGTGCTGTTCACGTTCGTCGCCGGCAATTTCGTGCCCGTGCAGATCCTGATGATCCCCGTGCGCGACATGGCGTTGAAAGTCGGACTGTTCAATACCGTGTGGGCGTTGATCATTTTTCATATCGCGTTTCAGACCGGCTTTTGCACGCTCTTTCTGCGCAACTTCATCAAGCAGTTGCCGTTCGAGTTGATCGAGGCGGCGCGTGTCGAAGGCGCGAGCGAATGGACGATCTACGCGCGCATCGTTCTGCCGCTGATCCGCCCTGCACTCGCGGCGCTCGGCATTCTCGTCTTCACGTTCGTCTGGAACGACTATTTCTGGGCACTGTGCCTCACGCAAGGCGACGACGCCGCGCCCATCACGGTCGGCGTCGCCGCGCTCAAGGGGCAATGGACGACCGCGTGGAATCTCGTCGCGGCGGGTTCGGTGCTGGCCGCGCTGCCTTCCGTGCTGATGTTCTTCCTGATGCAAAAGCACTTCGTGGCGGGACTGACATTCGGCGCAAGCAAAGGCTGACGCGCAAGGCCGACCGCACACTACTGATCTCTGGAGAAATCGACAATGCAACTGGGTGTTTGCTACTACCCCGAACAATGGCCGGAAACGCTGTGGGCCGACGACGCGCGCCGGATGGTCGAACTCGGCATCACGCATGTGCGGATCGCCGAATTCGCGTGGAGCCGCATGGAGCCGCGCGCGGGCGTCTATGAGTGGACGTGGCTCGACCGCGCCGTGACCACGCTCGCCGACGCAGGCCTCAAGATTGTGCTCGGCACGCCCACCGCATCGCCGCCGAAGTGGCTCGTCGATTCGATGCCAGAGATGCTGCCCGTGCGTGCCGACGGCACGACGTGGAATTCCGGTTCGCGCCGTCATTACGACATTTGCAGCGAGCCGTATCGACGCGAATGCCTGCGTATCGTCGAGGCGATGGCGCAACGGTATGGTTCGCATCCCGCGGTCATCGCGTGGCAAACGGATAACGAACTCGGCTGTCACGAAACCGTGCCGAGCTATTCGAAGGCGGCCCGCGCGCGCTTCCAGACATGGCTCGCGCGTCGCTACGAGACCGTCGACAACCTGAACCAGCGCTGGGGCACGGTGTTCTGGAGCATGGAATACGCATCGTTCGATGCAATCGAATTGCCGAACCTGACGCCGACCGACGCGAACCCGATTCATCTGCTCGATTTCCGCCGCTTCATGTCCGACGAAGTGACGAGCTTCCACCGCGAGCAGGTCGATGTGCTGCGACGCTACGCGCCGAACGCGGACATGCTGCACAACTTCATGGGCTTCTTCACGACTTTCGATCACTATCGCTTCGCCGCGAACAACAGCATCGACGTCGCGACGTGGGACAGCTATCCGATCGCGCGCACGGAAGTGATCGCGTTGAGCGAAGAGGACAAGGCACGCTATGCACGCACGGGGCACCCCGACGTATCGGCATTCGATCACGACCGTTATCGCGCGATCGGACAAGGCCGTTTCTGGGTGATGGAACAGGAAGCGGGTCCGGTGAACTGGGCGCCGTGGAACCCGGTTCCTGCGCCCGGCATGGTGCGTCTGTGGGCCTACGAGGCCTTCGCGCATGGAGCCGAACTTGTGTCGTACTTCCGCTGGCGTCAGGCGCCGTTTGCACAGGAGCAGATGCATTCGGGTTTGAATCTGCCCGACAACACGCTCTCGCCGGGTGGGCGCGAAGTGGCGCGCGCCGCGCAGGAGATCACGCAGTCCGACGCGCTCACGAAGCTCGCGCAAAGCGGCCCCGCGCCACGCGCCGAAGTCGCGCTCGTGTTCGACTACGAAACGCAATGGATGTTCGAAATCCAGCGGCATGCGAAGGGTTTCGATTATCAGACGCTCGCGTTCGAGTACTACCGGACGCTGCGCGAAATGGCGCTCGACGCCGATATCGTATCGGCGCATGCCGATCTTTCGGGTTACAAGCTGATCGTTGTGCCGGGTCTCGCGGCGCTGCCGGCGGGCTTTGCGAAGAGCGTCGAGCAATCTTCCGCGCAATGGGTGATCGGCCCGCGCACAGGTTCGAAGACGGCAGACTTCGCGATCCCCGCGCAGTTGCCGCCGGGCGCGCTGCAAACGGTTCTGCCGTTCAAGGTGCTCGAAGTCGATTCGTTGCGTCCAACGCTGCAGCCGACGACGACATTCAACGGCGTGACGGGCATCGCGTTGCACTGGCGCGAGCATATCGAAACACGCGACGGTCTCGACGTGCTCGCGCGTTTCGATGACAACTGGCCCGCTATCGTCGCGCGCGGACATGTGCGCTATGCGAGCGCGTGGTTCGATGCGGCATTGCATCGCGCGTTGCTCGAAGGCGCGGCGCGCGATGCGGGTCTTGCTGTAACGCATCTTCCGCAAGGGTTGCGCGTTCGCCGTCGCGGCGAGATCACGTTCGCGTTCAACTTCGGCGCAACGGCTGTCGATGCGCCCGCGCCCGATAACGCGCGTTTCGTGCTGGGTCAGCGCACGCTCGGCACCGCCGATGTCTGCGCGTGGATCGCCGCGTGATGAATCGCCCGCGCGATATGCCGACGAAGACGCTGACCGTCGATGCTAGCCACCCTGCCACTACGCCGCGCGCGGATACGTTGCGGATGGGCGCGAACACATCGCCCGATGGAAGGACGATCGGCATCAACAGCCGTTATCTGACGCGCGACGGCGAGCCGTGGCTGCCCGTCATGGGCGAATTGCATTACGCGCGCGTGCCCGAGGCGCAATGGGACGACGCGCTTGCGAAGATCAAGGCTGCAGGCGTCGATATCGTGTCGTCGTATGTGATCTGGCGTTATCACGAGCCACGTCCCGGGCAGTTCGACTGGAATGCACGGTTCGATCTGCGTCGGTTCGTCGAAAACTGTGCGAAGCGCGGGCTGTACGCGTTCGTTCGCATTGGGCCGTGGGTGCATGCGGAAGTCCGTTATGGCGGCATCCCTGCGTGGGTCGTCGATCAGGTGCCGACGCGCAGCGACGATCCGCTGTATCTGCAGTATGTGCAGCGGTTCTTTGCTGAAATTGCCGCGCAGTTGAAGGGCTTGCTTTGGAAAGATGGCGGCCCCGTGATCGGCATCCAGCTCGAAAACGAATACAACCTGACGGGTCCGCAGCAAGGGCCCGCGCACATCGCGACACTCAAGCGCCTCGCGCGCGAAGCGGGACTAGACACGCCGTTGTACACGGTAACGGGCTGGGATAACGCCGTGTTTCCGCGACGCGAAGTGGCGCCTGTTTTTGGCGGCTACGCGGATTTGCCGTGGGGGACATCGACGGCGATGTCGACGCCGAGCGAAGTGTATGGGTTTCGTTTTACGAGCCGCGTCGGCGGCGATCTTGGCGCGCAGACACATAACAGTGAGCCTGGCGATGCGGATGCTGTAGCGGACGAGACGCCTTTTCTAGGCGCGGAATTCGGCGGGGGTGTGCCGACGATGTATCGGCGGCGTCCCGTGCTCGACCCCGACGATATTGCGGCGATGCTGCCCGTGCAGCTTGGTTCCGGTGTGAACCTGTACGGCTATTACATGCTGCATGGCGGCCGTAATCCGCCTGGCGATGTGGACGGGCAGGAATCGACGGCGTCGGGCGGCTATAACGATCTGCCCATCGTCAATTACGATTTTCAGGCGCCGTTCGGCGCGAACGGCGAAGCGCATCCCGTGCTTGGCAAGCTGAGGCCGTTGCATCTGTTTCTTCAGCAATGGGGCAGCGAACTGGCGACATGCGATGTGTATGCGCCGGAGCTTGTGTCTCGCGGTGCGGACGATCTTGAGACGCCGCGATTTTCCGTGCGCGCGGACGGAGATCGTGGCTTTCTGTTTTTCAACAATCATGTGCGGCAGCATCGGATGTCCGCGCGGCAAGGCGTGCAGTTTGCGGTCAAACTCGCGACTCGCACGGTCATGTTGCCTGCGGAGCCGATCGATATTACGTCGGGAACGTGGTTCGTGTGGCCTATTGGACTTGCGCTCGGTGGCGCGCGCTTGCGTTATGCGACTGCGCAGCCCGTTACGCGGCTTTCGACGCCTGACGGCGAAACGTATGTGTTCTCTGCAACGGATGGGATCACAGTTGAGTTTGCGTTCGAGCCAGGTTGCGTGACGCGGATCGCGGCCGCGGACTCTCGTTCTTTATTGACGACAGATGAAGTGAATGGTGTGTTGGTCGCACGCCCTACGCCCGGCTCTGTATTCATCGCGACGTGCAGCGACGACACGCGTATCACTATCATCACACTCGCGAGCGAGGATATTGAACGGCTCAGTGTGTTGCCATTCGATGGACAGCGTCGACTGGTTCTTACCGATGCGTTGGCGTTTGAACGCGATGGTGAACTCGTGTTGCGTTCTACGGGTGTCGCTTCGTTTGATTTAGATGTGTATCCGCCGTTGCAGCATGCCCCTATTGCGACACACGCGTTCGTAGAGGCGCCGATAGAAGGTGTTTTTCAGCGCTTCGCGGTATCCGTGCCACGAGTCGCGTTCGATGTTGGTGTTACGCGTTTGCGTTTCGCGCAGAGGGTGCCGTCTATTGCTTCAGGCGGTGCAGCGCGGGCTGCCGTCGAGCCTACGCCAGAGAGTTTTGGCAAGGCCGCCGCTTGGCGTATCGATGTTCCCGAAGAGGCGTTGAGCGCGCCCGGTTTGAGCAACGCCTATCTTTCAATCCGATATTCGGGCGATGTCGCGCGGCTGTTCTCGGGCGCCGATTTGATCGATGATCATTTTTATAATGGCTTGCCGTGGCAGATTGGCGTGCGCAATGTGACGATCGATCCGCAGCAATCGTTGATGTTGACTGTGCTGCCCATGCGGGCAGATGCGCCTGTTTATCTCGATGCGCGGCATGATCCCAGGTCTGCTATTAGCGATCAGGTTGCTGAGGTTCTTGGCGTGAGCTGGGTGCCGGAGTATGAAGTGGTCTTTTCCCGGCACGTAGGCGGGTGATTCTGGTTCTTTTGCTGGCATCCGGTTCGTTTTTTTTTGCCATTGTGCTGGCATCCGCGCTACGGTGTTTGCCATTCACGCGGGGCGGCAGCTACTTCTGGTTGTCTGCGACGCTGGATGGTTTGCTTGTGTTTTGTTCTGGCATCCGCGTTACGTTAGCGTGCTTCACGCGTCGCCCCTGTGCGGGGCGGCACCTACTTTTCTTTGCCGCCGCAAAGAAAAGTAGGCAAAAGAAAGCGGCTAACACCGCCAGTTCTTGTTACTGCCTGAGGGCCCCCAAAGGGTCTTACGCTTCACACGGCAGCATTTCTGTTCACGTTCGTTGCCAACGCATTGAATGAACGCCTCACCCGCTTCGAATACCCGTGCATGGGCGAGCGGCAGCGAATAGTTTGCGCCGCCCAGGTGGCAAACTGTGTGTAGGTTGTCGCGGCGTATAGCCTGGCGCTCTTACAGGGTGGAACGCGTGCGCTATCGGTTCGAAGTGAGGCATGTGAGGTGCTACGGCCTACACACAGTTTGCCACCTGGGCGGCAGTGGACTGTCTGGCACGGCTTGCTGCAACGCGGACATATGAAGCGGGTGAGGCGCACCGCAAGAGCGTTGGCAACGAACATGGGTCACGTGATTGCCGCGTGAAGCGGAAGACCGGTTGGGGGCCCTCAGGCAAGAACTAGCGCTTGCGGTGTTAGCCGCTTTCTTTTGCCTACTTTTCTTTGCGGCGGCAAAGAAAAGTAGGTGCCGCCCCGCACAGGGGCAACGCGTGAAGCACGAAGTCATATCGCGGATGCCAGCGCGAAGGCCAAAACACCGAACGCCAACGCGTGAAGCACGCTAACAAAGCGCGGATGCCAGCGCAAAGCCCAAAACACCGAACGGCAACGCGTGCAGCACGCTAACAAATCGCGGATGCCAGCGCAAAGGCTCATCGTGCCTTCAACTAGCCCCTCGCCAACGACGACGCTTTCCGCCCACGCGAGAAAGGCCCACTCGCATGCCAATCGCCACACGATCCATCAATCTCCCGCGCCATCATCGTCCGAACCAGATCAAGAAAAATCTGAACCACAGCATTCGGCTGCTGCAACTGCGGACACAGCGTGAACCCACGAAACATAATCTGAGGCACAAAAGGCCGAAACACAATGCGCTTCGGATTGGTATCAACCGCTGCAAGCGGATTCACAATACCAATCCCAAGCCCGCGCGAAACGAGCGCACAAATCGTCGCGCCATACGGCGTTTCGATCGCGGGCACCTGGCCGGCGCCAGCGGACCGCAACACGCGATCAAGAGGACTGCGCGTATCGTCCGCATACGATGGCAAGATCAGGCGTTCGCCGCGCAAATCGCCCGCTTCGATCCGGTCACGTGCAGTCAACGGATGCCGCGCGGGCAGCGCACACAACGCCGGCAAACGATACAACTCAGCACTCGTCACGCCAAACGCGTCCGGTGTAGCCGTCGCAAAGCCGACATCACAGTACGCCGACGACACCCACCGCTGGATCGTCCCTTCGCTTCTCATCTCCAGCGAGACGATCACCCGCGGGTAAGCCGCAAGAAACTGCTCGATCACGGCAGGCAGAAAGGACAGCGCCAGCACGGGCGCGGCGACGATCCGCAGACGTCCACTGCCCAACTGGCGGATTTCGCGCGCCGAGTTCTCCAGTTTTTCCAGCCCGACGAAGCTGCGCTCGACTTCGCGATAGAACGCGCTCCCCGCATCCGTCGCGTGGATGCGCCCGCCGTTGCGCACGAACAGCGTGAGCCCCGTCGCCGTCTCCAACTCCGCAATCAGCCGGCTGATACTCGGTTGCGACGTGCCCAGCTCTTCGGCTGCCGCCGTCATCGAGCCGCGCAGCATGACCAGCCGGAATGCCTCGATTTGCCTCTGATTCATCGCCTCTCCCGTCCGCCCGCCGTGAACAGAGACCTTAGCTTGCCATATCAGAAATGAATAGAAGCCCTTTTTGTCGCTATTTGACCGGATAAGCCGCACGAACCTAGACTGGCCTCACTACGCAGAACCCGACACGCTCATGCGCCCTGATTCTCTGCTGTTCCATGAAGCCTTTCGATGCGACCCATACTGGTGGGACGCTGCGCCGCCCGAAACCGCGCGGACGCCGTTGCCAGGCCAGGTGGACATCGCGATTGTCGGCAGCGGTTATTGCGGGCTGTCGGCGGCTGCGGAAGCGGCCAGCCACGGTGCGCGCGTGGCCGTCCTCGATGCGGGTGAGATCGGCGCGGGCGGCAGCACGCGCAGCGGCGGAATGGTGTCGAGCGGCCAGAAACTCGCGTTGACCAACGCGATCGCGGGCGTCTCCGCCGAGCGGCTCGTACGGCTGATGCGCGAATCGATGGCGAGTTTCGATTACCTGAAGCGCCTCGTCGCCGACGAATCGCTCGATGCGGATCTGAAAATCACCGGCCGCTTTTTCGGCGCGTACACGCCCGGTCATTTCGATCAGTTGCGTCGCCAGGGCGAGTTGCTGCGGGACAAAACGGGCGTCACCGTGCATGTGATCGAGCGCGACGCGCAGCGCGCAATGATCGGCTCGGACTATTACTATGGCGGCATCCTCGTCGATGAGTACGGCGGGCTGCATACGGCGAAGTATCACCGCGCACTGCGCGAGCTTGCAAGGCGGCGTGGCGTCACCCTCCATTCGCACGCGCAAGCGGAACGTATCGAGCGGATCGCGAGCAACGCGCCCGACGGCGTGCGCTTTCGCGTACACACGGCGCGCGGTGCGCTCGACGCTCGTCACGTGCTGGTCGCGACCAACGGCTACACGGGCCCGTTACTGCCGTTCTTCGCGCGCCGCGTGCTGCCCGTCGCGAGCTATCAGATCGCGACGGAGCCGCTGCCCGATGGATTGATGCACGCGCTCAACCCCGGCGCGCGGATGATCAGCGATTCAAAGCGCAATCTGTTCTACACGCGTCCGTCTCCAGACGGTACGCGGATGCTGTTCGGATCGCGCCCGGCGATCCGCGAACTGAGCGAACGCGAAGCGGCCCGCCTTCTGTACGGAAAGATGCTGCAACTATGGCCCGCGCTGCGCGACGTGCGCATCACGCACGCATGGAAAGGCTATGTCGCGATGACGCGCGACAAGCTCGCGCACATCGGCGTACACGACGGCATTCATTACGCGCTCGGCTGCAACGGCAATGGCGTCGCGCTGATGAGCTACCTGGGCAACCGCGTCGCACGCCATATGCTCGGCGTGGATCGCGACGCAGGCGCCTTCGGCGAAGGCGAATTTCCGTTGAGCGGCGCGGGTATCGCCAGCCAGCTCGCCGTGCCGCTCGGCACCGCGCTCTATCAACTCGACGACCTGTGGCGCGGACGCGTGCGCGTCGCGCTGTCCTGACCTTCATCGCGTCACTGGATACGAGGAGCCCCGATGATCCATCTGCACAACGTGTCGAAATGGTTTGGCGAGCATCGCGTGCTGGCCGGCTGCTCCGCGACGATCGAACGCGGCGAAGTCGTCGTGATCTGCGGGCCGTCGGGCTCGGGCAAGTCGACGCTGATCAAGTCGGTCAATGGACTCGAGCCCGTGCAGGATGGTCGCATCGTCGTCGACGGCATGGACGTGACGGCGAAAACGGCGAACCTTGCGCGGTTGCGCGCGAAGGTCGGGATGGTTTTCCAGCATTTCGAGCTGTTTCCGCATCTGAGCGTGCGGCGCAACCTGATGCTCGCGCAGATGACGGTACTCGGACGCAGCCGCGACGAAGCCGCCGACAAGGCCCGCTCGCTGTTGCGGCGCGTAGGCTTGCGCGATTACGAGGACAAGTACCCGACGCAGTTGTCGGGTGGCCAGCAGCAGCGCGTGGCGATTGCCCGCGCGCTGTCGATGGACCCCGTCGCCATGCTGTTCGACGAGCCGACCTCCGCGCTCGACCCGGAGATGGTCAACGAAGTCCTCGACGTGATGAGCGCGCTCGCTCAGGACGGCATGACGATGTTGTGCGTGACCCACGAAATGGGCTTCGCCAGGCGCGTCGCGGACCGCATCCTGTTCATGGATCACGGCGCCATCGTCGAGGACGACTCGAAAGAACAGTTCTTCGCGCGCCCTCGCTCCGAGCGCGCGCGCGAGTTTCTGTCGCGCATTCTGCATTGAGCGGCACACGCCGCGTTCGCCTTGCTGTTCCCTTTCCGTTCACCGCCGTTCCTTTCGAGAGGAGCCTCATGATGCGTTTTCTTCACTTTGCACGCAGTCTCGCGCTGGCTGCTTCGCTATGCGTCGCAGCCGTATCGCCCGCTCATGCGGAAGACGTGGGCACGCTCACACCGGGCAAGATCGTCGCCGGCGTCGACGCGAACAACAAGCCCTATTCGTACATCGACAACGGCAAGATGACGGGCTTCGATGTCGAGCTGATTCGCGCAATTGCCGCGAAGCTCGGCCTGTCCGCCGACTTCCGCGCGCAGGACTTCGCCGGCCTGTTGCCGAGCGTCGCGAACCAGCAGATCGATCTCGCCGCCGGCTCCATTTCGATCACGAAAGAACGGCTCAAGATGGTCGACTTTTCCGAGGGCTACCTGACAGGCCTGTTGAGCGTCGCGACCCTGCCGGACAGCACGATTTCGAGCGACGTCGCGTCCGTCAAGGGCAAGCGGATCGGCGTCGTGCAAGGCACCATCGAAGACACGTATTCGGACAGCTATCTGCCCAGTGCGCAGATCGTGCGCTTTCCGAATCTGAACGCGGGGTTCCTCGCGCTGCGCAACAAGTACATCGACGGCTACTTCGTCGACAAGACCCTGGTGGAAGGCCTGCAAGGCAAGTACCCGCAGATGAACATCGCGGACAAGCTCGACATATCCGCGGTCAATCTGCCGGCGGGCTTTCCTGTTCACAAGGGCAACGTCAAGCTCGAAACCGCGCTCAACAAGACGCTCGGCGAACTGGTGGCCGACGGCACGTGGATGAAGCTCTATCTGCAGTTCCATCCCGGCTATCCGAAGCCTGCCGACCTGCCGCCGTACGCAATGAAGTCAGGCACCTGAGCGACACGGCCACCGCCCGCCAACCGCACTTCATCGACCACGTTTCGTCTCCCGGAGAGCGCACATGGACGCCTTTTTGCAGAACTTCCTCGACTGGCCGCTTCTGGTCGATTCGTTGCCGGCGCTGCTGGGGACGGGTCTCGTGAACACGTTGGTGCTGTCGTTGTTCTCGACGGTGCTCGGCATCGTCGCGGGCATGGTGCTGGCGCTGATGGCCGTGTCCAACACGCGCTGGCTGACGTTTCCCGCGCAGGTGTTCATCGACGTGTTTCGCGGGCTGCCCGCCGCGCTCGTGATTCTCGTGGTTGGCCAGGGGCTGGCGCCCATCGGGCTGTCGATCTTCGGGCCGAACCCTTATCCCCTCGCGATCGTTGCGCTCGCGTTGATCTCGTCCGCGTATATCGCCGAGATTTTCCGCTCGGGCATCCAGAGCGTGGGGCGCGGCCAGATGTATGCGTGCCAGGCGCTCGGCATGACGTACTGGAGCGGCATGCGGCATGTCATCGTGCCGCAGGGCGTGCGGCGCATTCTGCCCGCGCTGGCCAACCAGTTCATTTCGATCGTCAAGGATTCGAGCCTCGTTTACTTTCTCGGGCTGCTCACGTCGCAACGCGATCTTTTCACGATCGGGCAAAACACGGCGGTCAATACGGCGAACCTGTCGCCGCTCGTCGCGGCTGGTGTCGTGTATCTGCTGATCACCGTGCCGCTCACGCATGCGATCAACCACATCGACCGCTGGACCAACCGTTTCTCGAACCCCGGCGCGCGCGGCGGCAAGCAGGCGCCGCGCAGCCTGCGCGCAGCGCGGCGCGAGGCAGCGCTGCAATCTCATGCAAACACGCAGGCCGCCGCAGCCGGTATCGCCGAACGCCGGCCTTGAACCCATCCAACTCAATACACGAACATGGGACCGAAAGTCGATACCGTAGCCGACGATATCCAGCTACCCGAGCGCGCCGATGTGGTTGTGATCGGCGGCGGGATCATCGGCGTTTCCACCGCGCTGTATTTGAGCGAGAAAGGCTTGCAGGTCGCGCTGTGCGAGAAAGGACACATCGCCGGCGAGCAATCTAGCCGCAACTGGGGCTGGGTGCGCGTCACGCGCCGCGACCCGCGCGAACTGCTGCTCAGCATCGAAAGCCTGAAGCTGTGGCGCACGCTCGACCGCACGATGGGTATCGACACGGGCTTCAATCAGTGCGGCATTCTGTATGTATCGAACGACGACGCGACGTTGGCAAGGCATCGCGACTGGCTCGCGCGCGCGAGGCAGATTGCCGGCGACGCATTCGACACGCGCGAAGTCGACACTGAAGCGATTGCCGGACTGCTGCCCGGATCGACCCGCAGTTTCAAGGGTGGCATATACACGCCGGGCGACGCGCGCGCGGAACCGCAAAAAGCCGCGCCCGCCATCGCGAATGCGCTGCGCAAGCGAGGCGTCAAGATTCTCACGCCGTGCGCCGTACGTGGCATTGAAACGAGCGGCGGACACGTCAGCGCCGTCGTCACCGAGCACGGCACGATCCGCTGCGATGCCGTCGTCGTCGCGGGCGGCGCCTGGACGCGCTATTTCTGCGGCAATCTCGGCGTCGAACTGCCGCAACTGTTGACGCGCGCTTCGGTGCTGCGTACCGAGCCGCTCGAAGGCGGCCCGACGTGCAGCGCGAACAACGAGGAGTTCGCATTTCGTAAGCGCGCCGACGGCGGCTACACGGTCGCCTATGGACTGCGCACGCACGCGGACCTCACGCCCGATGCGTTCCGCCTCTTCTTCAAATACATCGAGGCGCTGAAGAGCCAGATGGGCGCGTTGCAGATCCGCGTCGGCAAGCGTTTTCTCGATGAGTTGAAGCGGCCGCGTCGCTGGGCGCTCGACCGTCCAACCATCTTCGAAGCCATCCGCACGCTCGATCCCGATCCCGTCGTGCCGTATGTCGATAACGGTCTGCGCGAGTTCGTGAAGGCGTTTCCGCATCTCGCCGGCGCGAAGATTGCGCAGCGCTGGGCGGGCTATATCGACGTGACGCCGGATGCGATTCCCGTCATCTCAAGCGCCGCGCGAGTGCCGGGGCTGTTCATCGGCACGGGCTTCTCGGGGCACGGTTT
This sequence comes from Paraburkholderia steynii, assembly GCF_900100565.1. Taxonomy (NCBI): domain Bacteria; kingdom Pseudomonadati; phylum Pseudomonadota; class Betaproteobacteria; order Burkholderiales; family Burkholderiaceae; genus Paraburkholderia; species Paraburkholderia steynii. The sequence goes on along the minus strand of NZ_FNDI01000002.1, from coordinate 202,109 downwards.
TGGCATTGGACCCGCCGCAGGCAAGCTGATGGCCGATCTCGTCAATAACGACACGCCGCTTGTCGACCCGCGCGCGTTTCGCCTCGAACGCTTCAGCGACGGCACGAAAATCACCATCGACGCGGGCTTCTAAGCGCCGCACATCACATCGTCAGCGGGAACAGAATATGGACAAGGTAGCGATGGTGTCAGGCGCGAATCGCGGCATCGGCCGCGAAATCGCGCTGGAGTTGCATCGGCGCGGATATCGGCTGTCGCTCGGCATGCGCGATCCGTCATCGTTCGATAACGACCTCGACGCGTTCCTCTTCGCCTACGAAGCGCGCGACGGGCATGCCGCCCGCCAGTGGGTCAATGCGACCATCGATCGTTTCGGCCGTCTGGACGTGCTGGTCAGCAACGCCGGGATCTGCAAGATGGTCACGTTCGACGACGACGCGAGCGAACTGCTCGACGAAACGCTCGACATCAACGTGAAGGCACCCTTCCGGCTCGCGCAGGCCGCCTTGCCGCATCTGAGGCGCGCTGGCAACGGACGCTTCGTGCAACTCGCGTCGCTGTCGGGCAAGCGGGTGAAGAACCTGAACGTCGGCTATCAGATGTCGAAGCACGCGGTGATCGCGTTGACCCATGCAGTGCGACGTGCGGGCTGGGACGACGGCGTGCGCGCAACGGCCGTCTGTCCCGGCTTCGTCAATACCGACATGGCGGCCGGACTCGCCGATCTGCCGCCCGACGCGATGACGCAACCGGGCGACATCGCATCGATCGTCGTGAACACGCTCGAATTGCCGAACACGGCGAGCATGGCCGAACTGCTCATCAATTGCCGTCACGAAGACATGCTGTGACGACGAACGTCACGCCGCAATCGGCCCATGATCCGCCTGCTGCGTCTCGCGTTTCGGCACCACCACCCGCCGTGTGTCGCCGTCCGCCAGCGCGGGCGTCGATTCGAACAACTCGGCAATCCAGTCTGCGAACACACGCACCTTCGCGGACAGGTGGCGGTTGTTCGGATACACGATCGACACCGGCTTGGGCTTCGGCTTGAAGTCGGGCAGCACTTCGAGCAGCGATCCGTCGCGCAGTTTCTGCGCGACCATGAAGAGCATAGGCTGGATCAGGCCGAAACCTTCCAGTCCGCACTTGACGTACGCTTCCGAGTCGTTGACCGTGACGACACCGTTCATCCGCACTTCCGTTGGCTTGCCGTCGACGAGAACGATCCACGGCATCGGCCGCGTGTTGTGCGCGACGCGGAAATTCACGGCCTGATGCATGGCCAGATCGTCGATGCTCTTCGGCGACCCGTAGCGCTGCAGATAGTCGGGCGAAGCGCACGTTACGCGCTTGAGCGTGCCGACGCGCCGCGCAACCATCGACGAATCTTCGAGGGGGCCCGCCCGCACCATGCAGTCGATCCCCTCCTCGACGGGATCGACGGGCCGGTCCGACAGGCCCAGATCGAGCGAGATGTCCGGATAGCGCTCGTGAAAGCCGCGCAACGCCGGAATCACCAGATAACGCCCGAGCGAACTCGGCATGTGGACGCGCAGCGCCCCGCTCGGCTTGCGATTGCCCGCCTGAAAACTCGCGTCCGTTTCCGCGATGTCCGTGATGATGCGTATGCTGTGCTCGTAATACGCCGCGCCTTCCGGCGTGAGCGAGAGGCGCCGCGTGGTGCGGTTCATCAGACGCACGCCAAGCACGGCTTCGAGGTTCTGGATGGTCGTCGTCACCGTCGCGCGCGGCATGCCCATCTGCTCGGCGGCGCGCGTGAAGCTGTTCGCATCGACCACACGAGTGAATACTTCCATTGCCTGAATGCGGTCCACGCTATCCCCTTTCGGCTACCAAACGATAAGGATAAAACGCGCGGACCGGCAAAAACAAGCAAACACTGCAATTAGCCGGATTTAGCGAACAGTTGGATGCGCCTGCCGTGAAATAGCGCGACGATAACGCTTATCGTCAGGCAATTTTGACGCGAACCTGAAGGCGGCCTCATGTTCGGCACAAACAACGAGGCCGCACACGCCAATCAACCGCCGCGATACATCGGATCGATGCTGTCGGGCTGCTCGCGTTTGCCGGACTGCGATTTCCCCGATTCAACACCGCCGACGCCGCTGTGATTGCCGGGCCTGGCCTTGTCCGGCAAAGCCATTTGATCGCTGTGCCCGGCGTGCGACGCTTTCACGACGCCGCCTGTTCGAGGACTGGAAGCGGGCCCGTCATCGCCTGCAAAGGCTGGCAGGGCAAACGATGTCACGCACGCCAGCAACAGCGCGCCAATCAGTTTCGCGTTCATGTGGACTCCCTTGAGTTCGTTGAGCAATCGAATGCATGCGAGCCATGTGCTTCGGCGCGCTTCGTGCGATCCGATGGAGCGCGCGAGAGCATGCCCGCGCGCAATTGAAGGCTCAAACGATCAACACGGTTTCGCGGGATCGATCCGCGCGACAGAGCGCCACGGATCGCGCGACAACGATCGTCGTTGCGCCCGCAGCGACAACTGCATGGGCTATGCCAATCGTGCTTGCAGAACCGTTGGCGAACGTCTGAAGGCCCGCCAGTCAAGGTTTCGCGGTCAACGGTAAGGATTGGCGCAGCCAGATTGAACCGCCGCAATGACGGATTGCAGCCAACATTTGCTCATCCGCTACGCGAGGCGACCCAACAGACCGATCAGCACAGCGCTTCGTTACCCGGCTCGCTCATCCCCGCTCACACGGAATATCGCTACGGCGCCGTGCAGATGCTCGCTTTGCGCTTCCAGCGAAGCCGCCGTGGTCGACGCCGACTCGACGAGCGATGCGTTGCTCTGCGTCATCGCTTCCATCTGCACGACGGTCGCGTTGACCAGTTCGATACCCGCCGTCTGCTCGCGCGACGCAAGACTGATATCCGCCATGATGGCGTTCACACTCTGCACGGCCTTCAGGATGTCATCCATCGTCGACCCCGCGCGCAAGACCAGTTCGCTCCCCGCTCGCACGCTCAACGTCGAATTGCCGATCAGTTCCTTGATTTCCTTGGCGGCCGTGGCGCTGCGCTGCGCCAGATGCCGCACCTCGCTGGCCACCACCGCGAAGCCGCGCCCCTGATCTCCCGCGCGCGCCGCTTCGACGGCTGCGTTCAGCGCAAGAATATTGGTCTGGAACGCGATGCTCTCGATCACGCCGACAATGCCGACGATGCGCGCCGAGCTATCTGAAATCGCATCCATCGTGTCGACGACCTGACGCACCACTTCGCCACCGCGTGTCGCAATGTCGGATGCACGGGTGGCGAGCGCGCTCGCGTCGTGCGCGTTGTCGGCGTTCTGCCGCACCGTGGCCGTCAGTTGTTCCATGCTGGCGGCCGCCTGCTGGAGCGAGGCGGCCTGATCGCCGGCACGCATCGACAGATCGCGGTTGCCGCTGGCAATCGCACGCGCATCGTGCATGATCGCGTCCGTCCCCGCCCTCACCTTGCGCACAACGGCGACGAGACCTTGCTGCATGTCGTTTAGCGCGTCGAGCAGGTAACCCATTTCATTGCGGCGTTCCGTTTTCACGACAGCCGTGAGGTCCCCCGCCGCGATCTTCGCGAAGTATTCGACGGCGGCGTTGACGGGCGTGACGATCGCCCGCGTCAGCCCCCGATGCGCGAGCATCCCGACGATCAGCGCGCTCAATCCAGCCGCGCCGAAGCCCCAGAGCGTCATCTGAAAGCGCTCGTTCGCGTGATCGAAGCGCATGCGCTGGCGCTGCACCTGAAAGTCCTCCAGCGCGATGAGCGCCTTCTGGTATTCGTCGAACAGCGCGACGGGCATCTCGCGCTGCGTGCTCAGGAAGTCGACCAGATTTTCTTCGTCGAGCTGTTTGAGGGCCTTCGAAAAGGCCTGCGTCAACAGACGGTCGCGTTTGTCCGTCATCGCCGCGAGCAGCGTCGTTTCCTGCGCGTCTGGCGCGTGCAGCGCACGGTACGCGTCGAGCTCCCGATTGCTCTCGGCGAGCAGCACGTGCAGCTGTTTGATCTCAGCCGCAGCTGGCTTGCCCGCACTGATCAGCTGCTCGACGTCGGCGAGCCCCGTGCGAAACACCAGCAGCCGCTCGGAGCTGGTCTTCAGATGCACGACGGAAGCGGTGTCGTCCCGATACATCGCGTCGAGCGCGGCGTTGCTCTTGAAGAGCGCAAACACGGCCGCCGCGATGACCAGCATCAACAGCAGCGTGCAACCCGAGATGGTGGCGGCGAGCCCGCCGCGAATCGTGGTGTTTCTGAACATGAGCGCAAAGCAGCGGGCGCGCCGCAAATGCGGCGCGCGCAGCGTTTCTCCAGTAGTCAGAACGAAAACGGGCCGGCCATGCGATCGCAGGCCGTCAACAGGACTAACGGCGCCACCGCCTGGCTTCTGAGATGCCAGCGCGACACCGATGTGACCAATTGCGACATCGGCACGCGGCGCAACTCCCCAGCACGGTGCATCGTGCGCCGCGCGCGACTTCGGCCGCCCGAAAACTCCCTGCTCCGGTGCATCACGCTGACCTCCTTCCCTGCCCGACAGGGCCGCGCCGCATGGCACGCCTCATGCTTATTGAACTTCATTCAAGTAACTTGAATTTAATTCTTTTCACTTTCATACTCGGCCACGGGCCTTTCACAAGGAAGCGTCATGAACAAGCCTCTTCGCAGTCTGGTCTTCTCGTTGCTCGGTGCGCTCGCACTCGTCACCGCCACGCCGGGCTGGTCGCAGTCCGACGATCTGCTGGCGCGCATCAAGGCGAACAAGGAAATCACCATCGCGACGGAGGCCCGTTACGCGCCGTTCGAGTACGTCGACAACGGCAAGATCGTCGGCTATGACGCCGACCTGATGGCCTACGTGCTGAAGTCGATACCCGATGTGAAGGTCAAGCAGTTGGACCTGCCGTTTCAGGGGCTGTTGCCGGGACTCGACGCCAAGCGCTTCGACATCGTCGTGACTGCCGTTACCGTCAACAAGGATCGCGTGAGCCACTTCGCGTTCACCCTGCCCATCGCCGACGCGACGACAGGCGTGCTGCTGCGCAACGGCGACACGAGCATCAAGTCTCCCGACGACCTGAACGGCAAGATCGTCGGCTCGCAGACGGGCTCGGCTCAGTTGCAGGCATTGCAGGCGCTCGACAAGAAGCTGAAAGACGCAGGCGGCCCCGGCATCAAGCAGATCAAGCAGTACGTCGCATTCGATGAAGCCTATGCCGACCTCGCCGTGGGACGGCTCGACGCCGTCGCGCAATCGGTCGCGAATCTGGGGCCGTTGATGAAATCGCGCCCCGGCGTGTTCACGCTGCTGCCGCAGACGATCGGGCCGAAGAGCTACTTCGCGTGGGTCGCGCGCAAGGACAGCGACAGCGCCGCGCTCGTCGAGCTCTTTAGCGACGGCATCGCGCGCGCGAACCGCGACGGCACGATGAAGAAGCTGCAGGAGAAGTGGTTCGGCTCGACGATGGACGTGCCCGTCGACGCTGTCCCCGCGCCCTCGATCTGACTTGCCGCGATTCGATAGATGAACGCTCCCGATCTGCTCGCACGCTGCACCGGCTATCTGCCGCAACTGCTGGACGGCGCATTGACGACACTGTGGCTGTCGGCGGCTGCCGTGTTCTGCGGCTTCTTTGCCGGCATCTTCATCTACACGATGTCGGCAAGCGATAGCCGGCTGCTCGCGGGCGGCGCGCGGGTCTATGTCAGCGTGTTTCGCGGCACGCCCGTGCTCGCGCAACTGCTCGTGATGTATTACCTGCCGTCGGCGCTCGGGCTCGCGGTGCCCGGCATCGTCGCGGCGGCCATCGGACTGTCGATGAACACGGCCGCGTATCAGTCGCAGATTCTCGGCGCGGGCTTTCGCTCGATCGCCCGCGGGCAAATCGAAGCAGCCGTCACGTTCAATCTCACTCGCCGTCAGGTGCTGTGGCACATCGAAGTGCCTCAGGTGGTGCGGGTGACGCTGCCCGCGCTCGTGTCGGAGATGATCGATATCGTCAAGGCGTCGGCTGTGGTGTCGGTGATATCCGTCACGGACCTGATGCGCGTCGGCCAGCAGCTGTCGTCATCGACGTACCGGCCGCTGGAGGTGTACACGTGCGCCGCGCTCTTCTATCTGGCCATCACGACGCTGCTGTCCTTCGCCGCGCATTGCTACGAGCGCCGCGTGGCGTCGCGCGCATGACCGGGGATCACTCGCATGGATAACCTGCTCGCTCTCGTTCCACGCTTCGCTGACGCGATGCTCGTCACGCTCGAAGTCAGCCTGATCGCGGCTGTGCTCGGCATGGCCGGCGGTTTCGCGCTCAACGCGTTACGCCTGCGTTATGTCCGCGTGCTTGCCGCGCCCTACGGCCTGTTCGTCTGGCTGATTCGCGGCATGCCGTATCTGTCGCAACTGATGATCGTCTACTTTGGGCTGCCCGTTTTCGGTATCACGATGACGGCCGTGCAAGCGACTGTCGTGTCGCTCGCGATCTATGCGAGCGCGTATTTCGCCGAGATCTTTCGCGCTGCATGGGCCAGCGTGCCGCGCGGTCAGATCGAGGCCGCGCAGGCGTTCGGCGTGAGCCGCTGGGCCGCGTTCCGCGCGATCGAGCTGCCGCAGGCGCTCGCGTTCGCGGTGCCGCTGCTCGCGAACCAGATCATTCTCGTGATCAAGGAGAGCGCCGTGGCTTCCATCATCACGGTCCCCGAACTGACGATGACGGCCAGCGACATCGTCGCCTCCACTTACACGTACATCGGTCCGTATGCGCTGCTGATCGTGAGCTACTGGTTGCTCACGCAGGCCGTGTCGCTGCTCGCGCAGCGCGCGACGGCGACGATCCCTTTCCTGCAGAACACCGCAAATAAAGCCACATGAGCGCTCAACCCATACTCAAGCTGCGCGCCGTCGGCAAGTCGTACGGCGCAACCCGCGTGCTCAAGGGCATCGACCTCGACGTGATGCGCGGCGAGATCGTCACGCTGATCGGGCCGTCCGGCTCGGGCAAGACGACGGCGCTGCGCTGCATGAACTTCCTCGAGCCCTATGACGAAGGCGAAGTCTGGATCAAGGGCCAACTGCTCGGCTATCGCTCCGCTGGCCGCACGCTGCGCGATCGCGACAGCGAGACAAGCGTCGCAGAGGTACGGCGCCCGGTGTCGATGGTGTTCCAGCAGTTCAATCTGTGGCCGCACATGAGCGTACTCGACAACGTTGCCGCGCCGCTCGTGCTGTCCAAGAAGATGCGCCGCGCGGACGCGCGCGCCAAGGCGCACGCGGCGCTCGCGCGGGTCGGCCTGCAGCACAAGGCGGACGTCTATCCCGCGAGGCTGAGCGGAGGACAACAGCAGCGCGTCGGCATTGCGCGCGCGCTCGCCATCGAGCCGGAAGTGATGCTGCTCGACGAACCGACTTCGGCGCTCGATCCCGAACTCGTCGAAGAAGTGCTGAACGTGATCCGTTCGCTCGCACAGGACGGCATGACGATGGTCATGGTCACCCACGAAATGAGCTTTGCCGCGAAAATTTCCGACAAGGTCGTGTTCATGGAAGCTGGCCAGATCGTCGAGTCGGGGCCGCCCGCACAGCTGTTCGGCAACTCGCGCACCCCGCGTCTTCAACAGTTTCTCAAGCCGTGGTTCGATCGTAGTCTGAGCTTTAGCGCACCGGCAGGAAGAACGGACAGCGTGGAGCAGACATCGGGAGTGTCGTCATGATGCGCGCCGGTCAACCTGGCCAAGATGACGATGCACTGCGCGCCGCAAATCGTATTGACGAGACACGCCTGCTCGCGTCGATCGAGGCACTCGCGGCATTCGGGGCGCGGTCCGATGGCGGCGTGAACCGCCCCGCCCTCAGTGCAACGGATCTGGATGCGCGGCGCCATCTGGTCGCGCATGCGCACGCGTTGGGCTGCACCGTCTCCACCGACGCATGCGCGAACCTGTTCATCCGCCGGCCCGGCATCGACGATGTGCCTTCCGTTATCACGGGTAGCCATATCGACACGCAACCCTCGGGCGGCAAGCTCGACGGCTGCTATGGCGTGCTTGCCGGGCTCGAATGCATCGCCGCGCTCAACGATGCGGGCATCCGCACGCGTCGGCCGCTCGAAGTCGCGATCTGGACCAACGAAGAAGGCACACGCTTCGCACCCGGCGCAATGGGATCGAGCGCATTTGTCGAGCCCGCGCGCATGCCCGCCTACCTGGACGCCGCCGACGCCGACAGCGTCACGTTGCGCGCCGCGCTGGAGAGCTATCGGCGCGCGTTGCCCGAACTGCCGTTACGTGACGACGCACCGCCTGCGCATGCGTTCGTCGAGTTGCATATCGAGCAAGGTCCGCAACTGGAGAATGCAGACGTGCCGCTCGGCATCGTCACGGGCATTCAGGGCGTGCGCTGGTACGAATTCCACTGCGAAGGCGTGGCTGCGCACGCCGGCACCACGCCGATGCCGATGCGCCGCGACGCGATGACGCTCGCCGTCACGCTGCGCGCGTCGATCGAAGAAATCGCCACGTCACTGGGCGGCGAGTACACGCGCATCACGTTCGGCCGCTGGAGCGTCACGCCGAATTCGATCAACACGATTCCATCCGACGTGACCTTCTCCGTCGATTTCCGTCATCCCGACGCCCATGTGCTCGATGCGTTCGACGAGCAGGTATCGGCTTGCGCCGAGCGCCATGGCGCGCGCATCGCGCCGCTTTTCACTCACGCGCCGGTGCGTTTCGATGCGTCGGTGCTCGCGCGGCTCGACGCCACCTGCCACGCGCTCGACGCGCCTGCGCTGCGCCTCACGTCGGGCGCCTTTCACGACGCGATGTATCTCGCGCAGCACTGCCCAACGGCCATGCTGTTCGTGCCGAGCCGCAACGGCATCAGCCACAACCCCGCTGAAGCCACCGACGCCCGTCACCTCGTGCTGGGCGCACGCGCGCTCGCGCACACCCTCACCACTCTTTGCAACGACTGACAAGGAACCCAGATGAGCACGACCGCCACCCACACGCATACGCACACACATACCCATCCGGGCGACGACAACGGCATGGAACTCGGCCAGAACGCCACCTTGCACGAACCGATTTCCGCCGACGGCACGCCCGAGCCCGGCAAGACCTACACAGTGCCCGCTCGCTGCGGCCGCGCCGTGCGCGTCAAGGCGGGGCAAACCATCCGCATCGCAAACCCGCATGGCACGCAGGTTTGCGATACGTGGATCTTCAATGCCACGCACCTGAACGAGTTCCTTTCATTCGAACACACGCGCGCGTATATCGACAAGATCATTCCGCAGCCGGGCGACCCGCTCGTGACGAATCATCGCCGCCCGATCGCCGAACTGGTCGCCGATACGTCGCCGGGCATACACGACACGCTGATGGCCGCCTGCGATCTGTACCGCTACAAGAATCTGGGAGTGGAGAGCTATCACGACAACTGCGCGGACAATCTGCGGCTGGCGCTGAAGGCGATCGGCCTGCGTACGCGGGAAGTGCCGCAGCCGCTCAACCTGTGGATGAACATCCCCGTCAAGCCGGATTACACGGTCGACTGGCTGCCGCCCGTGTCGAAAGCGGGCGACCATGTGGACATCAAGGCGGCGATGGATTGCATCGTCGTGATGTCGGCGTGTCCGCAGGATATCATTCCCATCAACGCCCTCAACCCGGTCGAAGTCGAGTTCACGGTTCTCGCCTGATACTCGCCAGACCGGTCCTTTACGCTGATCGACAGAACGCATACGGTGGCCACCAGAAAAACCCCCACGTCCGGCAACGGCGCTTCCCGCAGGCCGTCCTCACTTGCGCCGCGGCGCGCCGCGAAAGCGCCCCGCACAGCCGCCCCTCATTCTGCACAAGGCGCGGCAGCCGAAGGGCTTGGCACTCGGCTGCGGCACGCACGCATGGTGCAACAGCTCACGCTGAAGGCGCTGGCGGAGCAGGCGGGCTGCTCGGAGAGTCTGTTGTCGAAAGTCGAGGGCGGCCATGCGACGCCCTCGCTTGCAACCTTGCACCGGATCGCGCTCGCGCTGGACACGAACATCGCTGCACTGGTGTCCGGTCCCGTTGCGAACGTCACGCCCGTGCAGCGCGCAAGCGAACGGCCTTCCGTGCGCTTTCCGGGCGTGCAGCAAACCTCGGGACGACATGGCCGCGCGGGCGGCTCGATCATGCTGGAACGGCTCGTCGTGGCGGGCCCCGGGCAACTGCTGCAAGGCGACATTCACGTGCTCGAACCGCTTGCGCGCAGCGACGAGCAGATCAGCCATGCGGGTGAAGAACTGGGCTACGTGCTCGAAGGCGAACTCGAACTCACGCTCGGCAGCGAATGCTACCGGCTGCAGGCGGGCGATTCCTTCTACTTCCCGAGCACCGAGCCGCACAGTTACCGCAATCCCGGCGACTGCATCACCCGCGTGCTGTGGATCAATACACCGCCGACGTTCTAAAGCGGGCAGTTGGCGCCAAACGAAAGTGACACAGGAGTTCAATGTGACGGGAACCGATCTGACCCAGATGCAGCAGCCGCGCTTCGCGGGCATCCCGACCTTCATGCGCGTGCCGTTCAGCACGGACCTGAGCACCTTCGACATCGCCCTTGCGGGTGTGCCCTTCGACGGCGGCGTCACAGCGCGCCCGGGTGCGCGCTTCGGCCCGCGTGAAATCCGCAACATGTCGACGATGATGCGCGGCATCCATCACGTGACGCGCTTCAATCCGTTCGACGCCTGTCGCGTCGCCGATATCGGTGATGTGCCGTTCACCGACCTCTATCACCTCGAACACGCGCACGAGGACATCCGTCGTTTCTTCGAACCTGTGTTCCGCGCCGGCAAACTCGCGCTGACGGCGGGCGGCGATCACTCGATCACCTACCCCATCTTCCAGGCGCTGGCGCCGCGCGAGCCGATCGCGCTGGTGCATATCGACGCGCACACGGACACCTGGGATACGTTCAAAGGCTCGAAGTTTACGCATGGCGCACCATTTCGGCGCGCGGTAGAAGCCGGTCTGCTCGACCCGAAGCGAACCATTCAGATCGGCATTCGCGGTGCGCAGAATTCGGACGAAGGCTGGCGCTATTCGCTCGATCACGGTATGCGCGTGGTGTTTATCGAAGAGTTCGACGAACTTGGGCCGGCTGCTGTCGCAGCCGAAGCGCGACGCATTGTCGGCGATGCGCCCGTCTACCTTTCGCTCGATGTCGACGGGCTCGACCCTGTGTTTACGCCGGGCACGGGCACGCCGGAAGTGGGCGGTCTCACGACCCGCGAGACGCAGGCGTTGTTGCGCGGTCTCGACGGGCTCAACTGGGTGGGCGGCGACGTAGTCGAAGTGTCGCCGCCTTACGATCCGAGCGGCAACACCGCGCTCGTCGCCGCGACGCTGATGTACGAAATCCTGTGCCTGCTCGCGAAGCGCGCGAGCGATGGAAACCGGTAGCGCGCCGCCAGCGCGCTACTGCTTGCCCTTCCACGGCACGAGCTTGCGCTCCAGCGCGCGCATGCCGAGATCGAACAGCCACGCAATCGCGCCGATCAGCACGATGCCCATCACGACGACATCGGTACGCAGAAAGCTCGACGCATTGAGCACCATCTGTCCGAGGCCTGCCGTCGCTGCGACCATCTCGGCGGCGACGAGCGTGGTCCAGCCGAAGCCGATCGCAATGCGCAGCCCGGTGAGAATCTCCGGCAACGCAGCGGGCAGCACGACGTGCAGCACGACTTGCCTGAAGTTCGCGCCGAGCGACCAGGCGGCGTTGATCTGCTCGACGGTCGCGCTACGCACGCCCGCGCGCGCGGCCATCGCAATGGGCGCGAAGCAGGCGAGCCAAATGACGATGAGCTTCGCCGTTTCATCGATACCGAACCAGATCACCACCAGCGGCAGATACGCAAGCGGCGGCAGCGGCCGGTAGAACTCGATAGGCGGATCGAGCAGACCGCGCACGACGCGGCTCACGCCCATCAACACGCCGATCGGCACGGCCGTCACGCACGCGAGCGCAAACGCGCCGAACACGCGGATCGCGCTCCACATCAAGTGTTCCGACAACGGCAGGCCGCCCTGAATGCGGCCGTTCCATGCATCGGCGAATGCGCGCCAGACGGCGTCCGGCGATGGCAGAAACAGCGGCGGCACCCAGCCGAAATGCGACGAGGCCCACCACAACAGCAGCAAGGCCGCGACGCACAGCGTGCTGAGCGCGGCGGTCGGGCCTTCGCCGGGTATGCCGCGATTGGTCTTGCGCTTGCGTGTAGGTGTCGCGTCGGCGTTGCCGCGACGCGCGGCACGCAGGCGTCCCGCTACGCTCGGGCGCGAAGAATCGATCGAGTTCATCAGGCGGCCTCCCGCACCGTCTCATGCAAGCGGCGCGTCAAACGCTCGCGCCACTCGATAAACGCCGCCGACGACTTCACCGCGCGCGCATCGCGCGACGCCAGGTATTCGCGCGCAAACGGCAGTTCATGCACTTCCGCGACGCGTCCCGGGCCGGGCGTCATCAACACGAGACGGGTCGCGAGAAATAGCGCCTCTTCGACGCTGTGCGTGATGAAGAACACCGTCTTTTGCGTGCGCGACCACACGTCGAGCACGAGTTCCTGAACCGTTTCGCGCGTAAGCGCATCGAGCGCGCCCATCGGCTCGTCCATCAACAACACTTGTGGGTCGCTCGCCAACGCGCGGGCGATGCCCACGCGCTGCTGCATGCCGCCCGACAGCGCGTACACCTTCGCGTTCGCATGCCGCTCCAGTCCGACGAGCGCCAGCGTGCGCCGCGCGATTTCGTGCCGCTCGTCGCGCGCCACGCCGCGAAAGCGAAGTCCGAGCGCGACGTTGTCGAGCACGTTGAGCCACGGCATCAACGCATGCTTCTGAAAGACGACGCCGCGCTCCGCGCCCGGCCCTTCGATCGGCGCATCATTCAGGCGCACCTCGCCTTCCGTGGGATCGACGAAACCCGCAATGCAATTGAGCAACGTCGTCTTGCCGCAACCCGACGCGCCCAATGCGACGACGAATTCACCGCTGTCGATGCGCAGATCGACACCCGCGAGCGCGGGCTCATCCGCGCCGTCATAGGTCACGCCGACGCCGCGGATTTCCAGCGCGCTCATCGCGCGGCCTGTTGCGCGAAGCGAGGATTCACGGCGCCCGAGTAGTCGGGCAGCACGTTCTGGATCGTGCCCTGCGTTTTAAGGAACGCCGCCGTCGCCGCCAGCGATGCCGCCGCGCCCGACTGCTTGCCGCCGCCGAGCCACGTCGGCGACGCCTGCTCCGCCGGCGTCGGGAACGCGTACAGCGCGAGGCTCGCGGGCACGTCGGCGGGCGTTGCGCCCGACTCTTGCGCGACGGCCTGCACTTCCTTCGAAGCGGGCGTCCATGCCGCCTTGTGATCGCGATACTGCGCATCCGTTTCGGCCAGCACCTTGACGAGGCCCGTCATGAACGCGGCGTTGTCGCGCTCGAACTGGCGCGCGGCGACGAAGCCGTCGAAGGTCGCCTTGCCCGATTCCTTCGCGACTTCACCCGATGTGATCAGCACCTTGCCGTTCTGCTTGACCTTCGCGAGCACCGGGTCCCAGATGTACGTCGCGTCGATGTTGCCGCGCTGCCATGCAGCCGCGACCTCGGGCGGACGCAGGTTCAGGATCTTCACCGTCGACGGATCGACACCCGCCTGCTGCAACGCGACGAGCGCATGGAAATGCGACGTCGACACGAACGGCAGGCCGATCGTCTTGCCCTTCAGGTCGGTGAGCTTGGTCACGCCCGAGCCGTCGCGCGCGACGAGCGCTTCGGCGTCGTTGATGTTGTCGAGAATCCAGAACAGCGACAGGTCCACGCCTTGCGACAGCCCCGCCGCGATCGGGCTGGAGCCCGCTTCGCCGAGCTGGATGGAGCCCGACGCGAGCGCGCGGATCACGTCCGCGCCGCTGCCGAGCTTGCGGTACGTGACCTTGTAGCCGGTCGCTTTTTCGACGGCGCCCGTGACTTGGGCGTAGCGCCACGGCACGACCATGTCCTGATAGCCGATTACGACTTCGCGGGTTTCGGCGTGAGCGGGCGAGACAATCGCGGCCGCCGCCACGACGAACGCGGCGGCGTGCAACGCGCGGCGCAGGAGGGAGAGAGTGTGGTTCATCGGAAGGTTGCGTGCTGGTTATGGAAACTGCATGAGGCTTCCGACTATAGGCACTTCTCGCCGCCGTCGTTCGAATGTTTCGTGCGTAGCAAATTACGCCGTTGCAGCTTTGCTTTTCATGCGGAAACAGCGAATACCGCTGATATCGCTGCACAGACCGGTTTGTGCAGTCGGCCAGCCGGATTTGCGCGCTTGTCGTATCGTATTTCGCGCACGCTTTGCAATCCGCTTACCTTTTCGGCAAGGGCTTCCATCATGACCCGATCCCGTCAGTTGCATCTCGGCGCTTTCATGCGTCCCGTCAGCCTGCATACGGGCGCGTGGCGCTTTCCCGGCGCTTTTCCCGACGCCAACTTCAACATCTCGCATCTGAAGCGCTTCGTGCAGACGCTCGAACGCGCCTGCTTCGACGCGTTCTTCATGGCCGATCATCTGGCCGTGCTCAACATGCCGCCCGCCGCGCTCAGGCGCAGCCACACCGTGACATCGTTCGAGCCGTTGACGCTGCTCGCCGCGCTGTCGTCGGTGACGGAGCGCATCGGGCTGATTGCCACCTCGTCGACGACGTTCGACGAGCCGTATCACGTCGCGCGCCGCTTCGCTTCGCTCGATCATCTGAGCGGTGGCCGCGCCGGCTGGAATCTCGTGACGACATCCAATCCCGATGCGGCGCTGAACTTCGGTCTCGAAGCCCATGTCGAGCACGGCGAGCGCTATCACCGCGCACGCGAGTTCTACGACGTCGTCACGGGCCTGTGGGATAGCTGGGCCGACGACGCGTTTGTCCGCGACGTCGAAAGCGGCGTCTTCGTCGACACGGAACGGATGCATGTACTCGGCCACAAAGGCGAGCATCTGTCGGTGCGCGGGCCGCTGAACATCGCGCGGCCGGTTCAGGGCTGGCCCGTCGTCGTGCAGGCGGGATCGTCGGAAGCGGGACGCCAGATCGCCGCCGAAACAGCCGACGCCGTGTTCACCGCGCCGCCCTCGCTCGCCGAAGGGCAGCGCTTCTACGCCGATGTGAAAAGCCGCGTCGAGCGCGCGGGCCGCGACCCGGAGCATCTGAAGATACTGCCGGGCGCGTTTGTGGTGGTCGGCGATAGCGTCGACGAAGCACGAGAAAAGCGCGCGTTGCTCGATACCTTCGTGCATTACGACAGCGGTATCGCATCGCTTTCGATCGCGCTCGGCCATGACGTTTCGCAACTCGACCCGGACTCGCTGCTGCCCGAGATTCCCGAGAGCAATGCCAGCAAGAGTTCGCGGCAACGTGTCGTCGATTGGGCGCGTCGCGACCAGTTGACGATCCGCCAGCTTGCACAGCGGATCGGCGGTTATTCGGGGCTGGAAATGGTCGGAACGCCCGCGACGATCGCCGATCAGATGGAGCAATGGCTAGTCGAGCGCGGCTCCGACGGATTCAACGTGATGTTCCCGTATCTGCCAGGCGGTCTCGACGATTTCGCCGATAAAGTCGTGCCCGAACTGCAACGGCGCGGCATTTTCCGCCGCGCGTACGAAGGCACGACGCTGCGCGACCATCTCGGCTTGCCGCGCCCGGAGAACCGTTTCTTCGCGCGGCGCAGCGGCGACTAGACCGACACCGCTTCGCGCAGGAAATCCACCAGCGCCGATTGCACCGCGTTCATCGCGCCGCCCGAGCCGATGAGCGCGAGTTCGGTGGGCGGCAAACGCGGCAGGTCGAAGCACACGCTATGCTCGGGCAGCACGGCCGTGGTCGGCAACACGGTGATGCCAAGGCCGGAAGCGACGGCGGCCTGAATGCCCGTCAGGCTATGGCTGCCGAACGCGACGCGCCAGCTTCGCTGCGTATGATCGAGGCTGCGGATCGCGCGCTTGCGGTACACGCAGCCTTGCGGAAACAGCGCGAGCGGAATCGGCTCGCCATCTTCGGGCGGCACTTCGATCATGCGCCCGCGTACCCACACCAGAGATTCGGGCCACGACGCGAGACACGGCCCGCTGCCCGGCTCCCGTTTGACGAGCGCGATCTCGATCTCGCCACCCGACAGCTTGCGGTGCAGATCGGAACTCATGCCCGCGACCGTTTCGAGCCGCGCTTCGGGCCGCGCCTTGACGAAGCCCGACAGGATCGAAGCCATGCGCTTCGCGTCGAAGTCTTCCGGCACGCCGATGCGGATCGGCGTACGCCATACGTCGCTCGCGAGCGCGTCCTGTGCTTCCTGCGACAGCGCGATCAGGCGGCGCGCATATTGCGTGAGCAGTTCGCCGTGCTCCGTCGCCGTCACCTGATTGCCCGTGCGGTCGCGCATCAACAGCGTACGGCCAACCAGTTCTTCGAGGCGCCGCACCTGCTGGCTGACCGTCGACTGGGTGCGGTGTACGCGGTCGCCGGCCCGTGTGAAGCTGCCTTCGTCGACGACGCACACCAGCGTCTTCAGAAGTTCGAGATCGAGCATGACGGGCGCCTCATATTTACGATTCCACTAAGCATGCCATTTTAATTTAATTTCCCAATATGCGGCGCGAGGCATAGTCTGTGTTCCATATCGACGTCACCGGAAAGGAGCCTCTCATGTCACTTGAAAACACACCGCGCCCGTCGTGGCTGACCTTCGATTGCTACGGCACGCTGATTCAATGGGACGAAGGGCTGCTGGAGGCCGTCACGGCGATCCTCGCCGGCAAGCACGCCGCCGCCATCGATCCGCGCGAATTCATCGCCGTCTATGACAGGCACGAGCACGCGCTGGAACAGACGCCGCCGCACCGCTCGTTCCGCGAAGTCGCGGGCGAAGCGCTACGCATCGCGCTCGAAGAATTCGACCTGCACGCCGACGACAACGACATCCGCCTGCTGACCAGCCGCATCTCCGCGATGCCGCCCTTCCCCGAAGTGGTCGATACGTTGCGCACGCTGAAGGAAGCGGGCTACCGGCTGTGCATCGTGTCGAATACCGATGACGACGTGATCGCCGGCAACGTCGCGCAGCTTGGCGGCTATATCGACCGCGTGATCACCGCGCAGCAGGCCGGCGCGTACAAACCCAACCGGCGGCTTTTCGACTATGCTCACGAACAGCTAGGCGTATCGCTCGACGACGTGGTGCATATCTGCGCAAGCCCGCATCTGGATCACGCAGCGGCGCGCGATATCGGCTTTCGCTGCGTGTGGATCGACCGCGGCACGGGCCGCCAGCGCCTGCCCGACTACACGCCCGACGCCACCCTCGCGACGCTCGACAAGGTGCCGCCGCTGTTCGCGTCGGTCGGCTGGTGAAACGTGCAAAGGACCTGTCATGGCTCATACGCTCAACGTCAACACCTCCGCTGTCTCGCGTCGCGCCGCGCTCGATTCCGACGCGGTACACACGGCCCGCATCGAACTGGCCGCGTGTTTTCAGCTTGCCGCACAGCATGGCCTTGAAGAAGGCGTGTGCAATCATTTCTCCGCCGTCGTGCCGGGACATGACGATCTGTTCTTCGTCAATCCGTATGGCTACGCGTTTTCGGAAGTCACGGCATCGCGCCTGTTGATCTGCGATTTCGACGGCAACGTGATCGAGGGTGACGGCAGCCCGGAAGCGACGGCGTTCTACATTCATGCGCAGTTGCATCGGGCCATGCCGCGCGTGAAGGCCGCGTTTCACACGCACATGCCGAACGCGACCGCGCTGTGCCTCATCGAAGGACCGCCGCTGTTGTGGCTCGGGCAAACCGCGCTGAAGTTCTACGGCCGCACCGCCGTCGACGAGCACTACAACGGCCTCGCGCTCGATACATCCGAAGGCGACCGCATCGCGGCTGCAATGGGCGACGCGGACATCCTGTTCCTGAAGAACCACGGCGTGATGGTGGCTGGCGCGAGCATCGCCGAGGCCTGGGACGATCTGTACTACCTTGAGCGCGCCGCCGAAGTGCAACTCAAGGCGATGCAGAGCAACCGCCCGCTCAAGCCCGTGCCGCACGACATCGCGCAGCGCGCGTATGAGCAGATGCGGCTGGGCGACAAGGAAAGCGCGCGAGCGCACGTCGACAGCGGCATCAGGCGTCTGCGCGACGCGGGCAACCGCTTCGAGACATGAAGCACGCGATACATCGCGATCGCCGCTATACCTGACGCGCGACGTGATCGGTGATCTGCCGCAGCTTGTGCAGCATCTGCTCGCCCGAGGCAATATAGAGCGCCCGGTCGCCTGTCAGCACGCTCGCACGGAACGTCTGCAGCGCATGCTTCAGCGGTTCGTACCTGAGCACGGAAGCCGCGCCGTCGACGCGATGAATCCACTGCCGCAGGACAGCCGGATCGGCCTCGCCGAGCATGCCTTCGAGTTCGTCGGCATCGGTCGTCATGGTCTGGACGATGATGTCGATCAGCTTCTCGTCGCGCCCCGTGCTGCCGAAATTCTGATTGATCGCGTCCCAGTCGAGATCGGGCAGTTCGCCGGGTTCCGTCGCTGTGGCAGGTACGGCGGCGGGTCCAGCCACGTGAGGCGTGGCACGCGGCGCGTCCACCTGCGGCGCGGGCCGTGCGTCGCTCGCGGGCGTGCCGTGCCCCTGCAGGCACTGCGGCGCGAAGCGGGTGAGGCACGCAAGCAGATCGCTGAGCTTGGCCGGCTTGTACAGGCACTCGTCCATGCCGGCGGCCAGACACTCTTCGCGTTCTTCCCGCCCCACGCTCGCCGTCAGTCCGACGATGGAGATGCGCGGCCTGTCATCCGTCCGTTCGCGCACGCGGGTTGCCAGCGTGTAGCCGTCCATCTCGGGCATGTGACAGTCTGTGATCAGCAGCGCATAGTCCGCCGACTCCATCGCCTTCAGCGCCTGCACGCCGTCTTCGACGGTGTCGCACGTGCAGCCGAGCAGTTCCAGTTGCTGCCGCAGCAGATGCCGATTGATCCCGTTGTCTTCGGCGATCAGGATCAGCGCGTGATCGCGCAGCGCATCGGCGCGGCTGCGCGGCGCAGCCGGCGTGAGCGCCGATGCCGCAGATTCCAGTCCGAGTTCGGCGTCCCCGTGCAAGACGGCATTGCAGACGGCAGCCACGCCCTCGAGCGTCACGGGATAGACGCACAGATAGCAGATGTCCCCCATGCGGACATATCCGCCCGTCTTGATGGTCGCAGTCGTGGGAACGACGGGGACGCCGCCCACCTGTATTTGAACTAGGGGCTTCTGCTGGGCTTGCGTGAGAGGCTGGTCCGCTGACGGACTTTCCGCTGTCAGCAGGTCGTCGATGATCAGCCGGCACTCCGCTGGCAAGCCATCCGGGGAAAGCGCTGCATTTGGATCGAGAATCGCCACAGTACCGCCGAAAGTGCGCAACGCTTGCGTCAGGCTGCACAGCACAGACGCATCGCGAACGCAAAGACCGACGGTGACGCCAGCCAGCGGATAGCTTTGAAACTCGCGCTGGTTCACTTCCAGCGGCAGGCGGAACTCGACCTGGGTGCCACGCCCCACTTCGCCTTCCATGCCGATGGTGCCGCCCAGCATGGCCACCAGCCGCCGCGAGATCGTCAAGCCGAGACCTGTACCGCCATAGCGGCGCGTCGTCGAGGCTTCGGCCTGCACGAACGGCTGAAAGAGGCGTGCCCGTTGATCCGGGCTGATGCCGATTCCCGTGTCGCTCACGCGCCAGACAATGGTTTGCGTGCCGTCACCTTCGTCGTCCTGGCCCGCGAGTTCGACGTCGAGCCGGATGCTGCCTTCCGTAGTGAACTTGATCGCGTTGCTGAGCAGGTTGAAGAGAATCTGCCGTAGCCGCACGCCGTCGCTCCACACCACGGGCGCAATCGCCGCGTCGATGCACAGCGCCAGCTTCAGCCGCTTCTCCTGTGCGCGCCAGAAGAACAGCGAGAACGTGCTCGTGCACAGATCGCGGATATCGACAGGCGCCCGCTCCAGCGCGATCTTGCCGGCTTCGATCTTCGAGTAGTCCAGAATGTCGTTGAGGATCTGCAGCAGCGACTCGGCTGCCTGCGAGATCAGCTTCACCTTGACCGCCTGGTCGGGGCGCAGGTTACTGTGAGCGAGCAGTTCGATCAGTCCTATCACGGCGCTCATCGGCGTGCGTATTTCATGGCTCATCGCCGCGAGAAACTCGCTCTTCGCGCGCGACGCCTGCTGCGCCGCATCGCGCGCCTCGGCGAGCGCGACGGCATGCTGATGCTGCTCTTCGGCGTCGCTCCAGTAGCCAGTCCACACGAGATCGTCGTGCTCGACCCGATGCGGCACGGCGTGCAGCCGCGTCCACCGGTAGGCGCCGCGGCGCTGCACGCGAAGTTCGCGGCTCACGGGCGCCAGCGTCTGCTCGGCCTTGTACGCCTCGGTCAGAAGCGCGGCGCGGTCCTCGGGATGAACGGCTGCGAGCACCGATCCGGGAATGGCTTGCAGCTCGGCGCTGGTCTTGCCGAACATGTCGACGGTATTGCCGCTTAGCCAGATGATCCGCGAGTCGCCGTTTCTAGCCTGTCGATACTGGAACGCAGTCGCCGGCAACTGGCTGGTCACGTCGATCAGCCTCAGCTCTGCTTCCCGGCGTTCACGCGCCTCCTTGTGCAACGCGCGGCGCGAGCGCCACAGCACCGCAATCACGGCCAGCAGCGCGAGCGCCACGGGCGCGAACCTCAGCGCGATGTCTTTCCACGACGGACCCAGTTCGTAGTTCGCGCCGAAGTAGCGGTTCTGGATCGAGAGCCGCTCGGAGTCCGGCAACGCCGCGAGCGCGCGGTCGATGATCGGCATGAGCCGGGCCGCCAGCTTCGGCGAGACGGCAAAGCCCGTCTGCAGCGAACGGCCCGCGGAGCCGATGATGCGCAGAGTGTCGCCATGCATGCGCTGCAGCATGTAGTGAACCGTGGCCAGATCGTCCACGTAGACATCGGCCTTGCCTTCGGCGACCGCGTTCATGCCCGTCCCGACATCCGGCACGACGACGATGCGCGCCTGCGGCGCTGCGCCCGTCACCAGCCAGCGCAGACCGCCGCCGTCGGTGACGGCAACGCGCTTGCCGTTCAGATCGCGTAACTGGCCAAGCGCAGGCGCATCGTTACGGCCGACGGCAACAACCGGAAACGTCGCGTACGGGCGCGACACGGGCGTACCGCGCAACGCGGGGTCATGAAGAATGGCGACGGCGACCAGATCGAGCGTTCCCGCTTGCAGGGCATCCACGGTGGCGGCGAAGCCCGGCTCGGGCTGGCGTACGAAACCGATCCCCAGCCGGTTCGCCAGATACCGCAGATAGTCCTGCGCCATGCCATGCGTCTGCCCGCTGTCGTCGACATAACTGTACGGCGGCAGCCCGCTGTCCACGCCCACGCGCAGCGGCGGCAGCGAGCGCAGCCATGCGCGCTCCTCGTCGCTCAGATGAAACGGCGCGGACGACTCCGGTTGAATCGGTCCGGTAGTCATCCAGTTGCTCAGGATGCGCTGCCGGGCATACTCGGGCAGCGCGTTCAGCCGTTCGTCGACACCATCGCGCAACGCCTGTTGCGTGCGCGGAAAGCCAAAGCGCACGCCGCTTTCCGTTTCGCGATAGCGATTCAGTTCCGCCAGCCCGGCGAACTCCGGCTGCGACAAAAGGTAGTCCGCGACGGGCAGCAACGTGATGTAGACGTCCGCCTTCTTTTGCAGCACATCGCGCAAACCCTCCTGCGGACTGTGTGTACGCACGAAGACGGAATCGGGGTAACGCTCGTGCGACACCTGCTCGATGTACGAGCCTGCCTCTGCGGCAATGCGCTTGCCCGCGAGGCGTGGCGGCTCGCCGTCGCGCGCGGCATCCGACGCGCGCCCGACCACGACGAAATCGGCATCGTAGTACGGCTCGGACAGTATCAGGCAGCGCCTCGCCTCGATCGGCTTTTGCACGGCGAGCACGACGTCGACGGAGCCGGCGCAGGCTGCAGCGCTCAACGACGCGTAGTCGGGGAACACCCGGACCCGCAGTTGCGCGGACGGGTCGAGAACGGATTTGAGGATATCGAACGCGGCGCCGGACAGCTGGCCGTTGTTGACGATCAGAAGCGGCGGCCAGCCGCCTTCGGGGACGCCCACCGTGAGGCTTGCAGGCTTGTGCGGGTGAGATTGCGCCTGCGCGGTGGCGTCGACCGATGCCAACGCAAGCATCACGCATAAAAACCGGCACAGCCTGAGGCAGCGATTGCGGATGTTGTTCATGGCTGTCAGGGAAACGAAGACCGGCGCAGACGGCGCTGGCGTCACGTTGCTGAGTTTCATGATAGTGCCCCGCCAGCCTGTTCGGGACCTGGATCGAACGCGCAAGGTTGCTGATCGAAACGGTTCGTGGAGCAAAGTCGCTCAGGCCAGTTCGACGATCACTTCATCGAGCGCGCGAAACGGCGCGAGCAGCGCTTCGTCGGCCAGCGCCGAGGTGATGAGCCGCCAGTCGCGCTGCAGCGGCGTCCAGTGCTGCTGGCGCGCGCGGCCGAGCTTGTCGGAATCGGCGAGCACGATGATTTCGGCGGCGCGCGACACGATGCACTCCTTCAGATACGCCTGCTGCGCCGATGCTTCGCACAGCCCGAACCCCGCGACCACGCCGTCCGCGCCGAGAAACGCACGGTCGACGGTCAAACGGCTGAGGATGAGTTCCGCGAGCGGCCCGAGCGTGCTCATGCTGGAGCCGCGCAGTTCGCCGCCGATCAGCGTGAGGCGCACGCCGGGCGCATTGGCGAGCGCCGTGACCGCGAGCAGATTGTTGGTGACGACATGCAGGTCTTCGCGCGTCGACAGATGCCACGCGAGTTGCGCGCAGGTCGTGCCGCCGTCGAGCAGCACCGTGTCCCCGTCGTGTACGTGCAAGGCGGCCGCCTGCGCGATGAGTTCTTTTTGCTCGCGCTGCGCCGACTTGCGTTCTTCGAGCGACGCTTCCGGCTCGTGTACGCCGACCCGAGCGGTCGCGCCGCCGTAAGTGCGCACCAGGCGCTTCTGCTTCGCGAGCGCCGTCAGGTCACGGCGGATCGTCGCTTCCGACACGCCCAGCGCGGCGCACAACGCCTCGACGTTGGCGTCGCGCGTGCGCACGAGTTCGAGAATCGCCTGATGACGGTCGGTCGTTTTTTTCACGTCTGCGGGAGTCCGGGAATGGGGCTCGATCTTACACCAGCCCCTTTGCGCCCATTCGACGGCGGGCACGTGCGGCGTTGCTGCTGCGCCGGCTCGCCGCCGTCGGCGTTCAGCGGCGCGTCGCCAGTTCCGCGCCCTGGCGCAGCGCTTCGAGCAGGCTGCCTTCGTCGACCACACCCTTGCCCGCGATATCGAACGCGGTGCCGTGATCGACCGACGTGCGGATCACTTCGAGCCCCACCGTCACGTTCACGCCTGCTTCGAGACCGAGCACCTTCACCGGGCCATGGCCCTGGTCGTGATACATCGCGACCACCAGATCGAAGTCGCCGCGGCCGGCGCGGAAGAACAGCGTGTCGGCGGGTAGCGGGCCCGTGACGTCGAGGCCGCGTTCCTGCAGCAGCTTCACGGCGGGGATGATCTTCTCTTCTTCTTCGCCATAGCCGAACAGGCCGTTTTCGCCCGCATGCGGATTGATGCCGCACACGCCGATGCGCGGATGTTCGATGCCCGCCTTCACGAGCGTCGCGTTGCCGCGTTCGATGGTCCGCTGCACGAGGCCCGGCTCGATCTTGCGGATCGCGTCGATGATGCCGATGTGCGTCGTCACGTGAATCACGCGCAGTTGCGGCGCGACCAGCATCATCGACACTTCGTCGACGCCCGTCAGATGCGCGAGCATTTCCGTGTGGCCCGGGTACTTGTGGCCACCCGCATGCAACGCTTCCTTGTTGAGCGGCGCCGTGCAGATCGCGTCGATCTTGCCCGCCTGCGCGAGTTCGACGGCGCGCTTGATGTACTGATACGCGGCGTCGCCCGCCAGTGCCGACAACTGGCCGAACGGCAGGTCGTCGGGAATCAGGCCGAGGTCGATGCAGTCGATCGTGCCCTGCTCATAGCGCGCATCGGATGCGTCCTCGATGCGGCGAATCTTCATCGTCCCGCCGACGATCTGGTTCGCGCGTTCGAGGCGCTTCGCGTCGCCAATCACGAGCGGACGGCATTGCGCGTAGACCGACGCATGCGCGAGGCTCTTGACGACGACTTCTGCGCCGACGCCTGCTGCATCGCCCATCGTGATGCCGATTACGGGAAGGTAGTTGCTCATGATGTGATCTCGTGGGTACTTGCTTTTCATTCGCGGACGTCAGTGGGAAGCGACGTCGCGCTCGGTTTCATTGCGCAGGGTCAGCCATGCGGCATACAGCGCGTGATCGGTGCCGAATGCGCCCGCCTTCGTCACGACGCCGGGGCAATGTGTGCGGGTGGCGTCGAGTGGCCTCGCCACCGCGACGCCCGCTTCGACTTCGGCCAGCAATTGCAGATTGCCGATGCGCGCGGCCGCCAGCATCGCGCGCGCGGTCTCGCCGCCCGTCGCGATCAGGCCGCCGGTTTTCGTGAAGTGCGGCTCGACCAGCGCCGCAAGCGCCGCCGACAGTTGCGCGCCTTCGGCGGGATCGAACGCGTCGTCGCGACCGATGCGCAGCAGCAGATCGAC
The DNA here is from genome assembly GCF_900100565.1 of Paraburkholderia steynii. Taxonomy (NCBI): domain Bacteria; kingdom Pseudomonadati; phylum Pseudomonadota; class Betaproteobacteria; order Burkholderiales; family Burkholderiaceae; genus Paraburkholderia; species Paraburkholderia steynii. The sequence continues at coordinate 177,372 of NZ_FNDI01000002.1, read as the reverse complement.
ACCCGCCTTCAGCGACACGCCGACCTGGTCCTGCCACGCGCGCCAGTCGCGATGGCTCTTGCCTTCGCGCAGCACGACGGGCGGCACGATCAGTTCTTCGACGCCGCCGCGCTCGCGCAGCATCGCGCATTGACGCTCGCTGACGGCCGACAGGCTGCCGACCAGAATCAGGATCGGGCCGCCGGGAAATCTGTCGCCGCTGGACTTGCGTTCTTCAGCGTCGCCGCGCGGATTGAGCGCCGCGATCTCGCGCGCGAGCCCGCCCGAGCCGACCCAGAAGAACGGCGCGTCGCTTTGCAGCGTGGCGCGGGCGAGCGCGCGCAAGGCCTTCTCGCTTTGCGTATCGACGATCAGCGCCTGCACGCCGTTCGCCGCCATCGCGCCGATGCACACGGCCAGCGTTTCGGGTTCGTCGGCGAGTGCTTCGGCGTCGAGCCGGTCCGTTGCCAAACCGGCTGCTTCGAGTTGCGCTGCGATGCCGGCGGGAACACCCGCATGCTCCAGCTTCCATGTCGCCGTCTGTTCGAGCGGCTCGCCGTGTACGAACACCTGCCCGTCGCGCACCGTGCGCCCCGTCGCCGGGAAAGCGGGCGCGACGATCGCCATGCCCGCGAGCGCCTGCAGGCCCGCCACTTCCGCCGCCCAGTTGCCGCGCAGCGTCGAATCGATTTTCTTGTAGAGCCGCTGGTCGCGCGCGCTCATCTCGGCATAGGCCGATGACGTGCGCACTGATGCGTCGTGAGGCGTGAGACGGCGCGTGTCGGTATCGACGGCGATCGTGTCCGCGCCGTCATGCGCGAGTGTACGCGTCGCCTCCAGCGTGACGACCGTGCGATGGCCCGCGCTCGCGAAACCGATCGCGCAGTCCGCAGCGCCCGACAGGTCGTCCGCGAGAATCAGAATCTTCATCGTGCCAGCCCTTCGCGATTCTTCGTGCGCGCGCCTTCCTGGCGCTGCTGATAGCGCTTCGCCACCTGCGCGGTCAGGATCGGCGACAGGATCGCCGTGACCACGACGCATGCGGCCACCAGCAGCGTCGCGCTCTGCGCCGCTTCGTTGTACACCGGGTTCGCTGCCGCGACGAGCGCCGGCACAGCCGCTGCGTTGCCCGCCGTATTGGCTGCTGCCACACCCGCCACGCCCGTGCCGCCCGTCAGGCGATCGGCGAAGTACAGCGGAATGCCCGTCACGATCACCACCGCGATGCCGAGACCGATGCCGAGCAGCCCGGCTTGCCAGACCTTGTGCAGATCGAGGCCCGCGCCGAGCGCCAGCGCGAAGAACGGAATCATCACGGGCACGGCCTTCGCGAGAAAGTCGCGCATTTCGCGGTCCAGATTGCCGAGCAGCATGCCGAGCGCGAGCGGCAGGATGCTGCCGACCAGCGTCTGCCACGGAAACGCCGACAGACCCGCGACGCCGAGCGTCACCATGGTCAGGAACGGACCCGATTCGAGCGACATCAACGTGTACGCGCCGACGTCTTCCGAGCGGCCATACTGGCCCATCAGCGCCATGTAGAGGCCGCCGTTGGTGTCGTTCATCGCGGCGACCACGGCGAGCGTCGAGATGCCCGCGAACAGGCCCGACGAAACCGGATGCTCGCCAAGCACATGGCCGAGAATCACACCGACGATCACCGCCGCGCCAACCTTCGTCACGAGCAGCGCGCCGCCCTTTTTCATCAGATACGGCGTCGCCTTCACGTCGATGCTCGCGCCCATGCAGACGTAGAACACGGCAAGGATAGGCAGCGCGCCCGTGAACAGCGCATTCGTGAACGAGCCGAAGAACTTGGGCATGCCGGGCAGAAACGTCGCCACCAGCGAGCCGATGAGCAGCGGCACGATCATCATGCCGCCGGGGATGCGCTCGATCGAGCGTTTGATGGGAATCTGAACCATGCGAGTCTCCTGGCTTTATTGGGCGCCGCGTCTGTCCGCGATTTTGATTGAAACAGTCATCACTCGATCGAATCGATCAGTTCGGAGTGTAGACCGTTTGATTGAATTGCGCAAACCGATCACATTTTTGCGCAAAACGATCATTTCGCGGACGGCGCGCTCAATGCCGCGCCCGTGGCCGTTACCGGCGCGCGGCGCGCACCGTATTCCGTCGCGTGTCGCGGCTCTCGCTGTCGCTCACGCTGCGCACGATCGACGCAAACGAACGCGCTGCAGGCGTGCGCGCCTCGTCCCGGCGCCACAGCAAACCGGGCGAACGCACGGGCGTCGGACTTTCGAGCGGAATCAGTTTCACGTCCTCGCGCCGCAGCGCGTGGGTCGACACGATCGTCGCGATGTCGGTCTCTCTGACCAGTTCGATCATCGGCGCAATGGCGTTCATTTCCGCGACGACGACGGGCGCCGCATTCGCCATCCGGAACGATTCGTCAAGCAGCACGCGCGTGGAAAAGCTGCGCGGCAACAGCACCATGCGCTGCAGATGAAGCTCCGACACGCGCACGAAGCGCCGCTTCGCGAACGGATGCCGCAGCCCGACGGCGAGCATCATCTCCTCGGTGTAGAGCGGCTCGAAACGCAGCGGCAACGCGTCGTTAGGCTTGTACGTCACGCCGATATCGAGGTCGCCGCGCAGCAGCGCCTGCGCGATGCCGTCGCCCGTCATTTCGAGCACGTCGACGCGCACGGACGGATGCCGGTCCAGGAACAGTGACACGCAGCGCGGAATGATGTGCAGGTTGAACGTGTGCGTCGCGCCGATGCGCACGACGCCCGTCATTTCCTCAGCGGCAAAGCGCACGGTCGACACGCCTTCGTCGACTTCGCGCAGCGCATTGCGCACGCGCTCCAGAAACAGCTCGCCCGCTTCCGTCATCGTCACGCGCCGGCCTTCGCGCTCGAACAGCCGGCAGCCGAGTTCTTCTTCGAGCTGGCGGATCTGATGCGACAGCGTCGATTGCGTGACGTGGACCTTTTGCGCGGCGACGGTGAAGCTCAATTGCTCGGCAAGGGCCGCGAAGTAGCGCAGATGTCGTAGTTCCATGGGTTCTCGTGGGGCGCTTTTGAATCGATGGCATCGATAGATAATCAGCGAAAAATACCATTTTTATCGATAGATTGCCTGCCTTACACTGGCCTCGCCATCAACGATCGCAGCGAGAGGAGACCTCGACGCGATGCTCAACGGACCCGCGAAGCACCCATGAAAATCGGCAAAGAGACTATCCCGCGCACGTCGATCTCGACCTCGAATACGCACACCATCGTCGTGCGAGGACGCGACCTCGCGAACGAACTGATCGGCAAGATCTCGTTCACCGACTACTTCTTCCTGCTCGTCACGGGACAAACGCCCAGCCCGGCCGCCAGCGCCGTGCTCGACGCGACGCTCGTCGCGATCGCCGAGCATGGACTCGTGCCGAGCGTGCAGGCAAGCCGCATGACGCTCGCCGCCGCGCCCGATGCGCTGCAAGGCGCCGTGGCCGCCGGGATTCTCGGTTGCGGCTCGGTGATACTCGGCGCGTCCGAGTCCTGTGGAAAGCTGCTCGACGAAGTGCGGCAGTGCGCGGCGCAAACGGGCGGCGATCTGTCCGAGGCGGCGTTCACGGTGATCACGCGTTATCGCGCGGACAAACGCGCCGTGCCGGGCTACGGCCATCCGCTGCATAAAGAGCGCGACCCGCGCGTCGACGCGCTGTTCGCCGTCGCCGAACGCAGCGGCGCGGATATGACCTACGTGCGCATCGCGGAAGCGATCGAATCCGTGTTGCCGGATGTGTTCGGCAAGGCGCTGATGCTGAACGTGTCGGCGGCGATTCCTGCTGTGTTGCTGGGCGTCGGTTTTCCGCTTGCCGCGCTCAAGGGCGTGCCGATTCTCGCGCGTACCGCTGGACTGATCGGGCATCTGACGGAAGAGTTGGCCCACTCGATCGGCTTTGCGTTGTCGTATCAGGCCACGCGCGAAGTGGTGTACGACGGCGAAGCGCCCGAAGGCTTTGAGCCCGGCATCTGAGCGTTTCTTCTGAGCCGCTTCGCGGCGAATCTCTGGAGTTGTTGCATGACCAAAGTTCTCGAAGGCGTCCGCGTACTGGAGCAAGGCACCTTCATCACGGGGCCGGCGGCCGGCATGCTGCTCGGCGATCTGGGCGCCGACGTCGTCAAGATCGAGCAGCCGGGCTCGGGCGATCCGTTCCGCGCGTTCAAGGGCGGCCTCTATAGCCCGCACTATCAGACCTACAACCGCAACAAGCGCAGCGTCACGCTGAATACGAAAGACGCTGATGATCTCGCGCTGTTCGACGCGCTGATCCGCGACGCCGACGTGTACATTCAGAACTTCCGGCCGGGCGCGGCGGATCGGATGAACGCGGGCTACGAGCGTTTGCGCGAGATCAATCCGCGTCTGATCTATTGCGCGATCAGCGGCTTTGGCCAGACCGGCCCGGCAGCGACGCGGCCCGCGTACGACACCGTCGCACAGGCGGCCAGCGGCTTTCTCGGCCTGCTGATCAATCCCGAGAATCCGCGCGTGGTCGGTCCCGCGATTGCCGATTCGCTGACGGGCTTCTATGCGGCGTACGGCATTCTCGGCGCGCTGCACGAGCGCAACCGGACGGGCGTCGGACGCAAGGTCGAAGTGTCGATGCTCGAAGCGATGAGCCACTTCAATCTCGATGCGTTCACGCACTACTACTCGGCCAATGAACTGATGGGCCCATACAGCCGTCCGAGCGTGTCGCAGTCGTACGTGATGAAGTGCGCGGACGGCAAATGGCTCGCGCTGCACATGTCGTCGCCGGAAAAATTCTGGCTGGGTCTCGCGGATGCCATCGAACAGCCGACCTTGCTGCAAGACCCGCGCTTTGCCGACCGCGCGGGACGCATCGCGAATCAGGAGGCGTTGATCGATCTGCTCGGCGCGGCCTTCGCGCAGCGTACCCGCGCCGACTGGTGCGCGCGACTCGAAGCGAACGATGTGCCGCATGCGCCAATGTACGACGCCAGCGAAGCGCTCGACGATCCGCAGGCCAAGCACCTCGAATTGCTGGTTGAAACATCGCATCCGGAGATGGGGCGTTTTCGCACGGTGCGGCCGCCTGTTTCTTTCGACGGCGAGCGCACGACCGACGTGATCGCGCCGCCGACACTCGGCGAGCACAACGCCGAATTGCTGGCGCCGTTGCGTAGCGCGTTGAAGCAGAGCGAAGCCGCGTAGGCAGCACGGCCGACATATCAAATGACGACTATATTGGAGACCTCGTAATGGAAACGACCAACGGTGCGCTGACGCGCAGCGGCCTGGACGGCCCGCCGTCCGAATCGATGAAGAGCGACAGTGTGCAGGTGGATACGGAGAAGCTGTTTGGACGCATCGCGCGGCGGCTGATTCCGTTTCTGTTCCTCTGCTATGTGCTCAACTACATCGACCGGGTCAATATTAGCTTTGCGCATTTGCAGTTTCGCGCGGACCTTGGCTTGACGGAAGCGTCGTATGGCTTGGGCGTCGGTGTGTTCTACATCGGCTATGTGCTGTTCGAGGTGCCGAGCAATCTGCTGTTGCGCCGCATCGGCCCGCGCCGCACGATCGCGCGCATCATGGTGCTGTGGGGTCTCGTGTCGGTGTCGATGATGTTCGTGCGCAATCCGACGCAGTTCTATATCGCGCGTATTGCGCTCGGCATTGCCGAAGCGGGCTTCTTTCCTGGCATCGTCTATTACCTCACGTCGTGGTTTCCGGATCGTCATCGCGCGAAGGTGCTGTCCGCTTTCGTGCTTGGCATCGCCGTGGCGGGTATCACGGGCGGTCCCGTGTCCGGATGGATTCTCAGCAACGCCGATGGCTGGCACACGCTGCACGCATGGCAATGGCTCTTTCTGCTCGAAGGGATTCCGCCCGTGCTGGTCGGTCTGGTCGCGCTCTGGTATCTGCCCGATTCCGCCGCGACCGCGAAGTGGCTGACGGCTGAGGAAAAGGCGCTTGTCGCCCGCGAGTTGCAAGGCGAGGGCCATGGGAACGAACATCGCATCGATCACTTCGGCGCAGCGTTGAAGAACTGGCGTGTGTATGTGTGCGCGTTCGGCTATTTCACGATCACGTGGGCAGGCAGCGTGCTGAACTTCTGGGCGCCGTCCGTGATCCGGCAAGCGGGTGTCGCGAACCCGTGGCATATCGGGCTCGTGTCGGCGATTCCGTATCTGATCGGCGCGATCGGCATGGTGCTCGCGAGCCGTCACTCGGATGCGACCAAAGAACGGCGGCTGCATTTCGCGGGCTGCGCGCTGGTGTCGGCTGCGGGCGCGGTCCTGCTTGGCACGGCGCACGCTTCGTTCACGCCGGCAATCGCCGGATTGGCGCTGGTCGCGATCGGTTATCTGTCTTGTACAGCAATCTTCTGGACGATACCGGCGACGTTTCTGTCAGGCACCGCGTCGGCGGGTTCGATTGCGCTGATATCGAGCATCGGGCAGCTCGGCAGCTTGAGCGCGCCGACGGCTATCGGCGCGTTGACGGCGGCCACGCACGATATCAGCGCGGGCTCCTATCTGGCTGCAGCCGTGCTTGCATGCGGTGCGGTCGTGATCGCGGTGGCGATGCGCAATATGAAGCGTTGAGCCTGAAGGCAGCGGTCGATTGGCTTTTTTGATTGGCCGCTGCTGTTAAGCGAAGCGACTGCCTGTATCCAAACCGCACGCATTCGAGCGCGGCCGTGAAGGCCTTCGTCGAATGGATCGCGGAGATTTTTCCGCGATGACGCTGAAACAAAAACCGCGACGCGCATCCGGGCGCGTCGCGGCGATTGCACAACGTGACGTCGTTACTGCGCCTTCGCAGCCGCCGCAATGATCGCATTCGCGACCGCTTCGGGCTTGCTGAGCATCGGCACGTGGCTCGTGTCGACATGCGTCACGTTCGCCTTGATCTGCCCTGCCATCGCGTCCTGCAAACGCGGATCGATCATCCGGTCGTGATTCGCGACGACGAAGTACGAAGGCTTCGTGTGCCACGCGGCGTCCGTTATCTTGTCGTCGGTGCAGCCGGCGAACCACGGGCCTTGCGTCGCCGCGACGATGCGCTTTTGCGCCGGGCTCAGGTCCTGCGCAAAGTCGTTGTCGATGGCTTTCGACGACAGCGTCAGGAAGTTGCCTGAGTCCTTCTGCAACTCGCTCGCCCATGCGGGCGCGGGCTTGCCCTTCACAACATCGTTGATCGACTGGCCGCTGTCAGGTGCGAACGCAGCCACGTAGACGAGCGCCTTCACCTTGTCGTCGTTGCCCGCCTGCGTGATGACAGCGCCGCCCCATGAATGGCCGACCAACACCACCGGACCCTGCTGCGCGTCGATCGCGCGCTTCGTGGCGGCGGCATCGTCGGCAAGCGAACTGAGCGGGTTCTGCACGGCAACCACATGCAGGCCGCGCGCTTCGAGCAGCGGAATCACCTTCTCCCAGCTTGAACCGTCGGCGAACGCGCCGTGTACCAGCACGACGTTCTTGCCCTTCAGATCCTGCGGCTGCGCGGCGTGCGCGGACTGCAACGAAAACACGGCGCCCGCCAGCATGGCGGAGGCGATGCACTTCCTGATAAGCGAGTTCATGAGCGAGCTGTCCATATGTGTCAAACCGGGTTATCGAATGGAACGAAGCTTCGCAGACGCCCATGCGCGCGGGTATCGGTCAAATGACCGATCTCGCGCGAAACCGCGCACGGTATAGTGAGGCTCGATAAAAGACCCGCAGCGCACCTTTATGCAGACCTCGTCAGGCTCATCCGGCGGACCCGTCGTTCGCGTCTTCGATGCCGTGAAGGCGCTCGCCTTCATCGGCGATCTGAGCATGGGCCAGCCAACCGACCACTCCGTCCGCACCGCGTGGCTCGCCGTACGCCTCGCACAGGCCGCCGAACTCGGCGAAGCGGCCGTCGTCGCCGTGTGCGAGGCGTCGCTGCTGCGCTGGTCGGGCTGCACGGCGAACGCGTCGGGCTTCGCGGAAGCGCTCGGCGACGACGTCGCGAGCCGCGAAGCGATGCTCGCGCTCAAGCCGGACTGGGCACGCCCGATGGAATTGCAAGGCGATGTGAGCGCGGTCATGACACCGCTCGCGCGGATTCACTGCGAAGTGTCGGGCGAAGCGGCGCGCATGCTCGGTCTCGGGCAAGACACGCAAGCCACGCTGCGGCATGTGTTCGAATCGTGGGACGGTACGGGCACGCCGGACCGGCTGGCCGGCAGCGACGTGCCCCCCACCGTGTTCGTGGTCGCGCTGGCGGGCGAACTGGAGATTTTTTCGCGCACGTACGGGATCGAACGCGCGAGTGCGCTGATCGGCCAGCGCGCCGATTTGCGCTACCCGGACAAGCTCGCACGGCTTGCGGTCCGGCTCGCACCGCAATGGCTCGACGAACTCGCACAGGCCGACGCGGCGTCCATCGATGCCACGCTGTCGACGCAGCAGATGAACGACGTCACGCCCGTCGAACTGGTCGCGGACATCATCGATCTCAAACTGCCGTGGATGACGGGCTATTCGCGCAGTGTCGCGGCGACGGCTGCATCGTGCGCGGCGCGCTTTGCGCTCGATGCGCACGCGCAAAACCGGCTCTATTGCGCAGGTCTCGTTCATGGCATGGGGCGCGCGGCCGTGCCGAACCCCGTCTGGGACGCGCCTGCCCGTCTGTCGCAGGCGGCGTGGGAGAAAGCGCGTCTCGTGCCGTACTGGACCTCGCGCGCGGGCAAGCAGACAGGCTCGCTCGCCGAGGCGGCCGAACTCGGTTCATACGCGTATGAACGGCTCACCGGCTCGGGCTATTTTCGCGGCGCGTCGGGCGCTGCGTTGTCGATGGAAGCACGCATTCTCGCGGCGAGCGCCGCGTGGGTCGCGTTGCGCGCGGCGCGTCCGTGGCGTGCAGCGCTCACGCACGACGAAGCGGCGAAGCTGTTGCACGACGAAGCCGCACGAGGCCTTTTCGACGCCGATGTCGTCAACGCATTGATCGACGAGCGTGTCGCGCAGCGGCGCGTAGTGAATCCGCGCGCGCAGACGGCGCGGCTTTCCGCGCGTGAAGTCGACGTGCTGCGCGGCATTTCGCGCGGCGCGAGCAACAAGGAAGTTGCCCGCGATCTGTCGTTGAGTCCGAGCACCGTGCGCACGCACGTGGAAAGCGTATTTCGCAAGCTGGACTGCTCGACGCGCGCAGCCGCCACGCTCAAGGCGCTGGCGCTAGGCGTGCTGTGACGCGCTCAGGCCGCTGCGACGACGTCGATGCGCAGCGCTTCGCCGCCTGCTGCAATTTCCAGCAGCCGGTCGACATTCGGATGCGCGCCCGGACGGTTGCACGCGTCGGCCGTATGTTCGGCGAACACGGCGAGGCCATGTTCGGCGGCCTTCGCGTCGAGCGTGCCAAACGCGTTGCGCAAATAGTGGTACACGGCAACCGAGCCCTGCTTGCCCGGCTTGTTCTCGATGCTCGCGACCACGGCGCCCTTGCCGTCGACGAGATCGATCCGTTCGATACCGTCGATGCCCGGCAGTTGCGCGAGGTTGTCCTTGAATACGTTGCCCGGTTGAATCACTGAAAACACTCCATGGTTCGAAAATGACTGGCGGGCCGTATCTTAGCCGATTGACTGCGCGGCTCCAGGGTTTGCATGCCGTGACCGTCTTTCACTCGCCTTTCCGCTTCGGCCCCGAACGGACGCGCAGCGCGCCGAAAACGCTCGTCAGCAACATTGTCGGATCGACGTTAAAATTATCGGCTTGAACTCCGTCCGTATAGATTAAGGCGCGCCAACGTTTGCCGCGCACCGGCCTCATGCCTTCGTCGAAGGCAGACCAACGAGTCAGTAGCAAGGAACGACTTCAATGACAGGCGCAGACTTGTCCAGCATGCTGCCCGAGATGCTTCCAAGGTTATGGGCTTTCGCATTGCGCATTTCCGGCGACCAGCACGACGCTGAAGACCTCGTTCAGCGTGCCTGCGTGCGCGGGCTGGAACGCGCGCATCAGTTGCAGGCGGACACCGCGCCGCTTAGCTGGATGTTCTCGATCGTCCACTCCACGTGGATCAACGAGTTGCGCGCGCGTTCGGTGCGCAGCCGCTCCAGCATGGAATGGGACGACGACTTTCTCGAAACGGTCGAGGACCCGAAGGCGCGCACACCGGAACAGATCACGATGAACGCGCAGATCATCGAGGCCGTGCAGCGTCTGCCCGACGCGCAGCGCGCCGTGATGCTGCTGGTTGCTGTGGAAGGCCTCAGCTACAGCGAAACGGCCGAAACGCTGAACGTTCCCATCGGCACCGTGATGAGCCGGCTGTCGCGCGCGCGTCAGGCGATCGGCGCGCTGTTCGCCAGCAAGCCAAACCCGTCGATGAAAATGGCCACCTTCGGCAAGGACTCAGCGTCATGAAAGTCGACGACATCACGCTGATGGCCTACGTTGACGGCGAGCTCGACATCGAGGAGCGCCGCGAGATCGAACGCGAGCTCGACGACTCGCCGGATCTGGCGGAGCGCATCGAACTGTTCCGCGCATCGAGCCTGCCGTATCACGATGCGTTCGCGCAGCAGAAACTGCCGCCCGTGCCCGAATCGTTGACGCGCAAGATCGCCGAACTCTCGCGCACGCATGCGAGCGCGACCTCGCCCGTGCCGCCCGGCCCCGCCGCCGAACCCGCCGCGAACGACGCCATCGCGCCGCCGGACATTGGCCTGCCACCGTCCGCGCCCGTGCGCTCGCTCATGCGCTTTTCCGCGCCGTGGCTTGCCGCCGCGTTCGCTGCCGGTGTGTTCTCTTGCGTGGTCGGCTTGCGGCTGTTGCCGGGCCTTACCGGCTTGCCAGGCGGCGCTGCGACGGTCGCGTCAGCACCACCCGCTTCGCCCTGGGTGATGGCCGCCGCCGGTTATCAGGCGCTCTATTCACGCGACACGGTGGCCGTCGCGACGGACGCAGCCGTGTCGGCAAAAACCGTCGCCGATATCCATCAGATCGACGGATTGCCCGTGCGCGTGCCCGATCTCAGCGCGCAAGGACTGACGTTCAAGCGCATTCAACGGTTGCGCTTTCACGACAAGCCGCTCGTGCAAATCGTCTATCTGCCGAAAACGGGCGGCCCGGTCGCGTTGTGCGTCGTGAAGGATGCAAAGCCCGACCAGTCGCTCGCGCAGCAGAAGATCGACGACATGGACGTCGTCACGTGGCGGCAGTCGGAGCTGAGCTACGCGCTGATCGGCACAGCCGGCCAGGTCGATCTCGGCCAGCTCGGCAAGCTGATCGCGAAGCGCGATGTCGATGCGATGTTCAGCCTGGCGCCGTTGCCCGTACGACCCGTAGAAAGTTGACAGCGCATGCAAGGTTCTTCGCGCGGAAGCACATCAAATCGGAGCATTGCCCGCATGTGCGGACAGGACGTTATACTTAAGAGTCAGATAGCTGTGACAGCGCTGTGACATGAATGATTTCGAGTGTTGCGGCACTCCCGACCAAGGCCCGAGCGTATGAAAGTCGACGATACCGTGCTGATGGCGTATGTCGACGACGAACTATCGCCACAGGAACGTCAGCAGATCGAAGACGAACTTCGCGACCACGCGGAGCTCGCGGATAAGGTCGCCCTTTTCCAGGCGTCGCGCCTGCCGTATCGCGAGGCGTTCGCGGCGCAGACACTGCCGCCCGTTCCGGCGAGCCTCGTCAAGCGGGTCGACGATCTGATCCGCGCGCATACGGAAGCCGCGAAGCTGCGCGCCACCGCGCAAGCCCAACAGGCCGAACAGGCAGTGACACCCGCCGCTGCGCAAGGCGACAACGCGCAAAGCGCGAACGACCCCGCGATCGAACACGACGCGCACATGCCGCGTTCCGCGCCCGTGCGCTCGCGCATGCGCATCGCGCCGGCGTGGCTTGCCGTTGCGTTCGTCGGCGGCGCGTTCTGCTGCGGAGTCGTGTTGCGGCTCGCGCCCGGCGTCGGTTTCAACGAGGCGGGTAAGCCGTCCGGCAACACCACTACGGTCGCGTCCGCGACGATGGGCTCGCTGCCGTGGGTACAGGTCGCAGCCAGCTATCAGCAACTCTATTCGCGCGATACCGTCGCGCACCTATGGCCCGATTCATCGGACGCGCAAAGCACCGTCAATGAGATCCGCAACGAAGACGGCATTGCGCTGCGCGTGCCCGATTTGAGCAAGGCAGGCTTACGCTTCATCCGCGTGCAGCGCCTGAAATTCCACGGGCGCCCCCTCGTGCAGATCATCTATCTGCCGCAGAAAGGCGATCCCGTCGCGCTTTGCGTGATCAAGGAAAACAAGGCGAATCAGTCCGTCGCGTCGCAAAGCATCGACACGATGAACGTCGTCACGTGGCGCGAGTCCAATCTCGGCTATGCGCTGATCGGCGCAACCAGCAATGGCGATCTCGCGCCGCTTGGCAAAGAGATCGCTGAACGCCGTTTCGATCCGCTGTTTGGTTCAGTTTGATGCCGCGCGCGCAGTAGCGCGCGTTGCACCCGTTGTCGATTCATGTCCAGACTTCCCTTCCGCATTGTCGCGGGCGGCGCGCTCACCGTCGTCACGCTTGGCTCGATAGCTGGCGCTTATGCGTACTCGCATGGCCTCGGCGGCCTGCTCGGCACGCAACCTTCGGCGAACCAGATCGTCGACGGCTTCGAAGCCGTATCCGGCAAACACCCGGGCTTTCGGCGCAATCACGCTAAAGGCGTGTGCGTGACCGGCTATTTCGACAGCAACGGCAACGCCGCGCCGCTCTCGCGCGCAGGCGTGTTCGCGGCGGGCAAATCGCAGGTAGTGGGACGCCTGTCGATCGGCGGCGGCAATCCCGCGCAGGCCGATGGCGCGTCGAACGTGCGCAGCCTCGCGCTGCGCATCGTGACGCCGGGCGGCGGCGAATGGCGCACGGCGATGAACTCCGCGCCGATCTTCCCCGTGCGCAGCCCCGAAGCGTTGGTCGAGATGCTCGCGGCCTCGCGGCAGGCGCACGACGCGACCACGTACGGCGGCAACCCCGGCATGGATGCGTTCATGAAGACGCATCCCGAAGCCGCGCGCTTCGATCAATGGCTGCGCGATCATCCGCCTTCATCGGGCTTCGACAATGCCGCGTACTACAGCGTCTCGGCGTTCCGGCTGATCGATCGCGACGGGCACGCGCAGGATGTGCGCTGGCGCGTCGAACCCGACGATACCTATACGCCGCTCGCCGATGCGCAAACGCACGATACGGATTTTCTGGAGCGCGGTCTTGCCGAGCGCCTGCGGCAAGGTCCCGTGCGCTGGCACATGGTCATCACGCTCGCGCAACCCGGCGACGTCACCAACGATGCGACACGCCAATGGCCCGCGAACCGCACGCAGATCGACGTGGGCACGCTCGTCGTGCAGCGTGAAGAGCCGCAGATCGACGGCCCATGCCGCGACATCAGCTTCGATCCGCTGAAGCTGCCCGACGGTATCGCTCCGTCCGACGATCCATTGCTCAAGGCACGTTCCGCCGCGTATGCGGAATCGCATGAACGCCGCGTGCATGAAGAGCAACGCTACGCGGCAGGCAAGTAAGCACGCGACTCACCCAGATAGTGGGCGCGTGCGCGATCAAGTTTCGTTGTTGCTTCGTTCGATCGAACGGTTCTTCGCCGCGTTAAAGCGCAAAAAAATTTTTGCGTAGCGTCTTTCGATGCAGCGCATGTCGCCCCGCAAACCTTTGTCCCACAAGCATTTTTCGCGTGTTCATTCGCATTCGCAGCCGATTGAGAAACGGATGGAATAGCCCCTTACTATCAGGTGTTCTGTATGACGAGAGCGCTGCAAAAACATAGACGGCGCCTCAGACCAGAACGACGGGGGATATCGGCGCGCCTGGGTCGCGCCGCGATGGTAATGGAGTACACATGCGAATTGCCTTTTTCACTTTCAGCGACGTGCTGTTCAAACAGATCAGTGAAACGTTCGAACAGAACGGCACATCCTGCACCCGTTTCACTGATGAGCTTTCGCTGATCCGCTTCCTGCAACGCAATTCGGCGGCGCTCGTCATCTTCGACGCAACACAGAGCCAGATTCCCGCGCTCGCCACACTCAAGTGGCGCACCTGCCATTTCCGCACCGATCTGCCCGTGATGATGATCGGCCGTTCGTGGGACAGCGAAGCCGTGATCGAGGCGCTCGATGCGGGCGTCGATGAAGTCGTGATCGGCACCGCGAGCGTCGACGAAATCATGGCGCGCGCACGGCGCTCGATTGCGCGCTGCCGCGGCTCGCGCGTGGTCGACCGGCTGACGGTGGCGGGTTATACGATCGACCGGACAGCGCGCACGGTGAGCTTCGGCGAGCGCTGCGTGGCGCTGACCGCGCGCGAGCTGAGCCTCGCATGGCTGCTGTTGATGAACGCGGGCTCGCTGATGAGCCGCGAGCAACTGGCAAACGCCGTGTGGGGCAAGGACGCCGACCTTGCGGGACGCTCGCTCGAACAGCACATCTACAAGCTGCGCTCGAAGCTCGCGCTCGATGGCCGCGACGGGTCGCAACTGAAAACGGTCTACTCGCTCGGCTATGTCTTTATCGCGCGGCATGACGAGGCGGCCGACAGTCGACAGCCGATGGCCGCGTGAGCGGGTTTTCGAGCAACACAGTGTCGACTGTGAAGAGGCAAAAGTACTGGACGAATGCGGCCCGCGCGGCACACGATGCACGCGCCCGGCGATGCGGCAAACCGCCCGCAACCGATGCCCTTTCTCCATGCTCTTTGTCACGCGCCCGTTCACGCATGCGAGCCACCCTTCGCGCATGCGTCAACGGCGTGCGAACGCCGACGTCAAACGGCTCGTCGTCGCCTTTTGCGCGGCGTCGTCTTTCGCGAAGTCGGCATTGCCGCCGAACGTGGCCATGTCCGGGTCTTTCGCCAGCTTCGATTCGATCGACATTTCGACCATGCGCTGCATCGTGTAAATCGACTCGCTGCGTCCCATGCCCGTATCGCGCAGCAACTGATACGCGTTCTTCATGCCAGGATCGGCGTCGATCACCTTGGCGAATTGTCGCGCGCGCGTCTGCCGTGTGCCGCCGCTTTGCATGATCGTGTTCCACTGGTTTGCGATCGTCTTCTGTTTGACCGGGTCGCCAAGGCCCATCTGATACTCGATGACAGCATGCGCATGCTTGCCGACCAGATCGCGCGTTTCCTTCTTCGCGGCGGTGGACTTCCGCTCGTCGATCATCGTGCCGGGAAAAATCTTGCCGTAGCGCTCCTGCCCGGCCTGCGTATGCGCCTGCTGGCGGAACGCAAGGTGTGTGTCCTTGATGAGCTTGCCGCGCGCATCGCCGAGATCGTCGAAGGCCTGCCTCATCTGCGGGTCCGCGTTTTCACCGACGACGGAATCGGCGAACGCCTTGCGCTTGTGCAACTCGTAGCTGCCCGCCACTTCCGCCTTCTCGTCGCGCATGCGCTGCTTGAGCCCGCGGATGCCCTTGGCGACGTCGAGCGCACCGGCGCCCGCGAGCGCGCTGCCCGCGATGCGTTCGCTCGCTGCTGTCGCCGCCGCATGCGAGCCCGCAGCCGCCACCGACGCGCCATGCGTGCCCACGGCTGTCGCCGTCGCTGCGCCGATCGCGACCGTGTTGCGGATGAATTCGTAGGCCGCGCGATTGCCCTGTTTGGCGGCGACGTCGTCCTTGAGGAAGGCGGTGAGCAGCACGTTCTTCGCGTGCGCGGCTTGCTGCTTCAGTTCGGGATCGTCGGATGCGGCGAGCTTGCGCACCGCGTCCATGTCGTAGTCGAGTTCGGCGTTGGGGCGGGTCTTCGTTTTTGCGTTTGTCTGTGCATTTTCTGGCGCAGTGCCTCCCGGCTTGGTGAAGAGATCGCTGGTTTTCTGAATGCCGTTCTTGCGCTTGAGGATCATCGTCTCGGGCCGTAACGGCACGCCGTTGTCGATATCGCTTTGGAATTTCTTCAGATCGTCCTGCAGCATGCTGTTGAGTTGTTCGCCATAGCGCTGCTTGCGCTCTCGCGCGGCGAAGAACGCGTGGCCGTTGACGAGCGCGCCGACGGCCTCGTGCGCGGCAGTCAAACTGCCGCCGACCACAGCGCCCGTCGCCGCGCCCGCGGTCGTGTGCGTGCCGATGCCGATCGCACCCGCCACCGACGCCTCCGGACGCAGCTTGTTGGTCTCCAGCAGCGAGAAGCCGGGTTTGTCGCGATAGACGGGCTGGCCTAGACGCTGCGAACGTGCGGGCAGTCTGAAGCCGGGATCTTGCGGGGCATCATTGGGCGTGGTGTCGGTGGCCTCCGCGATGGAAGGCGTGCGTGACGGCGGTTGCGAAGGAGCGTTTATCTTCGATGCAGTTGATGAAGGTGCTGCATGAGACGGCCCCGCTTCGTCCGATGCCGGCGGCAACGCGGGCAACGGCTTATCGGGTGCTTTTGCCGCAATGCGTGGCCGCTGCTCATCGTGTGCGCTGGCCGTGCTGGCTGAGAACGTCGCGCCATTGCGGCCCACCCGTGCGTCGCCGTTCGTCGACGAAGACGCGTGCGATCTCAGCTGCGCGAGCGGCGCGGGCATCGGACGCGGACCCGCTGGCGGTGGAGGCGAGTTCGCGGTTCGCTGCCGCGGACGCGGGCTATCGGCGGCAGTATCCGTCGCGGTGCAGGTCGTGACATGCGGGGAGAGGTTCGTCGTTTTCAGCATGGCAAGGCTCGTCGGCAGTGGATTGGAATGCGAACACGCGGCGTGATGCCTTACGCAAGAATCTGGTTCAAATACCCGAGACGCGATGCCATCTGCGGATCAGAAGGCTGCTCGAATGCATTGCAGAACGCCTGCGTCGCGGCCTGTGCGCTATTCGTTCCCTTGACGGCCGCGATCGCGCCCGCCTGCGAGGTCTGCAGTTCCTGTTTCAGATAACCGTAGTTCGCGGCCTCGCTCGACGGATCGAGGTTGTGCTGGCGCGCGTAGTCGAGCAGACCTTGCTTGCGCGTGCCGCCCCATTGCGCGATGCCGTAGCCGTTCGCGTTGTCGTCGGCCATGTTCGAACTCGGCGCGCCGATCTTGCCGCCCTGGTTGATGCCGGAGTTCATGCCGCCGCTTTCGTGCCACAGGTTCGCGACGATGCCCGCCGCCTGATCCTTGGTGAGCCCGAAGTCCTTTTGCAGATTGCTGACGTAGGCATCGGCGGTTTGCTTGCTTTGCGCAGGCGACAAGGCTTGTGTTTGCGGCGCGGTGCTGAGTCCTTCGGGTGATGCGCCGGAAGATGCGCTGGGCGTTGAAGATGACGCGGAAGCGGCTGCGCCGTTAGTGCTCGCGCCATTGGCTGCGGGGTTGTTGATTGCGCCACTATTGCCGAAGCCGGCCGCTCCACTGCCACCACCGCCTGCGCCATAGCCGCCGACAGGCGTCCCGCTGCCGGGCATCGCTGCAAAATTATCGTAACCGCCAGACGGCGCACCCGCTGGGGCACCACCCGCGCCGCCTTGCGCGCCCGTACCGTCAGGGTCGCGCAGCATGGCGGCGAGATCGGCGAAGAACTGCGACAGACCGCTATTGTTGCCCGCCGATGCACCCGCAGTTCCCGCGCTCTGCCCCGTGCCTTGTGCGGCCCCGCCGCCGTCGATCAGCTTCGCAATATCGCTCAGCAGATTCGCAACCGACGCGTCCTGAGACGCGCCATTGCCCTGCACGCCCGCAACGGGCGACAGCCCCGACACACCACCTACGCCGTTGAGAAGAGAAAGAGTGTTCATCCGAGTCCTCTAAGGAGAAGGCCGACGATGCGCCGTATCGATTGCGTCGACCTGGTGGCGTCACGATAAAAGCCCTTCAGCTGTCGGACCGCGCGGCGCACGAAGCCAGATGCGCAAACACGAAAGCGCAGCGTGCCGCCGTGTGCTTCGTTTGTCCGTACTGATACTTCGCGTCGCGCGGACGTTGGATGCGGCGTGGCTCGTATCCTCGTTGGCATCGCATCCCGCCCGCTCATTCCGCCTGATAAAGGAGCCAGTCAATGCGCCTCTCTGGACGCGCCGCTATTACGTTATCCATGTCGCTATCAGTCGCGTTCTGCGCTCACGCGTCCGCGCAAAACGCACAGCACGACGGGTTGCTTCACGTGAACGCAGACGACGACAGGATCGAAGCGCGACATCTGGAAGCAGCGCGCGCGGAGCAAAGGCGTCTCGACGCACATCGCGAGGAAGCACATCGCGAAGACGCGCGTCTCGAACAGGAACGACTCGCTGAAGCACGCCGCGAAGCGCGCATCGACGCGTACAACGCGTGGCTCGCCCACTGGCACGAAATGCGGTCGCGCGATGGAATGACGCCATGAACCCAGGCCGCCGCACGAACCGCCGCGCGTTGCGCATCGCCAGCACGCTGCTGTGCGCGTCGACTGCACTTGCGACGCCCGCGGCCCACGCCGACTGCTTCGACGATGCCGCCGCCTGGCAACGTCTGAATCCGCTGATCCTGCGCGCGATCGCGTGGCAGGAATCGCACAACAACGCCGACGCGACGCACGCGAACGCCAACGGCTCGACCGACTACGGCGTGATGCAGATCAACTCGATCCACCTGCCGGAACTCGAGCGATACGGCATCCGGCGCGACGCGCTGATGGTGCCGTGCAAGAACGTCTATATCGCCGCGTGGCATCTGCGCAAACAGGTGGTCCGCTACGGCAACACGTGGACGGCCGTGGGCGCCTATCATTCGTCGACGCCTGCGCTGCGCGACGATTACGCGCGCCGCATTGCCGCGATCATCGAACGCTGGCGGCGCGACCCTGCGCATGCGGTACCGGTGACGGCGGCATCGCTGGCCGCGCGTTGAGCGTACTGCGAAGCCGTTAGCAAAACAGCGGCGCGTCCGACGAATCTCGCGCGCCGCATCGCGACTTCGATCAGACGTCGTTCTTCTGGTTCAGATCGCCCGACGACACCGACACCTGCGACGAATCGAACACCTTGTTGCCGCCATCGCCCGTGTCCGGTTTCGTCAGTCCGCCGCCGCCGAACACCTGTGCAATGTTCATCTTGCCGTTCGAATGACCCGTTTCGAGAATCGCGGCTTCCTTCGTCGCGCCCGAGTTCAACGTGACCGAGCCGTCCGCGCCCATATGGCCGACGTTGTTGCCGCTCGCGTTGTACAGGTTGCCCTGCGAGTCTTCCTGCAGATGCAGCGCGTCGCCGCCCGCCTTGCTGTTGATCTTGATGTTGTGCATGCCTTGGCCGGCCGTGCCCAGGCCGTTGCTGGCCGCCGCGCCCGTCGGCGAACCCGTCGCCGAACCAGCGGGCGTTCCCGTGGCCGAGCCCGTCGGCGGCATCGAACCGGGCTGACCGCCCATCGGCGAAGCGGGATTCTGCGCGCCTTGCGCACCCTGCGCGCCTTGCTGACCGCCGAGCACGCCCGCCAGATCCTGCAGGAACTGGCTGACGTTGTTCCCGCCGCCCGCGTTGTTCTGCTGGCCGTCGATCAGTTGCGACAGATCCTGCAGCAGCTTGCCGACGTCGCCGCCCTGACCCGGCACGGCTTGCGACGCGCCGCCCGTCATGCCGCCGACAGGCGTGTAGTTCACGGGGTTGAGAAAGGATTGGGTAATGGAGTTCATCGAATTCTCTCTGGTTAAAAAGAAGACGAACCGGCGATCTTTGCCCGATCCCGATTCAGCCTCGACGATAGATTCATGCGAGTACTCCACACCCATGCGGCGCGAAGCCGCGTGACGCGTCGCGAATGACGCATGCAGTTGACTCGCTGCAGCGTGCTGAAACGTTGTCCACTCTTCAAACGCGTCGAGGACGCGCTTCGGCACGCGGCACGATGCTTCGCGCACTGGAAAGACCGGAAGCGACGCCGCACACAGAATGCAGTGTCGGGCGTGTGCCCGCTTTCGATCGTCAACCGTTCATGCGAGACCGCCATGTCGAATCTTCAATGCAGTCCATCCGTGCTCAACGCGATGATGTCGGTGTTTTCAGGCGGCATGCGCATCGGCGCCATGCCCGAGCTGCATGACGTGCTCGGGGCGTTGCGCGCGTGGCAGCCGGACAGCCCGCTTGCCGACGTGTGCGAGGCGCGTTTGCTGATCAACCAGACGGAATGGCGCGAAGCCGCGAGCCTGCTGCGCCACGTGACGAGTCGTCACGCGAATCTGCCCGTCGTGTCGGCCCTGTATGCGCTGTGCCTTTTCATGCAGCACGACGACGAGTGGCGCCGCGCCGCGACGGACGCCGTCGATACGGGCAACGACACGGCTATCGCGATCGTCGCGCGGTTCCTGAACGTACACAATGACGAAGCTGCGAGCGTTCATGGCCCGGAACTCTCGACGCGCGTGCTCGCTGCAATCGAGACAAATCGCGCGCTGGAGCATAGTTGATGGCGATGGCAGCGAGTGTCAGTGCGATTGCGTTGACCTTGGCGGGCACGGGTCGCGCGTCTGCTGCAGAGGAACGGTATTCGCGAGACTGGGGCGCTTGTCGTGAGGCTGGAAAGACGGAAATTGCCAGAGTGCCCCTCAGGCGGAATGGGAGCATCGCCCTTCTCTTTCTGCCAACACGGAGATTGGCAGAAAGCATATAAAAAGCGATGCTGGTGTTCGAACGTCGCGGCTAGTTCTGCGCAATCACATCCGCCACCAGCAGCGCCGTCATATTGACGATGCGTCGCACCGTAGCGGATGCGGGCAACACATGGACCGGCTGCGCGGCGCCCAACAGAATCGAGCCAATCGCGACGTTGTTTCCCGCCGCCGTCTTCAGCAGGTTGTACGAGATATTGGCGGCATCGATGTTCGGCAATACCAGCAGATTCGCGTCGCCTTCGAGCGTCGAATCCGGCATCGCTTCGCGGCGCAACGTGTGGTCGAGCGCGAGACTGCCGTGCATTTCGCCGTCCACCTGCAAGTGTGGCGCGCGTTCCTGCAAGATGGCCAGCACATCGCGCATCTTCTTCGCAGAAGGCGCGTTGCTCGTGCCGAAGTTCGAATGCGACAGCAGCGCGATCTTCGGCTCGATGCCAAAGCGCCGCACTTCTTCCGCTGCCATGATCGTGATCTCGGCCAGTTCTTCCGCGGTCGGATCAACATTCACGTGCGTATCGACCAGGAAAATCTGCCGACCCGGCAGCACCAGCGCGTTCATCGCTGCGTAGACATTGCAGCCTTTCTTCTTGCCGATCACCTGATCGATGAAGTGCAGATGCCGGTGCGTCGTGCTCACCATGCCGCAGATCATGCCGTCCGCCTCACCGCGCTTCACCAGCATCGCGCCGATCAGCGTGGTGCGGCGGCGCATCTCCAGCTTTGCCATCTGCTCGGTGAAGCCCTTGCGCGACATCATCTTGTGATACGTCTGCCAGAAGTCGCGGTAGCGTTCGTCGTGGTCGGTGTTGACGATCGTGTAGTCCTGGCCGTTGACAAGCCGCAGGCCGAATTTCGCAATACGTTGCTCGATCACAGCCGGACGGCCAATCAGGATCGGCTTCGCGAGCTTTTCGTCGACGGCGATCTGTACCGCGCGCAGCACGCGCTCTTCCTCGCCTTCGGCGAACACGATGCGCTTCTTCTCCGGCTCGACGCGACGCGCCAGCTGGAAGATCGGCTTCATGGTCGTGCCGCTTTGATAAACGAACTGCTGCAGATGCTGCCTGTACGCCTCCATGTCCTCGATCGGACGCGTGGCGACGCCCGAATCCATCGCGGCCTGCGCAACAGCGGGCGCGAGCTTGACGATCAGACGCGGATCGAACGGCTTCGGAATCAGATAGTCAGGACCGAACGACAGATCTCGAATGCCGTAAGCCGTCGCGACGATGTCGCTCTGTTCCTGCCGCGCCAGTTCAGCAAGCGCATGGACGGCCGCAATTTCCATCTCGCGCGTGACCGTCGTCGCGCCCGCATCCAGCGCGCCGCGGAACAGGAACGGAAACACCAGCACGTTGTTGACCTGGTTTGGAAAGTCGGCTCTGCCCGTCGCCAGAACGGCATCCGGCCGTGCTTCGAGGGCGAGTTCCGGCAGAATCTCCGGCGTCGGATTGGCGAGCGCAAGAATCAGCGGCTTCGCGGCCATCTGCCTGACCATGTCCTGCTTGAGCACGCCGCCCGCCGACAGGCCGAGAAACACGTCCGCATCGCCGATCGCTTCGGCGAGCGTACGCGCGCTCGTTTCGCGCGCAAAACGCGCCTTGTCCGGGTCCATCAGTTCGACACGGCCCTTGTAGACCACACCCGCCAGATCCGTGACCAGAATGTTGTCGAGTGGCAAGCCGAGGTCGACAAGCAGGTCGAGACACGCGAGCGCTGCGGCGCCAGCGCCCGAGGCCACCAGTTTCACCGCCTTGATGTGCTTGCCCACCACTTTCAGACCATTGATGATCGCCGCCGCGACGACGATTGCCGTGCCGTGCTGGTCGTCGTGGAAGACGGGAATCTTCATCCGCTTGCGGCATTCCCGCTCGACGACGAAACAGTCCGGCGCCTTGATGTCCTCGAGGTTGATGCCGCCGAAAGTCGGCTCGAGTGCCGCGATCACGTCCACCAGCTTGTGCGGGTCTGACTCGTTCAACTCGATATCGAACACGTCGATACCGGCGAATTTCTTGAACAGCACCGCCTTGCCTTCCATCACCGGCTTCGATGCAAGCGGCCCGATGTTGCCCAGGCCGAGCACTGCCGTACCGTTCGTCACGACACCGACCAGGTTGCTGCGCGCAGTGAAGCGCGCGGCATTCAGCGGGTTCTCGACGATTTCCTCGCACGCGAACGCAACCCCGGGTGAGTAGGCCAGCGAGAGATCACGCTGGTTGATCATCTGCTTCGTCGGGGCGATGGTCAGCTTGCCCGGCGTCGGGAACTCGTGATAGTCGAGGGCTGCCTGGCGGAAGCTGGTTGTCTCGGATGGTTTTGTCATGGCGGCGGTGCTCACAAAAAGGTTGGCCTGACGACTCAGTGAGTGTGGGACCGGAAAATGGTGTCGTTCGGGTGCGGCAGGTCCATCGACGCGTCTTCGGCAGTCTCCAGCGCTTCGAGGCTCGTGTCAGAGCGGTCGAGCATCGCGCGGGCCTTGTTCATGTCGAGCGCGCCCTCCCAGCGAGCAACCACGATCGTCGCCACGCCGTTACCGATCAGATTCGTCACCGCACGCGCCTCGTTGAGAAAACGGTCGACGCCAAGCAGCAGCACCAGTCCGGATACAGGAATCTTGTGCATCGTGGCGAGCGTGGCCGCCAGTGCCACGAATCCCGCTCCGGCGACACCCGCCGACCCTTTGGACGTCAGCAACAGCACGCCGAGCAACAACAACTGATCCCAGATCGTCAGGTGGATGTTCATCGCCTGCGCAACGAACATCGAGGCCATCGTCAGATAGATCGCCGTGCCATCGGCATTGAAGGTATAGCCCGTCGGCAACACCATCCCGACCACGGGGCGTGAGCACCCAAGCTTTTCCATCTTGATGAGCATTTGCGGGAGGACGGCTTCCGTCGATGCCGTCCCGAGCGTGATGAAAATCTCGTCCTTGATATAACGGAGGTACTTCCACAACGACAGCCCACTCAGGCGCATGACGAGGCCGAGCACGACGACCACGAAGAAGATCGAGGTCAGGTACAGACACAGCATCAGCTGACCAAACGAAGCCAGCGTGCCAATCCCATACTTCGCGATGGTGAATGCCATGCCGCCAAACGCACCGATCGGCGCGACATACATCACGATTCGCACGACCCCGAACATGCCCTGAAGGAACATATCGAGCATGTCGACAAACGGTGCGGTGCGCGGACCGAGCTTCGCGAGCGCGATGGCGAGCAGCAGCGAGAAAAAGATAATCGGCAGAATCTCTCCATTCGCAAACGCTCCAACAATGCTGTTGGGAACGATGCTCATGAAGAACTCAAGCATGCCGTGCTGTTGTGCCGCGTGGGTGTAAGTGGAAATCGCGGAGCTATCGATATGCGCGGGGTCGATGTTCATGCCGCTGCCCGGCTTGATCACGTTCACCACCACGAGGCCGACCGCAAGCGCGATCGTCGATGCAATTTCGAAGTAGACGACCGCCTTGACGCCAACCCGACCGGCCTCATGAAGGTCATTCATGCGGGCAATCCCCACCACGACGGATGCAAAAATGATCGGAGCGAGCAGCATCCGTATCAGTTTGATGAACAGGTCACCTAGGGGTTTGAGTTGAGAGCCGATGTCAGGGAAAAAATGTCCGACGAGGACACCGGCAACAATGCCAATCAGAACCTGGACGTAGAGTTTGGAAAGCGATTTTCCGATCTTTGAAACCCGCATGACTGTCTCCTATGCGTGGCATCTTTTAATGAAAGTAAGGCTGTGTACCGCAGCGGCATGTAGCGCTGCGGCGTGTACGGCCTCATTTCGCCTGCGTTCCGTTTATCTGTTTTTATGAACGCTGCGCCGACGCGCTGTTCGGCGCGCTTGTCGGCACATTTCTCGCGAGTTTGCCGACTAGCGGCTTATGCAGAGAGCTTTTGCATCTCGGCGAAGAGATCGGCTTTTCCTTCGAAGCCGATGCCGGGCAGATCGGGCATGGTGATATAGCCGCCGTCCACCTTCACGCCATCGGGGAAGCCGCCGTACGGCTGGAACAGGTCCGGATAGGATTCGTTGCCACCGAGACCAAGGCCTGCCGCGATGTTCAGCGACATCTGATGTCCACCGTGCGGAATGCAGCGGCTCGGCGACCAGCCGTGCTGATGCAACATGTCGAGCGTGCGCAGGTATTCGACGAGGCCATAGCTGAGCGCGCAGTCGAACTGCAGCCAGTCACGATCGGGGCGCATGCCGCCATAACGGATCAGGTTGCGGGCGTCCTGCATCGAGAACAGGTCTTCGCCCGTCGCCATCGGCTTGTCGTAGTAGTTGCGCAGCGTGGCCTGCAATTCGAAGTCGAGCGGATCGCCGGGTTCTTCGTACCAGAACAGGTCGTATTGCGACAACGCCTTCGCGTATTGAATCGCGGTGTCGAGATCGAAGCGGCCGTTGGCATCGACGGCGAGTTTCTGGCCGTCTTGCAGCACGCTCAGGATCGAGTCGATACGGCGCAAATCTTCATCGAGCGAAGCGCCACCAATCTTCTTCTTCACGACCGTATAACCCCGGTCGATGTAGCTGCGCATTTCGTCTTTCAGCTTCTCGTGGTCCTGGCCCGGGTAGTAGTAGCCGCCTGCGGCATACACGAAGATCTTGCGATTGGGCTGGCCATTGCCATAACGGTCCGCCAGCAACTGGAACAGCGGCTTGCCTTCGATCTTGGCCACCGCATCCCAGATCGCCATGTCGATCGTGCCGATGGCAACCGAACGCTCGCCGTGGCCGCCCGGCTTTTCGTTCGTGAACATCGTCGCCCAGATCTTGTGCGGATCGAGGTTGTCGCCGGCATCGTTGACGAGCGTGGCGGGATCGGCTTCGAGGATGCGCGGAATGAAGCGCTCGCGCATCAGCTTGCCCTGACCGTAACGGCCATTGGAATTGAAGCCGTAACCCACCACCGGCTTTCCGTCCCGGATGACATCCGTCACCACGGCGACGAGACTCAGCGTCATCTTGCTGAAGTCAATGTAGGCATTCCGGATCGGCGAGCTGATCGGAACGGTCTTTTCGCGGATTTCAACGATTCTCATGATGGCGTCTCCTGAGTTTTGGGCACGTTTTGCATGCGTCTGGCTGCAATGGAAACTAGCTTATCCGCGGAATGAGGCGTTAGAATTCACCTGAATTCATTTCATTTTTTACTTTTGGTGAACAAAACGAAGTGACGACCGACTCGGCATCCGATTTCGAGTTTTTCATCCTCATCGCCAGGCTGAAGAGCCTGTCGGGAGCGGCGCGCGCGCTCGACCTCACCCCGCCGGCGGCGACCAAACGGCTGGGGCTGATCGAGCAGAGACTGGGGGCGCGCCTGGTCAACAGGACGACGCGGAGTGTCAGCCTCACGCCGGAAGGCGAGACCTACCTGCGCTACGCGACGCAGATCGTCGGGCAAGTCCGGCAGATGGAAGATGAGATATCCGGGTCCAGGTCCGACCCGCATGGGCTACTACGGATCAATGCAACGCTCGGCTTCGGGCGCACGACCATCGCGCCACTCGTGTCCGATTTCGCGAAACGGTTTCCCAATGTGGAAATCCAGTTTGAAGTGACCGACCGGCCCATCGATCTGGTCGAGGAAGCATTCGACATGGCGATCCGTTTTGGCGAGCTTCCCGACAGCCGGCTTAGCGCACGGCGCATCATGAGCAATCGCCGGTTTCTCTGTGCCTCACCCAAATACCTCGAACGTTTCGGGACACCGGAGCGCGTGGAGGATCTGGTTCGGCACCGTTGCATCATTCATCGCCAGAACGATGATGCGTATGGCGTCTGGCGGTACATGCAGGGCGACCACACCGAAGCGCTGAAAGTCAAAGGCGCGCTTTCAAGCAATGACGGCGATATCGTGCTGCGGTGGGCGCTTGACGGACATGGGATATTGATTCGTTCCGAATGGGATCTGGCGAAGTACGTTCAGAGCGGCAGGTTGAAACTGGTTCTGCCGGATACGGTACTGCCGTCGGCGGATCTGTTTGTCTACTATCCCAGCCAGCGGAACCAGACGGCGCGCGCACGGGCATTTATCGATTTTCTGATCGATCATTTTCAGGCGCCGTTTATTCCGGTAGAAACGGGGGCTGCGATTTATGCTCAGAAGAAGAGAGGGGGACGGAAGACGTGAGGTTTGCGTCCTGGTCAGGCTGACCACTGCGGCCTTTCGCGTTGCATTATCGAAAGACGCTTTGTGGTGGAGTCTGGGATGATGCGATGAGCGCGTACAGGCCCCTCAACGGCCCTTCCGCTCTAGCGAGAGGCGACGTTCAACCTCGCGTGCTGGACGTCCCCTTTAACCGACGAACCCGATGTCAATCGGACAACCACGCGCGGCACTATTCAGATGCAACCGGTATAACCGCTACGAATTCTTTACTGATTCTCTCGCCATCACGCAGCGCGTGATTGACCAGCGGATCGGCCCACACGCGCTAGTCGTTCACGGTCGGTCATTTGACCGATGCCACCGAGGCAAGCCCAGTGCGATCCTTCCCTTCGGCACGTTCATTAAAATCCTTTAGGGAGTTGCAATGGTTGATCGCCAGGAAGATATCACTCGAGCTCAGGACGAACGCTGGCTCACGCGCTACTATTTTGTCCGTACCGCGTTTTCCGCGCTCTGGGCCGTACTTGCTTTCTCCGTCGGGCAGCACTTCCCGGCCGGCGCAGTTGCACTGCTGGTTGTGTATCCCGCATGGGACGCTCTGGCCAATTACATCGACGCGTCGCATAGCGGCGGATTGGCTGAAAATCGTACCCAGGCCATCAACGTCATCATCAGTGCCACTACAACGGTTGCTGTGATCGTCGCATTGAGATTGAACTGGGTGCTGGGCGTATTTGGCGTTTGGGCCATACTTTCCGGATTGCTTCAGCTCGCCACCGCCGTCCGTCGTTGGAGGCGCCTGGGCGCGCAATGGGCGATGGTCTTAAGCGGCGGACAGTCGGCATTGGCAGGGGCATTTTTTCTGGCGCAAAGCCGCGCGCCAATCCATCCTGCCATTGTCACAGTGGCCGGCTACGCGGCGGTGGGCGCCGTCTACTTTCTCGCTTCTTCGGTGTGGCTATCGGTCGGCCAGCTGCGCCGCAAGGCTGTTCGAACGACTTGAAGCATCGGCGTAACTCGGCTGCGGTAAAACGGACCCGATACCCAGGATCCCAGTCCACGAGCGATAACAGATGATTGACCATAGCGAAACACACATCCATCACATGAGCGATATCGACGAAGCGCTGCGTGAGATCCGAGCTCTGAATCGCCGGGTCGTGACGTTTTCGGGTTTCTCTTCGGCAGGCTACGAGGATCAACGATCCGTCGAGCGAATGTTGTCGGGCTGGCTCGACACGCTGGACCCGCTCGCCGACATCGTCTGTTCCGGCGCGACGCCGATGGGTATCGGCGCCTCGTACGCGCTTGCATCGTCACGCGGATTCCAGACTATCGGTATCGTGTCCTCGAACGCGGTGAAGGAGCAAGTGAAGTTTGCGGAAGACGTCGAGACCGTATTCGTCATTGAAGACGTCGCTGGGGCGGTTACATCGAAAAGACAGATACGCCTTCACCGACAT
This sequence comes from Paraburkholderia steynii, assembly GCF_900100565.1. Classification (NCBI taxonomy): domain Bacteria; kingdom Pseudomonadati; phylum Pseudomonadota; class Betaproteobacteria; order Burkholderiales; family Burkholderiaceae; genus Paraburkholderia; species Paraburkholderia steynii. The sequence goes on along the minus strand of NZ_FNDI01000002.1, from coordinate 149,225 downwards.
CGAGAGTGATGGTCGAAGCCTCGGACGTATTGATCTTTATCGGAGGCGGAGACATCGCGCGGGACGAATACGATTACGCGAAACGGCTTGGCAAACAGTTGCACTTCGAGGCCGCCGACATGAATCACAACTTGTCGATGGACAAGGCGCGACGCAAAGGCGAACCCGCGCCATCGAACTTCAAAGGCTCGCTGTACCAGTATCTGGAAGCGCGCAAAAAATGACCCAGGTCTGCTGTTTCCCTGCGAATAAAGTGCGGGTTCGAGCTGCCAGATAAACCACCGTGTGACTTAAAAGTAGAATGAATTGGCAAGACCTTTTCATTGCCACTTAAAGACTGGCACACAAAGACTATTTCAGTTTCCGTTCTGAATTCACCGCGTATTTGCACGTTTGTCGACATTGCCTGATGTGCGTGCTCTCTGTTGAGGTTAAAAAGCGCGTTTTCAAGCGTTGTCGTGTTTATCCAAACGCCCAATTCAAATGGGGAATGCCAATGTGCGGTAGCGAACATTTCCCTCTCGTTGGCCGACACGGTATGCCGCATCATCCATCGAGTTGTCAAATACACGACGCGGACCTCATTACCCCGGCCATAGAACTGGGAGACGCTCAAAAGCGCGCGTCCTGACGATGTCGAGCCGAATCTCGCGCTCGCAAACATCGACACGAAGCAGTTGATCTGAGAGCCGGTGGGGTCTCGCACCCGCCCGTCCTGGAGTGATCCGCTAAACGTAGTTGCCTTGGTGCCACCGCGGACTGTACGCATTCCGGTCCGGGCCACGACTTGAGGAGTATGAGATGGACGACGCAGCCCTCGAACTGGTTTGGAGCCAATACCGTGGCTGGGCTTCACGTGCGCGGGCCATCCGGAGTCAGCTTGACCGGTGGAGATTGTACGCACTGGCCTTTACCGTGACGGGCGCCGTGCTGGCGACGCTGGCCGCACAGCTTCCCAACTGGTTTGCGGATCTCACTATCGTCACGCGCATCCTGAGCGCCGCGAGTGCGGTCGCCATGGCGCTCGCGGCCTGGACTGCCCGCTCGATGCTCGACTCGACGTACGAGAAAGACTGGATTCGCACACGTGCGCTCGCCGAGCGGGCCAAGTCAGAAGGATATCGCTATGCCACGCGCGTGCCGCCGTACGACAGTGGCGACAAGAGTGAGAAGCTGCTCGAAAAAATAAAGGAACTCATGACCGAGGGCGAAGACTTGCCCGCATTGGAGGTCAAGGGCGAAGACGCCCGCAAGGGTTGCCCCGCGCATCCGCTGACTGTGCAGGAGTATGCAACGGTGCGAATCGGCGACCAGGTCACGTTCTACTCCGATAAGGCGAATAAGAATGAAGGAAACGCGCACCGCTGCACGCTGGCAATACAAGTGCTGAGCGGCATTGCGGCCGCGCTGGCCGCTCTGGGTGCCATCCATGCGGGAGCGCAAATCGAAGCCTGGGTGGCCACGCTCAGTGCGATTACCACCGCGATTGGTGCTTATGCGTTGGCTCAGCGCTACCAGCGGCTTGCCGCCACTTACCGTCTCGCCGCAGAGAGACTGAAATTGCGCCTTGCGATGTGGAAGATCACCACGCAGGCACGCCCCGATCCGGAAGCGGATAACGCACTGATACTCGATGCAGAAGGAATCATGAACGGCGAAAACGACGCATGGGTCACAGATTTCCTGAAGCGCCCGGCGACATCGTCGACGGCGACACTGAACTCCTGAATTCATACGGAAGGGTTTGTCACAACGAAAACGTCTCGGAGACTGGGCAACCAACTATTCGGGATTGGTTAAATAGAAATAACGCAAAGAAAAGATCCGGCCTCGCCGCCCACGGTTAACCGGAATGCTGCTCGTGCGTCGTGAGGACTGACTGGCCGAATCACCAGACGTACTCAGCCCGCAACACCGACGGAACGATAGGTGCCGAGATGGCGGGCGGCATCACGCTCCTTCGCCGAGTAGCTCGACGGCTCCGAATAGAGCGGCGACTCAATACCGAACACTGTCGCGCAAGCCTTCAACTGGATCATCAAATAGCGGTCGAGCGCTGCGTCCGACACCACTTCCCGTCGTTCCGCGAGGCGCCGCGGCAGGCACCACCTGTCCCAGAACACCGCCCTTCCCTGTTCCAGCAGTTTCTTTGACTTTAAAAAGGCATGTTTCGTCCCGTCGCAAATGCGGTAGCTCACGAAACTCAAAGGACGCCTGGCAAGCTTCTTCTCCCATGCGATGAGGGGCGCTGCGGACTCCAGTTCCCGCATGGACTGAAGGTAGTGACCAATCCGATGCCCAAGCTCGTCATGCGGCCACAGTGGCGTGCTGGTCCGCCCCTGTGCGCTGAGAGTACGAAGGTTTGCGAGAACAGAGCTCGCATCGGCGAGCGGCAACCATACCGAGCGCGAGCTTGCCTCGAAACGTATTTCTTTAGTGTCGCCGTCTCTTTCGATATGACGCACGCACAAGCGTGCATCAATGCCAGGCGGCAGCCGTCCCCACGGGGAATCCAGCTGACTCACTATCCAGATCACATCTCCTTTGCGCACTCTCGTAGCGGCGCCCGTCTGCGAGCGCGTCTTGTGAAATACGGGTCTTCGGAAACCTGCGGACGCATGTTGCGCATCAGCGAACCATAGTGCGCGAGGGTCACGAGGAAAATTCACGACCACCCGCCGCGGAATGTAGTGGATAAAGTGCCGTGGTTCTTTCACGTTCGGTTCCCCAAGGTACATGCGTTGCCTGTCGACACGCCGCCTTTCTCTTCGAGATGCAAGAACAAAGAAAAGCAGAAGGCCGGAATGGGATCCAAAGTCATTCCCTTAATGAAGTACGGAGAGAACTTGCTTGAACAATGCAAATCGATCGTTGAGTCCGATGATGCCCCCGTTGATGCGACGGGTAATTTCCTTGAAATCTTCGAGGTCGTTGTCGTCGGTGCGATCGTCCGCGAGTTCATTCAGACCGCGACTTTGCCAATACCAGGCGGCCGCCGCGCACGCATTTTCCGGCTTCGTGAGCAAGTTGGGTTGCTCATCGAGTTTCACGCCAATGGCTTTTCCAGCCGCCTCGTAGTTGCTGCGCCCGGTAAGCTGGATAATGCCTCGTCCGCGAAAAAGATAGCCGTCTCCGCTTTGCACATTGCCGTTGCCCATGCGGTTGGCGTAGACGAAGTTCGCGAGTTTGATCGGATTCCCCGCATAGGGCGCTGCGGCAGCTTCATCAGGAAACCGTTTTGGCCAGACCTTCATGAGACGCGCGGCCGTATAGCCCAGTGCCTCCTCGAGTCTGTTGAACTGTCCCGATTCGTAGCCCGTTTGCGCAAGAAAACTTGCAATGCGATCCGGCGTATCGATGCCGAATTTCGGCAGTGAAGCATTCAGGCTGGCCGCCCAGCCAACAGGATCGCCGCAGCGCGGGAAGGCACGCTTGAGGGAATTGGCATCCAACATGGTTCCTCCGATACGCAAATGATTGCACGGTGGATGCCGGTGAGTGCTTCAGCTAACGAAGCGTGATTGCCGGCAATGCAGAGTGCCACCTTTCATTGTGAAATCGAAGATAGTTTGTGAGCCAATTGAAAGCAAGAATGGTTGTGTGCGAGCCCCAACATATGAACGCAGAAGTCAGCGGCTCAATGCGGGTTCCGGCTGCCGGGGCGAATTATCTGTTCAGTGTGGAGCATACGCGGGCTGGGACGACCGCTATCGCCTGGACGCTGACCTGGCATACACCCGTCACGTCGGCACGCGCGAGCGTGCCGACGTGCAGCGCGCCAACTACGCGCCGCCGCCGCGCATCAGACCGTACTCGCCGCCCGCGTCATCAGCACGATCTTGCCGATATGCACGCCCGAGTCCATCAGCGCATGCGCGCCGCGCGCATCGTCGAGATCGAAGGTTCGATAGATCACGGGCTTCACCGCGCCGCTTCGAATCTGCGGCCACACCTTTCGTTCGAGATCCTCGATCAACGCCGCCTTTTCCTCATGCGTGCGCGAGCGCAACGTCGAGCCGATGTGCGTGAGGCGTTTCGCCAGCATCGGGAACAGGTCGAGTGATGGCGCGGGGCCCTTGATGATGCCGATTTGCACGATGCGCCCATTCATCGCGGCCGCCGCGTAGTTCCGCGCGACGTAGTCGCCCGCAATGATATCGACGACCACGTCCACGCCGCGGCCGCCCGTCTCGCGCATGACCGCCTCGACGAAATCCTCGTTCCGGTAATCAACTGCGACATCGGCGCCGAGCGCCATGCTCGCGTCACGCTGCGCGTCCGAGCTGACCGTCGTGATGATCTTCGATGCGCCGAATGCCTTCGCGAGCATCGTCGCGGTGGTGCCGATGCCGGATACGCCGCCGTGGATCAGCACGCTTTCGCCTGCTGCAAAATTGCCGCGCTGGAACAGGTTCAGCCATACCGTCAGAAAGGTTTCGGGCATCGCGGCCGCTTCGACCACCGAGAGACCGTCGGGAATCGCCAGTGTGTTGCTCTCGTGCGCGACCGCATACTCCGCGTAGCCACCGCCCGGGACCAGCGCGCAGACGAGATCGCCGACCGCGAATCGCGTCACGCCGCGCCCGACGGACACGACCTCGCCCGCAACTTCGAGCCCGGGAATGTCCGACGCGCCCGGCGGCGGATCGTACAAGCCCTTGCGCTGCATCACGTCAGGACCGTTTACGCCGGCGGCATGAATGCGGATCAGCACTTCGTCGTCGGCGGGTGTCGGAACGGGCCGCTCGACGGGCACGAGCACATCCGGGCCGCCCGGCTGCGTAATATCGATCGCGGTCATCGCCGCGGGAATCGCTTTGGTTTCGTGTGACACGACTTCATCCTTTTCAAAATGCCAGATGCGCCGCGGATTCGGTCAACCTGCTGAATCGCTGCATCCGTTGAAAAAAGTGTAGCGGCGCAGCCGGGTTTTGACCCGCAGCGAATTGCCGATCGTATGATGCAAATTTGCATCACGCGGGAGGCGATATGAACTGGGACGACGCGCGCATCTTCGTCGCGCTCCATCGGGAAAGGACCTTGCGCGCGGCCGCCCGCTCGCTCGACATCGATCAGGCAACGGTGGGCCGCAGGCTTGCCGCGCTCGAGCACACGCTCGGCGCGACGCTGTTCCTGCGCACATCGGGCGGATATGAGCTCACGCCCGTCGGCAAGATCGCGATCCGCGCCGCCGAGGCGATGGAACAGTCCGCGCACGATCTCGTCCGCCACGCACAAGGCGTGGACAAGCGCCTCGCCGGCGAGGTGAAGCTCTCGACGACGGATGCGCTTGCCCAGGAGTTCGTCATGCCGGCGATCGAGCGCCTGCATATGAAGCATCCCGACGTATCGGTGATGCTCGACACGACGACCCAGGTGCTCAATCTCGCGAAGCGCGAAGCCGACATCGCGATCCGGACCGTCAAGCCGCGCAATCCGGATCTTCTTGCCCGCCGCGTGGCGAGTTGGGAAGTGGGACTGTTCGCGTCGCCGGAGTATCTGCGGCGCCATGGCGAACCGGCGCCGGGCGAGCGATTCGCGGGACACGATCTCGTGGTCTACCAGCCGTATTTTGCCAAGGCTCGCGCGCCGGAATTTCTCGGGGAACCGCTGACGGACGGCCGCATCGTCGCGCGCCTGAACACGAACCTGACGTTGCGCGCGGCGCTCAGAGCCGGGCTCGGCATCAGCCCTCTACCCGTGCCGATGGCCGAACGCGACGGCCTCGTGCGAATCTGGCCGGACCGCTCAAACGACGCGCGGTATGAAATCTGGCTCGTCACGCATCAGGATCTGCGACACACCGCGCGTATCCGCGTGACGATCGACGAGATCGTCTTGGCGTTCGATCGATAGCAGCGCATGCGCTGCACGTGTCGTCCATTACTTCAGCTTTCAGACCCCGATGACCATTCGCTGAAGCTGGGCCCATCATGAATGGTTTTATGTCTTGCCCATTCCACCTCGGCGGCAGTGGCATACGTCACGCCGGGCTCCCACCAAAGTACGGGTTCCTGCTGGAACGAGGGGCGTCTTTCCATTCGAGCGACCAGCGACGCGAGTTTGGGTCGGCCAGCAGCACGCCAGGACAATCGCAACGGGCGTGTTTCAATGAACTGACAGATGCAGGTGAGCAAGATGTCCTGAGCCGACATCACGCCGGGGACGAAAGCGCCGTCAGCGCCGACAAGCTGAGTCTCGAACCAGTCGAGCAGATACTGGTTGCGCATGGCGCATCGCGCCGCATGAACATTTTCTTCATGCCTGACCCCGGACCATTGCAGTTGCGACACCATCGTCGTCGACACGCCGAACGTCTGTAACGTCGCCAGAACGAGTTTGTCGTGCCAACTTTGCGTGGCGCGCACATAGTCACTTGCCAGCGGGTCCATACCCTCCGGCGCGGGCACGCCTGGATAGCTGGACATGAGGTAGTCGATGATCACCGATGAATCCCAAAGCGTCAGGTCGCCGTCTACCAGGGTAGGAACCTGAAGGGTCGGCGCGACCTTCGCACGCTCTTCGACGCTGGGCGTCGTAAAGGTCTCCTCACGCTCGAAATCGAGTCCCTTCTCGACAAGCACGATGCGGACGGCACGGGCGAAAGGCGATCCTGTCGTGAAGAACAGCTTGCGCATCCTGGCCCCCTTGATTGACGGACCGCGTTGACCGATATGGACGGATGTTTTTGCCCGTCCAAACGTGCAGCGCCGACCAATTGGCCTTTCAGGCCGCTCAGACCCATCAGTCTGAACCTCGCGACAACGTCGCACCAGCGGCAATTTACGTAGATTGAACAGAAAACGAACGGTTGAAGAATGCGAACGAGCGGCTCGAACCGCACCGAATCCGCACGCCCACGAAGCGGACTACACTTGAATCAACCATAGTTGAAAAATGGACAGGCACGTACGCAGATTGATGGCACCTGCGCGCGCAAACGTCCGTTCTCTAATGGAGACGATCATGAAAAAGGAGAGAAAGACCGCTCGGCAAATTCTGTCCGAGAACCCTCGGAACGTGATTTCGGTCGGCCCCGCGGACGCCGTGCTAACGGCGCTGCATCTGATGGCCGACGAGGATGTCACCACCGTGCTGGTGTTGCAGGGCAGCAATCTTGTCGGCATCCTGTCGCAGCGCGACTACGCCCGCAAGGTCGAACTGGCCGGCCGCAGTGCCGCCGGGACGACGGTGGGCGACATCATGACTACCCAGGTGTATTACGTCACGCCCGAGCACACTTGTGAACAGTGTCTGGCGTTGATGCATATAAGAAGGATCCGGCATCTGCCCGTGATCGATTCCGGAAAGGTCATCGGCGTGCTATCCAACAGTGACGTGCTCGAAGAACTGATTCAGGAAGACGAACATTTCATCAGCATTCTCGAACACGACATGCTCTACCTGACCATCGATACGGGCGGTGCCTATTGACCATTCGCGCGCGACCAGGCGTGGCAACCAACCCACGCTCAAGTCACACGACAAGGCGCTTCCTCACTCGCAGGCGGATTGACGACGCGCTTGACTTTAATCAGGCGCCCGATCGCGCGGTGCAAGGGCTTGTCAATGTAGCGATAGACGAGGCAACCCACCACTGAAGCCACCACGATCGCGATAATCACTCCCGTTGGCGAACGCACATCGAAACCATGCACGACTTTAGGAACGAGCTTGCGCATCGCCTCGATGACGAACGGGTGGCTGAGATAGGTCGCATAGCTCGCATCGCCCAGATACAGCAATCCGCGCGTGAGCGCGCTGTCTACCACGAGGCCTTCGAGACTCAGCGTGCTGATCAGCAGCAGACAGGTCGGCACGCCATTTCCCACAAGCGGGGGGACGTCCGGCCATACCCGTTCGATACAGGTCATCAGCGCATACATCGCGATGGCCCCGAACGCAGCCAGCGGGACTGGAATGCGTAGCCCTTTCCTCCATACGAACCATACGGCGATGCCTAACGGGAATTCGAGCAACCGGGTGTAGGCGAGGAATTCGACGATCGCCCGGTTCGAATGCGCGAGACTCGCAATCAGAAACGCCCCGGCGAGCATCAGCGTGATCGCCGCGAATACAAACTGGACATGCCCCCGGAACCGCCACAGCGCAAACGCCGACGTCGCGTAGAACAGCATCTCGTAGTTCAGCGTCCATCCGACGAACAGCATCGGGAACATGTGGCCGCTCGCTTTCCTGTACGGAATGAAAAAGAGCGACTTCAGCAGCTCCGGGACGTTGGCAGTCGTCGAATTGAAGAGATCGGGCCTAAGCAGCGCGCCGAAGAACACCAGCAACGTCGCGAGCCAATAGAGCGGCACGATCCGCACGAGGCGGCTTGCGATGAAGTCGCGCACGCTGGTCGTGCCGGCTTCGAGCGCGAGTGCGATCACAAAGCCACTCAGTACGAAGAATACGTCGACGCGGAATTCACCGAACACCCGACCGTCCTGTATCAGGACATGGTGTACGACGACAGTTGTCGCTGTCACTGCGCGAAGGATTCTTATTGAATTCAGCCTGCGCATCGCTCACCCGTTGATGAGTAAACCGTACCTGGCTGTACTCCAGGCGCGAGGAGGCCCGCGATACGTCGCAGCGATCACCAGATCGCCGGGGGTATCGTGCCTTTGCCGGTGTTCCTTACGAAGTCTTGCATCGTCAAATCGGTGCATCGCCGCCTCCGTGTGTCTCCGTCGAGAGAAACATCTGCGCAAACGAAACGCTCGCGCGATCCGGATGCGCGATCGTTTCATCGCTTGAACTGGAGTTTGTAATTGAAGACGGCGGTATTCCACCCGAAGCGTCCAATTCTGTCTTGCGATCGCGGTACCAACGAACCCGAACATGGAGCGTATCGAAGTCGAATCAGCGCGAGGTCCAACACATAAAGCGGCAGACGGGCCACAAATAATGGTGCGCGACCGTCCACTCCTGGTGATGGTAATGTCCACGCGAAGACGCCACTGTTAGGCGCCGCACAGAAGCTCGACGGGAAACGCAAAAATTACCGGACGCAGGTGTTTGTATGCAGATAGATTCATACGCAACCAATGACATCATTGTCGGTTGGCAGTGTCTCAGTGTCTGTTACCTGGGAAACGCGCACGCGTTGAGTGCGGATTCAACCGCTCGCGCGCGCACATACGATTGATGGACTCGCGCCAGCGAGGCTTACTATCGGAAAGGCGACCTGGCGGTATGCCGACGCAAGCAGCAGCGCAGCAGCGCGCTGTCCCGACGCCCATCCGCCCCACGGCGCCCCAACCATCCAGAAGAAAATTCCAGCGGTCATCCCCTGAGCCAACTACACTCGAATTCGCGCCACCTTACAACGGTTAATCCTGGTCCAAGGAGCACGCCCGACATGGATACGGACACGAAGCGGATCGTAGTGATCGGCGCCGGCTTTGCCGGGCTGTGGAGCGCGCTGGGCGCGGCGCGCAAGCTCGACGAACTGCGCATGCCGGCGGATCAGGTGGAGGTCGTCGTCATCAATGGCACGCCGTTTCACAGCATTCGCGTGCGCAACTACGAGCAGCCACTCGACAGCACGCTCGTGCCGCTTGCCGACGTGCTCGATCCAGCAGGCGTGCGACGGATTCAGGGCATAGTCCGCTCGATCGATCTGCCAAACCGTCGCGTCGGATTCGAATCCGGCAATTCATCTACACAATGGCTCGGCTACGACCGCCTGATCCTGGCGGCGGGAAGCGAGCTGGCGCGTCCGGCCATTCCCGGTCTACACGAGTTCACATTCGACGTCGATACATTCGACGGCGCCTCGAAGCTCCACGCACATCTGCTCGCCTTGCCAGAAAGGCCCGAGGCGCCGGGACGCTACACCGTGATCGTAGTTGGTGCAGGCCTGACGGGCGTCGAACTCGCCGCCGAATTACCGGCGCGGCTGCGCGGCATCGTCGGCGACAAAGCAAGCGCCGAGGTGCGCGTGATTCTCGCCGACCGCTCCGCGAAGATCGGTCAGGCGATGGGCGGCGCGCAGCCAGTGATCGAAGAAGCGCTGCGCGCGCAAGGCGTCGAGCTTCGGCCGGGCGTGTCGCTCGAAACTGTCACACGCGACGGCGTGCAACTGACGGGCGGCGAACACATCGACGCCGCGACCGTCGTCTGGTGCGGCGGCATGCGCGCCAGTCCGCTGACCGCGCAATTCCCCGTGTCGCTCGACGCATTCGGACGCGTTCCCGTCGATGCGTTCCTGCGCGTCGACAGCGTGCCCGACGTATTCGCAGCGGGCGATTGCGCGCGCATCCTGATCGACGGCAAGCGCCCATCCGTGATGTCCTGCCAGCACAGCCGCCCGATGGGACGCCACGCGGGCCACAATGCCGTCTGCGACCTGCTGGGCCTCGCGATGCTGCCGCTATGCATCGACTGGTACACGACCATTCTCGATCTCGGCCCGTGGGGCGCCGTCTACACGGAAGGCTGGGAGCGCCGCCTCGCGTCGCAAGGCGAAGCCGCGAAACAGACCAAGCGCACGATCAATTGCGAGCGCATCTATCCGCCCAGCACGAAGCGGCGTGAAGACATCCTGCAAGCGGCGGCGCCCGTCGTGCAGGCGCCGCCCTACACCGTCCGTGGCGCGGACTGAACCCACGCTCAGAATTCGATCACGCGCGGCGTCAGCAACACGAGCCGTTCCATATGGCTGCTCTGATGCGTGCGCGAGCGGAACAGTGCGCCGAGTACGGGAATCTTCGACAGCACAGGCACGCCCGTATTCAGATTCGAATCGCTGTCGATCCGGTAACCGGCGATCAGCAGACTCTGCCCTTCGGCAACGACGGCTTCCGTATCGATCTCGCTGGTGCGGATTTCGGGAATGTCCTTCACGCTGCCGCCCGTCGGCTGGCCGTCTTCGACGTGAACCTGCAGCTTGATCTGCTGCGCGCCGTTCGAATCGACCACCATCGGCAGCACGCGCAGCGTATTGCCGACCTGCACGCTGAACAGATTGCTCGACGTAAAGCCCGAAACGGGAATGAAGAACTGCGTCTTGTTGTTCATCACGGCTTCGACGTTGTCGAGCGTTGCGACCTTCGGGCTCGCATCGATACGCGCGAGGTTGTTTTGCTCCAGCGCGTCGATACGCGTCAGCAGATAGCGGCTCGCGTCGCCGATCACGGCCGTGAGCGAGCCGCCCGTAGGCGTCGCGGTGGCGACGAGATTGCCGGCTGTGTCGAGCGAAGAAAACGTCGGGCTCACATTGCCGTTGAAGTTGTTCGCGTTGGCACTGCCACTGCCCGTCTGAAAATCGACGTGACTCGAATGCGCGTGCCAGTCGACGCCCAGTTGTTTCAACGCGCCGTCGTCGATTTCGATGATGTGCGCTTCGATCTCGACCATCCTGCGCTTCACGTCGAGCCGGTCGATCAGTTGCTGATACTGGCCGACGCGATCAGGCAGATCGCGGATCAACACCGAGTTGGTCCGCGCGTCGGCCTGGATGACGGGCAGCGAGCCCGCGCCGTCCGGCACGGCCGCCGTTGCCCCGCGCCCCGCGCTCTGCGGACCGCTGCCCGATGCGCCGCCCGCCGTGCCGCCCACGCCCGGCATCGCAACCGGCCCGCCGCCTGCCGCCGCCACGCCTGCAAACACATCGGGCAGCGGCGGATTCACGCCGCTGTTGTTGTAGGGCGAGCCGCCATTCGTGCCGCCTTGCACGTCCGCATACGGGCTCACCTGTTGCAGGTTCGCGGTGCCGTCGGCGGATGCGCGCGACGTGCCCTGCTGATCGCTGTCCCGATCCGGGTGATAGAGACTCGCGAGCACATGCGCGACGCCGGGCACGACCTGGGTCTTGCCATTCACGGTAATCGTATGATCCGCCGCCCAGCCGTAGCGCAACGGGAACGCCCGCACTTCGCTGCCCGTGCGGCGGTTCGCGTTCTGGTCCAGGCGCGCGGCCACCTCGTCGACAAGCTGGATCAGCCGATGCGGCCCGGTGATCAGCGCGACGCCCTGCTCCGGGTCGTACACGATCGGGAAGCGGTCGGTGTCGAGCCCGATCTGCTTGAGCGTCGAGCGCAGGCTCTGCGTGCCCGCGAAGTCGAGCTTGATGACCTTGGTGGTCACGTCGTCGGCTGTGCTGATGGACAGCACGCTGCCGTCGTAAAACCACACGAAGCCGAACGTTGCCGCCATCGTGTCGATGAACTTGCGCGGCGGCAGATCGAAGCGTCCCGACACGGTGCCCTGCACGTTCGGCGCAATCGTCGCGATGATGCCCTGGCTCGCCGCGAAGTCGCGCAACACGTCTTTCAGGTCGCGGCTTTCCACCGAAATATGCACTTCGCCCGGCCGCCACGTGATCGGTGCGGCATGGCCCGCGTTCAGGCCCATCATCAGCAGGGCGGCCGCGATCGCGCGGTGACGGAATGTGAGTTTCATGATCGACGCTCGATATAGGTGTGGTTCTGGCGGAATGGTCTCGAAAGGATCTCAGCGGTTCAGCGTGTCCGAAGGCGATTCGTTGAATTCGCGGCGGTAGCTGTTGACGAGCGTCGAGCGGTTGCTGACGCCCCACTTCACGGCTGTCGCGAGAATGCCTTGCTCGTGCGCGCTGTCGTCGGCTTCGAGTTCGGCGCGGATGCGCTCCATGCGCAGGCGGCGGATGATCTCGGTCGGCGTCGAGCCGAGGCTCGTCTTGAACGCGCTCTGCAGCGCGCGATCCGTCACGCCGATCTGCGCGGCAATTTCGCGGATCGACAGGTCCTTGCGCTCCAGATTGTCGAGCAGATAGCGATAGGCGCGCCGGTAACGCGCAGGCAGCCGCGTGCCGATGTCGTCGAGCTGTTCCGGCGCGCGCGCGATGCGCTGGCCGTAGCGCGCGAGCGCGCCCGCTTCGTCGCGAATGCAATTGACAGCGGCCAGCGCATAGCGCGTGTACACCTCCAGCGATTCGCCGCTGCGCCCCTGCAGATGGCGCAGCTTCGCGAGGCAATACAGATACTCCAGTTGCCGATGGCTCTGCGGCATGCGCACCTCGGCCGTCAGCAACACAAGCACCGACTCGGCCAGCGACGAAACACCGCCCGCAAGACTCGCGAGCACGATCTCGATACGCACCGCGCTCTGATAGTTCTGGATGCCCTGCTTGCCCGCCCACTCCGCATGCGCGACGATCTGCTGCTGCGGGTCGCGCTCGCCGCCCGCCAATCGCGCAAGCCCATCGAGAAACTCGACGCGCCCACGCAGCAACTGGTCTTCAATCGCACCTGTCAGCAAGCGCAGCGCGGCGGGCCGTTGCGGCGCGACGCGCGGCGCGGCGTCGCCCGTCAGACCGACTTGCCAGTAGATGTGATCGGACAGCGCCGCGCGCGAGCGCAGCGTGCTTTGCGCTTCGACGTCGAAGCGCACCGTGCTCAACAGACGCTGCCAGCCGTCGGCCTGATGAAACGCGCCGTCCGACGTCGCTTCGTCGAGCAGATCTTCGAGCGTATCGAGCACGGCATCCGCATCGCGCAGACGGCCCACGCTGAACAGCACGCCGAACGCGCCGAACAGCGCATCGAGCCGCAGCGCCACGCTCGCCAGCGGATGATCGGCGATCTGCATGAAGCACGACATCGCGGTGCCGTAGCGGTAACGGAACAGCGCCTGCCAGCCCGCGTTGCGGCACGACGCGAAGCGCATGCCGTCCTTGTCGTCGCGCATGCGCTTTTGCGCTTCGCGGTAGGAGTCGTCAGCATCGACCTCCATGCCGAGCGACAGTTGCAGATCGCCCTGCAACTGCAGCAGCGTGGCGGGCGGCGCATCGTCGTGACTATCGACGAGCCGCTGCACGTTCGCCGCCGCGGCATGCACATGGCCGTTGCGGATCAGGTCGACGACGCTGGAAGGCACCGACGCTGCGTTGAGCATCGACACATACGGGAAGTAGTAGGTAACGAGCATGGCTGATTCCGTCGTAAGGCTCGCGCAGCAGTCGGGGCGACGCTGCGTGAGCGCGTTGAAACGATTGCGACGTTTTTGCTACGGACGTCGCGTTGACGGAATGCACTGTAGCCAGGCAGAAATGTGAAAAGCTCAATAATCAGAGGAAACCGTTGAGGCTTGAGCAAAGTTGAGATTTGACGCGCGCGGCAGACAAGAACCCTCAACAAAGCTCACTTCTTTTCCTCTAGGCGGGCCGCTGACATCACGGCGACACATCGTTGCGAGGCGGCTGCGCGCCCGGCTTCAGGTCGGTGTCACGGTCGCTCATCTGCGCGATCGCGCGGACCTGCTCCTTGAAGAGCCGCAAGTCGAGCTGGTCCTGCACCTGATGCACGAAAAGCCCCGCGAAGACGGCCAGCATCAGCACCGTCACCGCGCCCTTGATCGGTTGACTCAAGGCGCTCAGATCGAGTTTCTGCGCGGCCTTCGACGCGAGATTCGCACCGAGGTCGATCAGCAGCAGCACGAGCAGCATCGGCGCGGCGAGCTTCGCGATGGTCTGCATCAGCGTGTCCGTCTGATGCATCGCGAACACGGCGAGAAAATCTGTCGACATCGGCTTCGTCGATGCAACCGGCCACCATCGATACGACTCGTACAGCGCCTCCAGCAAAAACTGCATGCCGCCCAGCGACCAGAACGCAACGGTCGCGATCTGGCCGAGCAGCGTCGCGGACGGTGTGGATTGCTGCGACAGCATCGGGTTGCTCAATTGCGCGTTGTTGTAGCCCGTCAGATTGTCGAGATAGATGCCCGCGCCTTCCGCGACCCAGAACACCGTCGCCGCCGCGAAACCCATCACGACGCCGATCAGCGTTTCGCGCAAGCTCGTGATCACCAGCGCGAAGCCCGTCAGCGAATCGGCGAACGACTCCGGCTGCGCCAGCGCGACGAACAGCGAGAAGCTCAACGCAACACCGTTGCGCAAGCGGCCTTGCAGAACGCCGTCGGCGGTGGGCGGAAACAGCGTCATGATCGCGTAGAGCCGCAGCGAGCAGACGCCGAGCACGGCAAGGTGCTTGAGCAACCAGGGGCCGTAAAACTGCAACAGCTCGTTCATCCGCGTGCAAGGCGCGCGAGCGCCGTCTCCTCGATGTCTTCGTCTTCCGCGTCGGCAGCGATGCCGTCGAGCACGCGCTGCAATATGCCGATGCGCTTTTCGCACAAGTCGATGCGGCCACGGTTCTTCGCGATCTCGCGGCGCGTGTTTGCGATTCCGGCGTCGTGCTCGATGAGCGCGTGTTGCGCGGCTTTCACAGCTTCACATGCCGTCGCGTGGTGCCGGTTGACTTCTTCCGCGTACAGGCGGATCGCCGTCAACGTATCGATCGAAAACGGTTCCGCGCCAGCCATCATCGCGCTGATGCGCTCGCGATACGAACGCGCCTGCGCTTCGAGTTCCGCTGCATGCCCACGCGCCTGCGCTTCGTTTTCGACCAATGGCAAGCGCGCCGCAACGAGTTGCGCGAGCCGCGCACGCAAGTCCTGCTCGGAGCGCTGACGGCGCGATACGGCGCGCGACAACGCGGCGATTTGCCGTTTCGGTGCGCTCATTGTGCGTCACCCTGCGCAAGTTCGTGCAACGCGGCCTCGGTTTCAGCCGGGTCCGCGTAGGCGTCCGTCGGCTGGGACAGGAACGCCTTGAGCGCGTCGATCTTCGCGATCGCTTCGTCCGCGAGCGCATTGGTGCCCGGCTGGTATTCGCCGATCTGCAGCAGCATGTCCACCTCGCGATGCTTCGCGAGCAGCTTTCGCAGCCGCGCGGACGATGCCATGAACTCGCGCGGCATCACCTGCGACATCACGCGCGACAGGCTGCCGAGCACGTCGATGGCGGGATAGCGGTTTTGCGCGGCAATTTCGCGCGACAGGATCAGGTGGCCGTCGAGCACGCCGCGCACTTCTTCGGCAATCGGATCGCTGCCCGACTCGTCTTCGGCGAGTACCGTGTAGAGGGCTGTGATCGAGCCGCGCTCACCCATCCCAGCGCGCTCCAGCAGACGCGGCAGCTCCGCGAACACGGAAGGCGGAAAGCCGCGCCGCGCGGGCGGCTCGCCCGCTGCAAGGCCGATCTCGCGGCCCGCGCGCGCGAAGCGCGTCAGCGAATCCATCATCAGCAGCACGCGTTTGCCTTCGTCGCGGAAGTACTCGGCAATCGCGGTCGCGACGTAGGCTGCTTTCGCGCGCTCGCTCGACGAACGGTCCGACGTCGCGCATACGACGACAGAGCGCGCCATGCCCTGCTCACCGAGAATCAGCTCGACGAATTCGCGCACTTCGCGCCCGCGTTCTCCAATCAGCGCGATCACGTTGATATCGCATTGCGCGCCGCGCGCCAGCATGCCGAGCAAGGTGCTCTTGCCGACGCCCGCTGGCGCGAAGATGCCCATGCGCTGGCCTTCGGCGAGCGTCGTCATGGCGTCGATCACGCGCACGCCCGTCACCATCGGATGCTCGATCATGCGGCGTGTCATCGGGTTCGGCGGGTCGGCGAAAATGGGCCGGCTGTCTTCCGCTTCGATCGGGCCACGGCCGTCCATCGGCTGGCCGAGCGCATCGATCACGCGGCCGAGCAGCGCATCGCCGACAGGCACCGACAAGGGCCGCTGCAAGCCGATCACATGCGTCGCGCGCGACACTTCCGACAACTGCGCGAACGGCGACACGACGGCATGCTCGCGCGTGAAGCCGATCACTTCGCCATGCTGCAACAGCTTGCCTTGCGGTGTGCGCAGCTCGCACAGTTCGCCGAGCTTCAGGTCGATGCCCGCGACCTTGATCAGCGTGCCGACCACTTCGGCGATCTTGCCCGTCTGGCGCACGGGCAACAGCGCGCGGATCTCGCGCTCGATCGCGCCGCCCAGTTCGCGCAGGCCGTGCTCGTGCAGGCCGAATACGTCGGCCAGCGCCGGGTCTTGCGGTTGATTTTTCGAAGCCGTGGTGCTCATCAGTGTGTCTCTGCTTGCGCGCTGTGCGTTTTCAGCGAGGTATTCAACGCCCGCACGATTGCCGCGCGCATCGAATCGAGTTGTGTCGACAGGCTTGCATCCACGATGCCCAGATCCGATTCGCACACGCACGCGCCGGGTTCCAGGCGAGGGTCTGCTGTTACGGCAAGCGGCACGGGCCTCCCCAGCATGCGCAGACGCGCGTCGAATTCGCCGAACGCGGCACGCGCCGCGTCGAGATCGGCGGGATGCACGCTCACGCGCAAGTTCGCCGAGCCTTCGACGATGCGGTCGATCGTGTCCGTCGCCCGCGCGAACAACGCCTGCGCGCTTTCGGCGCGCACCAGTTGCTCGACGGCAAGCATCACGAGTTCGGCCATCCGGTTGCGCATACCATTCTGCAGGCGCTGCGCGTCGGCGCTTAACGCCGCAACGCGCTCGATCCACTGCGCCTCGCCTCGCGCGACGCCTTCCGCATAGCCTCGTTCCGACGCCGCTTCACGCTCGCGCGCAGCCGATGCGACGAGGGCCTTTGCTTCATCGCGCGCCGCTTGAAGCATCTGCTCGCGCTCGATCTGTGCGGCGGCGAGAATCGCCTGGCGTTCGGCCTCGACGCGGCCGTAAACATCGTCGATCGTCGCGAGCATGCCGAAGGTTTCGCGCGGCACGATATCGCCAACGAGGCCGACGCGCGGCTCGCTCTTGTCCTTGCGCGTGTTGCTGG
This sequence comes from Paraburkholderia steynii, assembly GCF_900100565.1. Taxonomy (NCBI): domain Bacteria; kingdom Pseudomonadati; phylum Pseudomonadota; class Betaproteobacteria; order Burkholderiales; family Burkholderiaceae; genus Paraburkholderia; species Paraburkholderia steynii. Next base: position 131,594 of record NZ_FNDI01000002.1, on the reverse strand, counting down.
TCGCGTGTGCTTCGCGCGGACGGCTTAGCCAGATAACCATGCATACTCCGGCAAAAGAGGGCCGATGCGCTCGCGCAGCAATGCGAATGCGTCTTCGCAGTCGTCTTCCGAAGGCTTTGCGATCGCCAAGGCCTGCTCGTCGTGTTCACGTGGCAGCGCGAGCCGCAGCATCATTGGGTGCGTGTCCATAAGCGGCAGCATCGCCAACCCTTCGAGCGCGAGCGCATCGGCATCGAGCGAGCCGAGCGCGCGTGTTCCGGCGCGCTCGCGCTTCGCATCGGCAAGCGACGGCGCTTCAGGCGCCGCCTTGCCGAGCAGATCGTCAAGCGGGCAACCAATCCATTCCGCGAGGCGCTTGCGCGTGGTTCGATCGACCAGACGCCGTACCTCCGCGCGACGCGCCAGCAGCGCCAGCATCCGCAGCACGCGCAAGCCCGTCTCGACAGGCAGCGCGTCGAGACGTGTGGCGGGCGTGGCACTGAATGCTTCGAGCGTCGGCGGCGCGGGCAGCAGCACGCGCAACACGGCAATCGAACATGCTTCGTCACATCGGTCGCGCAGTGCGGTTAGCGCATCTTCGCTGTGCGTCTCTCGATCAATGCCCAGTGCAAGCGCGAGCCAGTCCCGATGCAGCCACTGCAAAGTGCTGCGCGCATTGCGTTGCCAGCCGAGCAGAATCTGCGTGGCGTCGGCGGGCGTGAGACGCGGCTCGTTCGTCGACCGTTGCCGTGCCATCGCACCGGATGCAGCCATCGCTGTCGTCATGCCGACTTCTGCCTGCGTCCCGGCAAACGCCGCGCGAGCGACGCGAGGCTCGTCCTGAGCGGCGCGACGATCCCGCTTAGCCGCGCGCGAAACGCATAGCCCACGCCGATGCCCGCCACCATCAACGCGAACAGCCCGCTCAACACGAACGGCCAGACGGGCGCATGCGCGGGCACGCGGCTATCGATATCCACCTGATCCGCCGCCACGCCTGTCACGCTGACCTGGTCGTATGACAGCCCTTCGACGCTATGCACGACGAGGTTCTTGATCTGCGGCACCAGCGCATCGAGTTCGAGGCCCGGCCGGTACTTGATGAACACGGCTGCAGACGACGGCTTGATGGTCTGCGCAAGCGGGTCGTTGTTCGGAATCACGATCTGCACGCGCGCGACCAGCACGCCGTCGATGTGCGACAGCGTGCCCGACAGTTCCTGCGACAACCCGTAGATGAACCGCACGCGCTCTTCCGTTGGCGTGGAGACGAGACCGTCCTTCTTGAACAGGCTGCCGAGATCGTCGAACTTGCTGTGTGGCAGGCCTTTTTCGCGCAGCACCTGCATCGCGCGCACCATGTCGCCGTCATCGACCTGAAGCGTATAGGTCTTGCCGCCGTCCGGCGTGCTCTTGTCGGCGGATACACCGCGTTCCAGCAACGCGACTGTCATCTCGTTGACGTCCTCTTCGGCAAGGCCCGTGTACAGCTCTTTCTTGCAGCCCGCGAGCAGCGCGCATGCGATCAACACACCGCCCATCAGCATGCGTTTCGCGAGCGGAGACAGGGTTCTCATGCTCATCACTGGTTCTTCATCAGCGTTTCGGCCGACGACTTCGACGCCGACACCACGGCCATCTTGGTCTGGAAATCGAACTGCGCGAGCGACAGGTTCAGCGAAACCTGCGCAGCCGCCCCGATCTGCTGCGTCGGCGTGAGCGATCCGGCGTTCGCGCTCAGTGTTTCAACCTGTTCGAGCGCGGCCTCCATCTGGCCGTCCTGCTTGCGGATCGCGTCGACAAAATGACTGCCCGCATGCTGCGTCGCGTCGTTGCCTGGCATGGCGAGCGGCTGCTGCATCAGGTCTTCGAAACGGCTGACGGATTCGGGCGCGGGCATCTGCGGCAGCGTCTCGGGCTTTGCGGCCTCGGCGGCGGCATGCACGGCGGTTTCTGCAATCGTGGAGATCGACATGAATGGCTCCTCTTATCAGGCGCGCAAGAAAGCGTGCGACGCGAACGCGGGCGCATCGCCCGAAGGCTGTCGCGCGGTCTTTGTCTGCGCGTTCTCCTGCTCTTCGGCGAGATCGCGATACGACTCCGGCAACACGAACTCGCCGCCGCGATGGTTCGCGCGCGCGGCTTCGAGATCGGCACGCACGGTGAGCGCACGGACCAGCGCGCGCGTCTCCGGGCCCGCCTCGCCTTCGAGCGCCTGGTCGGCCCATTGACGCCAGCCCGCGTCCTTCTGCGCCGCAAGGCAGTATGCGTACATCGCCTTCGCATAGGCAAACGCAGGCGCCGCGTCGATCACGTCGCGCAGCGTGCGCGACGCCTCGTCCCAGCGGCCGTTGACGATGTGCAGCACGCCCGCGAGCGTGTCGATCTCGGCCACCTTCGGGCGGAACGCGCGCAGCGCGTCGAGCACCAGTTCGATGTCGGTCGTGTCGGCGCTGGCTTGCGGGAAATGCCGGAACAGACCCGCCGATGCAATCTCGATCAGCGCGTTCAAGGTTGCATCGCCGCACTGCAGATAGTTCGGCGCGGCGTGAGAGGAAGCAGGTAGTGACCCAGGTTGTGATGATTTCGCGAGCATGGCGTGGACCCTCTTGATGAAAACAGGACGCGGGGCGTCATCGCTTCGCAAGGTATCAAGCCGGTGGCGCAATGCTCGTGCTGCAACCGAAGCGAGTCGCGCGAAAGCGAACCTGGTGGCGCATCGCGCGTGCTGTTTTGCCCGGCTTCGCGTTCGAGCCCGGGGCTTCGCGTCGCCTGGACGGCCGCTATGACGAGCGCCCTACACTGCGCCAGCACGTAAAGGAGCGCCCGATGAGCGACGACAAAACCGAACAGCCAACCGAGAAACGCCTGCGCAAGGCGCGCGAGGACGGCGAGGTCGCGAAGAGCACGGACCTCGTCGACGGCGCGCTGCTGGCCGTGGGCGTCGGCATGCTGATGGCCACGGGCGACAAGATGGTCGATGGCTTGCGCTCGTGCATTTCGATTGCGCTGAAGTTCGTCGCCGGGCCGCACGACATGACGACGCTGCTACTCGCGGTGAACCAGATCGGCTCGCGCATGGCAGGCGCGTTGCTCCCGATGATCGGCGCCGCGATTCTCGCCGCCGTCGCCGCGCTCGCCGGACAAACGGGCATCGTGATTTCGATGAAAGCCGTCGGCCTGAAGTTCGAGAACATCAGCCCGATCGCGGGTATCAAGCGCATCTTCTCGCTCAAGTCGCTGCTCGAACTCGCGAAGATGGCCATCAAGGGCATCGTGCTCGCCATCGTGATGTGGAAGACCATCACGGGGTTGCTGCCGCTCGTCACCGGCTCGCTGTTCCAGTCGCTGCCCGAGTTGTCGAAGCTCGCGAGCTTTGTCGTGATCCGGTTGCTTGCGGTCGCGGCTGCGCTGTATGTCGTGTTCGGCGGCGTCGATTTCAAGCTGCAGAAATTCCTCTTCATTCGCGGCAAGAAAATGAGCAAGGATGAGATCAAGCGCGAATTCAAGCAGGACGAAGGCGATCCCATCATCAAGGGCGAGCGGCGGCGGCTCGCGCGCGAACTGGCGACATCCGCGCCGCGCAAGATCGCGACCGCGAGCATGGTGGTCGTCAACCCGACGCACTACGCGGTGGCCGTGCGCTACGCGCCCGACGAGTACCCGCTGCCCGTGGTGATCGCGAAGGGCATGGACGAAGCGGCGCTGCAGATGCGCCGCGACGCGCAGTTCGCTGGCGTGCCGATCGTCGGCCATCCGCCCGTCGCGCGCGCACTCTACAAGGTCGAACTCGACGAGCCGATTCCCGATGAACTGTTCGAAGCCGTCGCCGCGATTTTGCGCTGGGTCGATTCGCTGGCCCTGTCGCGTGAACCCGATGCGGCGCCGCCGCTGTCCGGCTGAACGCACGCCCTGCTACACACTTCCGCATCGCTCCACACACGCTCATGCTCAAGACACTCAAACTACCCGCTGGCGGCGAGATCGGCATTCTCGTGATGATCGTCGCGATCGTTTCGCTGATGATCCTGCCGCTGCCGTTCTTCATGATCGACATACTCGTCGGCCTGAACATCGCCACGGCCGTCACGCTGCTGATGATCACGCTCTATGTGCCGAGCGTCGTCTCGCTGTCCGCGTTCCCGTCGATCCTGCTGTTCACCACGCTCTACCGTCTGTCGCTCAGCATCGCGTCGACAAAATCGATCTTGCTACATGCGGAAGCGGGCGACATCATCGACAGCTTCGGCAAGCTCGTCGTAGGCGGCAATCTGGTGGTCGGCATGGTGGTGTTCATCATCATCACGCTGGTGCAGTTCATCGTGATCGCGAAGGGCTCGGAGCGCGTCGCGGAAGTCGGCGCGCGTTTCACGCTCGACGCAATGCCCGGCAAGCAGATGAGCATCGATGCCGACCTGCGCGCCAATCTGCTGACAGCCGACGAAGCGCGCCACAAGCGCGCGACGCTCGCGCTCGAAAGCGCGCTGCATGGCGGCATGGACGGCGCGATGAAGTTCGTCAAGGGCGATGCCGTCGCGAGTCTCATCATCACGATGATCAATATCGTCGCAGGTCTTGCCGTTGGTGTGCTGTATCACGGCATGACGGCGGGCGAGGCGGCGAACCGTTTTTCGATCCTCTCGGTCGGCGACGCGATGGTCGCGCAATTGCCCGCGCTGCTTTTGTCCGTTGCGGCAGGCGTGATGATCACGCGCGTCGCCGACGATCGCGACGAGAAACCCCGCTCGCTCGGTGCGGAGATCGGCAAGCAATTGATGGGCAGCGCGCCCGCGCTCGGCTTCGCGGCGCTGCTGCTGGTTGCGTTCGCCGCCGTTCCTGGCTTTCCGTGGCCGCTGTTTCTGGTGTTGAGCGGCATTCTCGGCTTCACTGCATGGAAGCTGAAAAAACGCGGTTCATCGCGTGCATTCGAAGACCTCGAAGCCGTGCGTTCGATGCAGCGCGCCGGCGCGAAGAGCGAAACGCCCGCTATTTCCAGCGTGCCGCCCGCATTTTCCTGCGCGCTCGGCGTACGCCTTGCGCCGGACTTGCGCGGACGGCTCGCCGTCGACCGGCTCAATCACGCATTCGAAACCGAGCGCACTTCGCTGCAAGAAGAACTCGGTTTGCCGTTTCCGGGCATTCACATGTGGATCAGCGAGAAGCTCGCGCCGTCCACTTGCGAGTTCCTGATGCACGACGTGCCGTCCTTCACACTCCAACTGCCGCAAGACAAGGTTCTGCTCGCCGACCTGCCGCAACGGCTGGCAGCACAGCCCGACGACACGCAGGCGCAGGCGCTCGCCGAACGCTGCGAGCAACGCGAACCGATCGACGGCACAACGCAGCCGAGCTACTGGCACGACGAAGCCACGCTCGCCGACAAGACGTCCGGCTGGCGCGCCGAACAGGTGATCGCGCATGTCTGCGTGCAGTTGCTCAGGCGCAATGCGTCGCTCTTTCTCGGCGTCAACGAAGTGCAGTGGATTCAGGAACAGCTTGGCATCGAGTATCCCGGTCTGCTCGCCGAAGTGCAAAAAGTGCTGCCGCCGCAGCGTATCGCCGATGTGCTGCGACGGCTGCTCGAAGAACAGATCCCGATCCGCAATATCCGCAACATCATGGAAAGCCTGATTGCGTGGGGACCGAAAGAGAAAGACGTGCTGATGCTGACCGAGTACGTACGCGGCGATCTCGCGCGCTTTCTTGCGCATCGGGCCGCACTCGGCGCCCGCATCCTGCCCGCGATCCTGCTTGACGCGCCCGTCGAACAGCATATCCGCCAGGCGATCAAGCAGACGCCGACGGGCAATTACCTCGCGCTGCCGCCGGATCAGATCAACTTTCTGGTCGATAGCATCGAGTCGTTCGCGGGGCTGGCGCCGCGTCCCGGCATCGCGCTCGTCACGTCGATGGATATCCGGCGCTACGTGCGGCGCATGATCGAAGGACGGCTCGGCTGGCTCTCCGTCTATTCGTATCAGGAACTGGGCGGGCATCTGGAACTGCAGCCGATCGGCCACGTGACGGCCTGAGGCAACGCATGTCGAGAACCACATCGCGTCCCGTGCGCGTGATCGCAGCGCCCGCGCAGACCTCGCCCGCTTCGGCGGGCGCGCGCATGCGGCGCGCACGGCACGCGGATTTCGCGGCGCTCTTGCGACGCGACGACAAACCGTCGCCCGACGATCTTCTCGCCGTGTCGCTCAACGACGAGGCTCAGCACGAACATCATGCGGAAGAGTCGCTTGCGCAACGCATCGGCAGCGCGAGTCAGCGTGTGGTCGCGGCTGTGCTGCGCCGCGAGCAACAGATGCTCGAACTTGCGCACGTGCTCGCGCGGCATGTCGTCGAGTTCGCGTCGAATTCCGCGATCCGCCAGGCCGGCCACTGGGAAGTGGCCATGCGCATCGATCCGCAGCGGCTACCCGGCACGCAGTTGCATCTGACGCTTTCGCCTTCGGTTCTCTTGCTTCGCTTCGACGTCGAGTCCGCCGACACGCGCGAACTACTCTTGCATCATGCCGGCCTGCTCGAACGCGAGTTGCGCCAGTTGCTCGCTTCCCAAGGCGAAGCACGCATGCTCGAACTGACAATCCACTAGCTCACGCCTTTGTCCACTGTGTCTACCGAACATCCGTATGCAGAGAAGCTGCGACGCGTCACGCCCGATGCGGCGCGTGCCGCCCGCATTCTGTGCGATGCGCGTCATCTCGATGCGTTGCGCCTGCTCGGCGCCATCGATGCGCTCGAAATCGCGCCCTCTGTCGCGCATGACACGATCTTCGACGAAGCGGGCCGCATCGTACTCGCGCATCTCGAAGGCACGCTCGATATCGATCTCGATCTCGCGCGCTATCCCGCGTTGCAGATCGTAGCGGCCAGCGCGGGCGACCGCGCACGGCACGCATTGCGCAGCACGCTCGCCAACGCGCTGCTCGCGCCGCTCGTGCAGCGCTTTCAGGCTGCGGGCCTGGGGCGCTGGCGCGTGGCGTCGGTGGAACGCGTTCCTGCGGGCGTTGTGAGCGGCGAACGCTTCGACGTCGCGTTGCTGCATGAAGGCGTCGTGCATCGGCTGTCGATCGGCGCAACCGGCGCGACGCTCGATGTGCTGCATAAGCGGCTCGCCGCATTGCCGTCACGTCATGCAACGGAAATGTTCGCTTCAGCATCGCCCATCTGCGTCGCTGGGTCGATCGCGCTCGGCGCCCGGCATGTTCCGCTTGCCGCGTTGCAGTCGCTTCGTCCCGGCGACGTCGTGCTGCGCGCTTTCGCTCCTTCTGTCGCGCAGGCGTTGAGCCACGGCGCCACGTTCACCACACGTGCCATGTGGGGCGCGACGGCAACGGGCATGCGGCGCATTCATGCGCGTGTCGTGATCGACGGCACGCAGGTCACTGTAGAAGAGAAACCCATCATGAACGAAGAACCCTTGCAGGCCGAATGGCCCGATACGCTGCCAGGAGACGGTGAAGCGCTGCACGAAACCGAAGCGGCCACACTCGACGAAACGGCCGAGCCCGACGCGCACAACAACTGGCAGCACGACACAGAAGACGCACCACTCGATATCGGCCTGCTCGATCTGCCCGTGCAATTCGAAATCGACAGCGTGGCGCTGCCGCTCGCGCAACTCGCCGCGCTGCGGCCCGGCTATGTGATCGAACTGCCTGCGCCCGTGCTCGATACGCCCGTGCGTCTCGTCACGCATGGACAAACGGTCGGCTATGGCGAGATCGTCTGTGTCGGCGAACATCTGGGCGTACGTATCACGAGGATGGCTTATGCCGGCGATTCAGACAGGTGACATCACCGGGCTGCTGATCGTCGTGCTGGCGATCAGCGTGATCCCGTTCATCGCGATGGTGGTGACGTCGTACATGAAGATCGTCGTCGTGCTCGGGTTGCTGCGCAACGCGCTGGGCGTCCAGCAGGTGCCGCCGAACATGGTGCTCAACGGCATCGCGATCATCGTCTCCGTGTACATCATGGCGCCCGTCGCGTTCTCCGCGATGCAGGGCATGCAGGCCAACCAGGCGCCCGGCAACGTCACGCAGAACGTGACGGCGGGCATCGCCGCCGCGCGCGAGCCGTTCCGCACCTTCCTCGAAGCGCATGCGCAATCGCGCGAGCGGCAGTTCTTCCTGCGCTCCGCGACGGCCTTGTGGCCCGCGCAGCAGGCGAAGGCGTTGAAGGACACCGACCTGATCGTGCTCGCGCCCGCGTTCACGCTGACGGAGCTCACGGACGCCTTCAAGATCGGCTTTCTGCTTTACATCGGCTTTATCGTCGTCGATCTCGTGATCGCGAACGTGCTGATGGCGATGGGCCTGAACCAGGTGCAGCCGACCAACGTCGCGATTCCGTTCAAGCTGCTGCTGTTCGTCGCGATGGACGGCTGGTCCACGCTGATGCATGGCCTCATTCTCGGCTACCGGTAGGCGCCGCGCCTTTTCAACTACGGACTTGCCATGACTCTCGATACGCTCGTCGGCCTCGCGACGCAAGGGCTGCTGCTGTGCCTGTACGTGTCACTGCCCGTCGTCGTCGTCGCGGCTGGCGTCGGCCTGCTGGTGTCGTTCCTGCAGGCAATCACGTCGCTGCAGGATCAGACGCTGTCGTTCGGCGTCAAGCTGATTGCCGTGGTGGTGGCGCTCATCGTGGTTGCGCCGCTCGGTGCGTCGGCGATCCTGCGCTTTGCGAACCAGTTGCTACTGACGGCTGTACAGCGATGAACCCACTTCACTCGCGCCCGGCTACGGGGACTTCAGGCACGTCGGCCACCCAGGAGGCCGCGCAGACGCAACGGGGCGTGACCGAACCGGCGCGGCGACAGGCACGCGCGCGCTTTGCCACGTCGCTGCGCAATAACGTGCGCTTCGCCCACGCGCATCACGCGCATTTGCAGGGGCAGGCGCGCTCGGCGAATGCGCGGCGTCTTGCCAAAGCGCTTTTAAGGAAGCGCCAGGGCAAGGCAGCCGCAACGCGCTTTGCCGCGACGCGCCGGCCAACGACGGGCCGTTCAGGCACCAGCACGAGAGCGCCTCAGAACACGAGAAACACCGACCGTCAGCGAAACCCCGCACTGCGCGTGTCCCGCGACGGCGGCAACGGAGGCTCGCGCGGCGGTGGGCAGCCGCAAGACGAACAGAAACAACAGCAACGGCAGCAGGATCAACACGGCAAGCACGATGACGATCTCATGCTCGATGGTGCGAACGGTACGAAGCGCGCAGCGGGCGTCGTGCCTGAATTTGCCGCGCATGCGCTGACACTTGCCGGTTCATCGCGCCGTGAAGCGCTGGCGAGTGCCTGGTGCGACGCGTTGCTAAAGCCCGGTCGCTCGCTGCACGATGCGCTATCGCAATTGCGCGCGCTGCGGCGGCAGGAAGGCGCGTTGCCGCTCGCATCGCTCGCCCAGGTTCGCCAGTCGCTGATGGACGCCACGGCGCGTGCCGCCGCGCGTCGGCAGGCGGGCGAAGCGTTGCCGGCGTCTGCGTCTTCGGCAGGCACAGCGGCGCGCACGAACACATCTAAAGAGGCTCGCAACGTCCTTGCGCCGCTGCTTGCGCTGACCGCGGGCGGTCCAATTCTGCCGGGTCGCGAAGGACGCGCGGTGAGCACGAACGCCGCGCTCGACGGCATCGCACGCGCGCGCGGCACGCGTCCAGCCGATGCCACCGGTACCGCTGAATCCGCGAGCTGAAGTCACTTCGCGTGCGCGCGAGTGCCTTCGCAAGCGGCCCCTATCGCGGCCCATGCGTCCATTAATCTGCGACTCATCGAAGGAAGCGGAACAGCGTGACAGCTGCCCCCGCTTCTCCGCCTGACCGACCGAACTCATGAAACAACTGCGCATCCTGACGGGTATTCATGCTGGCGCGACCGCACCGCTCGGCCCCGGTCTTTACCGGATCGACGCGGATGACGACGCCGACATTCGTATCACCGACTGGACGGGGCCGTCCGCAATCGTCGAAGTCGGCGACAGCGACGTCGTGACCGTGCGGCGGCTCGCTGTGCAAGAGGCTGGGGTTGACGCAAGCGATGAAGCGTCACACAACGAAACCGACAAGCAAGACGTAGAGGCCGAACGCGTCGAAGACACCGCGTCCATCTTCATGCTCGACTTTCTACCGATGCAGTTCGACCAGAGCGTGATCTGCATCGGGCCTGACGATGTCGAATGGCCCAGCGATCTCGCGCTGCTGTCGACGCTATTAAAGCCCGCCCAGCCCGAGGACGACCAGCGCAGCCAGCAACGCTCGCGGCGCCGCACGTTCGTCGCACTCGGCGCGGCTTGTGTTGCATTGGCTGTAATCGCATGCGTCAGCGCCTTGTCGATGACGACGCGCGCGAAGGCATCGATGCTGCCCAACGACGTCGCCGCGATGGAAAACGTGAACCGTGAGTTCGCGGCTGCGCATCTGAACGAACTGCGAGCATCGCTCGATGGTCACGGCGGCGTGCTAGTTCGCGGGCTCGTCGCGAGCGAATCGGAGAATCTCGCCGCGCGGCGCCTGCTTGCATCGATCACGTCGCCGCGTGTGCAGGCGCAGTACGGCATCGCCGAAGTGATCCGGCGCAGCATTGGCGAGAGCTTGCCCGTCGCGGGAATCAGCGTGCATTACGACGGCAATGGCGTGTTCGCTATTGCGGGCAAGGACGTCGACATGGACGCGTTGCAGCAAGGCGTGAAGCGCATCCGTCCGGATCTGCCCACCAACGTGAAAGACATCCGCATCGACGCAACAGGCGCCGAGCAGGCTGACGCACCGGCGGGCGCGAGCTATATCGCGATTGTCTCGTCGGATACGGTGCGCTATGCGCAAACGCCCGATGGCGTGAAGCACATCTTCATCCTCGACAACGACGCGAGCGCAAGCGCACCTGCCGCGGCCAGCGACCCCGCAGCGCCCGCAGCAGCCGACACCCAGCAACCCGCAAGCGATGCCACGCCACCCGTTTCGAAAGCAGCAAACGAACCGCCCTCGCCGCTTGCAAAACAGCTCACCGGACCTGCCGCCTCGCGGCATGTGCTCGATCCACCCCAGGCGTCCGTCGCGCAGACGGCCGACACGTTACGGAGATGACCATGTACGAAGCCATTGAACGCCACGCGCAACACTTCATGCAGTTGCAGAACGTCGTGACAGCCGCCGACGCCGATGCGCGCGTCGCCGAACTGCGCAAGGCGCTCGAAGAGAGCGCCGAGCAGCTCAATCACGCGGCAGACGGCACGGCCGCCGACCGCGATGCGCGCGCCCGCATCTATCGCGGGCTGGTCGCCGCGAGCCGCATCGTCGGGCAGTTGCGCGAGGACGCGTTGCGCGGCTGACGCGTCGAACGTCATTTCATTCCGTTTTTTCAACCACCGGTTCGACATACCGTCTGCCGGAACTTTCCAGGAGAGCCACCATGCCCGGTATTGCAACGGCAGCAACATCCGCACTGGGCGCCGTCACGAACGGCGTCAACTCGAGCAGCGCGACGGCAAGCGCCGAAGCGACGATCAACAACAACGCCCAACAGCAGCTCGAAATCGCGCAAGCGCAATCGAATGCGAGCCTGCTGCAGGCGCTCGGCGAAGCGATGAAGTCGGGTGCGTCGAGCATCCAGAAGGCCGCGCAGGCATCGTAACGCAGGCTGGCTGGCCGCTCGCGCAGCGGCCAGCCGTTTGACGCCTTGCAGGATTCTCCTTTGTTTGAGCGGGTATTCGCACCGTGAGTGAAGATCGTTATGCAGAACTCGTTGCATCGCTGTGCGAGGCGGTCGGCTTGCCCGACGTCGAGCACGTGTTGCAGACACATTCGATCGAAGTGGGTGGGCTCGATGTGCGGCTCGACTGCTTCGACGAAGATCCGGACGCGATCTACCTGAGCTTCGACTTCGGCGCGGTGACGGCGGGGCGCATCACGACCGTCTACCGGCTCATGCTCGAAGCGAATCTGCTCGTGTATGCGCAAGACCAGGCGCAACTCGGGCTCGACTCCGACTACGGCAACGTCGTGCTGCTCGTGCGCGTGCCATTCGCCGATGCACCGACGGGCGAAACGCTCGCCGATCTGCTCGCCCACTATTCGGAACATGGCGCGTACTGGAAGCAGAGCATTCTTGAAGCCAGCGACGAGCGTTTCGAAGCGATCGTGTCGGGCAACTTCTCGTGGATACGGGCATGACTTCTTCACGAGATACTAGGCCACGCTAGAATGTCCTCCGACACGGCCTGAAGATGGAAAACCAATGGATTTACGCACCGACCTGAATTTTTTCAACCTGCTCACAGGGAGTTATGCGCGTCTGCTGGGCACCGAACTCGTCCCAAAGTATGAGCGCGCCGAAGATGCCGTCGCGTGGCTGTATCACGATGCACCCTTCGGGCTGCTCGCGCACAATACCGCTGACGACCCCGTGTTCGTCTACGGAAACCGCCGGGTGCAGACCCTGTTCGGTTACGACTGGGATGAAATCACTGCACTCCCGTCACGCCTTTCCGCCGAAGCGCCGGAACGCAGCGAACGTCAGGCGTTTCTCGACCAGGTGACACGCGACGGTTTCGTCACCGGCTATCGAGGCATACGCATCGCGAAGACGGGCCGCCGTTTCTGGATCGAACGCGCGACCGTGTGGCAACTCATCGACGAGCACGGCAAGCTGCACGGCCAAGCCGCGATGATTCCGCATACCACGGCGCTGCCTGAATAAATTCGCCCTCAAAGCAAGCCCCAACTCCCCTCTTCTCTCTAACCGGGCAGCCCGCGTCCTGTCGCGCGCTGCCCGGTTTTCTCATCTGCTGCGGTCATTTTCGCGTCATCTGCGTCTTGTCGGCGGATACGTGCGCCAGTAGATTCAAGCGAACATGCCGATGCTATCGGCCGTCGTTCCGCGTCCCCAGGCGAAAGCTGGAAAACCATGCTTTCGCCGCCCTCCAGGTTAGCCATGTATCAGTACAACGAGTTTGACAAAGCCTTTCTGCTCAATCGCGCCGCGCAGTTCCGCGACCAGATCGAACGCTGGCAGGACGGCAGATTGAGCGAAGACGCCTTTCGTCCGCTGCGCCTGCAAAACGGCTGGTATGTGCAACGGCACGCGCCGATGCTGCGCGTCGCGGTGCCGTATGGCGAGTTGTCGAGCGCACAGCTGCGCGTGCTCGCGCGTGTGGCGCGGGAATACGACGCGCCGGAAGCGGATGTCTATCGGCAGGCGCTGGATGCGCAGCGCAAGCTCGGCACCGTTCGGCTGCCGACCCATCACGCACACTTCACGACGCGCACCAACGTGCAGTTCAACTGGATTCCGCTCTCGAAGGCCGCCGATGTGATGGACCTGCTGGCGACCGTCAACATGCATGGCATCCAGACGAGCGGCAACTGCATCCGCAACATTTCCTGCGACGAGCGCGCGGGCGTGGCGCCCGACGAAATCGCGGACCCGCGCCCGTTCGCTGAAATCATGCGACAGTGGACCACGCTGCATCCCGAGTTCGCGTTTTTGCCACGCAAGTTCAAGATCGCGATTACAGGTGCAAGCGATGACCGCGCGGCGACGGATTGGCACGATGTCGGGTTGCGGCTGCGTTACGGCGAGAACGGCGAACTCGGGTTTCGCGTGATGGTCGGCGGCGGCATGGGACGCACGCCCGTCATCGGCACGGTGCTGCGCGAGTTTTTGCCGTGGCAACACATCATGAACTACATCGAGGCCGTGGTCCGCGTGTACAACCAGTACGGGCGGCGCGACAACAAGTACAAGGCGCGCATCAAGATACTCGTGAAGGCGGAAGGCCAGAAGTACATCGATGAAGTCGAAGAAGAGTTTCGCCAGATCGTCGAGCATGACGGCGGACCGCATACCATTCCGCAAGCAGAACTCGAACGCGTCAGCGCGTACTTCGTGCAGCCGTCAACCGGCTCTGTCGACAACCCGTCGGACCCGCTCGCTCGCAAGGCGATTCACGACGCGTCCGCGAGCATTCCGCAATTTGCGCGCTGGCTGGAGCGCAACGTCGCGCCGCACAGGAATCCGTCACTGCGCATCGTCACGTTGTCGTTCAAGCGCCTGTTGCAGGCGCCGGGCGATGCATCCGCCGATCAGCTCGATCAGGTCGCCGAACTCGTCGACCGCTTCTCGGCCGGCGAAGCGCGTGTCACGCATACGCAGAATATCGTGCTGCCCTGGGTGCATGAAAACGATCTGCTCGCGCTGTGGGAAACCGCGCGCAGCGTGGGACTGGCGAGCGCCAACGTGCATCTGCTGACGGATATGATCGCGTGCCCCGGCGGCGACTTTTGCGCGTTGGCGAATGCGCGCTCGCTGCCTGTCGCTGAGGCGATCACCGAGCGCTATCAGGATATGGACGAGCTGGAAGACATTGGCGAAGTGGATCTGCACATCAGCGGCTGCATCAATTCTTGCGGGCATCACCATAGCGGACATATCGGCATTCTTGGCGTCGACAAGGACGGCGCCGAGTGGTATCAGGTCACGCTCGGCGGCTCCGACGGTTCGCATGCAAGTGGCGCTGCGCAACCGGGCAAGGTGATCGGACCGTCGTTCTCCGCGCACGAAGTGCCCGACGTGATCGAGGCCGTGCTGCGAGCGTATGTTGAACAGAGAACGGACGCGGGGACGCGCCGCGAGAGTTTCATCGAAACGGTGCGGCGTATCGGGCTCGATCCGTTCAAGGCGGCCGCCAATGCCGCCCGCGCGCCGATGGAGGTGTCCGCATGAAATCGCGTATCCGTATTCTTGCTGCCGCCGAACATCTCGCCGACGCTGTCACGCATGTCGTCACACTCGATAACGACGCCGATCCGTTTGCCTATGGCGAGGCTATCGCTCAAGCGGAACGGGTCGAACTTCACTTTCCGAACTTCACCGATGGCCGCGCGTTCAGCCAGGCGTATCTGATTCGTCGCCGGCTCGGCTTCAGCGGCGATCTGCGCGCAACGGGCGACGTGCTCGCGGATCAATTGAGTCAGATGGAACGCACAGGATTTTCGAGTGCTGTGCTGGCCGAAGGTGTCGATCCCGCCGATGCGCAGCGCCAACTCGATCGCTTCGCCGCCTTCTATCAGGGTGACGTGGCGCGCGATGCGCCATTCAGGCGGAGGGAAGTGGAAGCGGGGAATTGAAGTTGTTAGCGGCGCTTTGACGGAAGTCAAAGCGCCGCTAACACATGGAGACCTTCTTTAGTCGCGTGCCAGCGCGCGCTCGACCGAAATCTGCGTCGGCATCATGTTGACGTTCGCGTTGTGAATGACCCACAGCGAACCCGCGACGATGATTGCGATCAGCAACCCCGTACACACGAAAATCCCCGTGTTCGAGCGCTGATCCGCGGATGAACCCAGGTGCAGGAAATACCGCAACTGCACCACGAGTTGCACGACGCACAGCACGACTACAGCCGTCAGCCCCATCGAACGCGGCACGATGTGGGTCATCACCACGCCGAACGACGCGAACGTCAGCACCAGCGACAACAGCATGCCGACCACATAGCTCTTCACGCTGCCATGCGACGCATCATGAACGTGATCATGCGTCACATTCGATCCAGATGTTTTGCTCATAGAAATTCACGCAGATAGACAAGACTGAACACACAGATCCAGACGAGATCGAGGAAGTGCCAGAAGAGGCTCAGGCACGCAATGCGCCGCCGCGTCACGGGCGTCAGACCGAAGCGGCTGATCTGATGCATCATCACGACGATCCATAGCAGCCCCGTCGTCACGTGCAAGCCGTGCGTGCCGACGAGCGTGAAATAGCCCGACAGGAACGCGCTGGTCGACGGTCCGGCGCCGTCGCTGATCAGATGGGCGAACTCATAGATTTCCATGCCGATGAAGGCCGCGCCCAGCACGAAGGTCGCGGCCAGCCAGCCGACCACCTTGCCGCGCTGGTTCGCATTCATGCTCAGCACGCCCATGCCGAACGTGAAGCTGCTGGCGAGCAGCAGCAAGGTTTCGCCCAGCACATACGGCAACTCGAACAGCTGCTTGCCCGTCGGCCCGCCCGCCGTTGCATTGGCGAGCACGCCGAAGGTCGCGAACAGCGTCGCGAAGATCAGGCAGTCGCTCATCAGGTAAATCCAGAACCCGAGCGTGGTGCGGGTTCCGCTGTCGTGGTCATGGTCGTGGCCGTGCGCGTCGTGATGCTCGCCGGCCCGATAGGTCGATACACTTCTCATGGTCAGGCCATCTCCGCAAATTCTTCGTCACGCTCGTCTTCGATCTTCCTGTAACGCGCGTTCTCGATCCGCTCCACTTCGGCAGCAGGCACGTAGTAGTCGACATCCTGATCATAAGAGCGCGCGATGAACGTGCCGATCATGCCGATCAGCGCGACGATCGCGAACACCCACATGTGCCACACCATCGCGAAACCGAACAACAGGCTGAACGCGGAGATGATGAAGCCCGCCGCCGTGTTGCGCGGCATATGAATGTCTTCGTACTTTTTCGTGGGCCGGGCGTATGCGCTGCCCGACTGCTTGTTGTCCCAATGCTGTTCGAGCGACGTGATGACGGGAACATGCGCGAAGTTATAGAACGGCGCGGGCGAAGCCGTCGACCATTCGAGACTGCGTGCATCCCACGGATCGCCCGTCAGATCCTGATACTGCTCGCGCTTGCGGATGCTCACCGCGAACTGGATCAGCAACGCGAGAATGCCCATGCCGACGATCACGGCGCCAACGAGCGCAACGATCAGCCACGGATGCCACTCGGCCACCGAGTAATGATTCATGCGGCGCGTCATACCCTGGAACCCCAGGATATACAGCGGCGTGAACGCGAGCCAGTAACCGACCAGCCAGCACCAGAACGCGACCTTGCCCCAGAACTCGTCGAGCGTGAAGCCGAACACTTTTGGGAACCAGTAGCTGATGCCCGCGAGACAGCCGAACACCACGCCGCCGATAATCACGTTGTGAAAGTGCGCAACGAGGAACAGGCTGTTGTGCAGCACAAAGTCCGCGCCCGGCACGGCAAGCAGCACGCCCGTCATGCCGCCGACGGCGAACGTCACCATGAAGCCGATCGTCCAGAGCGTGGACGTGTGGTAGCGGATGCGGCCGCGATACATCGTGAAGAGCCAGTTGAACAGCTTCACGCCCGTCGGCACCGAGATGATCGACGTCATGATGCCGAAGAACGCGTTGACGTTCGCGCCCGAGCCCATCGTGAAGAAGTGATGCAGCCACACGAAGAACGACAGCACGCCAATTGACGACGTCGCATACACCATCGACTTGTAGCCGAACAGCGGTTTGCCGGAGAACGTGGAGATGATTTCCGAGAACGCGCCGAATGCAGGCAGAATCAGGATGTACACCTCGGGGTGGCCCCACACCCAGATCAGGTTGATGTACATCATCGCGTTGCCGCCCAGCTCGTTCGTGAAGAAGTGCATGTCGAGATAGCGGTCCATCGTCAGCAGCGCGAGCGTGCCCGTCAGCACCGGGAACACCGCGACGATCAGGATGTTCGTGATCAGCGCCGTCCAGCAGAACACGGGCATCTTCATCAGATTCAGACCCGGTGCGCGCATGCGCAGAATCGTCACGATGAAGTTGATGCCGCTCAGCGTGGTGCCTAAACCGGACACCTGTAGCGACCATATGTAATAGTCGACGCCCGTGGTTGGACTGTAGCCAAGCTCGGACAGCGGCGGATACGCAACCCAGCCCGTCGCCGCGAAGTCACCGACGAACATCGAGATCATCACCAGCACCGCGCCAACGGCCGACAGCCAGAAGCCCAGCGAATTGACGAACGGATACGCAACGTCGCGCGCGCCGATCTGCAGCGGCACGACGACGTTCATCAGGCCGAGAATCAGCGGCGTCGCGACGAAGAAGATCATGATCACGCCGTGCGCGGTGAAGATCTGGTCGTAGTGATGCGGCGGCAGGTAGCCCGCTGAGTCGCCGAACGCGACGGCCTGCTGGGCGCGCATCATGATCGCGTCGGCAAAACCGCGCAGCAGCATGATGAGCGCGAGGATGATGTACATCACGCCGATCCGCTTGTGATCGACGGATGTGATCCACTCCTTCCACAGATACGACCACTTGCCCACATACGTGATCGCGCCGAGCAGTGCGAGGCCGCCCAGTATGACGACGCCGAGCGTACCCATGATGATGGGCTCGTGATACGGGATCGCATCGAGCGTAAGTTTTCCAAACATATCCACTACTCCGATACCAAAGCTGCGTGTGAAGGCAAGCGAGCCGGCTTGATATACATGTCAGCGTTGGCCGTCGTGCAGATCGGGCGGCCTGCCGCGTCACGCATGTACTGATAGACGATGCCGTCGAACAGTCCCGGCGCCACGTTGCTGTACAGCGTCACGGGGTTCTTTTTGCTCGGTTGCTGCAAGCTGTCGTAGGCCGTCACGTCGAGCGCCTGTGGCGACGCCTTTGCGCGCGCGACCCATGCATCGAATTCACCGCGGCTCGTCACGACCGTGTCGAAGTTCATGTCCGAGAAGCCCGGCCCGCTGAACGCCGACGAGCGGCCCGCATACGTGCCCGAGCTGTTCGCGATCAGATGCAGTTGCGTCTGCATGCCGGACATCGCGTAAACCTGGCTGCCCAGTTGCGGGATGAAGAACGAATTCATCAGCGATTCCGCCGTCAGACGGAAATCGACGGGCGTATCGACGGGCAGCGCAAGCTGGTTGACGGAGGCCACGCCGTAGTCCGGGTAGATGAACAGCCACTTCCAGTTCAGCGCGACCACTTCGACGCGAACGGGCTTCACGTTCGATTCGATCGGCTTGTATGGATCAAGGCTATGCGTTGTCTTCCATATCAGCACCGCAAGCGTCGCGACGATGATGCACGGAATGGTCCACACGACGACTTCGATGGTGGTCGAATGCGCCCACGTTGGCGCGTACTTCGCCTTCGTGTTCGACGCCCGGTAGCGCCACGCGAAATACAGCGTCAGCGCGATCACGGGAATCACGACCAGCAGCATCAGGCCGAGCGCGATCAGGATCAGGTTTTTCTCCTGCTCGCCGATGTCGCCTTTCGGATTGAAGAGCACCATGCTGCAGCCGCCGAGCAGGCTCAGCGCGCCGGTCGCGGCGACGCGGCCTGCGCGTACGAGTTGCCTTCG
Organism: Paraburkholderia steynii; assembly: GCF_900100565.1. Classification (NCBI taxonomy): domain Bacteria; kingdom Pseudomonadati; phylum Pseudomonadota; class Betaproteobacteria; order Burkholderiales; family Burkholderiaceae; genus Paraburkholderia; species Paraburkholderia steynii. The sequence continues at coordinate 112,482 of NZ_FNDI01000002.1, read as the reverse complement.
AAATGGAGGGGAGCGGAACCATCGTCCCGCTGATTGGGGGGAACCCCCGTGTGTAGGTGGGTTGCGCATGCTTTCAGGTTGGTTGCCGGGTTACATAGCCCCATGCATCTATCCCCCAACCGTCGTACACGCGCGAGCTTCCGCTATGGCTATGGCCTTGCGGCGGATACATACATAGGCTATGGCGGCGCATGCTAGAGTAAGACATACACCATACATGCGCGACAAGTTGCCACACATGACTTCATCTTCAAGAAAACGCACCGCGCGGCGGCCGGACTGGATCACTGACTTCGCAGACAACGGCAAGGCGCGCTATCTGCAGATCGTCGATCTGATCGAGCGCGGCGTCGCGAACGGCAAACTGAATCCGGGCGACCGGCTGCCGCCGCAACGCAAGCTCGCTGAGATGATCGGCGTCGATCTGACCACCGTGACGCGCGGCTTTGCCGAGGCGCACCGGCGCAACCTGATCGAATCGCGCGGCCCGCTGGGTACGTTCATCGCGCCACCGATAGCGACGTTCATGCAGCAAGTCGATCTGAGCATGAACATTCCGCCGCCGCCGGCTGACCTCGATCTCGCGGTGTTGCTCAGGCGCGGACTGTCGCAGGTGCTGGTGCGCAGCGACATCGATCTGTTGATGACCTATCAACTGGGCGGCGGCAGCGATACGGACCGGCAGGCGGGCGCCGCATGGCTCAAGCCGATACTCGGGCGCGTGGACCCGTCGCGCGTCGTCGTGACACCAGGCGCGCATTCGGCGCTCGCCGCGCTGATACTGGCGCTCACGCAGCAGAACGCGCCCATTTTCACCGAACAGCTGATCTATCCGGGCTTGCCACTGATCGCGCGGCAGCTAGGCCGCACGCTCGACACGATCGCGTCCGACGAGCACGGCATGCGGCCCGACGCGCTCGAAGCCGCTTGCTCGCGCACCGAGGGTGGGCTGATCTATCTGAACCCGACCATCCGCAACCCGACCGCGTATACGATGCCTGAGCGTCGCCGCAAGGAAATCCTGGCCGTGGCGGCGCGTCGCAATGTGCCTGTCGTCGAAGACGATCCCTATTGGCTCTTTGCCGACGATCCGCCCGCGCCGCTCGCCAGTCTCGCACCGCAGCAGGTGTATTACCTGTCCACGTTGTCCAAATGCATCTCGCCGGGCTTGCGTGCCGCATTTCTCGTGTTGCCTGCCGCCGCAGCGCAGGAAGCGTTTCTGAAGGCGCTGCGCTCGCTGTCGCTGATGTCGCCGCCACTCACCACCGCACTGGTCACGCAATGGATACTCGACGGCACGGCAGCGGACGTGCTGGCGGGGATACTGAAGGAATCGGGAGAGCGCCTGCTTGCGGCAAACCAGATACTGTCGACGGTGAGCATGCCCGCGTCCAGCGGCGCGATTCACGTGTGGCAGCCCTTGCCTGCGCACTGGGCGGCGCAAAGCCTTGCGGCGGCGGCGAGCACGGAAGGTCTCGTGGTCGCACCCTCTTCCGCGTTTTGCCAGACCGGCGACGTGCCGAACGCGATCCGTATTTCGCTTGGCGGCTGCACGCGGCGCACGGAATTGACGTCGGCATTGCGCAGGCTCGCGGCGCTCGTCGAACGCAAGCCTTCCGCCGATAACCGCTTGCTGGTTTAGCACGACACATTCACTCATTGCATCTGCTGCGCTGAAATCATCGTCAACTGCTGCTGTACGAAACACGGCTGCACACGAATAATTCGCTCAACGCGCTTCGAGCATTTCCTTCCTCCTTTTAACGAAGCGCGTTGGGATCACTGCGCGAGTGCCCGAGGCCTCGGCCTTCAACCCGCAGAGCCTGCAGCAATTATGTATCGAGCGTGGCAAGCACTAGACCCCGGCGCCCACAGGCGTCGGGGTTTTTTCATTGCGCCTCGATGTAGCAACAGCATTAGCGCATTCGCGCCCCTTCGCGGCACGCGCCCGCTGTGTTCACACGTCGGCGTGCGCGACGACTGCTACATCATCCGCAACCCTGCCCAGCCGACGCGTGCGCCAGCGTGCATACGCGGCGGTCAGCAATGGCGCGAGCAGCGAGGTGACGATCGTGGATGCGGCGATCTGAGGCGTCGCCACGGCGACCAGTGCGCCGAGATGAGGATCGACGGCCGCAATCGCAGTCGGCGTCGCAACCGCGTTGCCCGCCGTGGTAGCCGACGCTACGCCGCCCACACCTGAACCGCCGAACAGGCGCGATGCGATTACGTTGAATACCGCGCCTACCCCAAGCGTAATCAGACCAAGGACGATCCCTGACAAGCCCGCGCCGAGAATGGCGTGCAGATTGATTTGCGCGCCGAGACCGAACGCAAAGAACGGGATCAGCAAATCGCCGCCTGACTTGAGGAACTTGCGCATGTCGGGGTCGATATTTCCCAGCACCATGCCGATGACGATCGGCAGCACGGTTGCAACGAGATCGAGAACCGGGATCTTCGCCAACCCGGACAATCCCAGCGCGAGCATGGTCACGAACGGCCCTTCCAGGATCGACAGGACCGCAAGCGCGCCCCGATCGACCTCGTCGCCAAACTGCCGGGTCAACGCTGCGTACAGTCCCATGTTCGCGTTCGTCACGGCGGCGATGATCGCCATGCCGGAGAGACCGAGAAACCCGTTCGCCCCGAATAGCTTGCTGACGAGCAAACCAATGAGCACGCCGCTCGCGAGCTTGGCGAGGGTGATGGCAGCCCCGTTCTTCAGCGCACGCGGTGCTGTGCGCAGTTGAATCTCGGCGCCCATGCAAACGAAGAACACAGCGAGAATGGGCAGCGCGCCATGCGCGAGCTGGGTCGAAAAACTGCCGATACCCAACACCTTCGGTGCGAAGGTGTTGAGCAAGCTACCCCAAAGCAAAGGGATGACCATCATGCCGCCAGGAAAGCGTTCGATAGCCTGTTTGATTTTCATGTCGAGTCTCCTTGATCCTGGCGCGGGTTCGACATGGCCCGACCAGCATTTGTCTTGCGGCGTGCGGTGCGCCGGAAACCGGAGGCTCCAGCTACACCGCACGAATGCGCATCGCGCAACCTGATGCGCGCGGCTTTTACATCTGCGCGCCAATCATCCAGGGCACGAATTCCTCGTTGCCTACGCCAAGCGCTTCGCTCTTGCTCTTGTGGCCCGATGCAACGTCGAGGATCATCCGGAAAATTTCTTCGCCCTTCTGCTCCACGCTCACGGTGCCGTCCATGATGTCGCCGCAGTTGATGTCCATGTCATCGGCCATCCGCTTGTACATGGTCGAGTTCGTCGCTAGCTTGATTGACGGCGCGGGTTTGGCGCCGAAACAGGAGCCGCGCCCCGTCGTGAACACGACGAGATTCGCGCCGCTCGCGATCTGTCCGGTCGCGCCCATCGGGTCATAGCCCGGCGCGTCCATGAAGACGAGTCCGTGTGTATCGATCGGCTCGGCGTAGCGGTACACGCCCATCAGTGGCGACGAGCCGCTCTTGGCAACGGCACCAAGCGATTTCTCGAGAATGGTCGTGAGACCGCCAGCCTTGTTGCCCGGCGTCGGGTTGTTGTCGATGCTGCCCTTCTCGCGCTTCGCGTAGTCTTCCCACCAGTGAATCCGCTCGACAATCTTCTCGCCCACTTCTTTGCTCACGGCACGACGTGTCAGCAAATGCTCTGCGCCATAGATTTCCGGCGTTTCCGACAGGATCGCCGTACCGCCGTGCCGCACCAGCAGATCGACAGCCGCACCCAGCGCCGGATTCGCCGTGATGCCCGAATAGCCGTCGGAGCCGCCACACTGCAGCGCGATATTGATGTGCGAAACGGGAACCGGCTCACGCACGGCCTGGTTTGCGACAGGCAACATGTTTTTGACTGCGGCGATGGCGGCATCGACGGTCTTTTGCGTACCACCTTCTTCCTGCATCACGAGCGGCACCAGCAGCGGGCCCGGCTCGACGCCCTCGGCGATGAACATGGCGCCCATCTGGTTCGCTTCGCAGCCAAGACCGATGATGACGATGCCCGCAAAGTTCGGATGCTTCACATATCCGCCAACCGTGCGGCGCAGTTGCTGGATGCCCTCGCCATGATGGTCGATACAGCAGCCGAAGCTGTGCGTGATCGGCACGATGCCGTCGACGTTCGGAAACGCGTCGAGCGCGCCCGGTTGTGCGAAGTGCTGCGCGACCAGCTTCGTGACGGTGGCCGAGCAGTTCACGGTGCTGACCACGCCAATGTAGTTACGGGTTGCGACGCGGCCGTCTGCTCGCCGGAAGCCGTTGAACGTGAGCGGCACTGTAGCGGCATCGACCTGCTTCATGTCTTCGCCGAACGCGTAATCGCGCGCGAAGTCGCCCATCGACACGTTGTGAACGTGTACGTGATCGCCTGCACGAATCGGCTGCGTCGCAAAGCCGATGATCTGGCCGTAGCGCCGCACGGGCGCACCTTGTGCAACGTCGCGGCACGCGATCTTGTGTGCCGCAGGAATGTCAGCCGATGCAACGAGATTGTCGAAATCAGCGAGAATAGTGCCGGCGGTGAGCGCGCCGCGCGCAATGAGTACATCGTCGTTGTCGTGCAGTTTGATCGCGAGTGTGACCTGGCTCATCATGGTCCTCCTGTTTCGGATTGTGGGTTAGGGCAGGCGACGCTCTCTGCTGAAGTGCGGAGCGTTTGCCGGCGCGGACTCATATTGCGGTCGGCCCGGTATGACACGCAAACTGGTCAGGCCACTTTTGATGGGGTTGAAAACAGGCCCTTCCCGTGTGGCTGATGAAGGATGAAAAGTGGAAAGTCGTTTGAAAGCAACGGGCGCATTGGCGCAGACAATCCGCCACATCGAGTCAGGCATTCAGGCAGGTCGCTGGCAGCCTGACGAACGCTTGCCGTCGGAACGTACGCTCGCGGAGTCGTTGGGTGTGTCGCGCGCGACGGTACGCGAAGCGATCGGACGCCTCGCAACCCGAGGTCTTCTGGAAACGCGACGCGGTAGCGGCGCCTATCTGCTGCGCAGCAAGCCAGCGGCGCTGGCGGCGCCGTGGCTTCAGCTCATCGCCGATACCCCGCCGCTGCGTTCGGAGACGCTTGAGTTCCGACTGGTGTTCGAGTGCGCCGCCGCGCGTTTCGCTGCGCAACGTGCGTCCCATCGGGAACTCGAACGTTTCGAGGCTGTGCTCGAACGCATGCGCGACGCGGTTGCAGGCAAGGACGTCGATGAAGAAGCCGCAACCGATGGTGAATTCCATACGGCGCTCGTTGCAGCGTCGCAAAACCGGCTGCTCGATCAGTTCTATGCGAGCGTGATTGGCATGCTGCGCGAACACATTGCGAGCAACACGTACGACGCCACCGTCAACAACGCGAATGCAGCCGAGCAGGCACGCAGCCGCTTGCGCCAGCACGAATCGATCTACTACGCGATTCGTGAAGGTAATCCGGATGCGGCGCAACAGGCCATGTACATGCACATCGACTATGTCGGAAGGCAGTTCAACGTCTGAGCGAACCGCTGCCGTATTTGTAAGTGCGGAAATGTGCGGTTACCAACTGCATAAGTTATTTCATCGAGTGCTGATTATGATGATCTCCATGAACCCGTTAAACGGAAAGCGGAGAATCAAATCATGAAACGCACAGCGCTTGTCTTGTTGATGATCGGTAGCTTGTCGGTGGCCCAGCAGGCATCGGCGCACGGGCGCGGCGGCTGGGGCCGTGGCGGCGGGGTCGATGGCGGCGCCATTGTGGGGGCGCTGATCGGAGGCGCGGTGCTCGGTGCGCTCGTGACGTCGGTTGCGAATGCGCAGCCCGCGTACGCGCAACCTGTGTATCAGCAACCTGTTTATCAACAACCCGTGTACGCGCAACCGGCTTATTCGCAACCGCAGTCGGCCGCTTGCTACGACAGCTATCAACGCGCCTATGTGCCTTGTCAGGGCGGCTACGGATATTGATAGCACATCCCACGTGCGAGTGTCATGGCGAGTCGTTTCGCTATGACACCGCTTCGAAATCGATCTGGCAGACGTGCGCCGCCAGTTCCGTGACGATTGTCTGGATGCTGGCGCCTGTCGGAAAGCATCTGGCGACGCCCCGCTCCTTCAGTGCATGCCAACTCACGGCGTCGATGTTTCCGCCGATCACGACAGGAATCCCCACACGCCGCGCTCGCAAAGCGTCGAGCAGACCCGACACCAGTTCGACATGCGCGCCCGCAAGCGACGACACGCCGATCACATCGACGTCATGCTTCAACGCCAGTTCGCTGACCTCCTCTGCCGACGCGAACATCGCGCCCGTTGTCACTTTGAAGCCGGCGTCCGTCAATGCGGCAGCAACGACACGCGCGCCACGGTCGTGGCCGTCCTGTCCGAGCTTTGCCAGCAAAATGCGCGGCGCACGCCCCAAGTGCTTCGTGACACGTTCCACGGCTGCGCGGGCCGTCACCCATTCGGCGTCGGACGACTGCATCTCGCCATACATCCGCGCCGATATCGGCAAATCCACGACATGCCGCGGCCACACGGCCTCCAGTGCCTGCGTGCATTCACCGACCGTCGCGCGTACACGCATACATTCGATGGTCAGTTCCAGCAGGTTGCCTTCGCCATCGCGTGCCGCCCGTTGCAACGCGGCCAGCGTGTCGCGCACATGCGTTGTATCGCGAGAACGCTTCACCTGCGCGATGCGACGCGCCTGTAGCGTGCGAATCTGCGCAGCGTCCAGTGCATGCGTAACAGGCGGCTCGTCTTCGTCATCCGTCATAAAGCGGTTCACGCCCACAATCACGCGTTGCCCGCTTTCGATGTCTGCCTGCACGCGCAGCGCCGATTCGTGAATGCGCGCGCGTATCCATCCCGAACGTATCGCCTCGACGACACCACCGCTCGCGTCGATCTCATCGAGCATGGTTCGCGCACGGCTTGCGATATCCGCCGTCAGCGCTTCCATCATGTACGATCCCGCCCATGGATCGACCACATCGCAAACGCCCGTCTCGTGCTGAAGCACCAGTTGCGTATCGCGCGCGAGCCGAGAGGACTCCGCACAAGGCAGCGCCAGTGCCTCGTCGTACGCGTTGGTGTGCAACGACTGCGTGCCGCCGAACACCGCCGCGAGCGCCTCGATTGTTGTCCGCACGACGTTGTTCATCGGCTTCTGCGCAGTCAGCGACCACCCCGAAGTCTGGCAATGCATGCGCAGCGCGCGACCCTTGTCCGACGTTGCACCGCATTGCGCCGCAATCTCCGACCACAACAGCCGCGTGGCTCGCAGCTTCGCGACCTCGACATAGAAATCCGTGCCGACGCCGAAGAAGAAACTCATGCGCTCGCATGCTTCGTTTGCTTGCATGCCGCGTGCGACGAGCGTGTCGACGTAGGTTCTTGCATTGGCCATCGTCAGCGCGAGTTCAAGCACGGCGTCCGCGCCCGCTTCCTGAAAGTGATAGCCGGATACCGACAGCGCATTGAAGCGCGGCACATGTTGCGCGAGATACGCGCCCACATCGGCGGCAATGCGCAACGATGGTTCGGGCGCGAAGATGCCCGTGTTTCGCACCATGAACTCTTTCAGTATGTCGTTCTGGATCGTGCCTCGCAGTTGAGATGCATGCACACCGCTTTCGTCCGCTGCGACGATGAATGCGGCGAGCACGGGCAAGACGGCCCCGTTCATCGTCATCGATACCGACACGCGGTCGAGCGGAATGTCTTCAAAGAGACGTGCCATGTCTTCGACGGTATCGATCGCGACACCCGTCATGCCGACGTCGGCGCTGACGGTTGGGTCGTCCGAATCGTAACCGCGTTGGGTCGGCAGATCGAAGGCGACAGAGAGACCTTGCGCGCCTTCGGCCAATGCTGTGCGGAACGCAAGGTTCGTATCGGCGGCCTGCGCGTAGCCTGCGTACTGGCGTATCGTCCACGGCTTTTCGGTGTACATCGAAGCGAACGGCCCGCGCACGAACGGCGCTTCGCCCGGCATGCTGTCGAGATGCGCGATACCTTCGATATCCGCACGCGTATAGACGCGCTTGAGCGGCACGGCGCGGCGGCGTGCGCGGGTTGTGCTCATCGGCGCCTCCAGCGTTTTGCTGTCGTGACATCGGCGATTTTCATGCCGTCGCTCTTGCGGCGCACTTCCGTCCAGTGCCGGATGCCCTGTTCGTCTTCGGCGCTGCCGACCACACGCACGCTCAACGTATCGCCGACATCTACATTGCCGTAATAGAACAGCGAACGGCTCGCGATGACAGGCGGCTCGTCGAAGCGTCGCCATTGCCATTCGGCGCGATCGACAAAAGCCTGAAAGCTCGCGAAATAGAGAAAGTCCGCGCCGTTGAAATCGCTATTCGGGCACGGCAGGAATTCGATCGGCTCGTCCGTCGCGGACGCGAGGTCCCGCATTGCGCTGCAGTCCGCCGCACGCAGGCGCTTGCTCATCTGCATCATCTGCAATGCACGTTCGGGCATCGGCTCGACTTCGCCTCGCAATGCCGCAAGCGCCGCGCGCGCGACGCAACGGTTGCTGCGCTGCTCGCCGCGCGAGACGAACGCCGACGACATCGACAGTTCCGCGATCTCCGACTCGCCGCGCATGATGCGATGCGTGCTGAAATGGCGCACGGGTCCCGTTCTGCACAGCGTGCTGCGAATGTCAAACGTGTCGTTTTCGCTGATCGAGTCGAGGCCGCTTGTGTGCAAGCGTATCGCTGTAAACGCCGCATACGAACGGCCACCGTTGTCGTCGTGAAAGTCGGTTTGCTCGCGGCCCGCATGCGCGGCGAGCGCCTCCCAATGGCGATGCCCGCACTCCTTGAGCAACCAGTTTTCCGACAGCCCCGTGTAGCTCAGTTGCGGCATGCCCGCGCGATAGCGTTGAATCATGCTCACGCCGCAAGACTCGTCGACGTTCCGTCGATGGCCGAGCGGATCGTGTCGACCACATGCCCGGCGTCGCGCGCGATACCCGAGAAGCGCCCCGATCCCCATGTATGCAGCCACGGCAGCCCGATGAAATACAGTCCCGCTTGCGGCGTGATGCCGCGAACATGCGCGGGATAGCCGCGTCCGTTGAAAACAGGCGCATCGATCCAGCTGAAATCCGGCCTGAAACCGATGCACCAGATGATTGACGTGATACCGCTTTCTGCAAGATCGAGCGACGTGCGTTCGCCTTCGGGTTGCCACACGGGTTCGTAGGGCACGCCAGCCGGCGCATCGATACCATGCTTGTTGATAAAGCCGTCGATGCTCGTATTGATCCGGTTATACGTGTCGTCGGCGCTATCAAGCGCGTCGATCAGATTCGGCGCGAATTGCAGACGGCCATCGCGCAGATCGTCGAGCCTGCCATACAGTTCCATGCCTTCGAGCGCAAAGCGCCGCAAGTCGATATCGCGTCCACCATCGCGCCCCGTGACATAGTGGTTCGTGTTGTCGCGCACGCCCTCGCGCAGCGGATGCTGATCGACCGGCATGTCGTAGTAGCGCATATCCGCGAGCCAGTCGACCACATCGCGGCCACGATAGAAGCGCGCGCAACGCGGCGCTTCACCGACGGCCAGATATACCTTGCGGCCCGCAAGATGCAGGTCTTCGGCAATCTGCGCACCCGATTGCCCCGAACCCACGACGAGCACCGCACCCTCAGGCAGCGTCTGCGGATTGCGGTAATGCGACGACTGCAATTGAACGATATCAGCGGGCAAACGTTCGGCCATACGCGGCACGATGGGCGTGTGATAGCCGCCTGAGGCGACCACGACCTGGTCGGCCGTGAAGTCGCCGTTCGACGTCGAGACGACATAGCCGCCCGAAGCGAGGCGCTTGATCTTGCGGACTTCCGTATGTTCGAGCACGGGCGCATCGACCATCGCGATGAAACCGTCCAGATACGCGATGATCTCGTCCTTCTTCATGAAGCCATGCGGATCGTCGCCGCGATACGGATAACCCGGCAGCGCGCATTGCCAGTTCGGCGTGACGAGGCAGAACGCATCCCAGCGCTGCGAGCGCCATGTATGCGTGACCGTGTGCTTTTCGATCACGAGATGATCGATGCCCGCCTCTTTCAGGTAGTAGCTGATCGACAGTCCCGCCTGTCCGCCGCCTACGACGATCACCGTATGGTGGGGAGCCGCGTTCGTTGCATCGGGAGCGATGGTGTTTGCGTTCGACATGATTCTTTCCTGCGTTCGGTTCACAAAAGTTCGACGACCTGGACTTCCGCTTGCGGATCGGTGGCGAAGCGCTGCGCCTGTGCTTCGATCTGCGCAAGCTGATCCATCGCCGCCGAACACGCAAAGCCGTACTTCTCGCGCACGCGTTCGGACCCGATATGCAGCGCCTCGCGTGCTCGCTCGACGAAATCGCGAAGCGCGTAACGTTGCCCGGCAACAAAAAACTCGCCGACTACGGTCGAAGGGGAATAGCAGTTGGCCTCGCTGCCGTCCGGCCACTGGACCTTGAAGTGCGTGACTGGCATCACGTTTCCTTTGATTGAGAGATTCAGGCGCCGAGCGGTTGCATGTTGCGCTGCACGTGGCTCGCATACAGCGCGATATGACGGCGCGCGCTTGCGTGCCAACTGAAGCGTGCAAGTAGCTCGGGTACTGCATGTTCGAAGTCGATGCCGCCGCGTTCGTGCAACGCACGGCGGAGTGCGTCGGCGATGCTGGCGGCGTCATCGGGTTGAGCCCAGCAGCAGACGCGTTCGTCGAGATAGCAGGTGAATGGTTCGATCTGTGACACGACGACAGGCGCGCCCGCCGCCAGCGCTTCGAGCGTGACGAGACCGAAGCCCTCGCGCAACGACACCATTGAAACGACATCGGCACACTGCATCAGCGCGGGGATCACTGCGTCATCGAGCGGGCCTGTGACCACGATCGGTTCGCCTTGTCCAATGCGCAGACCCAGTTGCGCGGAGCGTGCGATGAAGCGGCGCGTGTAGGCATCGTGTTCGAGCAAACTCGCGCCGCCTGCGATCACGAGTTGCGCGTCGGCGTGCGTTTGCCTGAGTAATGCAAACGCCTGCAGCAGTTGCAGCGTGTTCTTGCGCTCCTCGATGCCGCCTACGGCCAGTACGACCGGATTGCCGATAACGCCGAGCTTCATGCAAACGTCTGGGTCGCCTGAGGCACGGAAGCGAATAACGTCGACTCCGTTATTGACTACCGAAGCCGCAACGCCATATTCGTCGCGCATCTTGCGCGTCCATGCATCGCTCACACAGAACACCGTATCTGCATCCGCGAACGCACGTCGCTGCCACTCGCTTAGCCGCGCATCGTCGAACGTATCGAGATGATGAACCGTACGCACGAAGCCGCGAATCGCGCATGCTTCGCGCAACTCCGCAAGCGCGTTGCCGCTGATGCTGTCCTGCGCATGAAGCACGTCGAAGCCGGACGCGCCATCTTCGATCAACGCGGTTTTCAAAGCGTCGATCCGCGTCCGCACCATCGACACCGTATCGTTGCCGTGCGCCGCGACAGGTGCGAGCACGACACGGCAAGGCGACGCACGGAACATCGGCGCGCCATCGACGGATGGCGCGAAGATCGTCACATCCTGCCCCGCTTCGTGCAACGCGCGCCCGAGTTCGAGCGTATGCACCACGCCGCCGCGCGGATTGACGGAGTGCGTGAACAGCGCAATGCGCATCGCGGTGCCGTTCATGCTTGCGCTCCCACGGGCGCGCCGATAAACGCACTGTCCTTGAAGCTCCACAGCAACGCCGAATCGCCCTGCTGCGTGAGCACCACTTCGCGCGACGCATCCACGGCACCAATCGTCGCGCACGCGAGGCCGCGCTGCGCGAAGCGCGCGAGCACTTCATCCACATGCTCATCGCGCACCGAAAGCACGAAGCCATAACTCGGAAACGCACTGAGCCAGCGTTCGAAATCGACATGCTCCGGGCGAGGGATCGCATCGAGATCGATGCGCGCACCGACGCCCGAACATTCGAGCAGCATCAGCGACGTGCCCAACACACCCGCCATGCTGATGTCCTTCGCCGCGTCGCAGAGGCCGTTTTCCGCGAGTTGCGGCAACAGTTCGAGATCGTCGCGCAGACGCTGGGCGGGCGCGCCAACCGACGCATTCCAGAACGGATACGGATCTTCGAAACGGCCGCGCAGATCGACGGCCATCACGAGACGGTCGCCCGGTCGCGCGTTGAAGCTCGACAGCAACGCGTTCGCGCGGCCGAGAATCGACACGGCAAGCTGCGGCTCCGCGCTGCGCGTGTTGCTATGCCCGCCGACAACGGGCACGCCATACGCATTCGATGCCGCCGCGATACCCGCCAGGATCTCCCCGGCCGCATCGAGACCGTCGCTCCACAGCGCATCGACGACGGCGAGTGGCCGACCGCCCATCGCATACACGTCGCTGATGTTGACCATCACGCTGCTGTAGCCTGCGAACCACGGCATCGTCTCGACGAAATCGCTGACCAGCCCTTCGATCGCGAACAGCAGATAGCCGTCGCCATCGGCCAGCGCCGCGCAGTCGTCGCCCACGGCAACGGCCTGCGCGAGATCGCGCGTGCCGTTCGGTAGACGCGACGCCAGCGACGCCACCACGCCCGCTATATCCGTCTTGTGTCGAAAGCCGCGGCTTGCGCGCATCCGGTCGACCAGCGCTTGCAGACTCATGAGCGGCCTCGCGACGACGTGACGAAGCCGCTTTCCGGCGTGAAGCACGGCGGATAGTGCGCGAGGTCCGCCTCCATCAAATCATGAGGCCGGCCGAACAGCGTTTCCTCCGCGACCGTCTGCCAGTGCAACCGTCTGAACAGTGGCACGTTCTGACGCTGCACATGCGCGAGAAACGTATCGCACCCCAACGCGTGCGCGCTGCTGACAGCGAGACGGATCAGCGTCGAGCCGAGCTTGCCGTGCGAGCGGAACGCCGCATGCACGGCAAGGCGCGAGCCGAGCCACGTGCGCGGCTGCGTTTCGTGTATCCGCACCGTGCCGACCACCTGCTCTGGCACGCCCGCGATACAACTCAGCGCGACCAGCAGCTTCGCGTGATGGTCGATCTCGTCACGATCGTCGCCGACGAAGATGCCCTGCTCGACGCAGAACACCGCGCGCCGCAACGCATGCGCTTCGTTGCTTTCCCACGGAAGCGTCGCCCATTTCACGCGATATTCGGCGGGCGTGAAGTCGAGCGGCAATGCATCCAGTTCGTCGAATGTCTCGCAGAACATGATCAGTCCTCGTACGATGCAAGCGACGAGCACGCGCCGCATTTGCCGCAGCCCGCCTTGATATCGGCCGAACGCATCTGCGCGTCGCGCAGCATCGCGCCAAGCGGCGCCAGGATCGACTTCATGAACTCGGGCGAAGGCGCGGGATGGTCTTCGAGCGGCGTGCCGCTGATCGGCACGAAGGGCACGACGAACGGATACACGCCAATGTCGATCAGTTCGCGCGAGATTGACAGAATGGCTTCCGCCGTATCGCCGAGGCCCGCCAGGATATACGTGCTGACCTGCCCCTTGCCGAACACCGCGACGGCCGCCCTGAACGCTTCCATGTAACGCGAGATGGGCACGCTCGCCTTACCCGGCATCACACGCGCTCGCACGTCCGGCGTCACCACTTCGAGATGCATGCCGAGCGTATCGATGCCGCTCGCCTTCATGCGTTCGAACCACGCGTCGTTATCAGGCGGCTCGCACTGCGCCTGAATCGGGAGATCGACGGCCGCCTTGATCGCGAACGCGCTTTCGCACAGGATCTGCGCGCCGCGATCCGGCGTCGGCGGCGTGCCCGTGGTCAGTACCATGTGCTTCACACCATCGAGCAGCACAGCGGCGCGCGCCACTTCCGCGAGCTGTTCCGGCGTCTTGCGCGCAATCGTGCGACCCGCCGCGAGCGACTGGCCGATCGCGCAGAACTTGCAGGTCTTCTTGCGGCTCTCGTAGCGGATGCAGGTTTGCAGCACCGTCGTGGCGAGCACGTCGGTGCCGTGCAGCGTCGCGATGTGCGAGTACGGCACGCCGTCGAGCGTTTGCAACTGCGTGAAGCGCGGCGCTTTCGGAAAGCTGATGCTGGCAATGGGGATCGTGCCGCGCATCAGCGCGCTCGCGCCCGCTTCATCCGGCGCGCCGGCGATGAACGGCGAATTCCACGCCGAGCTGGTATGCACGGGCACCATGATCGTCACGCCGTCGACGGTCACGGCCTTGTGGTCTGACGGACCCGCGCCGCCGCGCCGGCTCGCGGCGCCCGCGTTCGGATCGACGAGGCGTAGCCCCGCCGACTGCAGTTCCGTGCGCAGTTCCATCAACTGGCGCTGCGTGCGCGGCTCAACCGGCGACAGGTGTACGCTGGCATTCATCCTGACCTCCACTCGTGGTTTCGTCGGGCGCGGCGTCCGCACCCGCGCGTTCGAACGACATCGCCATCGGCGCAACGGGCAGCGCCGGACGATCGTTGATGGCAAGGCTCAGCAGCTCGGGCCGCGCATAGTGGCCGACCGAGTCCATCATCCGTTTGCGCTTCGTGATCAGCGACATGTCGAGATCGGCGACGACCATCCCTTCGCCTTCGCGCAGCGGCTCGGCGAGATGCTGCCCTTCGGGCGACACGATCGCCGTCATGCAGCCGCCGCGCAGCGCCTTTTGCAGCTTCGGGTCCGTCGTCACGGATTCGATCTGCGCTTCGCCGAGCCAGCCCGTCGAATTGACGACGAAGCAGCCTGATTCGAGCGCGTGATGACGGATCGTGACCTCGATCTGGTCCGCGAAAATCGGCCCGACCAGCGAGCCGGGAAACTGGCTGCAATGGATCTCTTCGTGCTGCGTCATCAGCGCGTAGCGCGCGAGCGGGTTGTAGTGCTCCCAGCACGCGAGCGCGCCGACTCGCGCAATGCCCGTATGCGCGACCTTGAGCCCCGCCGCGTCGCCCTGTCCCCAGATCATCCGTTCATGAAACGTCGGCGTGATCTTGCGGCGCTTGAGCACGAGACGTCCGTCGACGTCGAACACCAGCTGCGTGTTGTACAGGCTGCCGTGATCGCGCTCGTTCACGCCGAGCACGACCACCATCGAATGACGGCGCGCGCGTTCGCTCACCGCCTGCGTGACAGGGCCCGGCACGACGACGGCCTGCTCGTAGAGCCGCATATGCTCGGCGCCCGACGCGACAGGCGGACGCACGAACGAAAAGTACGGGTAGTACGGCACGAACGTCTCGGGAAAGACGATCAGCTGCACGCCCTTTGATGCGGCTTCGTCGATTGCGGCGCATACCCTGTCGAGCGTGCCGCCGGGACGCTCGAAATCCGGCGCAATCTGCACCGCCGCTGCACGGATGATTCGCTGCTCGGACATGATCGGCACCCGGCGCGCTCAGACGGTCCACGTATGGATGATCAGCGCGTTCTCCTTGCGATGGAGAAGCTGCAGGTCGAGCACGTCGAGCGGATTGATCGGCCGGATGCCTTCGATCAGCGACGCTTCGCCATGACCGTACAGCGCCTGCAATGCGAAGCGGCATGCGTAGACCTTGCCGCCCTCTTCCATGAACTTGACGAGTTGCTTGTTGAAGTTCAGATGACCCGGAAAGGCTTCGTCGCCGAGCGTCGGAAAGCCGCGTTGCAGGCCGAGCGTGACGCCGGGGCCATACAACAGCACCGACGTATCGAAGCCCTTACGTTGCAGGCGCGTGGCCTGCAGCAGGTTGACGAAACCGATCGAGCCTTCGAATGCGACCGTATGAAAGGTGACGAGTGCTTTCTCGCCGGGTTCGGCCTTGACGTCGGGAAATACCTTTTCTTCGTAGTCGACCAGGTAGTCGCCTTTCTGATGCAGCGGTTTGTTGACGGCAGGCATATCGCTCTCCAATAAGTCGCGTAATTGATCGGATTGCTCGACGGGAAATATCCCGATTGGCGAATCAGATAACGCAACGGATATGCCAATTTCCGGCCCGGTTCATGCAATCAACTTCCAATCAATCAAATCGCAATTGTTCGAGCGACCCGAAAATTTCTTTGCGAGCCTTGTCTGATGGGGGTTTTCGGGTATTGGCGACCGATGCGCACGCACCGGTTTCGCACAAGGTCGCAGCGTCTTTTGCGTGCGGATGGTGCGCGATACCCCGCAAGCGTGCATTCATCCAATCAATGCGATCAAGTTTCGAATTGAATGGAAACCGATTTATTTTTCGCGGAATTCGCGTGTTACCTTGAATAACGCTTTTAAGTTATCCGCATTGGAAATAACAGCATGGACAGTCTCGCGCATCACTGGCTCAAGCGGCTGACGGAAAGCCGCAAACCGGCGTATCTCGTGATACCGGATCTGATCGAGGAAGATCTCGCCAGCGGTCGTCTGCGTCCGCGCGACCGTCTGCCCGGCTTGCGCGATCTGGCGGGTGCATTGCAGTTGAACTACACCACCGTCGCGCGCGCCTATGCGGAGGCGCGCAAACGCGGCCTGCTCGATGCGCGCGCGGGCAGCGGCACGTTCGTGCGCGGACGCACGCAGACCTTGCCGCTCGCGGGCGGCAGCAGCGTCGAGATGTCGATGAACATGCCGCCCGAGCCACCAGAGTTAGCGGCGCGATTGAGAGAGTCGGCAGCGCATCTGCTTGCGCAAACCGATCCTTACCGGCTGCTGCGCTATCAGGATTTCGGCGGCACGCCCGACGACCGCGCGGCAGGACGCGCGTGGCTGAAAGAGCGCTTGCCCGATTGCGAAGACGATACCGTGCTGGTGTGCCCCGGCATTCATAGCGCGCTCGTCGCGCTCGTGTCGCAACTCGCGAGACCAGGCGAAACCATTTGCCTCGACACGCTCGCGTATCCCGGCATCAAGGCGATCGCGTCGCAACTCGGCATGCGCTTGCAGCCGCTGCCGCGCGATGAAGAAGGACCGTTGCCGCACGCCTTCGAAGCGCTGTGCAAGACCGAAAAGCCCGGTGCGTTCTACTGCAACCCGACCTTGCAGAATCCGAGCACGCTGACGCTTTCGACGCAGCGACGCGAAGCGCTCGCCGATGTCGCCTTGCGCTACAGCGTCCCCATCATCGAAGACGATGCGTACGGCTGGCTGCCGGCGAACAAGCCCGTTGCGCTAGCCTCGCTCGCGCCGGAACTGACGTGGTACGTGACGGGTTTTTCGAAGACCTTCGGCGCGGGGCTGCGCGTCGCTTATCTGCGCGCGCCGACGGCAAGACAGACGCAGCGCGTCGCGGGCGCGTTGCGCGCGACGACCGTCATGCCGAGTCCGTTCACGGTGCTGCTGGCAACCCAATGGGTCAACGACGGCACCGCGCACGAGATGCTCGACGCGATCCGCAAGGAAGCGAACGCCCGCCAGGCGATTGCGTCACAGGAACTCGCCGACTGGCATTACGAAGCGCAGTCCGACGGCTTTCATTTGTGGTTGCCGATTCCGCCTCAGTGCGACTGGAGCGCGCCGGAGCTGGCGCTGCAATTGCGCAATCAGGGCGTGGGAGCGGTAGCGGGCGCGGCGTTTTCGACCGATGGGAACCCGCCCAATACGATCCGCGTGTGTCTGGGTGGCCCGCAGGACAGAAACGATTGCCGCGACGCGTTGCAGCGCGTCGCGGAAACCTTGAGCGATCCACATCATCTGCATATGCCGATGATGTGACCGCGTGTTGAAGTTAAATCAGCGCAGACCGCCGCTTGTGACAACGTGTTCGCCCGTCAGCCAGCCGGAATCGTCGGATGCGAGGAACACGGCAACCGCTGCGATATCGCGCGGCTGACCTGCGCGGCCAAGCGGCGTCTGGCTTACCGCGTTCGTTTCGAAGTCGGAGCCGGCAATCCCTGCTTCGTGCGTGCCTTCCGTAACGACGAAGCCAGGATTGATCGCGTTGACGCGAATCTTCTTCGGCCCCAGTTCGCGCGCGAGCACGCCTGTGATCGCGTCGACGGCGCCTTTCGTGCCGCTGTAGATCGCGCTGGTCGGCGGCGTGAGGCTCGTCACCACCGAGCTGATGTTGATGATGCTCGCGCCTTCGCCCAGATGCTTGACTGCTGCCTGCGTGGTCAGCAGCAGGCCAAGCACGTTGATGTTGAACTGCTTGTGGAACTGATCTTCGGTGAACTCTTCAATGGGTGCGAACTCATAGACGCCTGAATTGTTCACGAGGATGTCGAGACGGCCGTAGGTTTCAACAGCGGCATTGATGATGCCTTGTGCGTCCGCTGCCTTCGACACGTCGCCGCCGACTGCGATCGCCTTGCCGCTCGCTGCGTTGATGTCGGCGACGACTGCATCAGCAGCGGCTTTGCTGCTGGAGTAGTTGACGACCACGGATGCGCCTTCCGCTGCCAGCGCCTTGGCGATGGCAGCGCCGATTCCTTTCGACGCGCCCGTGACGACAGCGACCTTACCTGCAAGCTTGCTCATGATCTGTTTCCTCAATCGATTCGATACCGTTTGACGGGGCCGGCGGCTTTTCGAACCAGCCGGCCTGCGATGGGGAGAATGTAGACAGACGATTCGCCGCGATAAAGCGGCTCAAGGCGAATTGACTTGCGGGATCTGGCGAACAATCGAAAACGGATTGGATACTGGGAGCCGCCCGCTGTGGATTCTAGCCCTGGAAACAGAAAACGCGCGGCGAAGGGCCCGAAACGTTTGCGGACCCTTCGCCGCGCGTATCGCGGCGGATTGCAACGTCATGCAATCGTCACATCAAAGGCATGATGGTCGGATAGCTCAGATGGGCGCGCGCCTCCTTCACGCCCTTCACTTCGAGCGCAGCAATGCATAGCGCGCGTTCCTCTGCTTCGGATTCGATCACGCCCCACAGATGCGCGACGCCATCCTTGACGATCACGTTTCCCTTCGACAAGGCCCAACGCTTGTCGCTCAACGCGGCGACGATGGCATCGGCGATTTCGCGGTCATCCGCAGACGGCGTGTCTTGCGCCTGCGACGGCGCTGCCGTGCTCGCCAGCGCGCGAATCAGGTTGCCGCGCGTAATGATGCCGACCAGCGCGCCGTCACGCATCACGGGCACGCGTTTGATACGGCGTGTCTCCATCAGTTCAGCAATGTCGGCGACAGGCGTTGTCTCGTCGACGGTGACCACGGTCGTGGTCATGACGTCGGCGACCATGCGCCCGTGCTCCTTCACAAAGCTGCTGGCCAGATCGCGCGTCGACGAAAAGAGTTCGAGCCAGCGCGAACGCCGTTTCTCCGTTCCCGTCTCGACCCTGTGCAGCAGGTCGCCTTCACTCAGGATTCCCGCCAGCGCGCCGTTTGCGTCGACGACAGGCATGCCGCTGATCCTGTTTTCGACCAGACATTTCGCGGCTTCCTGCACGGTCATTTCCGGTTTCGCGCAGATGACGGACGGTGTCATGACATCAATAGCTAACATGGTTTTCTCCTTGGCACACTGACTATTTTGTGCCTCCCGGAGCGGAAGCGCTTGACCTGTATCAACCGGCGCGATCCGAAGCGTGGGACGATGGACTCACGTTCTTTCGGAGGTCCGCATGCGGAAGTCGCCTTCCATGCGCGGACGGCACGCCATGACCAAACCTCTCTTCCGCATCGGTTCTGCACTGCTCAACACGCCCGCGCCGCGGCCCGTCGAAGGCACCCCTGCCCCGTATATCGGCTTCGCGCCCCCGCAACGCACAGGCGGCATGCCCTTGCTCGACGCGCTCGCCGCGCGGCAAACGTCGCGCGAGTTCGCCGACACGCCACTCGATCACGGCACGCTCGGCGATCTGCTGTGGGCCGCCGACGGCATCAACCGCGCGCGCGGCAACGGTCGCACCGCGCCGTCGGCGCTGGCCGGCTACGAGATCGACGTTTACGTGCTGCTCGCCAGCGGCGCGTATCGATACGATCCCGTCGCGCATGCGCTTACCCTCGTCGCCGCCGCCGACCTGCGCGCGATGACGGGCTATCAGGAATTCCTCGGCCACGCGCCCGTCAATCTAGTGTATGTCGCCGACCTGACACGCATGCAGGACGTGCCGCCTGCGCAACGCGAAGCCTTTGCATCGGCGAGCGCGGGCGCGATCCTGCAGAACGTGTATCTGTTCTGCGCATCGACGGGGCTGGCGGCTGCCGCGCGCGGCTGGATGAATCGCACGGCGCTCGCCGTCAATCTCAAGCTGCCCGTGGGATCGGTCGCGTTGCTCGCGCAGACGGTCGGGCACTTCGCGGCGGGCCACGAACACCGCCCGTCCGATGAGGACTTTGCGACGACCTTTTTCTGACCATGCGAACACGCCGCTCGCGCTAACGCGAACGGCGCTTTCTTCATTCATCTATCGCAGTACGCTTTACTGCCCGGCTTCATCTTTCTCGTCGCTGCCGCGCACCAGCAGCACGGGACACGTCGCAATCCGCACGAAGTGTTCCGCGACGCTGCCCAGCACGATCCGTTTCATGCCGCGCCGCCCATGCGTGCCGAGTACCACGAGTTCCGCGCCCAGGCGCTCCGCGCGACGTTGCAGCGTCTGCGCGATATCGTCGTTGAGCGGCTCGGTTTCCACCAGTTCGTTCGCGCACGCGACGCCCGACTGCCTGCACGTGGCCTCGACGTTTTCCAGCGCGTTGCGCCCGTCGCTGCGCAATGCGTCCGTCAGCACGGTCGGGTCGAAATAACCGGCGTAGTTGAAGATGGGCGATTTATCGACGACATAGACGGCATGCACCGTCCCGCTCGTGAGCGATGCCATCTTCACGGCCTCCTGCACGGCCAGCTTCGATGTGTGGCTGCCGTCCACTGCGACGAGGATCTTCCTGTACATGTTGATTCTCCTTGGAATGCCCGAAAGGCTGGAACGCGAGGCCGCTAGTTAATAAAAAGCGCACGCGTCAAGATACTTCGATCAGCACCTTGAGCGCATGCGTGCTCCCCGCATGTGAGAACGTCTCGTACGCGGCGAGCATGTCATCGAGCACGAAGCGGTGCGTGATCAGCTGCTTCGGATCGAGGCGGCCCGAGCGCACGGTTTTCATCAGCATCGGCGTGCTGACGGTATCGACCAGACGCGTCGTGATCGAAATGTTGCGATCCCACAGCTTTTCCAGATGCAGATCGCACTTCACGCCATGCACGCCGACGTTCGCAATCGTGCCGCCGGGCGCAATCAGCGCTTCGCAGAGTTCGAAGGTCGCGGGCACGCCGACCGCTTCGATCGCGCAATCCACGCCCGTCGACTCCGTCAACGCCATGACCTGCGCGACGGCATCGGCGTGGCTGTTGTCGATGCAGGCCGTCGCGCCGAAACGTTGCGCCACGTCGAGCCGGTTCGCGTCCGGGTCGATCATGATGATCTGCGCGGGCGAGTAGAACTGCGCGGTCAACAGCGACGCGAGCCCGATCGGCCCCGCGCCGACGATGGCCACCGTGCTGCCCGGCTGAACCTTGCCGTTGAGCACGCCGCATTCGAAGCCGGTCGGCAGGATATCGGAGAGCATCACCAGCGCCTCTTCGTCGAGTCCGGCGGGAATCCGGTAAAGACTCGTCTGCGCGTGCGGAATGCGCACGTATTCGGCCTGCGTGCCGTCGATGCGATGACCGAGAATCCAGCCGCCCGTCGTGCAATGCGAGTACATGCCGCGCCGGCAATAGTCGCACCGCCCGCACGACGAAATGCACGACACCAGCACGTGATCGCCGACCGCGAGGCCGCTCACCGCGCTGCCCACGCTATGCACGACGCCCACGCCTTCGTGGCCGAGGATGCGCCCCGGCTCGCAGGTCGGCACGTCGCCCTTGAGGATGTGCAGGTCGGTGCCGCAGATGGTCGTGCGCGTCATCCTGACGATGGCATCCGTCGGCGCCGCGAGTTCGGGCATCGGGCGTTCGTCGAGCGATTTCTCGTTGGGGCCGTGATAGACGAGTGCTTTCATGACAAAGTCCTCCATCGAAGGAATGAAGCAATTCACACAGACCAATCTAGACGCATGAGCGCCCTCGCGCTTGACGTCGATCAATACGTCGCTCATTACGTCGCACAATACGCCGCTCAATCGCCCCGGAAACAGCCGCGCGATCCGCGATGCGACACCGCTTGATCTGCATCAATCGCAATGGCGATGCTCCCCGTAGACTCATTTTCATCGCGGGCTGATGCCCGCCCCACGTCTCTCTGTTCTGGAGTAACGGCGATGAGTTACAAGAGCATCCTCGTGCAACTCGATACGGGCGTTCACGCGCATCCGCGCCTCGAACTCGCGCTACGTGTCGCCCATCAGTTTCATGCAAGGCTGACGGGCCTCTTCACGACTTACCTGCCCGATCCACACGCGTTATTCGTGATGGCGGGCACGGCTTCCTACTATGCGGAGCATGAACGTCAGCGTCACGAACGGTGTGCAGCGCTCGACCGCCTGTTCCATGCGGAGGCCGCGCGCGCGAAAGTGGACGCACGCTGGATCGCGGCGGCCGGCTACGCAAACGACGTCGTGCCACCCTACGCGCATCTCGCCGATCTGGTGATCGCCGGACAGACCGATCCGCAAGACCCCGAATCGTTCATCGCCGATCAGTTCGTCGAGCATCTTCTGATGTCGGCGGGCCGCCCGGTGCTGCTGGTGCCGTCGACGGGCGCCCGCGCGACGCTCGGCCAGCGCGTGCTGGTCGCGTGGGACGGCAGCCGCGAAGCGACGCGCGCGATTCACGACGCGATGCCCTTCCTGTCGCACGCCGCCGACGTCACGCTGCTCACCGTCAACGCGACGCGCGACGAGCCGCCGTTGTGGCGCATTGCGGGCGCCGACATTGCGCTGACCATCGCGCGTCATGGCGTCAAGGTGAACGTGCGCGAAGTGTCCACCAGCGGCGACACGCCGATCGGCGACGTGCTGCTGTCGCAGGCGGCGGAATCAGGCTGCGATCTGATCGTGATGGGCGCCTACGCGCATTCCCGGTTGCACGAACTGGTGCTGGGCGGCGCGACGCGCACCGTGCTCCAGTCGATGACCGTGCCCGTGCTGCTGTCGCATTGAGCGTTTCGCTGAAAAAGGAACTGACATGAGCTACAAGACCTTGCTCGTCCATATCGACGATAGCCGCCGCAGCGACACGCGCATCGCCCTCTCGCTCGAACTCGCGCAGCGCTGGGATGCGCATCTGATCGGCCTGTACGTGGTCTGCCAGGATCTCTTCAGGCCCATCTTCCGGCAGGACAAGACGCTGTCGTTCGGGCAGCTCGAAGCACACGCAGACGAGCGCCGCGAGAAAGCGCAGAACGCCTTTCTCGCCGCCGCCGAACGCGCCGGCCGCAGCGCCGAATGGCGCGCGCCGCCCGGACCCGCGCTCGACGTCGCGATGCTGCATGCGCGGCACGCCGATCTGCTGGTGCTCGGCCAGCAAGACCCGAACGATCCCGCTTCGTTCGTCGCGCCGCACTTCGTCGGCGATCTGGTGCTGGGCGCAGGCCGCCCCGCGCTCGTCGTTCCGTATGCGGGCGACGCGCGGACACTCGGCGAAAATGTGCTGGTCGCCTGGGACGGGAGCCGTGAAGCAGCGCGCGCCGCCGCTGATGCGATGCCCTTGCTGCAACGCGCGCGCCATGTCGGCGTCGAGATCGTGCGGCACCATGCGCAGCATGACCGGGATGCGCCCGAAGGCATCGACGTCGCCGCATGGCTCGACGTACATGGCGTTCGAGCGTCGTTTTCGACGACGCCGCCTCATACGGGCGTCGGCGCGGGCGCGACGCTGCTCAACCGCGCATCCGACCTGCACGCGGACCTGCTGGTGATGGGCGCGTATGGACACGCACGCGCGCGCGAGCGCGTATTCGGTGGCGTCACGCGGACGATGCTGGAATCGATGACGGTGCCCGTGCTGATGTCGCATTGACGGGCGTATGAAGATGGCGTCGCGGACGGGACGCCACGCGGCGGACGAGCGCAGCAGCGTGCAGGCGGAGCGCGCCGCGCGCGAACGGATGCAAACACGCACAAACGCGCACAATGTCAGCGCCACGCAAGCGCGCTTCGCATGACGGCGGCATTCGTCACGAAGCGTCGCGCGCCGTCCGTCTTTATCGCGAGGCAGGCACGGATGAAAGTCGACCTCGACATCGCCAGCAAGTGTCTCGCGCATCGACGCGTTGCCCGGGCGCAACTTGCCGCGCTCGCCTGCGGCCTGGCCGCAGTCGTCGTGCTTGCCGTCGTCGCGTCGAACGGGGCGGCAACGCTCGCGCTGATCACGGCGCTGTGCGCGTTGTCCATCGCTGCGGCCGTGGTCAGCGTGATCGCCGCCGCGCGCACGCAGGCGCTCTCCACACGCAACGCGAGCCGCGACGAAGCGCGCATGATGGGCATCATCCGCTCGTCGATGGAAGCGATCATCACGATCGACGAAGCGCAGAACATCGTGATCTTCAATCCGACCGCGGAACGCATCTTTGGCGTACCCGCCGCGCAGGCGCTCGGCACGCCGCTCTCGCGCTTCATTCCGCAGCGGTTTCGAGACACCCACGCGCAGCATGTCGTGCAATTCGGCGCGACGGGCATCTCCGAGCGAATGATGGGACGGCAGCCGGTTCTGTTCGGCTTGCGTTCAAACGGCGAAGAATTTCCGCTGGAAGCATCGATTTCGCAGATACGTGAAGACACCGGCAAGCTGTACACGGTGATGTTGCGCGACGTCACTGAACGCGTGAAGTCGGAGAACGCGCTGAAGCAGTCGCGCGAGGAACTGCGGCGGCTGTCGGCCAATCTGCAGAGCGTGCGCGAAGAGGAAAAGACACGCATCGCCCGCGAATTGCACGACGATCTGGGCCAGCAGCTCACCGCGCTGAAAATGGAGCTTTCGGTGCTCGAAACCGAGCTGACGTCGCGTTCGGGTACACGTGAGCAGATCGACGCCATTGCGCGTCTGCACGGCATGGCTCGCACGATCGACGCGACGGTGGCTTCATTGCGGCGCATCGCCGCCGACTTGCGGCCCGTGATGCTCGACGATCTCGGCCTCGCGCCCGCCATCGAATGGCTCGCGAACGACTTCACCAGCCGCTATGGCATCGCGGTCGAACGCAGCATCGAGGCGGGCGACGCGGTCTTTACAAAAGACGCGGCGACAGCCCTGTTCCGCATCGTCCAGGAAGCGCTGACCAATGTCGCGCGTCACGCCGATGCGAGCGCCGTCGATCTGTCGCTGCACGCGAGCAGTCAACACTATGTGCTGCGCATCGCGGATAATGGCCGTGGCGCCGAACCTGACGCGAGCATCGGCACGGGCGAGCAAGCGGACCTGGACAGGCCGTTTGGCCTGATCGGCGTGCGCGAGCGGGCTCATATGCTGGGCGGCTCGGTTCGGATCGACACGACGAGGAACCAGGGCTTCGCGTTGACGGTGACCTTTCCCTTGCAAACCGTGCAACAGGACCATACGCATCCATGATCAAGGTATTGCTTGCCGACGACCACACGCTCGTGCGCGACGGCCTGCGCCACATTCTGCAATCCGCGAGCGGCTTCGAGGTGGCGGGCGAGGCATGCGACAGCGGCACGACCATCGCGCTGATCCGCGCCACGGAAGCCCACGTACTGGTGCTCGACCTGTCGATGCCCGGCCGTAACGGCGTCGATCTGATCAAGCAGATCAAGGACGAAAAACCCGCGCTGCGTATCCTCGTGCTGACCATGCACGCGGAGCAGCAATACGCGGTGCGCGCCTTCAAGGCCGGCGCATCCGGCTATATGACGAAGGAAAGCGCCAGCGCAGAACTGGTCGGCGCCGTGACGAAGGTGGCGTCGGGCGGCGTCTACGTCAGTCTCGCGATGGCCGAGCGCTTCGCGCAGCATCTGAACGAACCCGCCGAAGCGCTGCCGCATCACCGGCTGTCGGACCGCGAGTACGACGTGTTCCGGCGCATCGTCTCCGGTCAGAGCATCACCGAAATCGCGCACGAACTGTGCGTGAGCGTCAAAACCATCAGCACACACAAGACCCGCATCCTCGAAAAAATGCAGATGCCGAATGAAAACGGGCTGGTGCGTTACGCGATCCGCCACAAGCTGATCGACGACGGCGCCGACATTTAGCCGCAACTCTTAAGACTCCGCCGCTGTCAGTAGGAATATTCCTATAACGCCTACCTAAACTCCTAGGGTCGGTTCCATCGTGTCCTATACATTTTTAAGATAGGGCCGTCGATACTGCTGGACATGGATACCGCCGTGCCAGCCCTCGCCGCGAAGGTCTATCTCGTCGACGCCGCCGTCGAAGTGCGGCGTCGTCTTGCGTGTCTGCTGGGGGCCATCGCGGGCGTGGAGATCGCCGGCGAGGCTGAAGACGGGGACTCGGCGCTGGAAGGCATCCGTGCCTGCGACGCGGATATCGTCGTGCTCGACCTGCGCCTTGCCGACGGCAACAGCCTCGCACTCATCGAGACGCTGTCCCGGCTGCACCCGGCCATCGTCAAGATCGTGCTGACCAATCACATCGCGCGACCTTTCCGCGACGCATGCAATGCGGCGGGCGCCGATTTCTTCTTCGACAAAACGTCTGAATTCGATGCGGCCTGCCGAACCATCGCAGGCATTGCCCGGGCGCAACGCGCGTCCCCGTAAGCGAACAGGAGCCGACCATGCTTGCCGCAACAGCAACCGCCCTCAGCAGCGCCCTTCCGACCGTGCGCGCGGCGCGCGTCGTGCCGATTCATCCCGTCTCGCGGGCCGAGCCGCCCGCACATCGCGCGCCCCGTTGCTCCGCGTGCGCGATGCGCGCGCTCTGCATGCCCGCCGAACTAAACGCCGACGAACTGGCGAGGCTCGACGCCGTCATCTGCTCGACACGTTCCGTCAAGCGTGGCGACACGCTCTATCGCGCGGGCGACGCGTTTCAGAGCATTTACGCGGTGCGCGCGGGATCGTTCAAGACGGTCGTGATGCATCGCGATGGCCGCGAGCACGTAACGGGCTTCCAGATTGCTGGCGAGGCACTGGGGCTAGACGGCGTCGGCGCGAGCCAGCACAACTGCGATGCCGTCGCGCTCGAAGACAGCGTTGTCTGCATCATTCCGTTTGCGCAGCTCGAAGCGATCTGCCGCGAGTTGAAGCCGATGCAGCATCACATCTATCAGATGATGAGCAGCGAGATCGTCCGCGAGTCCAGCCAGATGATGCTGCTCGGCACGATGACAGCCGAACAGCGCGTGGCGACCTTCCTGCTGAACCTGTCGCGACGCTTCAAGGCGCGCGGCTTCTCCGCCGCGGAGTTTCATCTGCGCATGACGCGCGAGGAGATCGGCTGCTACCTCGGGATGAAACTCGAAACCGTGAGCCGCATGTTCTCGAAGTTCCAGCGCGAGCGGCTCGTGGATGCGAACGGCAAGACGATCCGCATCCTCGATCACGACGGACTCGCACGCGTGTAGCGCGGGTCTGGCGCGAGGACACCCAGATGATTCACGCCAATCCGCGTTCGGCATGGGAAATCGACGAAACGCAGTTCGATCCTGCCGCGCCGCTCGACGCGCAACTGCGCTTTGCACTGCAATACGCGGTGCTGGCGCCGTCCAATCACAATACGCAGCCGTGGCACTTCATGATCGACGGCAGCACCGTGCAGGTGTGCGTGGACAGGCTGCGGGCGCTGCCCGTCGTCGATCCGTTCGATCGCGGGCTGATTATCAGTTGCGGCGCCGCGCTCTTCAATCTGCGCGTGGCGCTGTGCCACTTCGGGTTCGCCTATGCGATCACGCTGTTTCCTTCGGACGCGGACCCCGACGTCGTCGCGCTGGTGCGGGTGTCGCGTGACGGTCAAGGCGACACCGCCGTGGCGTCGCTCTTCGACGCGATCACGCGGCGCGTCACGACGCGCGTACCCTTTGCCGACGAACCCATTCCCGCCGACGTGCAACAGAAGCTGGTCGACGCCTGCGACGCGGAAGGCGCGCTCGCAGGCTGCCTGCATGAGCGCGCCGATCGCCAGGCGATCGCGTACCTCGTCGCCGAAGCCGACCATACCCAGTTCGCCGACCCGCGCTTTCGGCGCGAGCTTGCCGTCTGGACCCATCCGCGCCGCCGCGACGACGGTATGCCGGCGTACGGGACGGCCGTGAGCGGGCTGCTCGATTTCGCGGTGCCGCTCGTCTCCGCCGTGGTCCGCGTGTTCGACGCAGGCGCGGGAACGCCTGCCACGCACCGGCATCTGGTCGACGGTTCGCCGCTGATCGTCGGCATTGCGACTTTGCGTAACGACCGCGAGGCATGGGTCGCCGCCGGCCAGGCGCTCGAACGCATGCTGCTGGTCGCCGTCTCCGAAGGATTGACGGCGTCCTATCTCAACCAGCCGATCGAAGTGACCACGCTGCGCGTGCAGATCAGCGGCCTGCTGCACCTCGACGCGACGCCGCAACTGCTGCTGCGCGTCGGACGCGGCCCGCAGGCTGCGCACTCGCCGCGACGCCCTCTCGCCGACGTCGTGTCCTGACGTCATGGCAGCAGCACTTTGCCGCATGTGCATATCGGCGGCCATTGACGTGCCTCAATTTCCAGCGACGCACACGCGTTAGATTGAATGCGTGCGCCACCCGGAAAAGGAGCCGTCGATGAGAATCACCCTTCACCTCGATACGTTCGAGTGCATCGAGCCGTCCGTCTATGCCATTCTCTGGCTCGACCGCGACGCCCGCAAATGGTCGCGCGAAGGACACGCCGTGATCGATCTGCCTGAATGGGGAACGCTGGCGCTTTCGAACAATGCCACGCGCATTCTGGACGCGGCGGGCGATCGCGTCTGCTGCGAGTTGTCGGGCCTCGATCTGCTCACGCTGGATGGGCCGTTCGAAGGCGAATCCGGGCAGGCGCTCTGGCATCGCGATGCAGGTCGCGCGCCTATTGCCGGGCAATGGCATGTGCAGTGGATCGACGGGACCGATGCGGAGCCGGAGCACGGCGTTTTCGCCGACGAAGTCTGAAAGCGCGACGCGCTAACAGCGCGCGCTCAACGGCGCGGCGCCAACGCAAAGGCCTCTGTCCGCAACGTGCGCTCCGCGGCGTCGAACGCGCGGCGCACGGCCTCTTCCGCGCTCTCGGCCGCATGGCGGCCAATCGGCTTCAGTTCGTGCGTCGCGGTGACGAGGTCGAGGCGCACATCGTAGAGCGGCTTGCCCGAACGCAGCCGCAGCGCTTCGATGGCCAGATGGCAGTCCGACAGCGACGCGCCGAACGGTTGCAGGCGCATCAGTTGCATCGCCGCCTCCGCTTCGAGCGCAGCCGTCGCGCTGCAGCCCAGATAGACAATCTGCATGCCGATGCCCACCATCGCCTCCCATTGATGCCCGCTTCATTGGATGCGTAGAGCAAGTCTTGCGCAGATCCGTGCCGTCAGCGTACCGGCCCCGCGTGATGGCGCGATTGACCCATATCAACGCGGCAAAGCTTCGGCCGCCGGACACGCCCGGCGCGCCCGATGCACGATCGCCCGGCAAACTGGTACAACCGTTCGCGAACTGATATAACTCAACCGTCCTTTCACCAACCGCCGGGAATCACGATGACCGCGCCGGGCAACGAGCCGTCCCGCAGCGACAAAGCAGCGTCCGCATCGGATGTGCCGCTCGAGGACCGTTATTTCCTGTTGATCGAAGCGGTTCAGGACTACGCGATCTTCATGCTCGATCCGGCGGGCAATGTCTCCAGCTGGAATCCGGGCGCGCAGCGCATCAAAGGCTATTCACACGACGAGATTATCGGCCGTCATTTTTCGGCGTTCTACACGGACGAGGACATCGCCGCGGGCAAGCCGGCGCACGAACTGGCAATCGCCGCCGCCGAAGGGCGCGTCGAGGACGAAGGCTGGCGCGTGCGGCGCGACGGCTCGCGGTTCTGGGCCAACGTCACCATTTCCGCCGTGCGTGACGCCAGCGGCACGCTGCTCGGTTTCGCCAAGGTCACGCGCGACATGACCGACCGCATGCGTCTCGCGGAACTCGAACGGGCGAGCGAGGTATCGGCGCAGGTGCAGATCACACGCGAGAACGAGCAGAAGCGCATCGCGCGCGAACTGCACGACGACCTCGGACAGCAACTGACCGCCCTGAAAATGAGTGTCGCGCTGATGGAAGCGACGCTTGCCTCGAAGGCCGAGACCGCGCCGCTCGTGCCGCAAACGCGGGCGGTGCAAAAGGAGATCGACGCGATGGCGATGTCGCTACGCCGGATCGCCTCCGATCTTCGCCCGCCGCTGCTCGACGATCTGGGCCTCACCGCCGCGCTCGAATGGCTCGCCGAAGACTTCAGCAAACGCTACGGCGTCGCCGCGACGGTTCACATCGAAGCTGATGAGCCGCAGTTCAACGAATTTGCTTCGACCAATCTTTTTCGCATCGTGCAGGAAGCGCTGACCAACGTCGCGCGTCACGCGAACGCGAGCCGCGTGCGCATCGAGCTGGCGTGCATCGGCGATCACGTCTCGCTCGATATCGAGGACAACGGTGTGGGCGCGACGCTCACGCTGCCGCCTGTCAGCACATCGTTCGGGCTGCTTGGCATTCGCGAGCGCGTCAGGCAGCTACAGGGCACGGTTTCATTCGCCAGTTCGCCGGGCACGGGTTTTCACATTTCGATTCGCGTGCCTGCTGCTGCCGTGCAGTAAGCGCTGTTTTCGCCCGTCACGGCTTGCCTTTTTGCTGCGCGTCGGCATCGTCGTCCCAGTCGTGCCATTCGACGTCGTGCTGTTCCAGATACGCATCCACGGCCACGCCCGTCGTCGGGAAGAAATGCTGCTCGCCCATTGTGTCGAACAGGCCGTAGCGCCGCAGCATGTCCTTCACCGGCCCCTTCATCTCGGCAAAACACAGTTCGATACGCCGCTCGCGCAGACTCGCATGAAACTCGCGCAGAATTTCGCTGGCCGTGACGTCGACGTCCGTGATCGGCTCGGCTGCGACAACGACCCAGTTGGCGGGCGTGGCCGCTGTTTCGATCGCGCGTTGCACATGGTCGCGAAAGATCTCGGCATTCGCGAAGAAGAGCGGCGCATCCCAGCGGTACAGCACCAGCCCCGGAATGGTCCGCGCTGCGGGATGCCGCGAAATATCGTGGTAGCCCTTGCGTCCATCGACGCGCCCGAGCACGGCATCGTAAGGCCGCCACGCGCGCCAGACGAACGCCATCAACGCCAGACCCACGGCAATGAAGATGCCCTGAATCGGACCGATCAGCGCGACGCCCGCAAAGCACGCCATCGACTGCGTGAACTCGCTGCGGCGCAGGCGCAACGTACGGATCACGTCCCTCACTTCGAACAGCCCCAGGCCCGCCGCGACGACCACGGCGCCGAGCGCGGCGGCCGGCAGCGAGCGCAGCAGCGTCGGCGCGAAAATCAGCAAGGCGGCGACGCACAGCGCGGCGACGATCCCCGTAAGCTGCGTTTTCGCGCCCGCCGATTCGGCGACGGGCGTGCGCGACGAACTGCTCGTCACGGGGAAGCCCTGAAACAGTCCCGCGGCGATGTTGGCCGCGCCGAGCGCAACCAGTTCCTGATCGCGATCGACTCTTTCGCCGCTGCGTTCCGCGAACACGCGCGACAGCACGCTGATATCCGCGAGCGAAATCAGCCCGATGGCGATCGCGCCGGGCACCAGCGCGACGATCTGATCGAATGAGACGGACGGGAACGACGGCACGGGCAAACCCTGCGGCACGTCGCCGACCACGGCCACGCCCGCTCGCGCGTCCAGGTCGAGCAGCGCGACGGCAAGCGTCGCCCCGACCACGGCGACGAGTATCCCCGGCACCACTGGCATCCAGCGTTTGAACCCGAGAATGACCAGCAGGCACGCGACGCCGATCACGCACGTCACCTCGTTCAGCTTGCCGTCCATTACGCCGCGCACCAGACCGGCCGCTTCCTGTAACAGGTTGCTGCCCTTGACACCGAAGCCGAGCAGCTTCGGCGCCTGGCTGATGATGACCGTCAGCGCGACGCCGTTCAGATAGCCCTGGCGGATCGGCTTCGACAGCAGGTCGGTGAGAAAGCCCAGACGGCACACGCCGACCGCGATGCAGAACACGCCCGACAGGATCGCCAGCATGCCCGCCAGCGCCAGCACCTGCTCCGGGCGCGAGCCTGCCATCGGCAGCACGATCGACGCGATCAGCGCGGCCAGCGCCGAGTCGGGTCCGAGCACGAGAATGCGGCTCGGCCCGAACGCCGCATACGCGACGATCGCCGCGATGGTGGCGTAAAGCCCCGTGATGGCCGGTAGGCGCGCCGCTTCCGCGTAGCCGAGCCCGGCGGGCACGAGCACCGTGGTGAGCACGATGCCCGCGATCAAATCGTGCGAGAACCACGCGGGCCGATACGCGCGAAGCGTCGCGATGCCCGGCACGCGGCGCAGTAGCGGATGAGGGCTGCGGGCGGCGGCATGATCCGGATCGGTGGTCGTTCGGCTCATGGTCCGCCCTCTCGAGTAAAGAAGCGCTTCACGTCGAATGTGCGGCCGCGAGGCGCCTGTCGCCCTGCGGCTGCCGCATGTCACATGAACCAGCTTATGCCCGTAGATGGGGGCGGTGCAATCCGCGCGTCATTCGGCGCGTCGCAACTCGCGACGAAGAATCTTGCCGACCGTCGACTTCGGCAACGCATCGACGAAGTGAATGGCCTTGGGCACCTTGTACGCCGCCATGCTCGCGCGGCAATGCGCGATCAGCGCCTGCTGCGTCACCTCGGCGCCCGGCGCGGCGACGACGAACAGTTTGACTGCCTCGCCCGTCTTTTCATCGGGCACGCCGATGCACGCGCATTCGGCGACGCCGGGAAACGCGGTCGCTACCGCTTCCACTTCGTTCGGGTAAACGTTGAAGCCGGAAACGATCACCATGTCCTTCTTGCGATCGACGATCTTCAGAAAGCCCTTGTCGTCGAACACACCGACGTCGCCGGTACGGAAGTAGCCATCCGCCGTGAAAGCGCGCGTGTTGGCCTCGGGCTGCTGCCAGTAGCCGCGCATCACTTGCGGGCCTTTGACGCAGATCTCGCCCGCCTCGCCGATGCCCGCTTCACGGTTGTCGTCGTCGAGCAGCTTGACGTCGGTGGAAGGCACGGGCAGGCCCGTGTTGCCCGTGAAGCCGTCGATGAACTGCGGATTGAACGACACCACCGGCGACGTCTCCGACAACCCATAGCCCTCGCGGATGAAGCTTCCCGTCACGGACTTCCAGCGCTCGGACACGATATCGATCACGGCCGCCCCGCCGCCCGCGGACAGCCTGAGCCGCGACCAGTCCACTTCCGCGAGGCGCGGATGCGCGGCCAGCCCCGCATACAGCGTGTTGACGCCGACGAAGATGGTCGGACGCGCGGCCTTCAGCACGTCGATGAACGGCTCGACGTCGCGCGGGTTCGCCACGAGCCAGTTCTCCGCGCCGACGGAGAAGTACGTGAGGAAGTTCACCGTCAGCGCGAAGATGTGATAAAGCGGAATCGCCGTGACGACGACCTCAACGCCAGGCCGCAGCGAATCGGGCATGAAGGCTTTGAACTGCTCGATGTTCGCGACCAGATTGCGATGCGACAGCGCGGCGCCCTTCGATAGCCCCGTCGTGCCGCCCGTGTATTGCAGAAAGAGCAGATCGCTGCCGTTGACGTCGACGGGATCGGCGGCGAGCCGCTCGCCTTGCGCGAGCGCTTGCGGCAGCGTGATCGCGCCGCGCAGCGCGGGGTCGGCGGCGGGACCGGGAAGCGTGGCGCCGCTGCCGTCGCCGGCGCCCGCCGTGATCACCGTCCTGATCTTCGTGCGGCTGACGACTTCGGCGAGCGTGCGCGTCGAGCCGTCGAACACGACGATCGTTTCGACGCCCGCGTCGTTCAGTTGATGCTCCAGTTCGCGCGCCGTGTAGAGCGGATTGACGTTGACCTGTACCGCGCCGATCCGCGCGATGGCGATGAACGCGATGGGAAACGCGAGCACGTTCGGCAGCATCACGGCCACGCGGTCGCCCTTGCCGACGCCCGCCACCTTCTGCAGATACGCGGCGAATGCCGACGACAAGCGGTCGATGTCCGCATAAGTCAGCGTGTGGCCGAACGCGCGAAACGCGGGCCTGGCCGCGAACTGGCGCATCGCGCCTTCCAGCAGCGCGTTGATCGACGGATAGCGGTCGGCGTCGATCTCCGCGGGGATCGACCCGTACGAGGCGATCCAGTGTCGTTTGCTGGCGTGGCTTTCCACGGACGGTTTCATGCAATAACGGGTGCTGATGTGGCTGTCGTCCACGCTGTCTCCTGATCGATCTTTCATGCAGGTTGAACTATCGCGCGCGGACGGTCGGATGCAAATGATCGGCTAGGCCGAAATGGTGATCGCAACGGACAAGCTGCTTCGCCGTCGGCAGATACGCTATCCGCCATTCATGCGCGTTTGCGCGCGGCATCAGCAGGATGAATAAGGGTCAACCCTATGGCGAGCCGCTGCGTTCGGGCGCAGAATTCCGGGCACGCAACCGGTATCTTTTCGGACACAGGACTCACTCACGTATGCAGCAACGCGCGCCCGCGCAGGCGGCGGCAACCCATCAGCACGCGCCGTCCGTCATCGGATGGCGTGAAAAGCGCTTTGCGCCGTCCAAGCTCGTCGCGCTGCTCGACGTGACCTCGGAAGCAGGCATCGACGCGAATGCCGTGCTGGCGGGCACGGAACTCGACGCCGGGGCTGTCGCCAACCCGTTCACGCTGACTTCGTCGCTGCAATTTCTGATTGCGGCCGGCAATGCTGTCCGTCTATGTGAGCGACCTGATCTCGGCGTGCGTGTCGGTTGCCGGTTGCATGCATCGAGCTACGGCATGTACGGCTATGCGTTGCTGTGCTCGGAAGCGCTCGCGCAGACCTTCGATACCGCCGTCAAATACCATCAGCTCGCCAACGGCATACTCGACATCCGCTGGTTCGAGCATGACGACGCGGCATCGTGGGTCTTCCCGAATCGCGACGAAGTCCGCATGCCCGACATCGGCGAGCCGCTGTATCGTTTTCTGATCGACCTGCAGTTCGCGGTACACGTGACGGTCATCAAGGACGTGATGGGCGCATGGTGCGTGCCGGCGCGCGCGATGTTCACGCAGGCGCAACCGCCGCATGCGGCGTTGCTGTCGGACGTGCTGGAATGCCCGCTCGCCTTCGACCAGCCGCAGAACCTGTTGAGCTACCCCGCCGCGTGGCTATCGCGCGCGCCACAGCTCGCCAATCCGATCACGGCCGCGCAAGTCTCGACGCAATGCGCGCGGCTGGTGGAGCAGTTCCGCTGGCAGGCAGGCGTCACGCGGCGCGTCTATCAGGAACTCACGCGCACGCCTGGCAAATTCCCTGACATCGAACAGATCGCGGAGAGTCTGTGCATGACGTCGCGCACGCTTCGCCGCAAGCTCGAAGCGGAAGGAGCGTCGTATAGCGAGCTATTGACGGGCGTGCGCAAGGCGCTCGCCGTCGACTATCTGTGTACGACAACACTCAGCATCGAAGACATTGCGTTGACGCTGGGTTTCAGCGACGCCGTGAGCTTTCGCCATGCGTTCAAGCGCTGGACGGGCAAGACGCCGAACGACGTCCGGCGCGATCGTAGCGCGACGCTTCCATAAACGAACGTGTATGGCGTGCCAAAGTTTGTTTTATTGTTCGGCGCGAAAGCCGCGACCTTACACTTGACGAATACTCCGGAGCCGCTAGCGCTGCACAGTGCGTTCTCCTCATTCGAAAACATCTACACCAAGGAGACGATGCCCGGCCTTCCCGGCATCAGCACCCCATGCCGCCCACCCTCGTCTACACGCACGCCGCCTGCCTGAACCATCAGCCCGGCCCGCATCATCCCGAATCGCCGGAACGGCTGAAGACCGTGTTGCAAACCTTGCGAGCACCGGAATTCGCCGCGCTCGAATGGCGCGATGCGCCGATGGGCACGCTCGAACAGGTGCAACTCATTCACAGTCAGGACTTCATCGACGAAGTCGCGGAAATCGCGCCGAAGCATGGCTACATGCCGCTCGACGGCGGCGATACCGTCATGTCGCCGGGTTCGTGGGAAGCCGTCATGCGCTGCGTGGGCGCGGCGTGCGCGGGCGTCGATGCTGTGCTCAACAACGACGCGCGCAACGTCTTCTGCGCGACGCGTCCGTGCGGGCACCATGCGGAGCCCGGCAAGGCAATGGGCTTTTGCATCTTCAATCAGGCGGCCATCGCGGCTGCGTATGCGTACGACGTACACAAACTGGAGCGCGTGGCCGTCGTCGATTTCGACGTTCATCACGGAAACGGCACGCAGGCCGCGTTTTATGACCGGCCCGAACTCTTCTATGCATCGAGTCATCAATCGCCGCTCTATCCCGGCACAGGCAAGTCGGCCGAAACGGGCGTGAGCCACAACATCCTCAACGTTCCGCTGCCGCCGGGTTGCGATTCGGATCTGTTCCGTTCGCGCATCGAGGCCGATATGCTGCCCGCCGTGCGCGAGTTTCGTCCTGAACTGATCATCATCTCAGCGGGCTTCGACGCGCATCGGCTCGATCCACTCGCCGCGCTGCGCCTCGACGATGACGACTTCCACTGGATCACGCGCGAACTGGTACGCATCGCCGACGAGACCTGCGAGGGGCGCGTGGTGTCGATACTGGAAGGCGGATACAGCATGGAGGGGCTGTCGGGCGGCACGCGCGCCCATGTGCGCGCGTTGATGGGGACTTGAGCCGCGACGCTGCATCTGGAATCTGCAAGGACAGCCCGCGCATCGACGTCAGCCGATGCGCGGGCTTTCTTTATTGCCCCTGTTGCTGCTGCAAATACTGCTTGACGTCATTCAACGATACCCGCCCCGAATGCGCGGTGTCGATCTGATCGAAGTGCTTTGCGATAAAACCAAGGCCGTTGCTTTGCGCCTGCGCTTTCGTGATCGAAGCGCCATTGCCCAGCACTGAATTCGCGCCCATGCGCGCGTCGATGCGCTGCTGCGCCTGCTGTTGCAGTTGCGTCCCTGTGGAGGGCGTAACAGCGGCTACGCGGTTGGTCGGGAAGAACGGACCATCGACGCCATGACCGCCCTTTGGCAGCGTCACGGGCGCAACGGCCTGCGTCGCTGCATGCGCGCTGCCCATCGCGGCGCCGAGAACGACGATGATGGAAAGAACGCGCGACAACCTATCGATTGGAGACATGATCACTCGCCCTGAATAGATGAACTGGGAGTCCCCGCACGGAACAGTGACGAGCGGGGACCTGTTCCATCGAGCCTACTGCGTTGCCGCAGCCTGTGCGGTGGAGGTCGGCGTGCCCGCCGGGCTTTCGTCGCTCCACGGCGCCGGCAACGTCCACAGCGACAGCGCGAGCGGAATCGGCTGGCCGCTGTAGTAGTCCACCAGATCGCTCTTCATCTTCGGACGCGCCACGTCGTCCAGATAAATCATATGCCCTCCCTGGAAGAAGTTGACCTGCAGATCCGGATTCAGGCCGCGCACCGTCTGCAGACGCGCCAGGTCCTTTTCCGTCTTGAAGAACGGCGTGGCGAGATCGTGAAAGCCGTTCTCGGCGAGCACCTTGAGCTTCGGATTGAGCGTGATCGCACCTAGCAGATCAGGCAGCGTGTCGGGCAGCGCCTGGCCGTCGTGCGAGAAGTCCCATACCTCGATGATCTCGTCGTTCAGCGGCATGTACGTCGCGTTCGGCGCCGTGTAGCCGAGATAGTCCGGCATCTGCGTCGCGAGCGCCGTCGTGAACGGCTGCGAGATCAGGATGTCCGACGGATCGCCATCCGTCTGCAGGCGCGGGTCCGAATTGGGCAGCGACACGCGTCCGTCGTAGCGGCCGATCGTGGAGCCCGGCACCAGCGCCAGGTTAAACGAGTTGGGATCGAAGTAAGCCTGCAACGCATGCAGCGTGAGGCTCGACGGCCACTCCCATGATTGCAGCGTGCGCGTCGCCGGGTATACGGGCGGGTCGAAGTAACCGGGAAGTCCGAACTGGCTCAACACCCATGTCTCCGCGTACTGCCTGAAATGGTTGTACTGGCCCGTCGCGAAGATTTCCGATTGCAACGCGAACAGCCCCTGATCGAGCAGCGGCGGCGACACCTGATGGAAGTACGCCGCGACCTCCGCGTAGCCGGGGTAGTAACCGGCGAGCGTATCGGTGTCCAGCTGCAGACCTTCCTTAGTGCCGAAGATCGCCACGGCTTCGATTGCGTCGGCGAAGTAGTTGAGAATCGCAGACTGCAGCACGATGCCCGTCAGCGGCACGCCCGCCGTTTCGAGCGCCAGCGCAAGCATGTCGGTGCGCGGCGTGCCGTACGATTCGCCGTAGAGATAGATCGGCGAATCGCCGCGATTGTTCGCCGCCAGATAGCGGATGATGAAATCGCGCATGATGTTGACGTCGGAATCGACGCCCCAGAACTGCTTGTTCGTATAAGGCAGGACGGCTTCCGATAGACCCGTGCCGGGCGGATCGATGAACACCATGTCCGTGGTGTCGATCAGGCTCTCCGCATTGTCGACGAGCGGATAGTTCGGCCAGTTGGTGAGAAGCGGGTCGGGCGTCGCGACGCGCGTGGGCGCGAACGAACCGAGCCGCAGCCAGATCGACGACGAACCCGGGCCGCCGTTATAGATGAAGGTCACGGGGCGCGCCTTGCCTTTCGAACCCTGCGCCGTATAGGCAACGTACGACATCGTCGCTTCCGGATTGCCGTTCGCATCGGCTGCTGTCAGGTGGCCTGTCGTCGTCGTGTAGTTGACCGTCGTCTTGCCCGACTTCCACTGGTAATGCATCACGGCCGCTTTCTCCGCGACCTGCGATGCCGCCAGGCCGTCGTTCGCATGCGGCGAATAGGGAATCGGATCGGTGTACGGCTTGTTGGCCGCCTGCGGCTGCGCCTGCTGTTGCGCGAGCGCTTGCGGATTCGCGGCCGCCTGGCTCAACGCGCTCGTCGCCGACGAAGCAGGACTGCTATCGCCTCCTCCACATCCCGCGAGAACCAGCAACCCGAGAATCATCGCGCCTGACGCGGCTAGCCGCCCCAGACGCGGGCGGCTGCCGCTAATGCTACGGTCTGGTTTCATTTCTGTCCCTGTGATAGGTAAGTTACCGCTACACAAAGGCCGCCTTCGCCGGTGAGGCGCATAGGAAACAGACAGCGGTGCAGAACTCGTCGGCACTCACAGCGGCTGACATTAAACTTTCTTGTTTCTAACAGCATTGATACAGGTTGCTGAATATTCTAATAATTCGGATCACTAATTACGCAACGAGAAACCATGCCGGTAAGTTGTACTGGTTCTTTATTGCTTTCCGCTAAGGAAAGATTTGGTAATGATTGGTGGCAGAGGAAAAATAGGAGGTCGTGCGGTGCTTTGTCAAGGCCCGTTTTTACAGGCTATGCGCGATGAATAGGATCGAAACTTGCGTTCGCATCCATTGTTTTGGGTCGAGAGAATCGCGTCTAAATCATTCGCGTAATGTTTTATCGCGCAATCTATAAGCCGGATTGGCGAATTACGTTTTTTCTTTTAAATCGGAATCGATTTCGACGAGCCAGATAAAGAACGGCTGTCTCCGCAATTAATGCGCAGACAACAGATTCGCAACCTGATTCGATTGCGTCTGTGCGGCGATATCCTTCGCCGTCATGCCGCGATTGTCTTTCAGCGATTCGTCAGCGCCACGCGCGAGCAGCAACGCGGCGATACCGTCCTAGCCGCCATACGCGGCCGCCATCAGCGGCGTGACGCCGGACGCGTTCGCGTGCTTCACGTTCGCGCCATGATCAATCATTGTGCGCGCTATCTCGGCGTCGCCCTTCTTGCATGCCGTAAGCAGCGCGGTGTCGCCGATTCTCGTCATCGCATCGACGGCTGCGCCGCGATCGAGCGCCGCGATCACGCTTGCGCGGTCGCTGTCTTTCGCGGCGGCGAGCAGCGTGCGATTCACCTCGCCCGCTTCTTCGGCTGCCGCCGGAAGCGCAGCGCCCGACGCGGCCCAAAGCGCGCAGGCCATCAACAGCGCAGTCACCCCATACCGCACGGCGTGATACATGATCGTCTCCCCGACGCTACTGCAGATTCGCGACGTAACTGGCGAGGTTGCGGATATCGTCGTCAGTCAGATTGCGCGCGACGCTGCCCATGTTGCCCCCATCGTTGGTGCGCGTGCGGGAACGGAAGTCCTGCAGTTGCTTGACGATGTACTGATAGTGCTGCCCGGCCACGCGCGGTATCTCGTTCTGCCCCGAGAAGTTGCCGAGGTG
Organism: Paraburkholderia steynii; assembly: GCF_900100565.1. Classification (NCBI taxonomy): domain Bacteria; kingdom Pseudomonadati; phylum Pseudomonadota; class Betaproteobacteria; order Burkholderiales; family Burkholderiaceae; genus Paraburkholderia; species Paraburkholderia steynii. Next base: position 72,266 of record NZ_FNDI01000002.1, on the reverse strand, counting down.
GCACATCGTGCAAAGCTCCGCAGCCGACTTCTTGCGCCCCGCTTCGACGGCGACGCCGTCGGCCTTGAAATCGACGGGCACGGGTTTCTGCGCGGCGAAATAGTCAGCGAGATTCTGCATGTCATCTTTCGACAGGTTCGCCGCCATCGGCGACATGCGCCGGTCCTTGCGGCGGCCTTCCTTGAAGTCCTTCAACTGAAGGTACATGTAACGCGGAGTCTGTCCGGCGAGCACGGGGTACTGCGGATCGGTCGAATTGCCCATCGGGCCGTGACAGGCCACGCAGGTCTGCGCCTTCGTCTTGCCGGCTTCCGCGTCGGCGCGTGCGTCGGCGAGCGGCCACGTGACACCGCCCATACAAAAAATCACTGCGCAAGCGCGCGCGACGATACGCGCTGCGCGCTGCGCGGTGAGCGATGACGTCCCGGTTCGCGTCATCACGGCAACGCGAAGACCAGCACCGTGTTGCCGCGTTTGAAGTCCAGTTGCGTGTTGCCGCCCGCCGCGACGGCCACATACTGCTTGCCGCGCACGCTATACGACACGGCCGGCGCATTGACGCCCGCACCGCACTGGAACTCCCAGAGCTTCTTGCCCGTCGCTGCATCGAACGCGCGGAACAGCCCGTTGCCTTCGCCGTTGAACACCATCGACTCGTTGACAGCCGCCTGAAAGATGAACACCGGCCGCAGCTTCGCCACGTTGGTCTGGTTGATCTGCGTGCCCGGATAGAAGCGCGTCTGCGCATACGATCCGTTCGAATGCAGCCAGTCGGACGTATTGCCGGCGGCGCTGTCGAGTTGCGCCTGACTGACGGGCGCAAACGTCGACGGCATCGGCGCCGAGGTGGTGGTGGACGTGTTCTGCACTTCGTCGGCGGCCCGCGAGGTGGGCGATGCGAGCGCGGCGAACAACATGGGAATGAAGACGGCGAGGTACCGCGGGGATGGCGTCATGAGCGTCTTCTCGGCTTTTTATCGTTTGAGCTTGCGAGCGCGGGAGTGCGGCGGCTGTCCGCGCGTAGACAACGCGTGGACGGGGCACAGTCGCGCCCCCCTCTCAAACAACAAAAGCTTTGAAATTGGAACCGTTTGATTGCTTCGGGACGGGTCGGCTGCGCAGATTCGGCGAGTACAACTTCTCGCCCTCAAGGCCGGCTCAATTAAGCGTAGGCGAAGCAATGCCGATTTTCCAGGCACGCGGCAGCGCATTGGCGCCTCATTACCGCGCAAATGAAGGTTGGTTCACGTATGAGGATTGACGGCCGCTCGCGCCGCGTTGACGAACGGACGGGCGTAGTGCCGGCTTTATAACCTGCTTGTGGACGCACGCTTTGTGCGCTGCATCGAAGTGATGCGAAGCCGGCCTCCGGCTTCGCATCCGGAAGGCTCACGCCTGCGCGTCGTCGCTCTCGCCGAGCATGCGCATCGCGGCTTTCTCCGCGTTCGCCACGTGCAGGCGCGCGAGCGCCTGGGCTTCGTCGGCATCGCGTGCCTTGAGCGCCTTGTAGAGCTTGTCGATTTCGCGCAGGCTGCTCGGCAGCCGGTCGGGATGCATCAGCGACGTGGCACGCAGCAGATTCACCCGCGAATACAGGCTATTCAGAACCTCCTTAACCAGCGCATTGCCGCAATTGTCGAGCAGCACCTCGTAGAGCGCGGTCTTGGCCTTGAGCACGCCCGCCTGGTCCTGCGCCGTGGCCTGCGTGCGCAGTTCCTTCGCGGCCTCGCCGAACTGCGCAATCGCGGCGTCGCTGGCGAGCCTGGCGAACTCGTGCGCCGCGAAGCCTTCCAGCAGCCCGCGCAACGCGTACAGTTCGCTCGCCTCCTGCTGCGAGATCACGGCGACGATCGGGCCTTTGTGCGGCACGCTGCGCACGAGCTTTTCCGCTTCGAGCTTGCGCAGCGCTTCGCGTACCGAGGTACGGCTCACGCCGAGCGACTCGCACAGTTCGCGCTCGATCAGACGCGCGCCCGGCGCAAAGCGCCCGCTCATGATGGCCTGCCTTAGCACGTTTTCGACCTGATGACGCAGCGTCTCAGGTCGGACCAACCCGATATCAGTCGACATTATTGTCTTCCCGTCCGACAAAGTTACAGTCGCTATGATACTTCACCGCCAGCCGTTTTCCGTCCTCCGTTGCGCATAAAACGCGTTGATTGTTGCCTCGCTGTAGCACTTCAGTTGTAGCCGAGTATCGCCACGGCCCGCACATGTGCGTGGTCCGTGCCGTTCGCTGCGAGCCGCGCGAGCGGCAGCGCCTGCAATGCGCGGAACGTCGAATGGGAATCGCGGACGCGCGCACTCGCGTTTTGAAGCGGCCGCGCAGAACGGGTGACGTGCTCGTTCAATACGTTGGGATTCAGCATCGCGCGGTCATGCATCGACGGCCACTCGGTGCTTTGCCAGTGCCGCTTCGAGCAGCGGCGCGCCGAGTTCTGCGCCGTGAATGCCCGTCGTGCTGACGATCTCCAGCAATTCCATCAATTCGTCCGCTGTCGCGCCGTAGCGCAGCGCGTTGCGCATATGCAGCTTGAGGCCGGGCACGTACAGATGTGTCGACGACGCGTCGAACGCGCAATACATGAACTCCTTGATCTTCGGACTCAACACGCCTGTGCGCCACGGCACCGAAGAAAACTCGACATACGCCTCGAACAGGTCGGGATCGAGTTCGAGCAGCCCTTCCCACGTCGGATGCCAGTAGCCGCGATTCTTCTCGAATGCTTCCTTCAATGCGCGGCGGCGTTCGTCGAGCGGCACAGGTCCCGCGCGCAAGCCTTCCTCTTCGAGCACTTCGAGCAGCACAGGCACGCCGACGTTACTCGTGTGAATGCCGATCGTGCTGATCAGCTCCAGCACTTCCATCAGTTCTTCGCGCGTCGCGCCGAACCCGAGCGCGCGCTCGATATGATGCGCGACGCCCGGCCCGTATAGCTGCGTCGCGCACGCATCGGCGGCGAGCGCGATGAACGCGCGCGTCTTGTCATCGAGATGGTTTCTGCGCTGCGGCACTGCGGAGAACTGCACGTACGCATCGACAAAACCCGCATCGAGACGAAGCATGCTGTCCCATGCGGCATTCCAGACGCCGTGTACGCGCACGAAGTCGTCCTTGATCTGCTGTGGCTCGCGATGCGCGCGCGCCGGCTGCTCTCCCTGCTTCATTCGCTTGCTCCTTCCGATGACGATGATGCTTTCCCCGCGCCGTGTGCCGCCTCAGCCCGTGACCAGCCCTTGCGGATAATCCGCTTCAGCCACTTCTTCCTGCCACGTCGCCTTGCCGATCGACGTCGCGATATGCACCATATAGCTGCCGTCGCTCGCGCCGTGCCAGTGACGCTCGTTCGGTCCGATGAACACGATGTCACCCTGGCGGATTTCCTGCGGCGCCTCGCCCTCCTTGCAAATCCAGCCCTTGCCCGCCGTCACCTGCAGCACCTGACCCTGCTCGTGCGTATGCCAGTAGGTGCGGCCGCGCGGCGCGAAGAACACCGTATTGATGGTGACGCCGTCCGTCGGCGGCATCACGGGGTCGGCCCATACCGTGCCCGAGAACGTCTCGCCGCGCAGTTCCGACAACTTCCCTTCTGCCCTGCCGTGAAATACCTTCATGCCTGCTTCTCCTCTTTGCGAATCTTCCCGTCGTACAGACGCACGCCGCCCGACACATCGCCGATCGCATCGACGACACGATTGCTGATCACGTCGCCATAACCGAGCGCCGTACCGAGACCAAAGCTCGCGAGCGGCCCCGCCGCATTCAGCGACACCACGCCCAGTTCGCGCGCGCGATCGACATACAGCACGACATCCTTCGTCATCAGCTTGCCCGTCAGCCCGCCTTCCAGATAATCGCCGTCGACGATCTTCGGAAAACGGTTCAGCGTCGCGAAGTTCACGCCGCTGCTGCTGTTGAGCACGTCGAGCAGCAGATGCAGGTCGAGTCCCGCCTTCTTGCCCGCCACCATCACTTCCGCGCTCGCCGCAAGGCTCACCGCGTTAAGGAAGTTGTTCAGCAGTTTGGTGGTGTGGCCCGCGCCGCTCTCGCCCATGTGCGCGACCTTAGAACTGATTGGCGCGAATGCCCATGTGAGCGCTTCGACGGCACTCGCGTCGCCGCCGACCATCAGCGTCAACGTGCCTTTCTCCGCTGCTGCCGCGCCGCCTGAAATGCCCGCATCGACATACTGCACGCCGCATTGCGTGAAGCGCCGCGCGAGCCGTATCGTCGAACTCGCGGCGGCCGTGCTCAGATCGACGACGATCTGTCCCGCACGGCAATGCGCGAGCACACCACCTTCGCCTTCGACCACGGCTTCGACGACCTTGCTGTCCGGCAACGACATCATCACGACGTCGGCGAACTTCATGACGTCCGCGATTGAAGGCGCGGCCTGCGCGCCCGCTGCCTTCACACGCTCGGGCGCGGTGTCGTAACCGAGCACCGCAATGCCCGCATCGACGAGACGCCGCGCCATGCGGCCGCCCATGTTGCCGAGACCGATGAATCCGATCCGTTCCTTGTTCATTTGCGCTTTTCCCTTGCAGTCAGTTGATTCGTCAGAAGTCGACGTCCTTCGTTTCCGGTCCCATCATCGCGCCGACCGCGCCGATCAATCCGCCGATGCACAACAGCACCACGGATGTCATCCGCAACGGCATGAACGCGCCAAGCCAGTTCATATAGAACGCGTAGAACGACGGGATGATCACCGAGAGGCTGAAGCCGACGCCGAAGCCCGTCGCACGCACGTCCGTGACGAAGCGTTCGTTGATGTACGTGACGATCACGCCCCACGGCGACGTGACGAGCACGGCGAGCACGCAGACCAGCGCGATGATGGTCGGCAAAGACAATCCGTCGTTGTTCGCGAGCACATACAGCAGCCCTGCACCGACCGTCGCGATCAGCGGGCCGACGATCACGAAGAAGCGTCGCCGACCGATCGACTGTGCAATCAGCCCCGAGCCGATGTAGCTGAAGAACAGCACGAAGTACGTGATCATCAGCGTGGACGTCATCTGGAAGCCCGTCAGATGCAGCGTCTTCACGAGCAGGCCCGTCGGCAGGTAGATCGTGATGATGTTCTGCGTGAGCCAGAAGCCCGTCATCATGACCAGCACCTGAAGCAGGTTGCGTCCGCTCTTGCCGCGCAGCAGGTCGGAGAGCGGCAGCTTTTCCGGCTGATTGCCCTTGTCGGCGGCTTCGCTTTTCCAGATTTCAGATTCGGCGACCTTGTGTACGTAGTACAGCGCGAGAATGCCCGCGAGCACGGCGCCCAACACAAACGGAATGCGCCAGCCCCATTGCGCGTACGGCGAGTTCATGCCGTTCAGCGGAAAGAGTGTGAACATCAGCATCGCGACGAGATTGATCGACACGTATGCAGCCGGAAAGCCCGCGATGATGAAGCCGCCGACAAACCCGCGCTGCGCTTTCTTCGAATACTCGATGGCGAGCGGCATCGCGCCCGTGTAGCCGCCGCCCAGAAAGATCCCGTCGACGAAGCGCAGCAGCACGAGCGCCCAATACGACGCGATGCCGATGCTCTCGTAGCCCGGCAACAGCGCGATCAGCAGCGTGACCACGCCGAAGCCCGACACCGACCAGATCGATGCCTTGCGACGCCCGATACGGTCCGCGATCATGCCGAACAGCAGCGCGCCGATAGGACGCCCGAGCAGCGTCGTGATGAACACCAGCGACGCAAGTATCGTCTCCATGCCGCTCGACAGATGCGGCGGCTGGAAGAACGCGAGCACCGGCGACAGCACGACGACGGGCAGATAAATATCGAACATGTCGATGTACTCGGAGAAGAACGCGCCTTTGATGGCATTGCGTCTTTTCGTTTCTATCGATTGCTCGCCTTCGGACTGTGCGATGTCGGTCGCAGTCAGGGTTTTCATGATTGTCTCCAGGTCTTTGTCGGCATTGCTTGTTGGTTTCGCGCTGCCATGTGTAGTGTCGTCACAGCATCAAGCCGCCGAAGTCTCCGCCTCGTACGCCTTGATCGCTTCCGTCGCGACGCGGAACGCAGCCAGCGCCAGCGGCGCGCCGCAGTACACAGCCGCCTGCATCAGCACCGCGCGGATCTCGTCCTTCGTGACGCCGTTGCGCAGCGCGCCCTTCACGTGGACGGCCAGTTCGTGATGCTGGCTCATCGCAGTGAGCATGCCGAGGTTCAGCATGCTGCGCGTCTTGAACGACAACGTCCTGTCGCCCCAGATATCGCCCCAGCAGCTTTCGGTGACGAACTTCTGCATCGGCCGGTTGAAGTCGTCGGCATTGGCCCACGACTTCTCCACATGCCCCGCGCCAAGTACTTCCTTGCGGTTTTCAAAGCCTTTTTCGAAACGTTCGTTGCTTTCCATCTTGAGGTCCTCTCTGTTGCTTCAACCCGTTCAGTTGCTTCACACGTTACGACTGCCTGACGCGATGATTGTCCGACAATCTAAACGTGCAAAATTTTTTGGCCGCTCCGGACGCAGTTACCTGCTAAGTGCCGTAACCAACCATCGCCTTCGTTTCCAGATACTCGCGCAAACCCGCTTCGCCCCATTCGCGGCCATTGCCCGAACGCTTGTAGCCGCCGAACGGCGCATGGAAATCGGCGGGCGGATAGTTCAGATGCACGCCGCCCGCACGCAATGCACGACCCACCTTGCGGGCGCGCGCGATATCCGCCGATTGCACGTAGGCGGCGAGACCATAGTCCGTGCCGTTGGCAATCGCGATGGCGTCCGCTTCACTGTCGTACGGGATCATCGACAGCACCGGCCCGAAGATTTCTTCACGCGCGATCGTCATGTCGGGCGTGACGTCGGCGAAGACGGTCGGTTTTGCGTAATAACCTTTATCGATGCCTTCAGGCAAGCCCGTGCCGCCTGCCACCAGCCGCGCGCCTTCGTCGATGCCCTTCTGGATCAACGCCTGCACGCGCTCGAACTGGTTGCGGTTGACGAGCGGGCCGAGTTGCGTCGAAGCATCGTCGGTCGGACCGACGCGATACGTTTCCGCCGCGCGCTTCGCGATCTGCGCGGCGTCGTTCATCAGATGACGCGGTACCAGCATGCGCGTCGGAATCGAGCACGACTGGCCCGAGTTCACGAAGCACGCAGCCACGCCGCGCTTGACGGCCTCTTCGAGATCGACGTCGTCGAGCAGGATGTTCGCGGACTTGCCGCCCAGTTCCTGCGCGACGCGCTTGACGGTCGGCGCGGCTGACTGCGCGACCAGCACGCCCGCGCGCGTCGAGCCCGTGAACGACACCATGTCGATATCCGGATGGCTCGCGATTGCCTCGCCCACACCCGGACCATCGCCATTGACGAGATTGAACACGCCGGCGGGCACTTGCGCTTCGTCGAGCACTTCCGCGAAGAGCAACGCGCTGAGCGGCGAATACTCGCTCGGCTTGAGCACCATCGTGCAACCCGCTGCGAGCGCGGGCGCGATCTTCACGACGATCTGGTTGACGGGCCAGTTCCACGGCGTAATCAACCCGCACACGCCGATCGCCTCGTGTACGACGCGCGTGCTGCCGCGCTGCTCTTCGAATTCGAAGCGCTCCAGCACGTCGATCAGCGCATTCAGATGCGCGGGACCACGCGCCGCCTGGCCGTTGCGTGCGAACGTGACGGGCGCGCCCATCTCGCGGCGCATCGCTTCCGCGAACTCGTCGTAGCGGCGTTCGTAGACCTGCAGCACGCGCCGCAACAACGCGACACGTTCCGCGACGCTCGTCGTGGACCACGCGGGAAACGCGCGACGCGCGGCAGCGACCGCGCGGTCGACATCTTCCGCATTGCCGAGCGCGAGCCGCTCGAACGGTGTTTCCGTGGCTGGATCGACGATATCGAACCAGCGGGCGCATGCGGGTTCGACCCAGCGTCCGTCGATATAAAACTGCGCTGCATGTGACATGGCAGGTTCCTGTGCAGAATCAACGCGCATCGCGATCGAGCAGGCGATACATTTCGGTGTGGTCGGTGGCGGGCGTCGAACGTTGCGCGGCTTCGCCCCACACTGCGGTGACGGTGTCGCCGAGCGTCATCGGATAACCGACCGACTGCGCAAGCGCATGAGCGATCTTCAGATCCTTGTTCATCAATTGCAGTGCGAAGCCGGACCCGAACGTTCCGCTCAGCATGAACTGCTTGACCTTGTTTTCCGACGTATTGCTGCGGCCCGACGAAGCGTTCAGCACGTCTGTCATCACATCCGGCTCGATGCCGAAGCGTTGTGCGACGAGCAGCGCTTCGACGGTCGCCGCGAGTCCCGCCGCCGACACGTAGTTGTTCAGCGCCTTCGCCGCATGCCCCGAGCCCGCGCCGCCTATATGCAAGATGCTCTTGCCCATCGCTTCGAGCACAGGCATGCACTGCGTGAGCACTTCCGCGCGACCGCCGACGAGAATCGCCAGCGTGCCTTCCTTCGCTTTCTTCACGCCACCGGATACGGGCGCGTCCAGATACGCGAGGCCGCGTTCTTCGAGCGCCGCGCCGAGCTTGCGCGAACGTTCCGGTTCCGACGAACTCATGTCGATCACGACCGAGCCCTTCGCGAGCCGGCTCGCCCAACCCTCTGCGCCGCCGCCGAGCAGCACGCTTTCGACGATGGCCGAGTTCGGCAGCATCGTGATCAATGCTTCGAGCGACGCGGCGTTGTCGCGAGTCAAACGCTGCGCGCCCGCTTGCGTGGCGAGCGTGTCGGCGCGCGCTGCATCCGCGTCGTCGATGTACAGGTCGAAGCCCGCGTTGACGAGGCATTGCACCATCGGCGCGCCCATCATGCCGAGCCCGATGAAACCGATGCGCTTCTTCTGTGTCATGGCATCCATCTCCTAGCGCAGCGCGGAGAACGAGGTCGGTGTCAGGAAATGATTTTCGATGCGCTCGACGATAGGACGCTGCGCTTCCGTCGCGGCGCGCGTCGCGATCCAGTCGGCGTCGGCCTGAAACGCGTTCCACTTCTGCTCGCGCTCGGCGAGGCTTTCCCATTGGATCATGTACGTGAGCGCGTGATTGCTCGGACCGATCAGCGTGGTCCAAAAGCCGATCTGCTGGATGCCGTACTTCTCGAAGAAACCGAGCGTGTGCGTCGTGAAGCGGTCGAGCAAGGCCGGCAGGCGCGTCGGCGCGCAGTGATAGATGCGCATTTCAACGATCATGGTGTTCTCCGTGTTTCGTGTTGTGTGTTCGATTCGATACTGCTTCAATCTTCAAGGCCGTCGACCGACGACCAGCGTTCGACGTACTTGACGAGCTCCGTCATATCGCGCGCGGCGCCGTCCTGCATCGCGGCGTAGTTCCACATCTGGCGCGCGACGCTGCCCACCCACATCGGCACGCCGAGCGCCTGGCATTCGTCGACGGCAAGACCGATGTCCTTGCAGACGCTGCCGACAGGAAAGCCGAAATCGAATGTGCCAGGCAGCACGTGCTTCGGAAACTTGTCGAGCGTCGCGCCGTTCTTGCCGCTGCCCGCATTGATCACCGACATCATCACTTCCGGGTCGAGCCCGCCGCGCATGCCCGCGACGAAGGCCTCGGAGGTGATCGCGAACGCCGTCGACGACAACATGTTGTTCAGCAGCTTCAGCAATTGCCCTTGCCCCGCCTTGTCACCGACGACGAACACTTTGCCCAGCACGTCGAACAGGCCGCGCACTTCTTCGAGCGCGACGGGATTGCCCGCCGCCATGATCGCGAGCGTGCCCTTCGTCGCGCCCGCTGCGCCGCCGCTCACGGGGGCATCGACGGTTTCGATTCCCTTTGCGAGCAGTCCTTCTGCAACTTCCTTTTCGATGCGCGAGCCGACCGTCGACAGATCGACCAGCACTTTGATTGCGCTGCCGTCGATCAGGCCGCCGTCGCCGAGCGCGACCTGTTTGAAGATCGCGGGCGTGGGCAGGCTCGTAAACACGATGCGCGCGCTGTTGGCGACGTCACGCACCGACGCGGCCACTTGCGCGCCCGCCGCCTTGAGTTCCGCAACGGCAGCTTCATCGCGGTCGTACACGATCACCGTGTGACCCGCTTCGATCAGCCGCCGCGCCATCGGCCGGCCCATCGTGCCGACGCCGACGAAACCGAGCGACGGCCCGCGTTGCTGACTTGATGCCTGACTACTCGACATGACAATCCTCGTGAATGAAAAAATTCCGTTTCAATTCGAACCGCGAGCACGCGCGAGACGCATCACTGCGGCCGCGTCCGTCTCGGTCTCGAACTTCCATAATCTGTCGATCAACGCTTGCGCATCGACGCCCGAGCGTGAATACGCGGCCAGTTGATGCAGCTTGTCGGCCAACTCGACATTGGCAAGCGGCGCGGCGAGACTGCCGCGCGCAGCATGCACGCGATGCGCGACGCGTTCGCCCGAACGCAGAATGATCGTTACCTGCGCGGATTCGACGGGCCACGACGCGTTATCGATGAAACGCAGGCGGCTTCCAAGCGCACGTAGCGAAGGATCGGCGACGGCAGCATCGCTGAACTCGTCGAGGCCAGCCTTGCCGCGCGACAACACCACGGCGACCGCGTGCTGCGCGCTGACCTGCGATTCGCGGCCCGTTCGAGCACCCGCCCGGTCGGTGCGCTCGCGCAGCAGCGGATGGCCCGTCAGTTCGATCTGTTCGATATCGTCGAGTGACCAGCGCGCGTCGCGCCGCAGATCGAGGCATGCTTCGATCACCGGGTTCAGCACGACGCCGCACGGATACGGCTTGTAGGTGTTCTTCAGCAGTTCCCACTCATGCCCGAGTTCATGCGTAAGCGCGCTCCAAACTGGTTGCGACGCTGTCACGCGCAGAAAACCGCGCTCGCCTTCGAGCGGCGCTTCGGGGCCCGAAAAGCCGTCTTCTGCAAGCAGCGCGGACAGCAGTCCATTGCGCGCCGCATTGCCGACACTGATGCTCTTGGACATCGTGCCGAGCGTTTCGACCAGTCCGCCCGTTTGCACCGATGCATTGCCAAGCGCCCACACGATCTGCTGTTCATCAAGCTCAAGCGCCTTCGCCACAGCGGCAGCCGCGCCGAACACACCGCATGTCGACGTGATGTGCCAGCCGCGCTGATAGTGCTCCGGCGAGACCGCGTTGCCGATCCGGCATTCCACTTCGACGCCCAGCACGAACGCGAGCAGCAGCGCTTCGCCGTTCATCGCGCGCGACTCGGCAAGCGCGAACAACGCAGCCGCGACGGGCGCAGTGGGATGAATGATGGTCGGGATATGCGTGTCGTCGAAGTCGTAGACGTTCGCGCTCATCGCGTTGAGCGCGGCTGCGTTCAGCATGTCCGTGCGCTCGCCGCGTCCAACGATGCTCGCGTTTTCATCGGCGCGAAAACGCTGATAGACGTTGACGGCTTTGTCGAGTGTCGGGTCATGCGAGCCTGCCAGCGCGACCGCGAAGTAATTGACGAGCGAGCGCTTCGCTTCGTTGCGTACGTTGGCAGGCAAGTCACGCCACTGCGTGCCGGCGACGAAGCGTGCAAGAGAGCGAGTCAATACGCCGCTTCGCAATGCGTTGGCGTCGATGGAATCAGCCTGCAAGCCAGCCTCCTTCTATCGGCATCATCGCGCCCGTGATCTGGCTCGCGGCCGGTCCGCACAGAAACACGACCATCTCGCCGACATGCGCGGCTTCGACCAGTTCGCCCGTCGGTTGCTTGCCTTTGAGAAACTCGCGCACTGCATCGCTGCGATTCAATCCGCTCTCGTCCATCAATGCGTTGATGCGTCCATCGATATTCGGCGTCAGCACCGAGCCCGGACAGATCGCATTGCACGTGATGCCCTGATTCAGCGTCTCGATTGCCACCGAGCGCGTAAGCCCCAGCAGCGCGGTCTTCGTCGTCACGTAATCGATGCGATTCGCAACGGCGCGCGCGCCGTACACCGAAGTCATGTTGAAGATGCGTCCCCAGCCGCGCTCGCGCATGCCGGGCAAGGTCAGTTGAATCGCGCGAAATGCGGCCGTCAGATTCACCGCGAGCGCGTTGTTCCAGTGCTCGATCGGGAACGATTCGATATCCGCGAAATGCCGTACGACGGCGTTGTTGATCAGCACGTCAAGTGTCTTCACGCGTTCCCGCGCGGCGCCGATCAAAGCATCGACGCCTGCGGGGGTTGCGAGATCGGCTTGCACGTACGCGACGTTGACGTCGAACGTGGATGCCAGCTCGTCTGTGGTCCGCGTCATCTGCTGCGGCGCTTCGAGTCCGTGCAGCACGATGTCGCAGCCTGCGCCCGCGAGCGCTCGCGCCATCGCGAGACCCAGGCCGTTCGACGAACCTGTCACTAAAGCGCCTTTGCCTTTCAACATCATGAGTTTCGCCCCGCTCAACGCGCTTGTGCGTCGAGACGCACGATCCAGCCTTCCGTCTCGCGATCATGCGACGGATATCGCGTCAGCACAGCAGGATCGTGGCCCGGAATCACATGTTCGGGCGAACTGGCCAGCCGATGCGCAGCCTCATAGCCTTCAAGCATGTCGCCGACGTTGTAGACGACAGGGAACGGCCGATGTTCCTGCATGTTCGCGTAGAAATGCGACGCATCCGACGCGAGCACGACCCAGCCGCGCTCCGTATGCACGCGCACGACCTGCAAGCCGTTCGTATGTCCGCCGACCCAATGCACGCTCAGTCCAGGCGTGATCTCCGACGCGCCGTCATGAAATTGCACGCGCCCATCGAAAAGACGGCCGACCATGGACTTCACGTCTTCCGGCTCGAACGGATGACTCAGCGCGTGATGGCACATGCAACGCCCCGTGCAATACGCCATCTCGCGATCCTGAAGGTGATAACGAGCGCGCGGAAACAGCGTGCTATTGCCCGCGTGGTCATAGTGCATGTGCGTGATGATCACGTCTTCGACGTCATCGGCGCGAATGCCGATCTGCTTCAGGCCGCGCTCCACCGTGTTCGTGATCGTGCGGCCGCGCTTGTCGGCCATTGCCTGGTCGAAGCCCGTATCGACGATGAACGTGCGCGATTCGCCCACCACGGCCCACACGAAGTAATCGAGCGGCATCGGCACGTCATGCGAATCGCCGCCGATGAAGTTGTCGCGCGAACGGCGCTCGAAATGCGCATACTTGACTGCGTAGATACGGTAGTTCTCAGTGGGCGATGACATGTCTCGAGTGTCCTTTGTTTGTACAGTGATCCGTCGCGGCGTATGCAGCGCGGCGGTTATTTCATGGCCGCCGTCGCGCCGCCTTCGATGGCTTCCGCGCTCGTGACACCGGCATCGGCGGCAATCGATTCCAGCGAACGCTGCTTCGTTTCCGGGCCGAGCACGCCGACGATCAGCGCCTGGATCAGCAGCGTGCAGACGATCAGCGTCAGCACGCCCGCAATGCCGAAGCGCATGAACGCGCTCGCCACCGCATACGGCACGACGATGCTGACCGCGCGGCCCACCGTGTTCGCGAGACCCGAGCCGCGCAGGCGCAGCTCCGTCGGGAACAGTTCGGGCACATACGTCGCGACGCTGAACGACGACAGCACATAGATGCAGCAGGTGATCGCAAACCCAAGCGCCGTGATCGCAACCGCAGACTGTGCAAACGGATACGCGACGCCGAAGCCCACGCACACCAGCGAAAACAGTACGATGCCCCACTTCCGGCCCAGATGCTCGGCGAGTGCAAAGGCGATCAGCGAGCCGATCGGGCCGCCCGCAAACATCACGGCTGTCAGACCGAGCGAACTGGAAACGCTGTGTCCCTGTTTGACGAGGAACGTCGGTATCCAGCTGACGAATGCATAGTTGACCGTGAACAGCGCGACGAGAACCGTGATGGCCGTGATCGTGCGCGTGAGCAGCCGGCGCGAGAACAGATCGCCGAGACGGCCTGTGTCGTTCGAATAGAACTCGCGCGCGGAGGGTTCAGGCGAATTGACCGGATAGCTGACTGCGTTACCGCACGCCGTCTCGATTCGCTCGACGATCTCCCGCGCTTCGTCGCCGCGTCCGCGCGACGCGAGCCAGCGCGGCGACTCCGGCATCGACTTGCGCAGGAACCACACGAAGAGCGCGCCGCATCCCGCGATTGCGAACATCCAGCGCCAGCCGTATTGCGGCACGATCAGCCAGCCGAGAAAGGTCGACAGAAACAGCGACGTGTTGATGATCAGATTGAGGACGGTGCCGAAGCGGCCGCGCCAGTCGGCAGGGATGAACTCGCTCAGCGTGCCATAGCCGACGACGATCTCCGCACCCATGCCGACGCCCATCACGAGACGGAAGAAGATCAGCCAGTAGATCGACGGCGCGAGCGCCGCGGCAATCGATGCGAAGCCGTAGATGCCGAGATTGAACTGATAGCAGAAACGGCGCCCGAAGCGATCGCCGAGCAGCCCGGAAAGCCACGCGCCCGTCATCATGCCGATGAAGGTGACGGAGACGAACGTCGCGTTGAGGCTAAGTGTGGATTCGCCGCTGTGGATCATCGCGGCGAGGACCGTGCCGGCGATATAGATGTCGAACGAATCGAAATACATGCCGGCCGCGATCAGGCCCAGTAGACGCCAATGGAAGCCGGACAGAGGAAGTCTGTCCAGGCGCACTCCGATACTGGCATCCATCTGCATGAGGCTGTCTCCGTGACGTTCGCGTTTTTTTGTGTACCCGCTTTTGCGTTCCATGTTGCGCTGAGCTTCGGAACGCAGGCGGCCGGTCGATGGGTTGGATTATATTCCTGTCATACAATCCGTCAAGCAGACGATTCAGGTTCGTTCACTGATCTGCCCATGACGTTTTTGTGGACAAAAGGCTACAACTCACCTCACAAACGTTTACTGTCCGCTGACATCTCGTTATATTCCCCGGATCACAACGGTGCTGCTGGACGTGAGTCCAGCGGTGCTTCAAGCAGTCCGTCCGCTCCACAAAAACTGGAAGACAGGACGTCAGCAACACACGCGGCTGTCTCATGACACGCCGCGCCAGCAGGATTACACCGGCATCGAAACGCGAAATCGTGCGCCCACGCATGAGGCCCCTGCTCGATTTGACATTTCGTGCCGCCTTTAGCAGTACGTTTTCACGCCATGCCGCGCGCCCGCCGCCAACGGGCGCGCAGGCATTCACTACAAGAAGGAAGAGAATGAAAAAGACCATCCTGGCCGCAGCGGCTCTCGGGAGTTTCAGCATCGTTGCGCAGGCACAAAGCAGCGTCACGTTGTACGGCCTGCTCGACGCCGGTATCACGTACGCAAACAAGGTGGCGACTTCGACGGGACATGACAGTCTCGTCAAATACGGCGACGGCGTCGCATCGGGCAGCCGTTGGGGCCTGCGCGGCACGGAAGACCTCGGCGGCGGACTGAAGGCGATCTTCGTGCTCGAAAGCGGCTTCAGCACGGGCGACGGCACGTCGGGCCAGGGCGGCGCGCTGTTCGGCCGTCAGGCGTTCGTGGGACTGACGAAGGACGGCATCGGCTCGGTGACCTTCGGCCGTCAGTACTCGTTCTCGACCGACTACATCGGCGCGAACTACACGATGGGCAGCCAGACGCCCGCCGGCAACTACGCGTATCACATCAACGATCTCGACCAGTTGACGTCGAGCCGTATCAACAACGCAGTGAAGTTCAGCAGCGCGAACTTCGCGGGCCTCACGTTCGGCGCGATGTACGGCTTCTCGAACTCGACGCAGTTCGCCGGCACGCCGACCACGACGGCGGGCACGACGACCACGCAAGGTTCGTCGAGCACGTACAGCTTCGGCGCGAACTATGCGACGGGTCCGTTCGGCATCGGCGCGGCGTACACGAACATCCGCTTCCCGAACGGCGCGACGCCTGCGTTCAGCGTGAGCATCGCGAACGTCAACACGCTCGGCCTGCGCGACCTCGAAACCTTCGGCGTCGGCGCGCGCTACGCGATCGCTTCCGGTCTCGTGTTCGCGAACTGGACGCACACGAAGTTCGAGCCGCTCTCGGGTGAATCGTCGAAGCTGAACAACTATGAAATCGGCGGCCGCTGGGGCTTCACGCCCGCGCTGTCGGCGGGCCTGGGCTACACGTTCTCGAAGCTCGACGACCGCTTCGAAGGCAAGTGGCATCAGATCAACAGCTCGGTCGACTACGCGCTGTCCAAGCGCACCGATGTCTACCTGCTGGGGATCTACCAGAAGGCGTCGGGCAGCAACGTCGTGGCGGGCCGCAACGTGCCCGTGCAGGCTGAGATCGGCTCGTCTTCGTCGTTCATCGGCAATGCGGGCGCGAACACGCAGTTCGTGACGCGCGTCGGTCTGCGTCACCGCTTCTGATCGTGTGATGGTGGCCGCTGCGCCGAAGGCGCGCGGCCACATCAGCGCATCCAGTCTCCAATCGCGGTACCCTTACGGGTTTTGACCGACCCACAAAGGACCGCGATGTCTGCTTTTCCCTTCGACGCCGTGTTATTCGACTGCGACGGCGTGCTCGTCGATTCGGAAACGATCACCAACACCGTGCTGGCAGCGATGCTCGGCGAACTGGGCTGGCATCTGAGCGTCGACGAAGCGATGTCGATCTTCGTCGGCAAGACCGTGATGGACGAGGCGCCGCTGATCGAAGCGAAAACGGGCGTGCGTATCACGCCCGCCTGGCTTGAAACGTTCCGCGAGCGCCGCAACGCTGCGCTCGAACGTGAAGTGACGGCGATCGAAGGCATTGTCGAAACCGTCGCTGCGTTGCATGCGCGGCTCGATGGACGGATCGCCGTCGCATCCGGCGCGGACCGCGTCAAGCTCCGCTTGCAGCTCGCGAAAGCCGGCGTGCTCGACGACTTCGAAGGACGCATCTTCAGCGGGCAAGAGACGCCGCGCAACAAACCCCACCCGGACGTTTATCTCGCCGCAGCCGCGGGACTCGGCGTCGCCCCTGCGCGTTGCGCGGTGATCGAAGACACCGTGACGGGTGCCACGGCAGGCCGCGCAGCGGGCGCGACGGTGTTCGGCTACAGTCCCAGTGAAAAAGGCCATAGCTCGAAAGAAGCGTTGAGAGCCGTCGGCGTCGCCGACGTGTTCGAAGAGATGGCGCGCTTGCCCGCGCTGCTCGCAGGCTGGCAACGCTGAACGCCTTTGCGTCGACGCGTGCCCGCGTCGCGCACGGCAAGCTCAAAGCATTTCAGCTTCTTCGAGATTCGCACCGAAAAAGAAACGGCTCAGCTCACGCGTGAGTTCGTTGAGGATCGCCATTTCCGGTTGCGTGATCTTGTGTACGGCCTGCACGTCGGTCCAGTCGCCGTACGCGAGCGCGACGGTGGTGTCGTTGGCCTTCACGGGCAGCAGCACGAACGCCTGCGCATCGGCGAGATGCGCCTTGAACCAGTCAGGCAGACGCGCTTCCATGCGCGGCTCGCGCGCGTTCTCGATGAAAATGCCGACGGGGTTCGCAATCGCCAGATGGAACACGTCGGGCTGGAAGCCCGCGCCGAAATTGAGCGTCGGCAGCATGCGTTCCATGTCGGGGCCGAAACCGATGCGCGCGTGATAGCGCGCGTCGGCCTGGCGCACGAACACGAGCGTGCGCGACATCGACAGGCCCGCCAGAATGGTTTCGGAAGCGAGCGTCAGCACGGGCAAGAGCGCCTTGCTCGACGGCAGCGCGCGCAAGTCTTCGAGACCCGCCGAAAGCCGCGCCTGCGCGGACTTCCCGGTACGCACGATCGCATCGGCATGCGCGCGCAGCTCGGAAATCTCCTGCATCAGCCCTTCGTTGCTTTCTTCGTCGATCAACGCGGCACTCAGCGCGTCGAGCCTGGCCGCATCGATCTTCAGCGCGTCGCTATAGAGGCTCGCGAGTTCGGCGAGGCAGCGTTCCAGTTCGTCGCCCGGCGGCTGGGTGACGAGCAGGTTGGCCACTTCCGTCGAATAGCTGTTGACGGCCCGCAGCCAGCGCACATGCTCCGAGAGCGGCTCGTCCGATGCCGCGCCGATAGCCTGCATCCCCGCCGAGATCGTTTCCGGCAGACGCCAGCGGCGCGCCGCCTCGCTGCCGATGTCCTCGAAGCTCACGCCGAGCAGCTGCGCGCAGGCGTCGCTATCGTCGATCTGGTCGGTTGCCGCCGTGCGGCGCAGCCGGTCCCATTCGCTTTCCAGATAGAACGCCACCAGCAGCCTGCCCACCTGACGCATCAGCGCGCACACCACGGCTTCTTCCGCGACCCGCAGATCGACGCCTTCCGTGATGCGCCGCGCAACCGTTCCGCATAGCAGCGCGCGGTTCAGTTCGAGCTTCGCGTCGATCCGGTGCGGCGCGCTGTGATGAAAGTGATCGACGATCTTCATCCCGACCACGAGATGGCCGACGGTATCCATGCCGAGCACCATCAGCGCGCGGGTCACGGTGGTGATGTTGCCGCCGAAGGCGACATACATCGCCGAATTGGCGAGCCGCAGCACCTTTTGCGTGAGGCCGACATCCGAAAGCACGACCTGCACAAGCGACGTGAAGTCCAGATCGTCGTTATTCATCGCCGACACGGTGGTGCGCAGCGCCTGCGAGAGCATCGGGAAATCCCCGCGCTCGCTCATGCGCGCCCACAGTTTTTCCAGCAGTTCGGACTTGACGACGGGGGACATCTATTGGTGATGGAGAGCAGATACGTTGAAAGACAACCACAGTACCCGTGATTAAAACACAACCCGTCGTCCATCATCGTGCCGGCAAGCCTCAGACAGCCTGCAAACCGTCGGCCTGTTGCGTGATTGCGCATCGATTGCGCATTATTTCGAAGCCTTACCGTGTCTCCATTGCGCGACATTCCACCCTGGCCGGGCGCCACCAGCGGCTTGCCACGCCCTATGAGAGTCAGATATCGACGCCCGACGCGACGATCATCGCGCCCGCGTTGCCCGGCGGCGTGCCGTTCGCGCGTGGGCAGTAGACCGTTTCGCCCGCCGCGATCGTGCGGCCCGTCAGCACGCATTGTCCGGCCCGGCGCGCGATGTTCACGCGCCATGTCTGATAGCCGTAGTGACCCGTGCGCGCGTCGCACCATGAAACCGTCAGCGTCTGCGCGGTTGGCTTGTCGAGCACGCGCACGGTCGGCTGGCTTCGCCCGTCCCAGCATGCGGCCGTGCGCGGCCTGCGCCGCGCCGGGCGCGGTGGGCGCGGGTTTTTGACGGGTTCCGGCGTGACGTCGAAGTTGCGGATCGCCACAACGGTCCGGCACCAGACATCCGCATGCTCTTCGATCCGTATGCGCTCTGACATGATTAATTCAACACGTGATGAATATCGAGATCGTAGCGTCGCCGGGCGCGCGTGTCAAACGAATGTGCCGCGAGGACCACTGCGGCCCCGTTCCGGACGCTCGGTTAAACTCACGCCTGATCTGACGATCGGCAGGCTGATTCGAATGAAAGATGTGACGGCAACAGCAGAACCCCACAAAGACAAGAAACGCGCGCGCGGACGCCCGGCGTCGAGTGCATCGGTCGGGCCGGACGCGATCCTGCGCAATGCGCGCAGGAGTTTCGGCAAACGGGGCTTCGAGGCAACGAGCGTGCGTGAGATCGCGCGCGACTCAGGCGTCGATGCGGCACTCGTCGCGCATCATTTCGGGTCGAAAGAGACGTTATGGCTGGCCGTCGTCGAACAGATCGCCGGGCAGATGGCGCCGATGATCGACGCGACGTCAGCGTTGCAGAGCGCGCCGCTGGGCGCGAGAGCGCGCGTGGAAATGGCGGTGGCGAGATTCATCGACGAAGTGTTCGACGACCCCGACGTCGGCATTTTCTTTTCGACGGCGGCGACGGAAGAAGGCGAGCGGCTCAACGTGCTGATCGAGCGGCTGGTGCGCCCTTATCACGACGTGATGGTGCCGTTGTTCGCCGACGCAGCGCGGCAAGACGATCTGAAGGTTAAGGACGCGGAACTGCTGTTTTTCATGCTGCTGAACGCGATCAGCAAGACGGTCGCGTACAGCCACCTGATGCGGGCGTTCTCGTCGCTGCCGCAGCATGAAAAGAAGTTCAAGCGCATGGTGCTGGAGACGGCGCTGGCCATGCTTGCCTAGTCGATCCGCGCAGCGGCGCGACGAAATTGACGCAATGCGGATCGAAGCAAGCCGCGTTCAGACGGCAGCCGCGCGGCGCGCCTGATACAGCATTTCCCGTTCGAGCAGATCGAGCAGCGCGATGACCCGCTGCCGTTGCGTCGCCACCAGATCGTAGGTCTGCGCGAGCTTGCGCAGGCGCTTCGCCCAGTATTCGTAGTCGAGCTTCGACACGTCGTCCGTTTCGGTCCGGCGAACCACGTACTGAACCATCCTTTCCAGATGTTCCAGCTCCACGTCTGCCAGGCTCGCTGAGCGCAGCGTCCCGACACCCGTCGGCGCTTCCATTCTTGTTACCGCCATGTTGGCCCCCGATCGTCACCTGTAGCTGCCCGGCAGGCCGCGCCCGGCTGTCCTCGGCGACAGCGGAGCGGCATCATCGCGCGCACGGTGCCGTCGATTTCCATGACGCACTGCCGCGTGACCTGTCCGGTTCTTTTCAAACAACGATAACCTCGCTTGGCGGCGAGGCTTTACCGTGCGTCTCAGTTGGGTGCGCGGGCGGTAGAAATCTGGCGCGGGGTTGCCTTCAACGCAGGCAGGCAAACGCACGTCGCAAACGATTGCGCCAACTACGAAGTCCGCTCGACAGCGAACTTTCTATACGGCGCGAAGCGCGTATCGCCGTGCAGTGCGGAGAAGACTTCGATCAGATGATCGGTGAACAGCCGCACCTTCTGCGACGGCTGCGCGCCCTCTGGAAAGACGGCATGAATCGGCGCGGGCGGCAGGCGGTAGTCGTCCAGTACCGTGACCAGTTGTCCCGATCGAAGCTCCGGCTCGCAAAGCCATTGCTTCCCCACCGCAATTCCGAGGCCTTCGCGGGCGCAGGCAATCACGCCCTCCGCCGCGCCAACAAACACGCGCGCGCGAACCTTGATCGAGACGGGAATGCCGTCGTGCTCGAAGGTCCACGTTTCGTGCGACGGGCCCAACGGGCCTGTGACGATGTCGTGCGCGGCGAGGTCGTCCAGCGTGGCCGGGATGCCGCGCTCCTTCAGATAGGCGGGAGAAGCGACCAGCATGCGCGGCACCATGCCGATCTTGCGCGCGCCGAAGCCGGAATCCTCCAGCTCGCCGAAGCGGATGGCGAGATCGGCGCCTTCGGCGATCAGATCCTGAATGCTGTCGGATGTCAGAAGCTCGATGCGCAACGTCGGATGCGCCTTCAGGAACACCGACAGGCTCGGAATCACCGTGCGTACGCCGACGATGGCCGACGTCGCCACGCGCAGCACGCCGCTCAGGCCGCCGACATGCCGCGCTTCGTCGTCGGCCTCTTCGAGTTCGCGCAGCAGCTTGCGGGCTCTAAGCAGGAACGCCTTGCCTGCCTCCGTCGGCACGATGTTGCGCGTGCTTCGCAACAGCAGCGTCGTGCCGAGACGCGCTTCGAGCTCGGAAACGATCCGCGACACGGAAGGCTGCGACAGCCCGAGTTCGCGCGCCGTCGCGGAAAAGCTGCCCGTTTCGGCAGCGCGCACGAACACATGCAGTTCCTGGAATCGATCACTCATTTGCTTCACGAATAGGTGTTGTTTGCCGCGAGCCCGTAGTGCGGCACGCGCGGCTCGTACATGATGCCACCAACGGCCTGGCGGTTCAGTTCGACGGTTCGGACGCACACCGCTGCTGGCGCACTCATTCAGGATCTGCAAAATGAACGATCGTATCTATCCGGCTCAAACCACGGCACTCGTGCTCATCGACGTGCTGAACGACTTTCTCGCCGACGACGGCAAGCTGCACGCGTCGATTGCACCCATGCTCGACAAGACAGGTTTCGTGACGCACGTCGCACAACTGCTCGAAGGCGCGCGCGCAGCGGGTGTCAAGATCATCTTCGCGCCGCACGGCACCGACGAGCACAGTTTCGACGACATCAAGCATGTCCATCCGCGCATGCAATGGGCGCTCTCCAACGAGGTGCTGCGCAAAGGGACTTACGGCGCGGACTTCTACGCGCCGCTGCACCCGCGTGAAGGCGAAATCGTGGTGAGTCATCACCGCATGTTCGACTCGTTCATCGGCACGGATCTGGAAGCGCAACTCAGGGCGAACGGCATCGAGAAGGTCGTGCTGGCCGGACTGACATCGCAGACCTGCATCGAAGGCACCGGCCGTCATGCGCTCGAAGCCGGCTTTCACGTGACGTTCATCACCGACGCGGTCGCCGACTTCACGGAAGCGGCGCACGAGGCCGCGCTGTCGATTTCGTATCCGACCTTCGGCCACGACGCAATGACCGTTGCCGAGTTTCTCGAAGCCGTCGATTCCGTCGCCGCGTGATTCGCGGCATGACAAACCGTGCTGCCGCGACCGTGGCAGCACGTTCACCCGTTGCCCGATCGCGAATCCCGGACGGGCATCTCTCCACCAGGCGACATGTATTCGACAACCACCATGGAAGAAGTCACGATCGCAATCGTATTTCATAGCGGCTATGGCCACACCGCGCGTCAGGCGCAGGCCGTCAGCGCCGGCGTCGCGCAAACGCCCGGCGCCAGGGCGTTGCTGCTGAGCGTCGAGCAGGCGCAAGACGAATGGGCCGCGCTCGAATCCGCCGACGCGATCGTCTTCGGCGCGCCGACATATATGGGCAGCGCGTCGGCGGCGTTCAAATCGTTCATGGACGCCAGTTCCGGCGCGTTCTTTAAAAGCGCGTGGAAAGACAAGCTGGCGGCTGGCTTCACGAACTCCGCATCGCGATCGGGCGACAAGCTCGCGACGTTGATGCAGTTCGTGATCTTCGCGGCGCAGCACGGCATGCACTGGATCAGCCTTGGCTTGCCGCCCGGCAACAACAGCACGAGCGGCAGCGAACAGGATGCGAACCGGCTTGGCTTCTTTCTCGGCGCGGCCGCGCAGTCGAATGCCGACGAAGGCGCGGACGCCGCGCCGCCGCAAGCCGACCTGGACACGGCACGACACCTTGGGCAACGCGTCGCGCAAGCGGCCATTCAGTTTGCGCGCGGACGGGCCGCGTCGCGTGAATTCGAAACCTTGTCACACGAAGGAGAACCGTCTTGACGGCATACATGATTTTCACGCGCGAAAGCACGCAGGACCAGGCGGCGCTCGACGTATACCGCGCGAAGGTGCGCGACACCTTCGACGGGTACACGCACAAAGTGCTCGCCGCGTATGGCGCGCAACAGGTGCTGGAAGGCGATCCCGCCGAGGCGACCGTCGTGCTCGAATTCCCGTCGCTCACGGCGGCCCGCGCCTGGTATGACAGCGATGCGTATCAGCAAGTCGCGCAACACAGGCTCAAAGGATCACGTCACCGTGTCGTGCTGATCGAAGGACTTTGACACGGCAGCGCCGTCACTTCGCTGCAATGCAAAAAGCCAGCAGCCCCGAGGTCACCTCGTCGATGATCTGCTTCATCTCCGCATACGGCGGATGGAACGGCGTGGGGTTGTCGGGGCTGCCCCATTCGATCGTATAGGAGAACACCTTCGCCTTCTTCGCATCGACGATGTGACGGCTGAATGCATAGTCGTCGGACGTGCCCGCCGTCGGATACAGGCTCATCGATTGCTCGGTCTTGTACACGCGGCCGCGCGACGCCTTGATTGCGTCGCGCATTTCGTGCGCGAGATCGACGGCGATCTTCTTGTCCGCCGTCGCGATGTACTCGCGATAGGCCTTGTCGTTGGCAATGCCGCGCTTGCCGTCGTAGGCGGCATTCTGGAAGTTCATGTCGGGATGGCCGCTCTGGTTCTCGTCGTCGCCCCAGTTGTACAGAATGTCTTCCGAATAGCTGTGCAGATCGACGAAATAGCGGATGTTCGGGTAGGTGTCGAACATCCACACGGCGTTCTTCGTTTCGGGCTCCGATTCTGCGGCGGGACCGATATACACCTCGTAGTCGCAGGGATCGGTGGAATTGGCGATCGGACTTTCGGGATCGAAGTACTGCGGGAAATTCCACAGAAAATTGTAGTTGCGGTTGATATCGACGCCGCAGCATTGCGGCTTGCTATGCCCCGCAGGCGCGGGCCGGCGGTTCTTGCGCCACATCGATTCCGCCGACATGCTGTAGTGGCGGCCATCGGGATTCGCTTGCGGAAACACGTACAGGTCTTTGCTTTCGATCACGTGCTTGATGTCCGCCGCCTTGAACGTGCGGCTGCCGATCTTGATCGGCTTGTGCGTGGCGTACGCGTTGGCGAGCAGTTGCACGAAATGGATCAGGATATCCGGGCTGCCCCATTCGCGCGCATGCACGCCGCCGAGGAAATAGATGCCGGGGCGCCCCGCTGCGCTGCCTTTGCCGATTTTCAGCGCGTGGCAGGTGCGCTTCTCCCAGGTTGGATGAGGCAGTTTGATCAGCTTCGTGAACGCATCGTTGGGCGCATTGCTTGCGGCGGAAAGTGCCGCCTCGATTTGTGCAACATCGAGATAGCCGGTGCCTGCCGCGACGGATAAAGCGTCCAGCGCGTGCGGCTCTGCCAGCTGCGCGCGCGTCTCCGCCTGGCGCACCTTGCCTTGCGCTTCGGCGTCCTCCAGCCGCTCGACCTGGTAGCCGTCCGCTTCGAGCGCCTTGATCTGCGCATTGGTGGCGTGCGCGTCGACGCGATAGCCGCCGTGGACCTTCTCGATCGTATGGCGCGCGACCGTAACCTTGTGCTTCGTCACGAGATCGGCCAATGCTGCCTGATCTTTTCCTGTGATGCGTGCGTGGTAGCGAGACATGTTCGTTCTCCCGTCAGACGGGCCGGTCCAGACGGGCCGGTCCTTCTAACCGAGAACGGCGGACGCGGCGGACATTTCAATCGTCCCGCCGCAGCGCTTGCGCTTCACTTCAGATCGACAGTCACGAAACTGCGCGCGTGGTTACGCTGGATGAGCAGCGCCGCCTTCTTGCCCGCCTTCGCCGCGAGCGCCGCCAGTTCATCCTGCGATGCAACCAGCGTCCCGTTCAGCGACAACACCACGTCGCCCGGCTTGATGCCGGCGGTGCCCGCCGTGCCCGACACGTCCTCGACCATCAGCCCTTCGGCGAGGCCCGTCGAGCGCCGTTCGTCGTCCGTCAACGGATGCATGCTGAGTCCGAGATGATCCAGCGGGCCGACATCGCTCACGCCCGTGCTCGCGTATTGCGCCGATGCCGTCAGGTTAACCATGATCGTCATCTGCTTGCGATTGCGAATCAGCTTCACGGGGACTTTCGTGCCCGACTGCGGCACCGCATCCTGGTCGGTGAGATCCGCGCTGTGCTCGACGGGCTTGTCGCCGATCTGCACGATCACGTCGCCGGGCTTCAGCTTGCTGGTGGCGGCGGGACTGCCGGGCTCGATGGCAATCACCAGTGCGCCCGCCGCGCGCGGCAGACCGAACGCGCCGGCAAGCCCCGGATCGATGTCCTGCACCTGCATGCCGAACGCGCCGCGCGCGGCGTCTCCGCCGTCCTGAGACTTTGACTGCGCCTGCAACTGCGCGCGCACCTTGTTCGCCATCGCGATCGGGATGGCAAAAGTCAGACTCTGAAAACGATCGCCGTCGGCGTAAACCTGCACGTGTATGCCGACCACTTCCCCTGCGCGATTGAACACCGGGCCGCCCGAGTTGTCGGGATTCAATGCGCCGTTGGTCTGGAAGAACGGAAACGCCGTGCCATCGGACAGCGTGCGCGATGTCGCGCTGACGATGCCCGCCGTCACCGTGTTCTGATAGCTATCCGGTGAACCGATCGTCAGCACCTGTTCGCCGACGCGGACCCGCGTCGAATCGCCGAGCTTGACGACAGGCAGCTTCGTCGCGTCGATCTGGATCACGGCGACATCGCTTGGGCCATCGACGGCGACGACTTTTGCCTTGAACTCGCGTCGGTCGGTCAGACGCACCGTCACGTCATCGGAGCCGTCGACGACATGCGCCGTCGTCAGAATCAATCCGTTAGCGCTGACGATGAAACCCGATCCCACACCCGACATGGCACGCGGTGAACTGCCCTGCCCGTCCTGCGACTGCGGCATGACCTGCCGGAAGAATGCGAACAGCGGGTCGTCACCGTCGATCGCTTCGGAGCTCGCGCCCGAAGCGGGCGCAGGCGACGCGGCTGGCGCAGCCGGCGCCGGCGGCGTTGGCACCGCCAGCGGCTTCTCCGGCAGGATCGCGCGGATGTTCACGACGGCGGGCCCGTAGCGCTCGACGATCGCCGGAAAGTCGAGCGGCGCGCTCGCATTCCCGGGCGCCATTCGCTTCTCTTTCACTGGCGCGGACGCAGGCGACGGCGCGGAAGCAGCCGCAGCATGCGGTGCGATCGCTTCGGCGTTGGCGTAGGGGTATCCGGTGAGGCAGGCCGTTGTCACGGCGGTGCAAAACCAGGTGCGGAATAGAGTTGAGTGAAACACAGCGCACCTCCATGGCGTTAGTTATGCCTGGCACTGTGAAGACATTATTTAACGCGTGGCGGCCGGCGACTGTGACATAGCACACCGAATAGTTCGAAAAGAAAGGGAACCCATCCGGCCGACGCAAACCATATTGCATGGCAATCCAGCCGCGAGCGCAGACGGATGCGATCGACCCTTGGTATCTGTCTGGGTGGATCGAAGTCGACGTGAGATTCAGTTGCATGTTTGCCCGCGATGGACAATCAGGGACGCGAACGGTTGACCCGTTCGTCCTGATTCATTTATAGAAAGCGGGCAGCAAAATTGCAGCGAGTACAAATCCTGGCGTGCGTCGATGGCGGCTCTGGCCGTACGCTGATAGTCCGCGTGGATAGTTCGCGCTGTTAGCTCACTAAGCGTCAGTCGCTACGCCGTCGTGACGCGATTACAGTCACGTAAAATGCGTCATCCGTTTGTGTCAGTTTTGCGTCGATGAAGCGGGCGGCCAAACGCTCGCAGCAGCGCATGCTCGAAAACACTCATGTCCGCTGCTTCGCGTTTCGACTTCGAAAGTCGAGACCGCCCGCCTGCGTGTTTCGTCAGCGACGCGCGCCCATCGTGTCGACGCCGACGGTGGGCGCGCCTGGCGCCGCTCTCCAGATGTTCCTGCTGCACCGTCCTTTTGCCTGAGAGTTTCCCGGGCGGTTGCTCCGTCGGCGTCGTCGCTGGGGACGATCTCTCCCGTGCTGCGCGGTGGAACTATGCGACCTTGCCGAAGCATAAAGAAACTGGCAAGCCCCCATCTTCCGGGCAACGATCCGCCGTGGGTTCAGTCCGCCGTCAAGTCGGCGCGCGGCGCAGCCGGGGAGAAACCTCGTCGGAAGTATTCGATCGTGAAGTCCACGAAGGTGCGCACTTTCGCCGACACATGGCGCCGACCGGGATAGACGAGCGACAGTTCCTTGAGCCCGTTGGTCACCCGATACTCAGCAAGGACACGCAGCAACGCGCCGCTCGCAATGTCGCCGACGACGTAGTCCTCGGGCAGGATAGCGAGACCCATGTCGGCGAGTACCATTTGCCGCAACATGATCATGCTATTGACCCTGCACACGGAGTCGAGATTCAAGGTCTCCTCGCGACCGTCAGCGCTCGCGAATGACCACTCGGTTCCATGCATATCTCGCGAAGGCGCGAGGAAACTGTGCGATGCAAGCTGTTCGAGCGAGGTCGGCGCGCCGTGCCGTTCGATATAGCCGGTAGACGCGACCACGATGGGCCGCACCGACAGCACAGGACGCTTCACCAGCGTACTGCCGTTCACCTGCCACGATGCGACGATGCCGACGTCGAACCCGTCTTCGACGAGATCCACGGACTGATGCAACAGCGTGACGTCCAGCTTCACCTTCGGATGACGTATCCGGTAGCGGTGCAGCAAAGGCGCCAGCGCCGCCAGTGAAAACGAGGCCGCCGCCGCGACCTTGAGCGTGCCCGAGGGCTCGCCCGCTTCTTCCGTCACGGCCGATTCCATCGAATCCAGCAGCTCCAGCAGTTGCTGGCATCCCCTTGCATAGGCGCGGCCTGCTTCCGTCAGCGAAACACTACGCGTCGTGCGATTGACGAGGCGCGCATTGAGATGCGCCTCAAGCAGCGCCACATAGCGCGTCACGACAGCATTTGACAGATTGAGACTCGACGCAGCGCGACTGAAGGAGTTGTTCTCGGCAACTCTTAGGAATATTCGTATTGCCTGCAGCTTATTCAGCATGGTCAACAGAAATAAAACAGATTAGACATATATATCAACATTAAATTACCCACCCATTTAAAGCTTCAGTTTCAGCCAACGAAAATACAATTGTCACCCACAGAAACCCCTCATGTAGCGCCGTCACAACATATTATCAATCAAGTACCGCGTACGACTTAAATATCGGAATGAATTTCATTTGAATATACATCGCTTTATCATTCAATATACGATTTATTTCGAATTACTAAAAAATAGTTTTCACTTATTAAACGTAACGAAACGTCGACTCGGCCTCTATAGTTCGCCCTGCGTGATCGATGTGTGCCGTGAATTTTTAAAGCTACGCACCGCGGCTATCTCGCACACGGAAGACAGCACATTTCATTCAAGTCGTCAGGCTTAGTACGGAATACGAACATGAAAAAAACCACCTTGATTTTCGCGGCTGCTTCGGCGGCCTTTGCGGGTGCGGCGCACGCGCAGAGCAGCGTCACGCTGTATGGCCTCGTCGACGCGGGCCTGACGTACGTGAGCAACGAAGCCACGCGCAACTCGCCCATCACGCCGAATGGCTTGACTGACGGCAAGGCAGTGTTCGGCATGACAAGCGGCAATGTGCAGCAAAGCCGCTGGGGCATGCGCGGAGTGGAAGATCTGGGCGGCGGCCTGAAAGCCGTCTTCAACCTAGAAAGCGGCTTCAACGTGAACAATGGCAGTCTGGCCAATAACAATGCGTCCAATAACAGCCTGTTCAACCGCCAGGCGTACGTCGGACTGTCTGCTATCGATTACGGCACGCTGACCCTCGGCCGCCAGTACGACTCGGTCGTCGATTACCTCGGCCCGGTCTCCGCGGCCGGCACCTGGGGCGGCACGTACTTCGCCCACCGCGGCGATAACGACAACCTGAACAGCACGTTCAGCATCAGCAATTCGGTCAAGTATCAAAGCCTGAACTACGCTGGCGCTTCGTTCAACGCACTGTACGGTTTCTCAAACTCGGCGAGTGGTTTTGCGAACAACCGCGCGTACAGCGTCGGTGCTGGCTATGAGTATGCCGGCGTGCATTTCGCGGCCGCCTATCTGCAGATTCAGGGGCTGAATTCCAACAACAGTTCGGGCGCGATCCAGAACCTTCCGACCTTGGCGATGACGAACCTTCCGGGTCTTCAGAATCAGCGTACCTGGGGTCTTGGCTCAAACTATGAGATTGGACCGTTCACGCTCGGCGCGCTGTTCACACAGACCCGCTATCAGGACAACATCGGCGATTCTTCCGTGCGTTACAACAACCACGAAATCCACGCCCGCTACAGCATGACACCTGCGCTGAGCTTCGGCGCGGCGTACACGTACACGCAAGGCTTGCGCAGCACGCCGCGTACGTCTGCGACGAGCAACAGCTCGGCTCACTGGAACCAGTTTGGCGTGCAGGCCGACTACGCGCTGTCGAAGCGCACCGACATCTACGCTGAAAGCGTCATGCAGATCGGTGCAGACAATCAGGTCGGCGCGAACGTGACGCAAGTCAACGGCACTTCGGAACCCTCCACGAGCAAGAGCCAATACGTCGTTTCGGCAGGCATCCGGCACCGCTTCTGATCGATTCACCAATCTTTAAGAGTCTTCTCTGGTCTCCGCCAGTTTTAACCGCCCCTTTCAGGGGCGGCTTTTTTTCTTTTGGACAAGCAACCGATAACTGGATGAGGTATCTCGAAGATGAACGCAGACTTTAAAGCGCGCGGCGCGAAGTTGAGGCTGACTCAGATCGTTGCGTCGGTGTTGACGCTCACCGCATTCACCTGGGAACTCCCGCCGTCGTACGCAGCGACTGCCCCTGTGCCCACGACGCAGGCTGACTGGCCACGCAACTTTGAGGCGAGTGGCGAGCATGTTGAGATGTATCAGCCACAAATCGAGAAGTGGGACGGCAATCGCATCTCGGGGCGCGCCGCAGTTGCCGTCGGCAAGGAAAACGGAACGCCGACCTTCGGCGTCGCGCATTTCTCCGCCAATGCCTATATCGACAAGCCATCGGGGCTGGTCAATCTCACTGCTATCCAGATCAATAGCGTCGAAGTTCCAACCGACGCAAACCTCGCTGACAGCGTTCGTCGATCGTTGCTCGCGCGGCTGCCGGCAACGGGCATGAGCGTGCCGCTCGACGAACTGCAGACGAGCTACGCGGCATCGCAAGAGCTGTCGCAAACGATGCGCATGCCGGTGAAAAACGACCCGCCACAAATCGTGTTCGCCACGCAGCCTACCGTGCTCGTGCTGGTCGACGGCGCGCCTGCGTGGCAAAACGTCGGACGCACGGGCTTCCAGCGCGCGCTGAACAGCCGCGCGCTGCTGATGCGTGATGCAGACGGCACGCTGTATCTGCATGCGGCCGGCTACTGGTTCAACGCGCGCGATACGAACGGACCATGGAGCGTCCTCGCAACGCCGTCGCATACGCTCGCGGATGCCGCGAAGCAGTCGTCCGCAAAAAACGCCGCCGACCCGATGCTGCCCGCCAGCGGCAAGCCCGCTGCACAGGCGCCCGCCCTGCTGGTCGCGACGCGTCCGGCGGAACTGATCGTGACGGACGGTCCCGCGCAGCTGAAGCCCGTCGACGGCACGGGACTGCTGACCGTCACCAATACCGATCACGCCGTGTTCGTGAATCCCACGACGAACCAGTACTACGTGCTCGTGTCGGGGCGCTGGTTCGAGGCCACGACGACGAACGGCCCCTGGACTTACGTCCCGGGCAATCAGCTTCCTGCAGACTTCGCGAAGATTTCTCCGAACGATCCGAAGGCCAATGTGCTGGTGTCCGTTCCGGGTACGCCTCAAGCGCGAGAGGCAGCGATCGCTGCCTCCATTCCACAGACGGCCTCGATATCCCGTCAGAAAGCCTCCACCAAAGTTTCGTACGATGGCGCGCCGCGCTTCGAGCCGATCGCGGGCACGCCGCTGCGGTATGCGGTCAATACGGCAACGCCCGTCATCGAAGTCGACTCGACGCATTACTACGCCGTAGCTAACGGCGTCTGGTTCGTCTCGATTTCGCCGATGGGCGGCTGGACCGTCGCAACCGAGGTCCCGCCCGTGATCTACACGATTCCCATCAGCGCGCCGCTGCACTACGTGACGTATGTCCACATCTATTCGGTGACGCCGGATACCGTCGTCGTCGGCTATACGCCGGGGTATCTCGGGGTCGTCGTCGATACGCAAGGCACGGTCGTCTATGGCACGGGTTATGTGTATCCGCCGTATGTCGGCGCGTATTACTACGGCTACCCGCAGACGTATGGATACGGCGCGAGTTTCGCGCTGGGCGCGGCAGAGGGCTTTGCGTTCGGCTTTGCAGCGGGAGCCATCTGGGGATGTGCGTCGCCTTACTGGGGACCGTACTGGGGCGGCGGATACTGGGGCGGCGGCTGGAACAACGTGAACATCAACCAGGCGAATTTCTACGGCCGCTGGGGCCAGGGCACCGTGACGCACACGGCAGGCTGGAATGCATGGACGGGTACGCAATGGCGGGGCACGGCGGGCGCTGGTTATAACCCCGCCACGGGCGCGCACTTTCAGGGCGCGCGCGGGGCCGCGTTCAATCCGTACTCGGGCAACTATGCAGCCGGCCGGCAAGGCTCGTTCGCCAATCCCGTCACCGGGCGAGAAGGCGCGGGTCGCGGCGGTATCGTCGGCAACCAGTACAACGGCAACTATGCGGCTGGCCGTCAGGTCGCCGGTTACAACGCCCGCACGGGCCGCGCTGGCGCTGCTGAGTTCGGCGTTTCCGGCAACGCGCAGACGGGGCAATACCAGACCGCCAGCAAAGGCATCGTGACCAACCAGTCGCGCGGCAATGCCGTTGCGTGGAACAACGGGGACGTCTACGCGGGACACGACGGCAATGTCTATCGTCGATCGGACGGCGGGTCGTGGGAGCAGCACACGTCTAACGGCTGGCAATCGGCCCAACCGGACCAAAGGACAGGCAGCGATCTCGACCAGCAGCGTGACGCGCGCACGACGGGCGAGCAGCGCTTCAGCCAGCATGCCGGCGGATTCGGCGGAGGCGACGGATTTGGCGGTCAGCACTTCGGAGGCGGGGGTAACGGATTCAGCGGCGCGCATTTCGGCGGCGGCGGATTCCGCGGCGGGCGGCGCTGAGCGGTACGCGGGCGGCACTGCGGCGCTTCGGGCGTGGGCGCGCGCATAACGCGCCTCGCCCGCTGCATCAGCAGTCGGGACATGGTTCACGCAGTGCCGCATGATAGAGTTTGCTGAACGCGTCACCGTCGGGCGTCTCTTCGCGGACACGCCCGCTCCCAGCACCTGATCCGTCACTGCGAGGCCGAGCATGGAGACGAAACTGACCGCCCACCTGCCCACCGTCGATATAGAAATTACGCGACGCAAACTGCCCGACCGCAATGCAGAGAGCGTCGCGATTCACATTACCGCCGTACCATCGGTCGAAGCCGCCGCGCGGTGGTTTCTGCAACCGGATCTTTTCTCCCTCGCGTCGCCGCTGTCGATGTTCTCGATGTGGTCGATGTGGATGCGCGCGTGGCAGCCGTGGCTCCCGTCGATTGCTCTGCCCACTCAGCCGTCTGAGGAAGCTGAAAAGCGGCTCACGGATGACGCGGCATCCGCGCCGCGCGGTTGAACTGTCGCGCGTCGCCGCGTCTCTGATGCGGCATTGGCGGATTCCACGCGAGGAGGATCGAACATGCGAGCAATGGTTTTCGACGGATCGAGTCCCACGCTGGCCGAACGCGAGTTGCCCCAGCGAGCGCCATCAGCGGGAGAGTTGCTGATCGACGTGCTGGCATGCGGCGTGTGCCGGACCGATCTGCATGTCGTGGATGGCGAATTGAGCGAGCCGAAACGGCCCGTGATTCCGGGGCATGAGATCGTCGGCCGGGTCGCGGCGCGCGGCGGCGACGTGACGACATTCGATATCGGCGACCGTGTCGGCGTACCGTGGCTCGGCAGCACGTGCGGCGTCTGTCCGTATTGTGCGAGCAGCCGCGAGAACCTCTGCGACGCGCCCGGTTTCACCGGCTATACGATCGACGGCGGCTATGCCGAGCAGGTGATCGCCGATCACCGTTATTGTCTGCCGTTGCCCGAGCGCTACGATGACGCGCAAGCTGCCCCGCTGCTGTGCGCCGGTCTCATCGGCTACCGGACGCTCAGCATGGCGGGCGACGCGAAGCGCATCGGCATCTATGGCTTCGGCGCGGCGGCGCACATCGTCGCGCAGGTCGCGCGTCATCAGGGCCGCGCGGTGTACGCTTTCACGAGACCAGGCGACGATACTGCACAACAACTCGCGCGCAGGCTCGGCGCGACATGGGCAGGCGGCAGCGATGATGCGCCGCCCGAACCGCTCGATGCCGCGCTGATCTTCGCGCCCGTCGGCGCGCTCGTGCCGGCCGCGCTGAAGGCGGTCGTCAAGGGCGGTATCGTCGTGTGCGGCGGCATTCACATGAGCGACATTCCCGCGTTTCCGTATGCGTTCTTGTGGGGCGAGCGCCGCGTCGTATCGGTTGCGAACCTGACGCGCGCCGACGGCGCAGCGTTCATGAAGATCGCCGGTGACACGCAACTCGATATCGAAGTGACGCGCTATCTGCTCGCTGACGCGAACCGCGCGCTCGACGATCTGCGCAGCGGGCGGCTGTCGGGCGCGGCGGTGTTGATGATGCGCTGAATGCGGAGTGTTCGAACGCCATCAGAAGATCGACCGACCTGTGCAGGTGGTCAACCACTCGTCCGGCGGGCGATCGCCGATCGTTCTACTCTTTGTATAGCGCGCGACTTCCGGTGACTGGACTAAGGCAAAATAAACGCGGAAGTCACGCGCGACCGGCGGCATCGCGCCGCTTGCGTTGCGCCAATCGGACGCGTGGAGATGCGCTATGGAAAAGCTCCTGAGAAACCGCTCGACGCTTGCAGCGTTGGCGCTCCTGCTGACTGGATGTGCCGCCGCCGGCGCGCCACAAAGCGGCCCACATCTGAGCCCAACAGAGTGCCGTGACCTTGCCGCGCTTAGAACCAACGCGCCTCCGACGAGGGCGCAACAACAAAGCGAGCTCTCGGCCCTGAGGAAAGCGGGCTACAACCCGTCACCGTGGAACGACGACCCAAAGTTCCCCGAGAACCTACACGCCGCGCAGCGCCTGGTCGACCATTGGTTCGAAACCGAGTGCAAGCAGCTTCAACCCGGGTGAGCAGCCCCGCAGTCACTACGGACCTTCTCTGACTCAGCGCGCGGCAATTGTGCGTCGCATTGCAGCGCAGCGCTGTGCCGCCAACGACCCGGTGGCCACCCATCGCTGCATGCATCGCGTTTCCTTCCGGCATCCGTTGAACAGTATGCATGCTGCGTGTGCGTCACGACACATCAGCGTCTGCGCCTTCCCGAAAGTGCGGGAGAGAGGCAAGCTGCCCATTGCCAAACGGACCTCTCTGAACTATGTTCCAGCGGACGCGGCCAACTATTTCGGGAAGGATCGCAGAATGCTCACAAGACTAAAAGCGACGTTCCGCTACTTCAACAGCGTTGTCCCGTTCCGACTTGGTCCCGCGCTGATCACAACGGCCGTGCTGGTAACCCTGCTGCTGCTACCTGTGCCCGAGGGGCTGAAGCCCAAGGCTTGGGGCCTCGTTGCGATATTTCTGACAACAATCGTTGCGATTATTTTGAAGGTCATGCCGATCGGGGTCATGGCGGTGATGGCGATCGTCGTCCTCTCGCTGTCACAGGTGACCTCGACCTCGTCCAAGGGGGCGATCGCCGATGCGCTGACCGCCTTCGACAGTCCGCTGATCTGGTTGATCGTGGTGGCCATCCTGATCTCCCGCGGGCTGAAGAAGACCGGCCTGGGCAGTCGCATCGGCCTGATATTCATCTCACTGATCGGCAAGCGCACGGTAGGCATCGGCTATGGCCTGGCCGTCTGTGAACTGGTGCTCGCGCCGTTCACACCGAGCAATACCGCGCGCGGTGGCGGCATCGTGCATCCGATCATGAAGTCGATCGCCAACGCTTTCGACTCGGATCCCGCCAAGGGCACCGAGGGCAAGGTCGGCACCTACCTGGCGATGGTCAACTATCACGCCAACCCGATCACCTCGGCGATGTTTTTGACCGCCACCGCGCCCAATCCGCTGGTGGTGGATTACATCGCCAAGGCGACCAATCAGAGCCTGCATCTGACCTGGACGAGCTGGGCGCTATGCATGATGCTGCCCGGCCTGCTATGCATGCTGGTCATGCCACTTGTGATCTATGTGCTGGCGCCGCCGCAACTCCATGCCACCCCCAATGCGGTAGCGTATGCCCGCGCCGAACTGACGAAGATGGGCCCCATGTCGCCGAAGGAAATGGTCATGTTGGGGACCTTCGCGCTGCTACTGCTGCTGTGGGCCGACGTGCCGGCGATGGTGTTCGGTCCGTCGTTCATCCTGGATCCGACAGTGGTCGCCTTCGTCGGCCTGTTCCTGCTGATCATCACCGGCACCATTGACTGGGACGATGTGCTGTCGGAGAAGAGCGCCTGGGACACGCTGGTGTGGTTTGGTGCGCTGATCATGCTCGCCGAGCAACTGAACAAGCAAGGCGTGATCACCTGGTTCTCGGAAGCCATGAAGAGCGCGATCGTTGCCAGCGGCATCGGCTGGGGCGCCACTGCCGCGATCCTGGTACTGGCCTTCGTTTTGTCACACTACCTGTTCGCCAGCACGACGGCGCACATCAGTGCGATGATGCTCGCCTTCCTGACGGTCGGCGTCCATCTGATACCACCCGAGTATGTGGCGCCGTTCATGCTGATGATGGCGGCCGGCTCGGCGATCATGATGACGCTGACCCACTATGCGACGGGCACCTCGCCGATCATCTTCGGTAGCGGCTATGTCACGATGGGAACCTGGTGGCGCGTCGGCTTTGTGATGTGTGTGGTGGAGTTGCTGATCTTCGCGGTGGTCGGCAGCCTCTGGTGGAAGATGCTTGGCTTCTGGTGAAGCAGTAGCCCGTTCTGCTTCCGCCTGCTGACCGCGACGACGCGATGCGTCTGGAACAATTAGAAGGTGATGCGAGGCTCGCCAGTTCGTGGCGGCATATTGCCCCTGTCGGAGAGTCCTTGCTCGCTGAATC
This sequence comes from Paraburkholderia steynii, assembly GCF_900100565.1. Classification (NCBI taxonomy): domain Bacteria; kingdom Pseudomonadati; phylum Pseudomonadota; class Betaproteobacteria; order Burkholderiales; family Burkholderiaceae; genus Paraburkholderia; species Paraburkholderia steynii. Next base: position 35,934 of record NZ_FNDI01000002.1, on the reverse strand, counting down.
AAGGGGCAGATTGAAGAGTCAAAGCAACACACCAGGTTACAAGAGCATTGACTAGATTTAATCATTGGCGATCGTGCATGGATCGGTGTGAAAGCAGCAGCATATACAGAAAGTACGCTCTGAAAATACCAGCGTTGCACTAATCGCTCTAAGCCTTTAACCGCGGGGGTTTCGATGCCCGACTACCACTGCGGATTCACTACCACCCGCCTTCCTTTTCCATCACTGACACGGTATCGGCTAGAGTTCCATCTGTGATGCAGGTCCTATTGGAGAAGACATGCGCGACAACCTGATTCCCGTCATCGTTAGCCGGAAATGGCAAATTGCCAACGGGTACCATGCCGTTGAACTTCGTACGACGTCAAAATCGGCGCTTCCGCCGTTTAACGATGGGTCGTGTGTCACACTCTGCCTGAATAGCACTGGGGACAACGAAAGGATTTATCCCTTGCTCGGTGTTTCGTCCCTGTCAGATGGTTACGTGGTTGGCACGAGACAAGATGGTGATGGCAGAACGGGTAGTCTGCTATCCCGGTTTCCGTTGAATGAACGAGACGAAGTGTTTGTCGGCTCTCCCCAAAGCCCGCCGACAATTTTGGACGATCGTGCGCGATCTATCCTGTTTGCTGGCGGAATAGGCGCAGCATCGATCGTGGGAATCGCGAAGCGGCTTGCATCGGCGGGTCAAAGGTTCGAGGTACACAACTTCGCCCGATCGGCCGACCGCGCAGTTCTTCGAGAAGAATTTGACGCGCTTCGAAGTCACGGTAAGGTCTATCACCATTTCGGCCTGTCCGATGATCTATTTGCGCAGAAGAGTTCCCACGCAATGAGTCCGACTCATGCCAACACACAGATTTACTGCAGCGGCCCCCCTGCTTTCATGGATCTCATTGAGCGCCAGGCCCGCGAATGGGTGTATGCAGCGAACGTTCATAAAATTGCCCTTGGCGACCAAACGGCATGCTAAGCGGCAGTGTGACGGCACGGTGACTGAGGCACGTTCTCCGCAGGTGATGCACATTCGCTCATCGGTCTTGCAAGCCGCCCGCCGTCCGCTGCCTGACGACGACGCGAAGCGGTCCCCCGAACCACTGCGGCCCTAACGGCGGCTTTCAACCGCAGAGCGGTCGTCATAGAGCGCGACGACGTTCGCAAAATCTAGCAGCCGCGATCGCGCTTCTCGATGAATTTATCAGCGAGATTGGAGAATTCTCGCGCCTGTTTCACTGGCCGGTGCGTTGCGGCACCTTCGCCAGCAGGATATTGAGCCCCTCGGAGATCAAGGGATGCGCAATGATCGCATCGCGCACGGCGGTATACGGCAATCCGCCGAGCATCGCCATTTGCACCGCGGTCACCACGTCGCCTGCGTTGGTGCCCAGCATCGCAAAGCCAAGGATATCGTCCGACTTCGCGTCGATAAGCATCTTCATAAAGCCCTTCGTCGCGCCATTCGTACGTGCCCGCGGCACTGCCGCCATCGGCAGCTTCGCAACACGCACCGCTATCCCCCGCGCTTTTGCATCGGCTTCACTGAGACCTATACGACCGAGTTCGGGCTCGATGAAAAGCGCATACGGAATGAAGCGGTCGCGGGTCGTCACGTTTCCGCCAGCAAGCTGGGAGCGCAAGACGCGGTAGTCGTCAAATGATGCATGCGTGAACATCGGTGTGCCTGCCACCTCGCCGATCGCCCATGTGCGCTCGGCTGTCGTCGCGAGACGTTCGTCCGTTTTGATGAAGCCGCGCACGTCGACTTCGACTCCCGCGGCGTCGAGACCGATGTCGGCCGTGACAGGCGTGCGACCAGTTGCGACCAGGATATGACTGCCGTTCACCGTGCTGCCGTCCTGCAGCGCAACCGTCACTGACTGTCCCGACTTGCCCGTCACGTTGACGGGTTTCGCGCCGGTTCTGATATCGATGCCCTCCTCCTTCAACGCGGCTTCGATCGCCTGAGTGACGTCCTCGTCTTCACGCATCGCCACGCGTGGCGCGTCCTGCAACAACGTGACGTTGCTGCCCAGTCTGCGGAATGCCTGTGCCATCTCCAGTCCAATATATCCCCCGCCGAGCACGATCAGGCTCTCGGGTAGCCTCGTCAGCACCAGCGCTTCGACATGCGTCAGCGGTCCAGCAGCCTTCAACCCCGGCACATCGGGGATCGCGGCCGTCGTGCCCGTGTTGATGAATGCATGTTCGCCTTCGATCACTCGCAGATTGCCGTCATTCGTTTTCACTTCGAGCCGGCGCGGTCCGACAAAGCGGCCCGTGCCCAACACGAATTCAAGGCCAGAGTCACGAAACGCATTGCGATTGATCTCCACCATACCGTCTACCACGGCCTTCACACGCTCCGAGACTTTCGCCATGTCGACGGCCGCACCAGCATGCCGATGCAGGAGGTGTTCAGTGCGCGCGGTCTGGATCAGCGTCTTGGTCGGAATGCACGCCACGTTGATGCACGAACCGCCGATCATGCCTCGCTCGATCACTGCAACCTTGCGGCCCGCCTGCGCGAGTTCAATCGCCAGTGTCTTTCCGCCCTTGCCACCGCCAAGAAACACATATTCGAAATACTCGATCGTTGCCATCGCGGAGTTCCTTTTTATTCGTCGATTAAAATTGCCCGGTATGGGCAGCACCTTGAAAGTCGGCAATAGACGCCGCGTGCGTTGCACGCCAATCCATTCACGACGCTTATGCTTGAGCGACCGCTCGCTCCAGATGACGATGAATCTGCGCAACGACGGCGGCACCGTCTCCCACCGCCGCTGCAACCCGTTTGGTCGAGCCGGATCGGACATCCCCCGCGCAGAACACGCCAGGCACACTTGTTTCGTGCTCCTGCAACCCAGATCCGGCGGCATCGCCTGTACGCACGAAGCCGTTCTGGTCGACAGCGACGACGCAGCCGACAAGCCACGACGTGTTGGGCGAAGCACCCGTAAACAGGAACACGTGTTCTGCCAATACGATCGATCGTTGGGTCCCGCTTAAAAGCTCTACTTCTTCTAGCGTCCTGTCACCCCTAAGCGCGGTAATCTGTGTGCCGTATGTCACATCGACATTGTCCAGCGCGGCAATACGATCGATAAGATACTGCGACATACTGGCTTTCAGACTGTTTCCTCGTATCAGCATACGAACTCGCCGCGCACGCGACGCGAGGTACACGGCGGCTTGTCCCGCGGAGTTTCCGCCGCCAACCAATAATACGTCTTGCCCTGCGCAAAGCTTTGCCTCGACGGGTGAAGCCCAATAATATGTCCCTCGTCCCTCGAAGCGTTCCAAGCCCTGAATGTCTGGCTTGCGGTACGACGCGCCTGATGCGATAACGATAGTTCTCGACCGAATGGTCACGGCGGAGGACAAGCGCAGCGTGAACGGCGTCGTGCCGCAATCAAGACTTTCCGCCTGAGCAGGAATTGCTACGTCGGCGCCAAATTTTTGTGCCTGCACGTATGCGCGCCCGGTGAGCGCATGCCCGGAAATCCCTGTTGGGAATCCAAAGAAATTTTCAATGCGAGCACTGGCGCCTGCCTGTCCGCCAGGCGCATTATGATCGAGCACTATAACTCGCAACCCCTCGGACGCAGCGTAGACGGCCGTCGCCAGACCCGCCGGACCAGCTCCCACGATTGCAACGTCATAAACGTACTCCGGATCGAAATCGGGTAGCCAGCCTAAAGCCGTGGCAAGCTCGGCTTCATCAGGCGCTCGTAAAATCGTCCCGTTCGGATGCAGCACGAGCGGGTAGTCTGAGTCGTCGCGAACCCACTTTGCTACGTAACAGGCAGTCTCGTCGTTTTCTGACGAGGCGCCGATGACGGCATGGGGAACGTTGTTCCGTCGCAGGAAACTTTGCAGCGCGTGGAGGCGGGCGTTATGCGGTTGACTTACTACGACGATTCCATTGCCTCGCTCGATGAGCGCGACCCGTCGAAGGATAAGAGCCCGCATAATGCGCTCGCCCAGTTCCGCTTCGGCGATCAGAAGCGCGCGGAGTTGCTCAGGGACAATATGAATTGCCGATACGTCCCCGACAGCATCGCCGTCTACTATGGATCGTCCTCCCGATAGCTGCCCAACTTCCGCAACGAAGTGTCCTGGACCATTCTCGCTAACGACAGCATGACGCCCGAATGCGTCGCGGCTACTCACGCGGATCATCCCGCGCAACACCACGCACATCCCAAATCCTGGCGCACCGACTTCAAAAATCCGTTCCGATGTCCACGAACGAACAACGCCGTATTGACGTACTCGTGCTATTTCAGCATCGGTCAGCTGCGGATACTTCTGTTCATAACGGTCAGTAGCTGGCGCTAGCCATGTCGAGCTGGTCATTTGCGTTTCTGCGGTTACGTAAGCGGTGGCATAGGTTCATGCACATGTATTGGGGTGTTCTTTACATCAACACGGAGCGCTGTCATGCCGGATGCGCGGCGCAACACTCACGGCAAAGCGGTATGACGTTATGCGGCGGCTCTCTCGGGCTGTGTAGAAGCGAATGTCGCAATCACATCCGACGCGAGAATCATGCGACGCCAGTTCGCCGGGACGAGCGTCATGCTGCGTCGAGGGCGAAACACTTCGTCGCCCCGAACGATGGGGCGCCCCGAGAGCGCGCAAAAACCATCATCCCGTGCCAGACCCAGACGCCAGATCTGCTCTGCGTAATGTCCGGTCTGGGAATCGCTCCAGTAGATACTAAGCGTATGGGCCGATAGTATTTCTTGCACGACAATCCGGGCTGGCAGCGGGATCCATTCGGCCCGGTGATTCTTTTGCGCAGCCGGCAACCTTTCCCGACGCATCTTTTCTTTGAACGAGCTCTCCACAGGCGGAGTCGGGAACAAAGGCGTCGGAGAAAGCAAACTTAGCAGCGCCCGCTCGATAATCTGGCCGTCGTCCGACGGTGATGCCGCAATAGACGTTGGCATGTTCATAAGATAAAACTGCCGGTGGTTGATAACGCGTTAGAAAACGGCGCGGGAGCCGCAACTGATCAATGTCGAAGGTTCTGTTGGCGCGAGCGTACTTTGTGCATCCGGTTGATTTGCGTTCCTCCGGCGCCGCACTTTTGATTGACGAACTTATTTCTGGAGATGTGTCATGGATTAACGAAATTTTCACGCGATACTGGTTCGAAACTGTTATCCACTGCCTAAATCCGGTTCTGAATAACGCAATATCGGCATTTACCTTTTCGAATACGGTTCACAGGCGCTCATCATCCACGCCACACGCATTTTTTTCCAACGACATTTATACTCACCTTTTCGGACATGACGGCTGGCGGAATTAATGCATCGAATTGGCTACTTCTTGACGAATGACTTCCAGGTTATGGCCATCGGGACCCAGACCGTATTCGAAATCGCCAACATCGTCGCGCGCGAGCCTGTTTATCATGTGACGAATTACTCGCTCCAGGGCGGAGAAATTCGCTCGTCGCTTGGTGTCTCTGTCATCACAAAGCGGGCCGATTCGAACGCGACTGCGGACACATGGATGATTAGCGGCGTGGCCAATCCAACCGGCCGCGCCACGACTGCTGAAGAAATCAGGTTCATCAGCGACGCGTCCGCACGCTCGCGGCGCACGGCAGGCCTTTGTACGGGCGCGTTCGTTCTGGCTGAAGCCGGGCTTCTCGACGGCAAGCGCGCAACCACGCACTGGGCGTTCGCAGACGCCTTGCAAGCACGCTGGCCACGCATTCAGGTCGAAGCCGACCGCATCTTTATTGTCGATGGTGCGATATGGACGTCAGCGGGGTTGACGGCGGCGATGGACCTGGCGCTTGGCCTGGTGGAAAAGGATCTCGGTGCGGACTTCGCGATCAGGGTGGCGCGTGCGATGGTCATGCCTCATAGACGCTCAGGCGGACAGTCGCAGCACTCTGAAATGTTGGCGCTTGCACCGAAGTCGGATCGAATCCAGATGGCGCTTGAACATGCACGCCTTAATTTATCCAAGCCCCTTCGCGTCGACGATCTTGCGAAGGCGGCACATCTCAGCAGCCGACAATTTACGCGTATTTTTCTTTCCGAGACCGGGGAATCTCCCGCCAAGGCAATCGAGCGTCTTCGTCTCGAAGCGGCAAGAAATCTGATTGAGCGTGGCCGTCATTCGCTTGAAACCATCGCTCGCGAAACAGGGTTTCGTGACAGGCGTCACCTCCGGGACGTTTTTACCCGGGCCTATCAAATGACTCCGCAGTCGTTGAGGCGAGAGTCTCGTAATGTGACCCAAAATGAATGCCTGATCGACGATTAGTACATTGATGACGTATCGCCGCAGGCACCGCGGCTTTTCGTAACTTCTATAGTCGTTGCAACGAGATGGATTTCGTGCCGGCCTGGTCGGTTTCGGATTGAAGCCGACCGACTGCCTCACCCATTCTCCCACTTCGCGATTCATTCTCTCTATAGCTCGCACCACCAGTGTGCGCTTCTACCTGCTCGTTATTGCGCCGCCTGACATTCAACGCGAGGCTGGCCATCTCCGCTTTAAAAATGTCCTAAAACATGACCTTAAACGTCATTTGAGCAGGTGGCCTTCGGCACCACAATTCACTCCCACACAATTGTCTTCGACACGGAGTGACATGATGACGCAAGCACACTTGGGCACAGCGCTGATTACAGGCGCATCGTCTGGCATCGGTGCGGTGTACGCCGAGCGCCTCGCGCGACGCGGCTATGAGCTCATACTCGTTGCGCGCAACCGTGAGCGCCTCGCCGCGCTTGCCAGCCGCATCACGACGCAAACGCAACGCAGCGTCGAAATTCTCGCCGCAGACCTTGGTACCAAGGATGGCCTTTCGATCGTCGAGGCGAAGCTAAAGCAGGACGCGACGATCACCCTGCTGGTGAATAACGCGGGCGTCGGCACCCACACGCCTCTTGCGGACAGTGACGTCGATGCGATGTCGCGCATGATCGATCTCAACGTGACGGCCCTGATGCGCCTCACCTACGCCGCCGTACCCGGCTTTCTGTCGCGCGGCAAAGGAGCCCTCATCAATATCTCGTCGATCGTCGCAATTGCGCCGGAAGCACTCAATGGCGTCTATGGCGGCAGCAAGGCGTTCGTGCTGGCATTCAGCCAGTCTCTGCATCACGAGCTAGCCAGCAAAGGCATTCATATCCAGGCCGTTCTGCCGGGCGCGACAGCGACCGATTTCTGGCAGACGGGTGGCCTGCCGCTCGAAAATCTCGACAAGTCGATCGTGATGTCCGCTGAAAACATGGTCGATGCCGCGCTAGTTGGGTTTGATCGGGGCGAGCTTGTGACGATTCCTTCGCTACATGACATCGTGAAATGGGACGGATACGAAAGCGCGCGGCGCGCGATGTCTTCCCTGTTGTCGACCAATGTTCCGGCGCCACGCTACACAGCCACACATTGACATTCACCTCGGATACATAGTCATCTCAAAGGAATTGTGAGCATGAAACTCTCGGGCAACACGATATTCATTACGGGCGGCACGTCGGGCATCGGCCGTTCGCTTGCAGAAGCTTTTCACAAGCGCGGCAACAAGGTCATCATCGCGGGGCGCCGCAAGGCCTTGCTGGACGAAGTCGCAAAGGCGAATCCGGGCATCGACACGATCGAACTCGACATCGCCGATGGCGCACAGATCCAGCAGGTCGCGCGGCAGCTGATCGCGAAGTACCCGACGCTCAACGTCGTCATCAACAACGCCGGTATCATGCCGTTCGACGATGCGGGCGGCGCACTCGACGACGCGCAAGCCGTCCACCTGATCAACACGAACCTGCTCGGGCCTGTACGGCTGAGCGCGGCATTCGTCGAGCATCTGAAGCAACAACCGGAGTCGTACATCATCAACAACAGTTCGGTGCTCGCCTACGTGCCGCTCGCCACCACTGCGCTCTACTCGGCGACGAAGGCCGCGCTGCATTCGTACTCGATGTCGCAGCGTTTCATGCTGCGCGACACCAGCGTTCGCGTGCTCGAAATCACGCCGCCTTGGGTCGATACCGATCTCGTCCACAAGAGCGGCGACCCGCGCGCGATGCCGCTCGACGCGTTCATCGCAGAGACAATGGACAAGCTCGCCACGGCTACGACCGAAGTGGTCGTCAGCGTCGCGCAGCCGCTGCGCGACAACGCGGGCCCCAATGAGCACGCGTTTGTCGACCAGTTCAACCTCTCACTGCGCGACAACCCAATCCCCGTCGCCTGAGGCTCGGGCCGCCCTTCCGGTCCAGTTCGCCCAGAAACGGTGCGATTTCAAAACGTTCGGTTTAGCGGGGATGATCGTCGGCGTGATGGAGAAAACCATTTCGGACCCGCGGACCGACGTCACGAAAGCGGCCAGCTACACGCTGCTCGCGAACGGCTGATCGCCCATGCCACGCACACTGCGTCAAACGCTCGGCTTGCTGATCTTCGTCGTGGGCGCGCTTCGCCTCGCGGCGGATATCGTCCGGTATGCGCCCGGTGTCGGATTGCCGCGCACCCGAACCCTGGAACCATTCGAATGAACCCGCCATTTTCCGCGCCGACCAGACGCGCGCTTCGCACTCTCAGCCTCGCGTACTTTGTCCAAGTACCCGACAATTCGGACGCATTTTTCTTTCCAAGACGGGCGAATCTCCGGCCAAAGCACTCGAGCGACTCCGTCTCGAAGCGGCGAGAAACATGATCGAACGTGGCCGTTATTTGCTTGAAACTATCGCGAGAGAAGTCGGACTTCGTGACGGACGCCCTATCCGGGAAGTTTTTGTTCGGGCGTTTGGAACGGCCCCGCAATCGTTGAGAAGTGAGGCGCGCAGTCTTCCGGCTGATGAGAATTTGGTCAACGGTTAGCAGGCGCGGCTCTCCGTTGTTGATCGACTCGGACCTTTTCACCCCAATTCACGATGGCTGCTCCCGTGCGTCAACCGGACACAGGAGTGGCATGTTGCTTTGCTGACCCAATTACCTATGCTCCTGGCCGAACCCGGGCTGACGTAAAACGGCCGCCGTGGTCGGCCATCGATCGGTGCGTCGGGCACCAGTCGACCCTGAACTACCAGTTGACGTACTTTATAGTGGACTTTCGAACCCATTGCGTCGAACAGGACTGACTAAGACTAAGTTACTCTATTGTTTCACCACGTCACTTTGAGCCGAACATGAACGTATCCGAACGCCTTGCACAAGCGGGCCTCAAATTGCCGCCGCCCATCGACCCGCTCGGCTCCTATCGAACGGTCTCCGTTTCGGGGAGTCAACTCTATGTCTCCGGTCTCGGGCCCTTCGAGGATGGCAAGCCAATCGTCGGAATAGTCGGCGGCGACGTGTCTCTGGAAAGGGCTCAGCACGCAGCACGTCTGACGATGCTCATGATCCTGGCCTGCGTCGATCAGGCATGCGGGCTCGACAACGTCGAGAGATGCAGCCGACTGACAGTCTACGTGCGTGCTGAACAGTCGTTCACCCAGCATCCGCAAGTAGCCAATGGCGCCAGTGACCTCTTGCTGACATTGTTTGGACAAGACAAGCTTCCGGCTCGAAGCGCGCTTGGCGTGCATACGTTGCCGATGGGCATCCCGGTTGAGATCGACAGCATCTTCGAATTGAAACGATGAAGATGGGCCGATTCACGCGATACCTCGCCCTGCGTGACAGTTAGGACCGTCCATTCGTGTCGGTCCTGTTTACAGATCGGGTACCGACGCGGGAGTGCAAAGTTTGAGTCAACCTTAATCGCGATTGTCGACGACCGCGCTGAATCACCGCAACCGCTCGTCGCTAACTTCAATCGGCGACAATGGGAAGCCACTTCACGTCGCCAATTGGCGCAGGTGAAAATGGGCGATATTGAGGTAATCTTTCACCGCTGACAGGGTTGACGGGATGGCGAGGCGCCGGGGTACCCCCTCATCGCTCGCCTGGCAATCAATCGCGAGATCGCCACCGCCAGTCTCTCGTTACCGGACTGCATGCGTGTCGCCCTACGTTGTCAAAGGATCACTGTTTATGCGCGCGAATGGCATCGCTTACAACCGATTCGATGTTGCCGGGCTGCCACTTCAGCAGCAACTTCTGGCTTATTGGGAACAGCTTGGCCAGGTTATCGAGGTAGTGCCGTCGCATGAGCAGCTCCGACAGCCCTTTATCTGCATTAACGACCGTTACGATATCGGCGAATTCCGCATGAGCGACACCTATACGGATGATGTCGTGATCGAGCGCACCATCGCCCGCATTTCGCGCGATGCCGCGCGTGGCATCGGTTTTACGATTTTCCTGGATGGTGAAAACCATTCGGCAATGACGCACGCCACGAAGCGTGAGTACACCGTGTTGGGGGGCAGCGTATTTGCCACGGATCTCGATCAACCCATACGCCTGGCACGCCACGCGTGCCGGTACATCACGCTTGTTGTGCCCCGCAACCAACTGGAGCACGTATTCGCTGACCCGGGAGCAATACACGGCCGCATGCTCGAACCAAACAAGCATGGCACGCGGCTTATCGTCCAGCGCGCCAGGATGCTTGTCGAGAACTTCCGGTACATGCTGTTCGAGGACGCTCGTCGCGGGGTCACCGACCTCGTTCAACTGATTGCGGCCGCATTCGGGGAAGAAGCTGGTTTGAGCGGCAGCAAGCGAGCCATTAGCCGTGCGCTGATGTTCGAAGCTGCACGACGGCATGTTCGCGCCAACCTGCATGAGTCGGGGCTATCGCCCGAGAGCGTAATCGAATCGTTGGGGCTTCCGCGCAGCACGATTTATCGGCTGTTCGAACATGAAGGCGGGCTTGGTGCTTACATCCGTCATCTTCGTTTGCGCGCCGCCGCGGACGATCTCGTTCGGTTTCCAAAGGTCCCTATCAAGGACATTGGCTATTCAGTCGGCTTCAAAAGCGCATCCGACTTTGCGCGGGCCTTTCGGCGCACCTACGAGATGACGCCCCAGGAAATGCGTCTGAACGACTACCGATATCGTCATGCCGAACAGCCGTAACCCGGCATACTAGCGCCTGCCCAGAGAGTACGGCGGGGAAGCAATGGCCGTTGTCCGTTGTCTCCCCGCTGATTGCACGCAGCGAACAGAGCGACCGACGACAATGCGTAAGCGTTGCCCCAGCACCGTCTAGACCGATAGTGCCAAAGTGGACACAGTAGGCCCCACCAAACGAGTGGTGGAGACTACTTTGGCACCTGAGATTGCGACAGCATCGAGACGGACACGTAGAGGCACCCCCAACCACCCCATCGAGTTTCGGCGAGAACTCGCAAAGCTGGCCTGTGAACCAGGTGTCTCGGTCGCACGACTGGCTCTCGAACACGGGCTCAATACGAATCTGTTGTTCAAATGGCGTCGAGCCTATCAGGCTGGGCAGTATGAACCGGCGACACTGTTGCCCGTAGAAGTGGTGCACGAGGAACGCACGATTGAGAACGCGGCTGTGTTGCCCGTTCAGTCGCGGAGCAAGGCTCAACCGATCATCGCGGGTGTGATTGAGATTAGCGTCGGCATCGCACGCGTGCGTATCGAGGGCACGCCCGACGCAGCCACGCTGCGTGTTGTGTTGCGTACGTTGCGTGCCGCTGCGGAGGCTGAAACGTGATTGGTCTTCCTGTCGGCACGCGTGTGTGGCTGGCTGCCGGTGTGACAGACATGCGTGCATGACGCGCGCGAACCCACTTCCCGACGATGTCGAAACGCTGAAGGCCATGCTGCTCAGCCAGGAAGCGGCACTGCGCGAGCGCGACGCACAAGTGCTCAAACTGCAAGAAACGGTCGACTCGCAACAAGCCGCGTTAGCTTCGCGCGCAGCGGAAGTCGAACACCTCAAGCTGCTCATTGCCAAGCTGCGCCGTATGCAATTTGGTCGCAAGTCGGAGAAGCTGGACCGTCAGATCGAGCAACTCGAATTGCGTCTCGAAGAGCTTGAGACCGACGAAGGCGCGGCACCGGTCGAAATCCCGAAGACGCCGCGCACGGCCGTCGAACAGGCCCCGCGCAAGCCACTGCCCGAACATCTGCCGCGTGATATCCAGACACACTTGCCCGAATCCGCCGGGAAGTGCACGCAGTGTGGTGGCCTGATGAAGTCGCTGGGCGAAGACGTCGCCGAACAGCTTGAGTACGTACCGGCAAGCTTCCGGGTCATCCGTCATGTGCGCCCGAAGTTTGCGTGCGTGTGTTGCGACCACATCTCTCAGGCGCCTGCACCGAGCCGTCCCATCGAACGCGGTCTCGCCGGCCCAGGACTGCTGGCACATGTCCTGGTCTCGAAGTTCGCAGATCACTTGCCGCTTTACCGACAGTCGGTCATGTACGCGCGGGAAGGCGTCGAGCTTGATCGCTCGCTGCTCGCGAAGTGGGTCGGGCACGCGGCGACGCTGCTGCAGCCGCTCGTTGAAACTCTGCGTCGTCACGTGATGTCGGCGACGAAACTGCATGCGGACGACACACCGGTTCCCGTGCTTGCACCGGGCAATGGCAAGACGAAGACCGGCCGCTTGTGGGTGTACTTGCGCGATGATCGTGCGTCGGCCGACATGACGCCGCCAGCGGTCTGGTTTGCCTAACGCCGGATCGCAAGGGCATCCATCGGCAGCAGCACCTCGAGTCATTCAACGGTACGCTGCAAGCCGACGCATATGGTGGTTACCAGGCTATCTACCAAACAGGGCGCGTCACGGAGGCGGCTTGCTGGGCGCACGCCCGACGACAGTTCTATGAATTACACGCAGCGCGCCCCAATGCGTTGAACACTGAAGCACTCGAACGTGTCGGTGCGCTATACAGGATTGAGGAAGCGATCCGGGGCAAACCGCCCGACGAGCGCCGTGCGCATCGCCAGGAACATGCGCGGCCGCTGCTCGATCGGTTCCATGCGTGGCTCACCACGACGCTGGAAACGCTCTCGCGCAAATCGGATACGAGTCAGGCGATCCTCTATGCGCTGAACCGGTGGGAAGCGCTCACGCGCTATTGCGATGACGGCCAGCTCGAAATCGACAATCTGCCAGTCGAGCGCGCGCTACGCGGGGTGGCCATCGGTCGGCGTAACTATCTGTTTGCTGGAGCAGACTCTGGAGGCGAACGTGCCGCTGCCATCTACAGCCTCGTTGGCACCGCAAAACTCAATGGCATTGATCCTGAGGCGTATCTGCGCTACGTGCTAGCACGCATCGCCGACCATGCGATTGACCGCATCGACGAACTCGCCCCGTGGGTCGTCGCCGATCAGTTCCGCAGCGCAGTCTGAAGATCGCGCTCTCCAGTCAAGACGTCGCTGCCGACACGCTTATTCGACACGCAGCAAGCGGGGTACATCAACGGCAACCCGAACTTCGGGGCGAACCAGTCCGCGAAGATCATCGATGGTTCGCTCACGGGCTTTAACGTCACGGGCGGCAGCATCAATATTCAGGGCGCGGGCCCGAACGCGTCCAACGTCGACCAAGTGGGTCTGATTTCGCGCGCCGCGCAGGCGAACGCCGCGATCTACGCCAGGAACCTGAATGTCGTGACGGGCGCGGAACAGCGTCAATCACGATACGCTCAACGCCAGGCCCATCGCGCGGGACGGCTCGGCGCCCGGTGTATCGATCGGCGTGAGTGGTCTCGGCGGCATGTACGCGAAGCCTAAAGCTGTGGATACATCTAAGATATTATTCCCGGGTTTGAACGGAGTGGGAGCGAAAACGTGATACGCGACAAAGCCGGTGATCGAGGCTATTGGGATAAGTGGATTAGTTTCAACGAAGAGGCAATCAGCAAAGTTGAAGATGCCCTGACCCGACCATCGGGGAATCCGGCCTATCGAGCGCAATTTGCGTGGGACTTGTCGAAAGACTATACGCGACTGATCTTGCGGCGGTACTGTCGCGGAGATGCGATTCGCGAATTGCCAGTTTATTTTGATGGTTTGCTCCATGCTTGGGAACGGTCAAATCGATTTGCAGCGCAGATTTGTCTGGACCGTGGGCTACCGTCTTGCCGGGATTGGGACTTCAATCTGTCCAATCTGAACCACTACAACTACTGCTTTTGGCTAGTTGGCCTGGCCTTAGCGATGGATGTGACGACGGAGCAATGGTCGAGACTGATTGCATTGATCGGTGACGAGGAGCGAGACCTCCTGCTCGACCGCGTTATCGCAAAACATAGTCTACAGCGCAGAATTGGCAAGAAACTGCTACATCCAAAACCTTATTCGCGACTGATGATGGCGGTCGATGCGACTCCAGACACGCAGGCGGCGTTACTGCTGGATTTTGTCGAGAATTGGTATTCCGAACTGAACCGTCCAACTCCGAAAAATTCGGGGGAGCCGAGTTGTCGGCCCTACTGGTACGATTTCGGAGATCAAGGGAAAGTCCCGTTGGAGTCTGGATCGTATTTCGGTCGGTGGTGTATTGAAGCGGTCGCGACTGTAAAAGCATTTCAGCTGGACGATCAACTGTGTCTAGGGCGGGAGTACTATCCTGGCGATTTATTGCGCCCTGATGGGCCCAGCACTCATCGCTCCCACAGGAGTGAGGAAAAAGGGGGGAGTGCACGAGGACTGAAAGGAATTGTTTCAAAGATACTCGGAAAACCCGGTGAGTAATGGTCTCGTTCGCCGCTCCGAACCAAGCATCAGCGCAAGCCATGAAAACCAGAAAGAGGATGGGGGTACTCGCGCTCACAGCCCTGATATCGCGAACGGGTCAGCTCGACTGCACCGAAGGCCGGCGGGTTTCCCGTGCTTCCCACCGAATCACTACGCTTTCGCATCGATGCAATCGCGCCGGACGTGCCCGACACGATCCGCAAGCAGGGCGCTTTTGGCACTATCGGTCTAGACGGTGCAGGGGCAACGCTTACGACAATGCTGCTGCCCAGTTCGGCGATATCGTCCATTGCAACGAACGGAAGCGTTCATGCGGCGTGGGAGTTTTCCGTTCGCCGAACATCAGGCGACACTATTTCTTGACAAGCGCACATGCACTTTCCGCCAACGGCCTGAACGCCTTCTCACCCGGTATGACCGCCTTTACGGTGTAGTAATCCCATGGGTATTTCGACTCGGAAGGCTTCTTGGCCTCCACGAGATACATGTCATGCACCATCAGGCCATCCTCGCGAATTCTTCCGTTCTTCGCAAAGAAGTCGTTGATCGGCAACTCGCGCATTTTCTTCATGACCACGCCGGTTTCGTCGGTTCCGGCGGCCTTTACCGCCCGCAGGTAATGCAAGGTCGACGAATAGTCCCCCGCGTCCGTCTGCTCCGGCATACGCTTCGCCGATTCAAAGAACCGTTTGCTCCACTTGCGCGTCTCCTCATCGCGATCCCAGTAAAACGCGGTGGAGAATTCGAGGCCCTGCGCTGCTTGCAACCCGATCGCATGCACGTCCGCAAGAAAGACCAGCAAGCCCACCATCTGGGGCCCACCCGTACGCGTGAGCCCGAATTGCTGAGCCGCTTTCATCGCATTGACAAAATCGCCGCCCGCATTGGCCAATCCGATCACCTTGGCACCGGAGGACTGCGCCTGCATCAGGTAAGTCGAGAAATCGGAGGTATGCATCGGGGCCCACGCAGTCCCGAGAACGCTGCCACCCTCCGACTTGATGGCATTCGACGCATCGCCGACCAATGCTTTGCCGAACGCGTAATCGGCCGCGACAAAGTACCAGGTCTTACCGCCTTGCCGCATCATCTCGCGTGCGGTCGTACGGCCCAGGGCGTACGTGTCATACACATATTGAACGCTGACGGGCGTGCATTTCGAATTGGTGATCTCTGAACTCGCCGGGCCTGTCGCGATGGCAATCTTGTTTCGTTGACGGGCCAGGTCGATAACAGCAAAGGCGACACTCGAGTTCGTCAGATCGGTAACCATGTCAACGTTGTCACGGTCGAACCATTCGCGCGCTTTACTCGCCGCGATGTCGGCTTTGCTCTGATGGTCCGCGTAGACGACTTCCACCTTGATGTCGGGGTTTTCCTTCATGAAGTCGTCCGCCGCCATTTTGACGGCTTGCACGGCCCCGCGTCCGCCGAGCGTCGAATAGATGCTCGACATGTCGGTCAGGACTCCGATCTTGACCACGCCATCCGACAACTTCGCCTCCGCAGCAACTGCCGATGCACTCAAGAGCGCCGCTGATGCCGTACAAGTCGCCAGCAAGACCGCTTTCCCTCGTTTCCACATCGTCTCTCTCCTGTCATCACGGGTGTCAATAACCGCGTGGCGTTGTGGGCGCGAACGCTCGCAACGCCCTCAATATGGGCACGTCTTTTACTGCGTCACGCTCGCGCAAACCAATGGACCGCGATCTGTTCCGGCTTTTCGTAGAAATCGCCGATTCACGCAGCATGAGCGCCGCGGCGCTAAACCTTGGCGTGACGCGTTCCAACACCAGCCATCGGCTCAAGATGCTCGAACGTGACACCCGCGCAGTTCACGATCAATCCTCCAGACCCTGGGTACACCTACGGATAGCGAAGGTTTGGGGTTGATTTTCGAACGAACGGTCGCTTGTTGTCGAGGCCGATCTGGTTGACACGTTGTCAAGTGAGAATTAACAGTGTCGCAGCCGATACTCAACTGCCCTGCTATCTCGAGCACGCTGCGTCGGGCGCCGGCGTCGTCTCTACTTCGATGCGTTCACCATTGACCTGAATGTCTCGCAGCCGCGGCTCAACGAGCTGAAACGTCCCCTTCGCCAAGGCATCACGAAGCGCAGCACAGTTCGGTGCGATCGAAAACTTGCCCACCAGTTGCCACGCTCCATCGCTGGCCTGATCAAACACGAATCCAATACTTCCGCTGTTCGGGAAGAGCACAACGTTCGAGTTGTGATCGCCGGTTAGGTCGACGAGGTAAGCGTCGCATTTCACCGAGCCAACGTTCAGGCAGGCTGGAAGCATCCAGTTTTGCGTGACCCGCTTCCAGTCCGTCGAGAGAAATGACGCCGGAACTGGCTGCCCGGGAGTGCGCGACACTATGTTGAGCGCGAGCATCGCGGCATCCGGGCGGGTTGCCCCCAAAATGCCTTGACCAGGCTGACGTGCAGCCTGCGCGCTCAGTTCGCGAATGGTCGCGGCATTAGGTGCCTTAGTCTCTCCCTGCAGGCGCGCGAGCGCCTGCAGCCCGTATCTCGCGGATCTGTACCGCAAGAAGTTGTAATCGAATTTCTCGGGCTCAACCTTTCCCGCCAGGAGACGGTCGACCTGGTTGTCCACTGACAGACGTGCCGGGTCAGCCAGCGGCGTGAATACAGCAACGAGGACAGCGACTGATACCCACGCCGCGATCACGTTCACAGGCGCGATCTTCGCGAGGGTGTCAGTGCGAGCGAGCGCCGCCCATGCATAGCCGATGGCATAGAAATAAGCCACGAATGTTCCGGCACAGGCCAAAATGCGGTGCGGCGTGAGCCCATACTGCTTGATGCGCAGGGCGAGCGCGTAAGTCGCAAGTATCACCAGCACGGGAAGCATCAGGCATGAAATCCTCATACAGAGACGCAGCACTCGCGGTGGCAGATCAGACCCTGGGCCGCCCTTGAAGACGGCGTTCACGAAGACTATTTTCAGCGCCGCGACGCCGAGCAGGATCCACGTAGCAGACCGCGTGGCCCATAGCAATCCGAGTCCGGTGAGCGGCAGCGATGCGAGGAATCCGCCAACGATCACAACGAGGACCAGCAGCAGCCACGAGAGGAGCGACAGCACAAGCGTGCGCGAACCCCGGATGATGTCTGGCCTCACATCGGTGATGTGCAGGGCCGACGCAAACGCCATCGCGCTCACGGGAATGTTGAACCACGATTCGCGCAGAAGTTGCTGGAGGAAAGTCAGCTTCAGCAACGCGAAGAGCGCCGCCCCCAACCAGAGCACAAGAAAGAGCGCACATACGAACAACCCGGACAGCCAGACCTGGAGCCCAAGTTTCCAGCTGAATTCGAAGTACGACTCGTAGGGGGCAAACCACGACCTTGCCGCCTCGCCGGAGAGAACGAGGCAATAAGCGATGAACACGATCACGCCGCTATAGAAGGTCACTGCCATTGAAGGCAACGAAACCCCGACGCGGCCGAATGATTGCATTCCGACAATGTCAGCACCTGCCGATCGCCACGCGTCGTGACAGCCAAGCACTGCCACGACTGCGGCGAACACGGTGGCCCACATCGCGAGCCTGGCTCCCCTCATTCGTCGCAGGCCCACGATAAACGCCGTTGGGATGAATAGGGTAACGAGAAGCAGCGGAAAGAATAGAAGCGGGATAGTCGTGATGCCGCTGCGATTATGCGCAGCGTTCATGAGCAGATACAGCACTAATCCCTGGAAAATGCCGGTGAGGAGCCGCGGCGCGAAGAGATCTCGACCTTGGGCAGCCTGCGGTGTCTCCTGCTGATTGTTTTGCATCTCCAACCCGCTTTCCCGATTATGTTTTTTTCATTCGCGCCTGCCTGACCGCCCCCTGCGGGCGGGGCAAACGCCGTGTTCGAGTTCAAAGCCATTATATGCGACCGATTCTGGCCACAGTGTCCAGGCGTCGATGGGCACACGCGTCATTTCGACGATCAGGATGTTGCGATCGACTGACCGCTTCTGGGCCGACTGCCGCCCGATACGGTCGGCCGAAGTCGGACCCTCAGCCGCCACCCGCTTCGAGCGTCGTGCCGACATCGACAAATCGACGGCACGGCGCGTGGACTCACCGTGCGCGGCGCCATGCACATCAAAAAGATGCGCACGCATCGGTCAGCACGAGGCCGACTGCCTGTTGACGGAACCGCTTGATGTACTCGCGGCGAATCTCGCCGAGATGATCTAGCGTGTCCTGCGTGCCGGTCGCGACGATATTCACGACGAAGCCATCTTCGCGCACGACATGACGCGTGTCCCGGTCCAGCCATTGACCCTGTGTGCGCCACGTGGTGAAGCCGCCGGGAAAGCGCGGTGTCACGACGTCCGCGAGAAACTGCCTGATCTCCGCATCGGAAACGGGACGTCCTCCCTTCACGTCGCGGCCGAAGAACAGGTCGGCGGCGATTTCCTTCGTGCCATTGATCTTGCCGCACAGCGATTGTGCCGAACCCGCTGCATCCGATGCGCCGACAACTGCTGGGGCACCGCTAGTCGCAACGTCGCCGCCGGGTCCGTTCGCAGCCGAGCCAATCTGCGTGGGATGACCGCTCACCTGGCAAGCGGTAAGCGCAACGAACGACAACGACGCAACGAGCATCCGGGTCCGGAAAGTCTGCATGGTGGTTTCTTCTCGAAGTGATCTGTTCAAAGTACCGACGGAGCAACTGGCGGATTCAACCGATGGACGCAATAGTTTGCTGGAACCGTGTTGCTGGCGTTCGCAGTCCAGCGTCTGTCCCGGACGCTCGTTCAATCGCGTCTCGCCTCGGCTACGCTGACAGGTCACCGCAGGCGTTTCAACCAAAACCGAACAAAATTACATTAACAACCACTGCCAGACCATCGATATTATTCTTGGAAATGCTGCCTGCAGCCCCTATACACCGGCGGACATACCGGCGCGCCTCATGCGTGCCGCCCCCGATTTCCGCACGCATCCGGTTCGATGCATCCGTCGCAACCCGCGTGCGTTAGCGTCGGCTAAACCCTCGCGCGCCGGCGGCTCACGGGGTTTGGGTGAGCCTCTGACGAATCGCATAAATCAAATAATTTCGCGTGAGACATGCAGTTCACACAGGAGGCTATATGCACATAGGCGTTCCGAAGGAGATCAAGAACCACGAATATCGCGTGGGCCTCACGCCGTCATCCGTGCGGGAGATCATTGCGCACGGACACAAGGTCAGCGTGGAGACGGGCGCGGGCAGTGGCATCGGCGCATCCGACGATGCGTACAAAACAGCAGGCGCAGACGTGCTGCCTGGCGCCGAGGCGGTCTTCGCGGCCGCCGACATGATCGTCAAGGTCAAAGAGCCGCAAGCTGTCGAACGCGCGATGCTGCGCGACGGACAGATTCTCTTCACCTACCTGCACCTCGCACCCGACCCGCAACAGTGCGCCGATCTCGTGAAAAGCAACGCAGTCTGCATCGCGTACGAAACCGTCACCCAGCCCGCTGGCGGACTGCCGCTGCTTGCGCCGATGTCCGAAGTCGCGGGACGCATGTCGATTCAGGCGGGAGCGTTTTGCCTGGAGCGCGCTCACGGCGGCAAGGGCATCTTGCTCGGCGGCGTGGCGGGCGTGCCCTCCGCGAGAATCGTCATTCTCGGCGGCGGCGTGGTCGGCTCGAACGCGGCGCAGATCGCCGTCGGCACGGGTGCGCAGGTCGTCGTGATCGACCGCAACGTCGACGTGTTGCGGCGCATGGACCGCCTGCTTGGCGCGCGCGTGATCACCGTGTATTCGAATCAGGACAACATCGAACAACACGTGCTCGAGGCCGACCTCGTGATTGGCGGTGTGCTGGTGCCCGGCGCGGCCGCGCCGAAGCTGGTGACGCGCAAGATGGTCGAAGCGATGCGTCCGGGTTCGGCGATCGTCGATGTCGCCATCGATCAGGGCGGATGCTGCGAAACAGCACACGCCACGACGCACGCTGAGCCGACGTACAAGGTGGGCGAGATCGTGCATTACTGCGTGGCGAACATGCCGGGCGGCGTGCCGCGCACGTCCACCTACGCGCTGAACAACGCGACACTGCCTTTCGTCCTGCAGATCGCGGACAAAGGCTGGCGCAAGGCGCTCACCGACGACGAGCATCTCCGTCGCGGCCTGAATGTGGCGTTCGGCGCGGTGACCTGTCCTGAAGTCGCCGAAGCACTGGGCTACGCCTGTGAAGACGCAGGCGTCGTCGTCGCTGGATAGTCCAGAGACGGAGTGCGGTTATCGAACGATGGTGGCGAACGATGGCCGTCGGTTGTTCGCTGCCGTTCGGGCATCGATCGGGAAAAAGGGACGATCACCGCGCAAACGTGCCCAGCCCTTCCGCGTTGTAGTACTCGAGCGTCACCTGATTGCTCAGGAACGACACCTTCGAAATCGTCCCCGGTGCCGCGTTTTCGTTGACGAACGTGAACGTGAAGGTATCGCCGTCCCAGTGCGACAGCGGCAAGCGCAACGGCGTTGCGCCGATCGTCAGAAGCAGTGATCCGCCCGCGTCGCTGATCTGCGCTGGCCCGTAGTAGTCGTTGTTGTAGGTGCCCGTGTACGTGGAAAGCGCGCGCGCCGGGAATGGCGACACGGGCGGCGCTACGCCGACGAGCGAGCCCGCTGGCCTGGCGATACCGGCTAACGCGTCGTTATAGAGCTTGAACCAGTCGCGCTGGATCGAGCCGAACTGCACGAGATCGAAGAACTGCGCGGTGAGCGTTTCGGGAACGCCGATCGGCCAGCCATTGGTGAGCACCACGATTGCGCAGCCCGTCGAAGGCACCACGACGAAGTTCGTCGCTGCTCCCGCGCCGAATGCGCCCGAATGACTATAGCTCGCACGGCCCGCCGCCGTCGTGCCGACGTTGAAGCCGAAGCCGTAGTAGCTCGCGCTCTGCCCGTTGCCCGCCGGGGCCGTCTGCGATTGCGGGCTGATCGCTGCATTGAGCGCCGTCGCATCGACGAGTCGATTGCCGTTGAAGACACCGTTGCCGAGCATCATGGTGAGCCACTTCGCCATGTCGTTTGCAGAAGAGCTGACGCCGCCAGCAGGCGATTGCGCGTCGGGCATCGAACCGAGGCCGACCACCCATTGGCCGTTGCGCGTCACGTGGCCGGTGGCCCGGTTCGCGCGCGCAATGAAATCGGCGTAGCGCGAGCTCGTGCTCGCCATGCCGAGCGGATGATAGAGCGTTTGCTCCGACAGGGTCGCCCAATCGACGCCCGCCGCCGACGCCACTGAAATCGCGCCCGCTGTCAGACCGAAGTTCGTATAGGCGTAAGAGCGGCGAAACGGCGTAAGCGGCAGATAACGCAGGCGCCGCAAGATCGTCGTCTGGTCGTAGCCCATGTCCTCCAGCAGATCGCCCGCGTGATCCGGCAAGCCGGAGCGGTGCGAGTACACGTCGCCGATGGAGACTTGCGCGCTCACATCCGCGTCCGACAGCGTGAACCACGGCAGATGCGCGCGCACGGGCGTGTCCCATGACACCGTGCCGATGCCGATCTGATGCGCGACCACCATCGAGCCGACCGGCTTCGACAGCGACGCGAGCTGAAACACCGTGTCGGGATCGACGGCGAGTCCCGAACCGAGGAGCCGCGTGCCGAAGCCCTTCGCGTAGACCGTCTGAAGATTGCGCACGACGGCGACCGACATGCCGGGAACGCCTGTGGACGTCATCAGGTTGTTGGCGAGCGTGTCGAGTTGCGCGATGGCGGCATCGATCTGCGCGCCGGGCACGGGTGCTTCCGCGTTAGCGCTATTGCTGCCGCTGGCCGAATCGCTGGAGCCGCCGCACGCGGCGACGGCCCCGCACATCGCGGCGCCGAGAAAGCGCCGCCGTCCTTGCCCTGAGGTCATGCCACATCTCCGGATGACTGCTGCCACGGTCGAAGGCTCGTGCCGACGCCGCTGTCGTACACGCCGCGCCCGGCTTTCAGTTATAGATCATCGTCGAACGGAGTTGAAAGCCCAACGTCGCTTTGGCGTTGGTTCGCGCTGCGACTACGAATCGATCCAGCGGCAAGAAAGGTATCACGTCGCTCCGGACGGATTGACCTCAACAGTCACATGAGAAAGACCTTTGAAATGGGCCAATGCCGCATGAAAGAACGCTGGCCCATGCTGCGTCTTGTCCGTCGCAACCGACAAGACCGCGCCCATGTGACCGGGACCGAGGCGCCAGACATGAAGATCGAGAACTGTGTCACCGGCGTTCTCGACGGTTCGGCGTACGTCATCAGACAGGCGTCGGTCGTGATTCATATCCAGCAGGATTGCGCCCGTGTCGCGCAGCAGCCCATAAGACCAGTTCGCATCACGAGGGCACCAACGATCCCGGCCGCAGGATCCATCCAGACCCAGCCAAACCGCCACGCGAGCAGGAGACCAACAATCACCAGCAACCCGAACACCGCAACGGGAATCGCCTCACTAAAGTGAATCCGAACCGGCGAGAACACGCGCTGTCCCCTTGAGGGAATGCGCCGCCGATCGCAACTCCGTCGAAAAATACTGTTTGTAGATTTCACTACACGAGTGTAGTTTACGCTACATGAACGTATCGACAATCTGGTCCCTGCTGGTTCTCACGCTTCCAACCGAGAACGCCACAGCGCGCATGCGCTTCTGGCGAACACTGAAAGCAAAGGGATGTGCTGTGCTGCGCGACGGCATTTACCTGCTGCCTTACACCGAAGAGCGCGAGCAGATGCTCCGCGAACTGGCGAACGCCATCGCGGATAGTGGTGGCACCGCGCATCTGCTGCGCGCACCGAGCCTCGATGCCGCGCAGGAACAGGAGTTCCGCGCGCTTTTCGACCGCGGTGACGATCACGCCGGGTTCATGCGCTCACTGAAGGACGCACGCAAGACGGTTTCCGGCCAGTCGACGACAGATCTGACAAAGTTGCTTCGAAAGCTGCGCAAGGACTACGAAGCGATCGTCGCGATCGACTATTTTCCGGGCGACGCTTCGACCCGCACCGAGGCTGCGTGGCAGGACTTCATCGGTCTGATCGACACTGTGCTGTCGCCGGGCGAGCCCCATTCCGCCGAACGTCCCATCCGAAGGCTGTCAGTCGGTGACTATCAGGGCCGCACCTGGGCCACGCGCCAGCACATGTGGGTCGATCGTGTGGCGAGCGCCTGGCTGATCCGGCGCTTCATCGATCGCGATGCCCGGTTCATCTGGCTCACATCGCCTGGCACCTGCCCGGCCCACGCACTTGGTTTTGACTTCGACGGTGCGGCGTTCACTCATGTCGGTGAGCGCGTGACCTTTGAGGTACTGATTGCAAGCTTTGGTCTCGACGAGGACCCGGCACTGCTTCGGCTTGGCGAGATGGTCCATACCCTCGACGTTGGTGGCGCCCTCGTTCCCGAAGCGATCGGCTTTGAAGCCGTGATGTCAGGAGCCAGGGAGCGCGTGGCCGATGACGATCAACTGCTCGATGAAATGTCCCGTGTACTGGATTGTCTGTACACACACTTTGCGTCGGCTGCGAAAACTCGCGACGCTGAAGGTCGATCATGAGCACGACGACGGTAACGGCGCCCGGCTACACACTGGGGCAGCTAGTGCTCTACATGCTAAGGCTGGGCACGCTCGGTTTTGGCGGACCTGTTGCGCTCGTCGGCTACATGCACCGCGATCTCGTTGAGCAGCGTGGCTGGATCAGCGAGTCGGATTACCGCGAGGGCCTGGCGCTCGCGCAGATGATGCCCGGACCGCTGGCTGCACAGCTCGGCATCTACATGGGCCACGTGCATTATCACCTCGTCGGCGCGACGCTCGCTGGCATCGCGTTCGTGTTGCCGTCGTTCCTGATGGTCGTCGGCCTCGGCTGGGCCTACGCGCATTTCGGGGGCCTCTCCTGGATGCAGGCGGCCTTCTATGGCGTGGGTGCTGCCGTTGTCGGAATCATCGCAATGAGCGCCTACAAGCTCACGACGAGGACCTTGGGCAGAAACTGGCTTCTGTGGGCGATCTACCTGACGCTCGCTGCGGTGACCGTCATCACCGAATCCGAAATCGCGTGGCTGTTCATTGCGGGTGGCCTCATCAACTGGTTCGTTGTGGCTCCGCCCAGATGGCTTGCGAAGGGTGGCCTGAACGTCGTTGCGGCAACGCAATTGCCCGTCGCGAGCGGAATTTTTGGCGGCATTGACTGGCCGCTACTCGGCCAGATCGGATTGTTCTTCGCGAAGGCCGGTGCCTTCGTGTTCGGCTCCGGGCTGGCGATCGTGCCGTTCCTTTACGGCGGTGTCGTCACCGAACATCACTGGCTCAATGACAAACAGTTCGTCGATGCCGTCGCCGTTGCGATGATTACGCCGGGGCCAGTCGTGATCACAGTAGGCTTCATCGGCTATCTGGTCGCAGGTCTTTCGGGTGCCTGCGTAGCGGCGCTCGGCACCTTCCTGCCGTGCTATCTCTTTACCGTGCTACCCGCGCCGTACTTCAAGAAGTACGGCAAGCTGCCCTCCGTCAAGGCATTCGTCGACGGCATCACGGCCGCCGCTGTTGGCGCGATCACGGGCTCGGTGATCGTCATCGCGCGGCGCTCCATTGTCGACTGGCCGACGATTCTGCTGGCGTTCGCGACTGCGCTGCTGCTCTGGCGTTTCAAGAAGCTGCAGGAACCGGTCATCGTTATCGCCGCTGCGCTCATCGGTCTTGTTGTGTACCCGCTCATTCACTCGCACGCCGTCTGATTGCCTGCGCGTGCGTACACCTCCGAGGACAGCAGTCTTGGCAACACGTCGTACATTCCTCCACAGCACGGCTGCCGTCGGCGCCGGAGTTCTGCTCACAAAGACGCAAAACGCACACGCGGCTGACGAGCCCGGCTTTGTCGACAGGCTGACCGACCCGGACGGCAAATATGTGGCCGGTCCGCTGCCCTTCGCCTACGACGCGCTTGAACCCGCGATCGATGCCCGCACCGTCGAACTGCACTACAACTTTCATCACAAGCCCGCAATGGTCGCCGCCAACAAGGCAGAAGACGGACTTGCGAAAGCCCGGGATTCGAACGACTTCGCGCTCGTGAAGTTCTACGAGAAGGAGCTAGCCTTCCAGCTGTCCAGCCACATCCTGCATACGGTTTACTGGACGAGCATCTCGGGGAAAGGCGGTGAACCGAAGGGCGAACTCGCAAAGGCAATCGACAGGAACTTCGGTTCCTATGCGAAGTTCAAGGGGCAACTGATCGCTGCAACGGTCGCCGTTGAGGCGTCGGGCTGGGGTGTGGTCGGCTATCACCCTGCGACCGGCAAGCTGATGATCCTGCAATGCGAGAACCATCAGAAACTCACGGCGTGGGGCATCCAGCCCGTCCTCGTCCTCGATGTGTTCGAGCATGCGTACTACCTGAAATACCAGAACCGGCGCAACGACTACGTCAACCAGCTTTTCAGCATCATCAACTGGGACAATGCCGCGTCGAGGCTACGGGCGGCGATGCCCGCTCAAAAAATAGCCTGACATGTACCCCGAGCGTATTCGGCGGCCGCCATGGGTATCCTGACTCGCCCGGCCTTGCTCCTTCCCGATGGAGTCGAGCGCGGTGCCTTGATCCTGCTAGTTGCCCGTGGGCTTCGCGGCATGTGCGACGGCTTTGTCGCGGTGCTGCTACCCGGCTATCTGCTGGCGCTTGGCTTTGGACAACTGGCTGTCGGACTTATCAGCACGACCACGCTGTTCGGCTCGGCTTTAGCGACTGTGCTAGTGGGTCTCGTCGGCAATCGCTTTGCGCCGCGAGGTCTGCTGCGCTTCGCGGCAGTGCTCATGATCGCCACCGGTCTGGCGTTCGCGGGGCTGTCATCGCTATGGCCACTGCTCATCGTTGCGTTCGTCGGCACGCTGAACCCGAGTTCGGGCGATGTCAGCCTGTTTCTTCCGCTTGAACACGCGCGGCTCGCGGAGTCGGCGACAGGCGATGCGCGTACCGCCCTGTTCGCGCGCTATAGCCTTGTCGGTGCGCTGTCAGCCGCACTCGGCGCCCTCGCGGCCGGACTGCCCGACTGGATCGCAGCACACGTGGGGATCCCACCGCTCATGGCGATGCGCGCGATGTTCATCGCCTACTCGACAACAGGGTTCATCGTCTGGGTACTTTACCGGCATCTACCCGCGCCCCATGTGTCGGCTGACAGATCGCACGTACCGCTTGGGCCGTCACGCAGAATCGTCACGCACCTTGCGCTGCTATTTAGCGTCGATGCCTTTGCTGGTGGTCTCCTCGTCAACTCCCTGCTGACCTTGTGGTTGATCCAGCGGTTTGGACTGTCGCTCGGCGCGGCAGGTCAGTTCTTTTTCTGGGCGGGATTGCTCAGCGCGGGTTCCCAGCTAGCCGCAGCACCGCTATCGCGCCGGATTGGCTTGCTCAATACGATGGTGTTCACACACATCCCGTCGAGCGTATGTCTAATTGCCGCAGCGTTTTCGCCATCGCTCGCGTTGACCCTGGCGCTTCTCCTTCTGCGTAGCGCCCTCTCGCAAATGGACGTACCGACTCGCAGCGCTTACGTCATGTCGATCGTTACGCCGGCTGAACGGCCCGCTGCGGCCAGCTTTACCGCAGTGCCACGAAGCCTCGCGGCAGCGCTCGCACCCGCGCTATCCGGGATGCTTCTCGGCTTTGGATGGCTCGGCGCTCCGTTGGTCGCTTGCGGTCTGCTCAAGATTGCCTATGACCTTGCGTTGCTCGTCTCATTCCGCCGCGTTCGGCCAGACGGAGGGTCTTCATGACGCACAAACCGATGTCCCGCCGCAGAGCCGTGCTTTTGTATGTCGTTCTCTGCGTGCTGTCCGCTGGCGCAGGCGTTTTCGTGTATCGCGTTCCTCAGGCCGCCCACTCATCGGGGACCGCTGACTTGCCGCTCACGCATGTCGCTGACGTGCCCTTACCCGGGCGCTCGACCCGTCTCGACTATGAGAGCTTCGATCCCGTTCGTCATCTGCTGTTCATCGCGCATCTGGGCGACAGCGAAGTCGTCGTCGTCGATACACAAAACTCGCGCGTGGTTGCTCGCATCGGCAACATTGCCAAAGTGCATGGCGTACTCGTTGTGCCTGAGTTGTCGCGCGTCTATGCGTCAGCAACTGGCTCGAATGAAGTCGTTGCCATTGACGAGCGTACGCTGAAGATCACCGCACGCATGCCGGGTGGCATCTATCCGGACGGGATGGCCTACGCGCCGGACACTCATAAACTCTACGTGTCGGACGAGACGGGTGGGACCGAAACAGTGATCGACACCCAATCCAATCGTCGCACCAACACGATCCAGCTGGGCGGCACCGTCGGCAACACATATTACGACGCCGTTTCTCGGCACGTCTTCGTGAACGCGCAGTCACAGCGACAACTTGTCGAAATCGATCCGACGAATGATGCGATCGTTGCGCGGATCGATTTACCGGGCGCTAAGGGCAACCACGGGCTGTACATCGTTCCGCAACTCCACCTCGCGTTTATCGCCTGCGAAGACAACGCCAGGCTACTGGAGTTGGACCTGCTTACGAGAAACGTCATCCAGTCGTTTAACGTCGGCGAGGACCCTGACGTACTCGCGTTCGATCCCGGTCGGAGCACGCTTTATGTTGCTGGTGAAGCAGGCATCGTGTCGATGTTCGCCGTTGAGTCGTCGACTGTGTCGAAGACTGGCGAGGGGAGCATCGGCGCTAACGCGCACGTGGTTGGTGTCGACCCATCGACACATCATGTCTTTTTCCCGCTGAAGAACGTCGACGGTCGTCCAGTGCTCCGTGTGATGGCACCACGGTGAGTTTTTGTGTCACCGGAAACGATGGCAACAGGAGGTTAGCCATGAAAGCGGTCCCCATGCTGGCGGTACTACTCGCAGCAACCTTCGCCATGGCTGCCGCCCCGCACGTGAGCGATGGCAGGCTGGTCGACGAGCACGGGATGACCTTGTACGTGTTCGACGGAAAGGGAGCCCCGGACGCAGATCGTGCGAAGGCAACTGCGAAAGAAACTTCCCCCCAGCAGCCTGAATGCCATCGTGCATGCGAAAAGCTTCGAAATGCTTTGACTGGTCGATTCAAGCGCCACGAAGATCGTGATCGCGCTGATCACGAAAAATAGCTGCAGGCCGTCTTGACCCATGCGCGCCACGAGCGTGACGGCATATGGAAGATAAGGAAACTGAAACGACAGGTGTACTGCAACGCCCCCGACGATCGCGAGCGCCCGACCTGCGTCGAGCGCGGCAACGCGTCCGTTATCCATTCGACTGTCCTCCTCGCGTGGTGACTGCGCCTTTCAAGGCCGCGAGGTTCGTGGACAGATCGTGCTTTGCGGGAGTTCCTGCTTTTTTCGCCTGCGTCGTGTAGTGCGGAGAAACAGACGTGAATAGCTTTGTGAATCGCTTTACGCCGCTTCCGGCTGCTCCGCCAGATGCAAGCCGTCGCGGCTCGTCTTGTGCGCGTCGATCAACCGATAAACCGTTTCACCCGGCACCGTCTCCGATTCGAGCAACTGGTCCGCAATCGCGCGCAGCACGGGCTCGTTGTCGCGCAGCAGCGCATAGCATGCGTCGCTCAGATCCTTGAGCAGGATGTTCGCGTGCTCGATGGCGCCCTTCATCTGCAAACCCGCGTATTGCGCAGGCAGCGCGGCCAGGCTGAACAGATTGCCGTCCGCGTTGAAGCCGAACTTCGACACCATGTCGAGACTGATACGCGAGGCTTCCTGCAAGTCCGACGCGGCACCGCTCGACGCTTCCGAGAACATCAGCAATTCGGCATTGCGCCCGCCGAGCAAAACCTGAATCTCGTTGCGCATTTCGGTTTCGCGGTACAGGTGCTTGTCCTGCGTCTTCGTGATCAGCGCGACACCCAACGCGCCGCCGCGCGGCAGAATCGTCACCTCTTCGAGGATGCCCGTGCCGAGCAGGGCCGCAACGAGTCCGTGTCCGGCTTCATGAACAGCGATACGGGTGCGCTCTTCTTCCGTGAGCGCGCGCTCCGCGCCATTCACATCGCCGATACGTGCAATCTTGATCGCTTCGACGAAATGCTTCGCGGCCACTGTGTTGTCGCCCGCCTTGCGCGCTACGAGCCCGGCCTGATTGACGACCATCGCGAGCGTTGCGGGCGACAGGCCCGTGGTCAGACGCGCGAGCTGATTGAAATCGATATCCGCGGCCTTCGACGTCAACCGCTCCGCATAGAAACGGATGATGTCCGCGCGATCTTCGAGATCGGGCAGACGCACCTGCACCGTGCGATCGAAACGGCCAGGACGGCGCAACGCTTCATCGAGATTGTCCGGGTGATTCGTCGCCGCGACGATAATCACACCCTCGTTCGATTCGAAGCCGTCCATCTCCGCGAGCAACTGGTTGATGACGCGATTGCTCTCGGCCTCGACGGGGCCGCCGCCCGTATCGGTACGCTTCGCGAGACCGTCTGCCTCGTCGATGAAGATGACGGTCGGTGCATTCTTGCGCGCGAGTTCGAACAGATGCTTGACCTTCTGAATGCCAACGCCGTAGTACTTTGCGCTGAAATAGCTGCCCGTGATCGAAATGAAGTTCGCGCCGCACTCGCCCGCGAGCGCCTGTGCGAGACGCGTCTTGCCGACGCCCGGCCCACCCGTCATCAGGATGCCGCACGGCGCGCGCACGCCCATTCCCGTGAACTGTTTCGGATTGGTCAGATAGGCCTGAATGTCGGACAGCGCGGCCTTCGCTTCGCCTGCGCCGATCACGTCTTCGAATGAAAGCGCCGGCGTTCTTTCGAGCAAACGCGCACCGCTCGTCATTTCGCGGCGCATGAACCACACGAGTCCGCCGATCAACAGCAGCGGCAACAGCACACTGATCGCGTCACGAGCTTTGTCGAAAGCATCCATCCAGCGCGCGGAGCCGGTGTGAATATCGGCGTCCGGCAGGTACACCATTTGATACGGCGAATGCGCGTCCGCTTTCATTTCGCCCAGCAGCAGCGCATTCGAGAAGGCGCCGTTGTGATCGGTGACGTAGTACTTCGCGCCATCACCCGTCGACACGAGAATCGCATTCGGACTCACGCCGACTGCCGTGACGTTGTGCTCGCGAATGTCGCGCAGCATCTCCGACGCATCGCGCTCCTGATGTGTCCACGCCGACGTGTCCTTGCGCATTTCGCTCGCGACGCCCGTCAGTACCGGCGAGCCTTGCACGTTACGCTGATCGTGACGCAGATGCAGGAACGTCACGAGCGCCGCGAAGGCCGTCGCGGTCACGCCAAGCATTACATAGCGGCCGTAGCGCGACCAGAACGTGTTCTTTGCCGGTTTCATCAGTTGATTCCTAAAACGGGCCACATCGTGGCCAACGCGCGAAAGCGCGGACAAAATAAAACGGAGCACGCGCGCGTGATGCGCGTAACGGGACTGGATTGGAATGTGGCCGCAGCCGCGAACGAGGAAGGGACCAGTTCTTTCGTGCAATGACGTCGGTAAAAAAGACACGCTTATGCGTCCCTCTTTCGACCGCTGTGTGTCTATCGCATTATGCCCAGGCTTATGCCATTTCCAAAACGGTAGAAAAGGGCGTATTTAAGGGCTGATTCGCGCAATCGAACCGATTGGCCTTATAGAAGGCGCATTGCGGGAAGAAGTACCAATTGATGTTTGGATGGCAAAACACTTTTATCTTCGCAAGGCAGCGAAGACACATCACGCGGACGTTGCATCCGCGACAGGGTCGGTCACGAAGATCGGGCACAGGCGAACCGGAAGCGGTCCGCCTGTACCCGAAAACGTCAGCGTCTCACGACACCCATGAGCAACGTGACAATAAAGATGACGAGGAACAGGACGAACAGAATCTTCGCGATCCCTGCCGCTCCCGCTGCAATCCCGCCGAAGCCGAATACAGCAGCGATCAGCGCAATGACGAAGAAAACCAAGGCGTAATAAAGCATGTTCCGACCTCCGTTGCTTGAGTTATGGTCCCGGGCTGCTTGCGCGGCGACGTCCAACCACTTGAGCAAGCCGTGTTCCTGACGACAAACAACGGAGCCTTGAACATACGAGCCGGAAACCTACGCAATGGCGGCAACGGCCGCGCGCAAACCGAGCAGATAGCTGTCCACGCCGAACCCGCAAATCTGGCCCTTCACGATCTCCGCGAAAACCGATTGATGACGAAACGCCTCGCGCGCATGGATGTTCGACATATGAATCTCGACGACAGGGACGGTCAGAATCGCGAGCGCATCGCGAATCCCGTAGCTGTAGTGCGTCCATGCGCCGGCGTTGATCAGCACGGCGTCCGCGCCGTCAGTGAATGCCTGGTGAATGCGTTCGCACATGTCGCCTTCATGATTGGTCTGATAGCTTTCGACCTCGACATTCAACTCGCGCCCCAGTGCCTGCAAGGCACCGTCGATTTCCGCGAGCGTCACCGTGCCGTATTGCACCGGATCGCGCTTGCCGAACATGTTGTGATTGATCCCATGCAGCATCAGTACTTTTTTCATGTTTCCTCCGTTGGTTCGAGATCAGAGCGTCAGACCGTCGCGCTGACTCGAGTATCGATGATCGCGCCCGTGCGGGCCGATTCCGCGATGGCTTCCGTAATGCGCAGGTTTTGCAGGCCATCGCGTACGGTGACGAGCGGCTGCGCGCTGCCTTCAATCACGTCGCAGAAGTGATCCAGTTGCCGCTCGAGCGGGTCCGTGCGCTCGATGCTCGCAGTGGATACGTCGAACGGCTTCCACCACGAGCGGTCTTCTTTAGTAGCGTAGGTCTTCAGGCGCATCGTGGGCACCGACAACGAACCCATGTCGCCCGCAATCACGTAACAGTCTTCGTCGTCATACGACGCATAGCTTTTGTTCTCCTGCGAGGTCTGTTCCCAGCTGCGCGGTGACGCCGCAGTGTCCGACAACAGAAACGTGCCGAGCGCGCCGTTCTCGAAGCGCAGATTGATCGCCACCGTATCTTCGACGGCAAACCCGCGCGCCGTATTCGACGCGAACGCCTGCACCGCGACGATCTCGCCGCACAACGAACGCAGATTGCCGATCTCGTGAATCATGTTGATGAGAATCGGGCCGCCGCCCGCCTCGCGCCGCCACGGCGCGGCGTCGAAGTATTCGTCGGGTTTGTAGAACACGGCGCTGCCCATCACGCCGACAACCCTCCCGATCCGCCCTTCCCCGATGATCTCACGCGCCTTCGCGAGAATCGGGCTGTGCGCGCGATGATGGCCGACCAGAAGCGGCACGCCGGCCTCATCAGCCGAGGCGCGCAGGCGTTCGCCTTCATCGAGTGTATGCGCGACGGGCTTCTCGATCAGTGCGGGAATACGCGCGCCGATGCATTCGAGCGCCTGCTCGACATGCAACTGGTTCGGCGTGGCGAGCACCACGCCATCGGGACGGCTCGCGGCGAACAGTTCGCCGAGCGTGCGAAAGAGCGGCACGTCGGCCTGTTTCGCCACTTCCTGCGCGGCAGGACCCGGATCGACGATCGCGGCAAGGCGGCAACGCGGACTCTGCTGGATCAATTCGATGTGACGTCGGCCGATAAGCCCGGCGCCGGCGACGGCAAGCTGCATTTGTCTCATGATTTCGTCGTGTTTATCGCCCAAGGATTGGACGTCTTTGTGAATTGAGACTAGATTACTCGTGCCAATCACCAACACAATGCAGCCGAATGGAAAATCATCATGCGCTATTAGCCAATAATGACGGCTTCCTGCGCGACCTTCAGTTGTTCTGCACCGTTGCCCGCCGGGCCAGCTTCATCACCGCGTCGACCGAAATGGGCATCTCGCCTTCGCACGTGAGCAAGCGCATCGCCTTGCTCGAAAAGAGTCTAGGCGTGAAGCTGTTCTTGCGCACGACCCGCCGCGTCAGCGTGACGAGCGACGGCGAAGCGGCGTTCCAGTGGGCGCAAAAAATCCTCGACGACGTACAAGGCATGTCCGACGCTTTCGCCGGGCTGAAGAGCGACCCGCGCGGCGTGATCCGCATCAGCACGAGTCTGCGCCTCGGCCGCGACCACGTATCGCCGATTCTCATGCTGTTGAGAAAGCGCTATGCCGCACTCGAAATCTGGCTCGAACTGCTTGACCGGCGCGTCGATCTCGTCGGCGAAAACTTCGATATCGACGTGCGGGTGGGCAACATCCAGGAGCCGCATCTGATCGCGCACAAGATCGTCGACAGCGCGCGCATCCTGTGCGCGTCGCCTGTCTATCTGAAGCGTGCGGGGACGCCCCGCACGCTCGCCGATCTCGCGCAGCACGATTGCCTGCTGTTTCGCGATCGCGACCAGCGCTTCGGCGTGTGGCGCCTGACGGGGCCGGACGGCGAGAAGTCGGTCAAGGTCACAGGTCCGATTGCATCGAATCACAGCGACATCGTGCAACGCTGGGCGCTCGAAGGCTATGGCGTGATCATGGCGTCGATCTGGGACGTCGCATCGAGCCTCGAATCGGGCGCGCTCGTGCGCGTGCTGCCGCAACACCAGCAGCCCGCCGATGTCTGGGCCGTGACGTCGGCGCGCGCGTCATCGTCCGCGAAGATTCGCGTGTGTGTGGACTTTCTCAAGGAACAGTTGACGCGCGGACCGTACGCGTTGAAAACGCGCGGCGTGGGCGGGTTTTGATAGAAACGTGTGGTGCGGCG
Source organism: Paraburkholderia steynii (assembly GCF_900100565.1). Taxonomy (NCBI): domain Bacteria; kingdom Pseudomonadati; phylum Pseudomonadota; class Betaproteobacteria; order Burkholderiales; family Burkholderiaceae; genus Paraburkholderia; species Paraburkholderia steynii. The sequence goes on along the minus strand of NZ_FNDI01000002.1, from coordinate 1,650 downwards.
TTCTGCGGCCTCAACCCGCCGAACATGGCGCGGGCCCGAGTCTTTCGGCAACAGACGCACACGCGGCGCGCAACGGCTCGACATACGTTTCCAAAGGCGTGTCGTTGCGCCTGAAGAGCGGAATGCTCACGCTGATGCACGAAGCGTTGAATGCGGGATTGCGCACGCGCGCAGTAAACAAAAAACCGCTAGTCAACGAAGCGCTCAAACCGCGTTTTCCGTCGCACCGCCGACGCGCGCTTCGAGAAAACGCAGCAGCGCTTTCACCTTGCTCGAATGACGGCGATTGGGCAGATACGCGGCATAGACGACGGCCTCTCCGCTCTGCGGCGTCACGTCGTAATCCGCGAAGAGGCGCATCAGACGCCCTGCGTTGATCTCGAGATTGACGAGCCAGTCCGGCAACAATGCCAGCCCTTGTCCGGCGAGCACTGCTTCGAGCAGCATCTCCAGGCTGTTCGAAATGAGCCGTCCGCGCACATCGATACGCTCATGCTCGGCGCCCCGGTTAAACGTCCACACCTGGCGCGCGCGATAACTGCCGCCATACGCGATGCGCAGACATTCGTGTCCGGCGAGTGCGGCGGGCGTCGGCGGCGTGCTTGCGCGTTGCAGATAGTCGTGGCTCGCAACGATATAGCGCGGATTGTCCGCGAGCTTCTTCACGACGAGATTCGGATCGCGCGTCAGCATGCCGATACGCACGGCGACATCGATGCGATCGAGCGCGAGGTCCGCATAGTGATCGGCGACCACGACATCGAGCGCGACGCGCGGATATTCGGCGAGAAACGCGGCGAGATGCGGCGCGAGCTGCACGCGGTTGTAGGCGGACGGCACGGTGATACGTAGTGCGCCGACGGGCGCGGCGCCGCTGTCGAGGATGCTCTCGTCGGCCTCGGCGAGATCGTCGAGTACTTTCGAGATTTGCTCGACGTAGGCGGTACCCGCGTCTGTCAGGCTGACCTTGCGCGGCGTGCGCGTGAGCAAGGCGGTGCCGAGCGATGCTTCGAGCGCGTCCATCAGCCGCGTCACCGACGACGTCGCTACGCCGAGGCGCTGGGCGGCCTTGGCGAAACCGCCTGCATCGGCGACTTCGAGCAGTGTGTTCAACGCGAGCAGTTTGTCCATGCGGGCGATTATGCCCACGAAGACGATTGCGCTCCACGCAACGGACGTTTGCAGTCAGCGACTATTCAAACAGTGCGGCGCAACGGGTAATCTGTGTTGGTGGCAGTCGCGGTGTGTATTCGCTTTTGCGTGGCGCACGCTGGGTGGTTTGCTTGTGGTTTCGCTGGCATCCGCGTTTTGTTGTCGTGCTTCAAGCGTCGCCCCTGTGCGGGGCGGCACCTACTTTTCTTTGCCGCCGCAAAGAAAAGTAGGGGCGGTTTCAAACGTGAAGTGCAACACAAGGCTTAGTGGACAGAAGTATCGGGGCTGGAAGCAAGTGCAAGCATGGTGGAGAAGACTTCGAACGGCGAATGAAATGCGTGTGTGGCACGAGGGCGAGCGTTGAGGCTATCGGCAATGGCGTCAAGGTCATCCTGACTGTAGACCGAGAGATTGGTGCCCTTGGGCAGATACTGGCGTAGCAGACCATTGGTGTTCTCGCACGTGCCACGTTGCCAGGGGCTATGAGGGTCACAGAAG